>NZ_JCAFSR010000001.1:0-653320 GCF_059369475.1 Stenotrophomonas sp. YJH_SMC_65
ATCGCGGCCAGCCCGGCCGTTTCCGTGCGCAGGATCCGCGGCCCCAGTTGCAGCCCCTGGAATCCCGCCGATTGCAATCACGATGCCGCCAGCGGGAGCGGCTTCCTGCGTCGACATCCGCTGGCGGCCTGATCGGCAATCCGCCGGTCGGGTAGCTGGTAGTGCCGGCCGCTGGCCGGCAACCTCATGATCCCGTGGATGCCGGCCAGCGGGCCGGCACTACCACGAATCAGCCTCACCCCAGATCGCCCAACCGCGCCTGCAACGCCGCGATCGCGGCCAGTCCGGCCGTTTCCGTGCGCAGGATCCGCGGCCCCAGTTGCAGCCCCTGGAACCCTGCTGCGGCCAGTTGATCGCGGTCGCGTGGCGACCAGCCGCCTTCCGGGCCGATTGCAATCACGATGCCGCCAGCGGGAGCGGCTTCCAGCGTCGACAGGCGATGTGCTCCGTGCGGATCCAGGGTCAGGCGCAGCGAATCGGCTGGCAGCGCCGCCGCAGCCTGCGCCAGCGACAGCGGCGATCCTACCGGCGGAATGCGCGCGCGCCCGGACTGGCCGCAGGCCGAGGTCACCACGTTGTTCCAGTGCGCCACGCGCTTTTCCGCCCGTGCCGCGTCCAGCTTCACCTCGGTGCGCTCGGCGTTGACCGGAATGATCGCGACCACGCCCAGCTCGGTGGCCTTCTGCAGGATCAGGTCCATCTTCTCGCCACGGGCGATGCCCTGCAGCAGGGTGATCGCCAGCGGGGATTCATTGTCGATGGCCTGCACGGCGTCGATGCGGACCTGCACCTCGCGCTTGCCGGCCACGGTCAGCGTCGCGCTGTAGTCGTGGCCATCGCCGTTGAACAGCACGCAGGTATCGCCTTCGCGCAGGCGCATCACCCGCACCAGGTGGTTGGCGGTCTCTTCCGGCAGGGTCACGGTCTGGCCGCTGTGCAGCGCCAGGTCGATGGGGCAGCGGGTCACGCGCATGCAATCGCCTCGTCGATGGCCGCCAGCGTAGTGTGCGCCAGCAGCTCCAGTTGTTCGTCGTCCACGCAGTAGGGTGGCATCCAGTACAGCACGTCGCCCAGCGGGCGCAGCACCACGCCGCGCTTGAGGGCGGCCTTGTAGGCCTGCAGGCCCAGCCGCAGGCCCGGGTCGAACGGCGTGCGCTTGTTGCCGTCGCGCGACAGCTCGAACGCCACCACCATGCCGGCCTGGCGCACGTCGGCCACGTGCGGGTGGTCGGCAAACGGTGCCGCCAGCGTGCCCATCACCGAGGCGATGCCCCGGTTGCGCGCGATCACATCGTCGTCGCGGAAGATGTCCAGCGTCGCCAGCGCCGCGGCGCAGGCCAGCGGGTTGCCGGTGTAACTGTGCGAATGCAGGAAGGCGCGCTCGCGCGAGTCGTCGAGGAAGGCGTCATACAGCGCCTGCGTCGCCAGTACGGCGGCCAGTGGCAGGAAGCCGCCGGTCAGGCCCTTGGACAGGCACATCAGGTCCGGCATCACCCCGGCCTGCTCGCAGGCGAACAGGGTGCCGGTGCGGCCGAAGCCGGTGGCGATCTCGTCGGCGATCATGAACGCGCCATGGGCATCGCACAGTTCGCGCACGCGCTGCAGGTAGACCGGGTCATGCATGCGCATGCCGCCGGCACACTGCAGGCGCGGTTCCAGGATCACCGCGCAGACCTCGCCCGGGTGCTGGTCGAACAGCGTGGCCAGGCCATCGGCCGCCTGCCGTGCGCGATCGGCCGCGCTCTGGCCCGGTTCGGCCAGGTAGGCATCGGGCGACGGCGCGAACAGGCCCTCGGCCAGCAGCGGCGCATAGACGCGGCGGTACAGCGGAATTTCACCCAGCGCCAGCGCGCCCAGGGTTTCGCCGTGGTAGCCGTTCTCGAGCGCGATGAAGCGCGTGCGCCGGGGCTCTCCGCGGTTCTGGAAGTACTGGAAGGCCATCTTCAGCGCCACTTCCACGCCGGCGGACCCGTTGTCGGCGTAGAACACCTTGGCCAGCGGTTCGCGGCCGGCCTGGCGTGGCGCCAGTGCCAGCAGGCGTTCGGCCAGGGTGATCGCCGGCTCGTGGCCGAAACCGGCGAGCATCACCTGTTCCAGCTGCCCGGCCTGGGCAGCGATGGCACCACCGATGCGCGGTTCGGCATGACCGAACAGATTGGTCCACCAGCTGCTGACCGCGTCCAGATAGCGGTTGCCGTCGTGGTCGATCAGCCATGCGCCTTCGCCACGGGCAATCGGTACCAGCGGCAGGGTGTCCGGATGCTCACGCATCTGCGTGCACGGGTGCCACAGCACCTGCAGGTCGCGCTGCCGCCAGTGGCGGGCCAGCGGGGAGGGGGTTGGGTCTGCTAGCATTTCGGGCTCATGAACATGTTGCTGCCTGCACATTCTATCGGCCCCGGCGCAGCCGCCGGTCGCCGCGGAGATTCCGCATGAACGATGACCGTGCCGGCCGTCGCTTGCCGATCATCCATCGGATCACCGATGAGGAGAACGGCCCCTTCCAGCGCCAGCACCTGGACCTGGAGTTCTCCAACGGCGAACGCCGCCGCTTCGAGCGCCTGGTCAGCCGTGGGCACGGTGCGGTGGTGGTGGTGCCGATGCTCGACGACGAAACCGTGCTGCTGGTACGTGAATACGCCGCTGGCATGCACCGTTACGAACTGGGGCTGGTGAAGGGCCGGATCGATGCCGGCGAGACGCCCGAGCAGGCGGCCGACCGCGAACTGAAGGAAGAGGCCGGTTATGGTGCGCGCCGGGTCGACGTGCTGCGCGCGATGACCCTGGCCCCGACCTACATGAGCCACCAGTCGTGGCTGGTGGTGGCGCGCGACCTGTACCCGGAAAAACTGGCCGGCGACGAGCCGGAGGAGCTGGAAGTGGTGCCGTGGAAGCTGGCCGAACTGGACCAGCTGATGCTGCGCGAGGACTTCTCAGAGGGACGCTCGCTGGCGGCGCTGTTCATTGCCCGCCAGTGGTTGCAGGGAACGCGATGATCAAGCTGACGACGGACCTGCGCGAGACCGCCATCGCCATCGCCCAGGAAGCCGGACAGGCCATCATGCAGGTGTATGCCGATGGCTTCGACGTGCAGATCAAGGACGACAACAGCCCGGTCACCGCAGCTGACCTGGCCGCCAACCAGGTCATTGAACTGGGCCTGCGCCAGCTGACCCCGGACCTGCCGATCCTGTCCGAGGAATCGGCGCAGGTGGGCTGGGAGCAGCGCCGCCACTGGGGCGCCTACTGGCTGGTGGACCCGCTCGACGGCACCCGCGAGTTCGTCAAGCGCAACGGTGAGTTCAGCGTCAACATTGCCTTGATCTACCAGGGCGCACCGGCATTCGGCGTGGTGCTGGCGCCGGTCACCGGCATTGTCTGGCATGCCATGCGCGGGGAACTGGCCTATCGGCGGCAGGGTCTGCACGACACCGTGCTGCGCACCCGCACGCCGGCCACTGCTCCGCTGCGCGTCGCCGCCAGCCGATCGCACCGTTCGCCGGAAACCGAGGCGCTGCTGGCGCGCATGGGCCGCATCGAGACCATCGCGCAGGGATCGTCGCTGAAATTCTGCCGGATCGCCGAAGGCGGCCTGGATGTCTATCCGCGGCTCGGCCCGACCTCTGAATGGGATACCGCCGCCGGCCAGTGCGTGCTGCATGCGGCGGGTGGCGCGGTGCTGTCGGCCGCGACCGGCAAGCCGTTCCGTTACAACCGCCGCGAAACGCTGTTGAACGGCGATTTCATTGCCCTTGGTGATACCAGCCTGCCGTGGCGCGACTGGTTGTCCGACTGAACCTGGAGGCCGCATGAGCGCGCACGACACCCCTGCCACCGGCAGCGAGGCAAGCCATCAACTGGAACGCCTGCTGGTCATCATGGCGCGCCTGCGCGACCCGCAGGGAGGTTGCCCATGGGACCTGGAGCAGGACTTCTCGACCATTGCCCCGTACACCATCGAGGAAGCCTACGAGGTGGCCGATGCGATCGACCGCGGCGACCTCGACGATCTCTGCGACGAGCTCGGCGACCTGCTGCTGCAGGTGGTGTTCCACGCACGCATGGCCGAGGAGCAGGGGGCATTTGCCTTCGCCGATGTCGCACGTGCGATCAGCGACAAGATGCAGCGCCGTCACCCGCATGTGTTTGCCGATGTCAGCGTCGACGATGCCGACGGAGTGATGCGCAACTGGGACGCGATCAAGCGCGCCGAGCGTGCCGCCAAGGGCGAGCAGGACACCTCCGCACTGGCCGGTATCTCGCGTGGCCTGCCGGAATGGCAGCGCGCCGTGAAGCTCCAGTCGCGCGCGGCCAGGGTCGGTTTCGACTGGCCGGGCCCGCTGCCTGTGCTGGACAAGGCGACCGAGGAGCTGCAGGAGCTGCGAGAGGAATTCGAGCGCGGCGATATCGCGGGCAACAAGGCGCGCCTGCAGGAAGAACTGGGCGACCTGCTGTTCGTCTGCGCCAACCTGGCCCGGCACGCCGATATCGATCTGGGCGCCGCACTGCGCGGGGCCAACCACAAGTTCGAGCGGCGCTTCCGCGCGATGGAAGCGCAGGCCGAGGCGCAGGGGGAGGCGTTGGCGGCACTGGACCTGGATGCGCAGGAAGCGCTGTGGCAGCACGCCAAGGCAGCAGAAAAAGCGTGAAGACGCTTGGCCTGTTCCTGCTGACCGCGCTGGCCGAGATCGTCGGCTGTTACCTGCCATGGTTGTGGCTGCGCAAGGGAGGCAGCGTCTGGTTGCTGCTGCCGGCCGCGGCCAGCCTGGCCCTGTTCGCCTGGCTGCTGACTCTGCACCCGACTGCCAGTGGACGGGTCTATGCCGCCTACGGTGGCGTGTACATCGGCACCGCGCTGTTCTGGTTGTGGCTGGTCGACGGCATCCGCCCCAGCCGCTGGGACCTGTTCGGTGCAGCCCTGTGCCTGGCCGGCATGGCGGTGATCATGTTCGGTCCGCGCACGGCCCCGGTGTAGCGTCGAGCCAGGCTCGACCGCGCCCACCCTTTTGTAGAGCCGAGCCATGCTCGGCTGCTTCTCCGGGGAGCAGTCGAGCAAGCTTGGCGCTACAAAGGCCAAGGCAGCCGAGCATGGCTCGGCTCTACAACGGCCGCCGGGCCATGCCCCGCAAGCGCGCAGCGCTGCATCCCGGTAAGGCGCATGATGGCAGTGACCACGGCCCCCGGAGCACGCGCATGTCCCGCTTCGCCAGCTTCCGCGAGTTCTATCCGTTCTATCTCAGCGAGCACCGCCACCCGGTCTCGCGGCGCCTGCATTTCATCGGCAGCTGCGGAGTGCTGCTGCTGGCTGCGGCTGCCGTGTTGCGCGGCCAGCCGACGCTCCTGCTGGCCGCGCTGTTCTGCGGTTATGGATTCGCCTGGGTCGGCCACGTCTTCTTCGAGAAGAATCGCCCGGCCACCTTCCGGCATCCGCTGTATTCATTCATGGGTGACTGGGTGATGTTCGTCGACATCCTGCGTGGGCGGGTGCGCCTGTAACAGGCGGTTGCGGGGAGCGCAGCCATTGCCTTGCCCGAAAGGGAAAGGGCAAGGCGGGCCGCGCTTCCGCTTCCACGAACCGCTGCGCTGCGGCACGCCTGCGGGCGACCGATCTGGGATAATGGGAATTCCTGTTTCCTCTGCTGCCGGACCGGTCATGACCCAGAAGACGCTGCTCAACGATACCCACCGCGCCCTTGGCGCCAAGATGGTCGATTTCGGGGGTTGGGACATGCCCATCCACTACGGCTCGCAGCTGGACGAACACCACCTGGTGCGTCGCGAAGCCGGCGTGTTCGACGTCAGTCACATGACCGTGGTCGACCTGCGCGGTGACCAGGTCAAGCCGTTCCTGCGCCGCCTGCTGGCCAATTCGATCGACAAACTGAAGGTGACCGGCAAGGCCCTGTACTCGTGCATGCTGAATCCGCGCGGCGGCGTCATCGACGACCTGATCGTCTACTACCTGGGCGACGATTTCTTCCGCATGGTGGTCAATGCCTCCACCCGCGAAAAGGACCTGGCCTGGCTGCGTGAGCAGGCGGCACCGTTCGGTGTTTCCGTCGAGCAGCGCCCGGACCTGGCCATCCTCGCCGTGCAGGGCCCGCAGGCGCGCGACATCGTGATCGGCCTGGCCCGCGAAGCCGACCGTGCAGCACTGACCAAGCTGGGCCGCTTCGCCGCCCTGCAGGTGCAGTCCGACGACAGCGTCGAGTTGTTTGTCGCCCGCACCGGCTACACCGGTGAAGACGGTTTCGAGATCCTGCTGCCGCAGGATGCCGTGGTCGCCTTCTGGAACCGCCTGCTGGCGGCAGGCGTGAAGCCGGCCGGCCTCGGTGCGCGCGACACCCTGCGCCTGGAGGCCGGCATGAACCTGTACGGCCAGGACATGGACGAAGAGATCAGCCCGTATGAAGCGGCACTGGCCTGGACCGTGTCGCTGGACGAAGGCCGCGACTTCATCGGCCGCGACGTGCTGGAGGCGCAGAAGGCCGCCGGCACCGCGCGCCAGATGATCGGCCTGGTGATGGACGAGAAGGGCGTGCTGCGCCACGGCCAGGCGGTGACCACCGCTGGCGGCCAGGGCGAGATCCTGTCCGGCACCTTCTCGCCGACCCTGGCCAAGGGCATCGCCTTCGCCCGCGTGCCGGCCGGTGAACTCGGCGAGGTCACCGTCGACATCCGCGGCCGGCAGGTGCCGGTGCGCGTGGTCAAGTTCCCGTTCGTGCGCGAAGGCCAGGCCCAGCCCGGCGTGCTCGCCGACGCCTGATCCGAACGTGCCGGTCGTCACTGACAGCAGTGGCGGCCGGTTGGTTACACTAGCCCCGTTTTTTCCACCCCTGCATATCTCTGGAGCAGTCCCATGAGCGAGATCCCCGGCGACCTCAAGTTCCTCAAGTCCCATGAGTGGGCCCGTGTCGAAGGCAATGGCCGCGTCACCGTCGGTATTTCCGACCACGCCCAGGGCCTGCTGGGTGACCTGGTCTACGTCGAACTGCCGGAAGTCGGCGCCGACGCCAAGGCCGGCGAACAGATCGCCGTCGTCGAGTCGGTGAAGGCCGCCTCGGACGTCTACAGCCCGATCAGCGGCAAGGTCGTCGAGGTCAACTCGGCCCTGTCCGACAAGCCGGAAACCATCAACGAAGATGCCTACGGCGAAGGCTGGATGTTCGTGATCGAACTGACCAACGCCGAAGAGGTCAACGAGCTGCTGGACCCGGACGCGTACGCCGAAGCCCTGGAGAACGACGACCACTGAGTCGTCGTTTCCGGATTCTGGAACGGCCACCTTCGGGTGGCCGTTTTTGTTTTGGCGACCGCGTCGGACTCATGACGCGGGGTTCGCTGTGCACCCTCGGCGTGGCATCAGCCGACAGGCGAACGGTGCCGATGGGCGTGCGCAGTTTTGCGCAAATCCGCGTTTCAGCCCCGCGCCGAAGCGTTCGAATGTGAAAACTTTTCGCCCCCCGTTGCGGCGCCGTTGTGCTGGCGTTGGCGGCGGTGCCGGTGACCACCGACGATGCGCGTACGCCGTTGTGCCTTGCCTGCGCCTGTCTACGCGGAGTGCTTATTTCAAGTGTTTTTTGATCAACGCCTGCATTGGCATCGATGCAGGCAACGTGCGTGCGCGCCGCTTCCACCGTCGTTGCAGGCCGTGCAGAGTGGTGGCGCCGGCGGCGCCCGGGAAGGCGCGGATGTGAAAATTTTTCGCGGGGGTTGTTGACAGTAAAAAAAACCGTGATTAGGTTTCGCCTCAGCAGACCTTGCCTGCCCAACCGAGTGCGCAGAATCAATCGTCCGATGCGAAGCAGCCCCTTCAAGACCACCGCGACCCTGATGACGGTGGACATGGCCCCGCTTCCCCCGGAGAAATGCAAGGCAACTCCCGTTCCGATGCCCGCTCCGCCGATCGAGGCGGGCATTGCCGCATCCGTAACGGCGCGCCTGACGCGCCGGCGGTCCCCGCACGCAGCATCCGCGGGTTTGATCCAACTGGGCGTTTCAACTCCCTATCACTGACGAGGAGCCATCCCATGGCAACCAAGAAAGCTGCGAAGAAGAAGCCCGCCGCCAAGAAAGCGGTGAAGAAGGTCGCGAAGAAGGCCGCTGCCAAGAAGGCAGTGAAGAAGGTCGCGAAGAAGGCAACCGCCAAGAAGGCAGTGAAGAAGGCTGCGAAGAAGGTCGCCAAGAAGACCACTGCGAAGAAGGCAGTGAAGAAGGCGGCGAAGAAGGTAGCCAAGAAGTCCGCTGCCAAGAAGGCCACCAAGAAGGTTGCCAAGAAGGCCACCAAGAAGACTGCCAAGAAGGCCGCGGCGCGCAAGCCGGCCAAGAAGGTCGCGAAGAAGGCCACTGCCAAGAAGGCCGTCAAGAAGACCGCCAAGAAGGCAGTGAAGAAGACCGCGAAGAAGGCCACCAAGAAGGCTGCCCCGAAGAAGGCAGCGAAGAAGGTTGCCAAGCGCAAGCCGGCCGCCCGCAAGAAGAAGGCCGCTCCGGTCGCTCTGCCGGCAACCCCGGCGCCGCTGATCTAAGTACTTCCCGATAGCCGCATCCTGAAACCCCCTTCCCTGGCTGCCCAGCGGGGAGGGGGTTTTTTTATGGGCCACTTGTAGCGTCGAGTCGAGCCAGGCTCGACCGCTTTGCTGACGGTCGGCGCTAGCCGTGCGGCGCCGCTGGAAAGCGCTCCATCAGGAAGTCGAGGAAGCTGCGCAGGCGGGTGGAGTGGTAACGGTCGTGCGCATAGACCACGTGCATCGGCCGACCGGCCTGACCGTATTCCGGGAACAGCTGCACCAGACGCCCCGCCTCGACATCGGCGGCCAGCAGCAGCGTCGATTGCAGGACGATGCCAAGGCCGTGCAGCGCCGCCGAACGCAGCGCTTCGCCATTGTTGATCTGCAGTCGGCCGTCGGGCACGTGGTCGAGCTCGCCAGCGTCGTCCTGCAGCCACTGGGCAAGCGCACTCGGTTCGAACGACAGGCATTGATGGCCGGCAAGTGCGTGCACGCCGCGTGGCGTGCCATGCCTGGCCAGATACGCCGGCGAGGCGCACATCATCAAGCGATAGGGGGCCAGTGCTCGTGCCACCAGCACGCTGCTGTCGGCCAGCGTGCCGATGCGCAGTGCCGCCTCGAAGCCCTCTTCGGCCAGGTCGACCACACGATCGGTCAGCGTGGCTTCGACCCGGACATCCGGATGACGGGCCATGTACTCGGCCAGCGCCGGTACCAGCGCGTGTGTACCGAAGATCACCGGTGCGCTGATGCGCAGCGTGCCCGCCGGTGAGAGCTGCTGGTGCTGCGCCTGCGCGTCGGTTTCCTCCACCAGGCGCAGGATCTCCTTGCAGCGCGCGTAGTAGTCCTCGCCGAACGGTGTCATGTGCTGGCGCCGGGTGGTACGGCTCAACAGCTGCATGCCCAGCCGGGCTTCCAATGCGCGCAGGTGCTTGCCGGCCATCGTTGCCGAGATATCCATCGCCGCGGCTGCCGCACTGAGGCTGCCCTTGTCCACGATCAGCACGTAGACCTGCATGCTCTCCAGCAGGTTCATCTGACACCCCGGGTGTTGAATGCTGAAACCTGCGTGGAGTTTATCAATCAGGGGTGATCAAACAGCATGTCGTGCACGGACCGGATTCGCCGGCCACGCTGACAGGAGAACACCATGGACTTGAATCTTGCTGGCCGTACCGCGTTGGTGACGGGCGCGGCCAGCGGCATCGGTGCCGCCGTCGCCAGGCAGCTGGCGGCCCAGGGCGTGCGCATTGCCATCACGTCGCGGCAGCGGGCACCGCTGCAGGCGCTGGCGGCGCGGATCGAAGCCGAAGGCGGCGCTGCACCGGTCATCGTGGCCGGCGATGTCACGGTTGCCGGCGACCTCCGGTACATCGCGGACGCATCCCGTGAGGCATTGCAGCGTGTCGACATCCTGGTCAATGCCGCAGGCGGTTCCCGGCCGACCACGGTCGATGCCGATGACGATATCTGGGAGGAAGCGATCGCCCTGAACTTCTCCGCCGCACGACGGCTGACCCAGGCGCTGTTGCCCGGCATGCAGGCGCAGGCATGGGGACGGGTGATCAATTTCAGCGGTTCGATGGAACCGCGCGCGGTGAACGCGGCCACCGCGGCGAAGGCGGCATTGCACCTGTGGAGCAAGGGCCTGTCGTCGGAGGTGGCGGGGCAGGGCATCACGGTGAACGCGATTGCACCGGGGCGCATCAACAGCGCGCAGATCCTGGACCGCCTGCACCCCACCGAGGAAAGCAGACGCGCGTTCATTGCCCGCAACATCCCGATCGGACGCTTTGGTGAACCGGAGGAAGTGGCGCCGCTGGTGGCGTTCCTGGCCTCGCCGCTGGCGGGTTACATCACCGGTGCGGTGATTCCAGTGGACGGCGGCATGCACTACTTCGCGCACTAGCGCTGCGGAACTGCAGAGCCGAGCATGGGCTCGACGCTGCAACGGCCAACAAAAAGGGCGACCGATGGGCCGCCCTTCGCACACACGGTCGAGCCCGCCTGGTCAGCGCGGCGAAGCCACCGCGCGGTTGCCCGAGGCGCCCTTGCCCTTGCGCTTGTCCTGCTGCGCCGGGCTTGCGCCCTCGGCCATCAGGTTGTCGCTGCCGAAGTCGGTGTCCACATCCAGCCAGCGATGCGCCGGCAGGCCGAGCGCCGAGTCGAGCACGGTCGGCAGCAGGCCGCTGGGCAGGCCGCTTTCGCCATTCCAGAGGATGGCGATGCCGAGGTCACGTTCCGGCACCAGCGCGACCAGGCCGCGATAGCCCTGCACGGCACCTGCATGGAACACCACGTCGTGGCCGGCGTAGTCGAAGGTACGCCAACCCAATGCGTAGCCCGCCGAGTGCAGGCGCTCACGGCGCCAGCCCGAACGCATCTCGCCCGGCGTGTTGATCAGGCTTGAATGCAGGGTGGCCAGCAGCGGTGCCGGCAGCACGTCGGGGCGATGGCCGGTGTGGGCCAGCAGCCACTGCGCCATGTCGCTGGCGCTGGCGTTGACGCCAGCCGCCGGAGCGACGCGGTAATAGGTGGGCTTGGGCGTCAGCGAGACCCAGCCGTTGCGGCTGCGCACGTGCGGACGCGCCCAGCGCGAGCTGGCCTGGATGCCGGCCAGGCCGAGGCTGGCATCATTCATGCCCAGCGGCTTGAAGATGCGGCGCTCGACCGACTGCTCGTAGAAGCTGCCCGAGGCCGCATAGACAACGTCGCCGATCAGGCTGAAGGCCACATTCTGGTAGGCGTAGCAGTCGCCCGGCAGGCATTTCAGGCTGGTGTTGGCCAGCTTCTGGGTCAGCGCGTAGTACTCGGCGTTGCCTTCGATGTCGCGGTCGTAGGCGTTGTACGGCAGGCCGACGCGATGGCTGAGCACGTCGGCCACGGTCAGGCGGTCGGTGGCTTCGGGCGAATTGAGGCGGAAGCCCGGCACGTAGTCGGTGACCTTGCTGTCCCAGCGCAGCGTGCCGTCGTTGACCAGCAGGCCGGCCATGGTGCCGGCGAAGGCCTTGGACAGCGAGGCCAGGCGGAACACGGTGTGCGCATCGACCGGCAGCGGGTTGTTGACGTCGGTGACGCCATAGCCACGCGCGCTGAGAATGCGGCCGCCCTGCACGATCGCCACCGCCATGCCTGGCACGCGCTCGCCATAGGTCAGCTGCTGCGCCATCGATTCGATGTTGGCGACGTTGAAGCCAGCCGCCGGCGCCTGGACGCGCGGCACCAGACCGGTGCGGTAGGCCGCAGGCTGGGTGTGGGCGACGGTGGCAGCCGTCGCGGATTCGATGTTGGTCGGCATCGGCGGCAACGCCGGCGGTGTCTGCGCGGTGGTGGACAAGGCAACGGGCATCAACATGCCCAGCAAACCGGTGGCCGCCGAACGGATCGGACGACGCAGGCTGTTCTTTTTCATCGGTTGGACCCGTGCGCGACTGCTGATGGCGATTCTAGCGCCGCTTTTCCCCTGTGCACAAACAAAGCGAAGATGAATGCGCATCTTGTTGAAAAAGTTGGAATTTTGACGCCCCGAAAGTGTGTATCGGAACGTGTCGTCCAGGCCGGTCGTCGCGTCCGTCCGCAGGCGCGAGGGCGCGTCACGCTGGCGATGTTGCAGTGCATTGGCTAACGTACGCGCTTCACCGCCCCGGAGCCTGCCATGCTGCTGTCCAACCGCCGTCTGTGGGCGAGGGGCGCTGCATGAGCGCTGCATCGGGCAAGGGGCCGCTGCAGGGCCTGGCGGCGGCGCTGCGCGAGTCGCCGGCGCTGTGGTGGTCGTTCCTGTACTTCTTCTGCCTGCTCAGCGGCTACTACGTGCTGCGCCCGGTGCGTGAGGCCATGGCCGCCTCGGCGGACCTGGAAACGGTGTTCCCGCCCGTGCTGATCACCTGGTTCGCCAGCCATGGCATCGCGTTGAAGGACTTCGTCCTGCAGTTCCTGTTCTCCTGCGTGTTCGTGATCATGCTGGTGCTGCAGCCGGTGTATGGCTGGCTGGTCAGCCGCTTCCCGCGCCGTGTGTTCCTTCCCGTGGTGTACGGCTTCTTCATCGTCACCCTGCTGGGGTTCTACGCACTGTTCGACAGTCACGTGCCAGGGCGGGGCATGGCCTTCTTCCTCTGGGTGATGGTCTTCAACCTGTTCGCGGTGGCGGTGTTCTGGAGCTTCATGGCCGACGTGTTCTCCAACGCACAGGCGCGTGCCTACTACGGCTACATCGGTGCGGCCGGCACCGTTGGCGCGTTCCTCGGCCCGTTGATCACCAGCGCGCTGGCCCAGCGCGTGGGCATCGCCAACCTGATGCTGGTCTCGGCAGCATTCCTGGTCGTGTGCCTGTTGTGCATCTGGCGGCTGCGGCATTGGGCGGTGCTGCGCGAACGCGAGCAGCAACTGGTGTCCGGCGAGCAACCGATGGGCGGCAGCGTGCTGGACGGCCTGAAACTGATCGTGCGCGAGCCGCTGCTGCGCTGGTTGGCGGTGATGGTGGTGTTCGGCGTGGGCGTCGGCACGCTGCTGTACAACCAGCAGGCCAGCATCGTGCGCGCGGCGTTTACCGACCCGGCGGCCAGTACCGCGTTCTTCTCGCGCATCGACCTGGCGGTGAACGCGCTGGCGCTGCTGATGCAGGTGGGCCTGACCCGCTGGCTGCTGTCGCGCCACGGCATCGCGCCGGCGCTGCTGATTCCCGGTTTCGCGATCCTGATCGGCTTCTCGGTGCTGGCAGCCTCGCCGATGCCGTTGATGGTCGCGGTGGTGCAGGTGATGACCCGCGCCAGCGAATTCGCACTGGCCAAGCCGGCGCGCGAGACCATCTACACGCGCGTGGACCGGCAGTGGCGCTACAAGGCCGGCGCGGCGATCGACACCGTGGTGTACCGCGGCGCGGACCTGGGGTTCACCTGGATCCACAAGGCACTGACCCTGTTCGGTTCGCACGTGGTGTTCATCGGCGGCGTGCTGGTGGCCGGCTTCATGACCCTGGCTGCATTCGGCGTGCTGCGCGAAGAAAAGAAGCTGCCGCGCGACCGTTGATTTGCCGGGGTCAGAGCCTTTTCCCGCGGATAGGGCGCTGACCCCATTCTCCTTCCCTGTCCAAGGAACCGCACATGTACTGGATCGCACTCGCCCTGACCTTGCTGGTCGCACTGCTGCACATCTATTTCCTGGTGCTGGAGATGTTCCTGTGGACCCGCCCGCTGGGCCTGAAGACCTTCCGCAACACGCCGGAGAAGGCCGGGGCCACGCGCGTGCTGGCGGCCAACCAGGGCTTGTACAACGGCTTCCTGGCGGCAGGCATCGTGGTGGGGCTGGTGATCGATCAGCCGGTGCTGGTGACGTTCTCGCTGGCCTGCGTGGTGGTGGCGGGGTGCTACGGCGCGTACAGCGTGAGCCGCCGTATTTTCATGATCCAGGCGGTGCCGGCGATCCTGGCGTTGGTGTTTCGCGCGCTGGCGTAGTTTCCAGCCAACGGCGCAGCCCCTCGTGGGTTGGTCGCGTGGAGCGGGTCATGTGTTGGGTGTGGCGGGTGGGCCGTGCAGGGGACGCTGCAAGTACGTCCATGTAAGCTCGATGGCGCCATCCATGGCGCCAACGCCCCTGAACGGCCCACCCGCCACACCCCTGACAGTTTCAGGGCGCGGCCAGCCCACGGAGAAGAAAAAGAAGTTCAAGAGCAACAGCAACAGCAACAGCAACAGCAAAAAGCGGCCGGTGGGCCGCTTTTGCTTTTGCTTCTGCCCTTCTTTTTTCTCTTGCGTGGGTGGACGCCGCAGAGATGCGTCCGAGGCTGGGGGCGGTGGGTTCGCGGGGGTGTCCGCGGCATGGATGCCGCGGCCAAGCCCCCAGGGATGGGTTCACGGCGTCCCCCGCGAACCCACCGTCCCCAGCCTAACCAGGGCTTTCCGCGATCAACCGTCCACCCACGAGGGGCTGCGCCGTTCGCGGGAACCTACTTCGCCGGCGACAACCACATGTCGATCACCGCGCTGAACACCTCCGTGCCCGCACGGTCGCGCACGCTCACCGTCACCGGCAGGGCATAGCCCTCGGCCGCGACGACAATCGGCTGTGCCGGCAACGCCACCGCCTGCAGCGTGCCACGTGCCTTGGCCAGGTACTGCACCTGCATCCCCTTCGGGATCCAGCGCATGCCCTTCGGCAGCGATGCATCGACCATCAACCCGGCGGTCAGTTCGGCCAGGTTGCACATCGCGATCGCGTGCACCGTGCCGATGTGGTTGCGCACCCTGCGGCGGTCGGCCAGCGTGCCTTCGCAGCGGCCGTGTTCCAGGCGGGTGATGCGTGGCGCGATGCTGGCGAAGTAGGGCGCCTTGAAGCACACCGCGCGCGAGAACAGCCAGGTGCCGGCGGGCCAGCGCTGCAGCCGGTGGTAAAGCGAGAGCAGGGGCGTGGACATGGTGGGTATTCCGGTCGGCGGATAAAGCGACGGCGGGCCGAGGCCCGCCGTCGAAGCAACGCGTGTCGCGGGCGATCAGGCTGCCTGCGAATGCGGGTCCTTGTGCTGGCGGTCGTAGTAGCTGGCCGCGCGCAGTTCGTGGGTGTCGAAGTCGTCCACGCTGATGGTGTCCAGGGTCAGCGTGCGCAGCTCTTCCAGCAGGCTGCGCTCATCCTGGGTGATCACGCCCTCGGCCACGGCTTCGTCCAGCTGCGCCTTGAAGTCCAGCGCCTCGATGCCCTTGCTCTTCAGCGCCTTCAGGAACTTGCGCTCCACCGGCTCGGCCATGATCGCCTTGCTCAGGTAGCTGTTGATACGGCCGCCCGGGTTGTTCTCGCACGGGGTCAGGAACACGCCACTGGCCAGACGGTCGCGGGCTTCATTCGGCGCCATCAGCAGGGCGGCGACACGACGGCTCAGGCGATCGCCCGGAGCCTCGGCACGACGGCCCAGCGGGAAGATCAGTGCCCACATCAGCCAGCCGATCGGACGGATCGGGAAGTTGCGCAGTGCGGCCGACAGCGACTCTTCGATCTTGTGCACGCTGTCATGGAAGGCCCAGGCCAGCAGCGGCTGGTCGGCCTGCGGTGCGCCTTCGTCGTGGTAGCGCTTGAGCATGGCGCTGGTCATGTAGACGTGGCTCAGCACATCGCCCAGGCGGCCGGACAGCGATTCCTTGAACTTCAGCTTGCCGCCGAGGGTCATCATCGAGATGTCGGCCATCAGCGCCAGGTTGGCCGAGTAGCGGTCCAGCTTGCGGAAGTAGCGGCGGGTATAGGCGTCGCCCGGGGCGGCACCGAAGCGCGCGCCGGTCAGGCCGAACCAGAACGAACGCACGGCATTGGAGATGCCGAAGCGGATGTGGCCGAACAGGCTGCGGTCGAAGTCCTGCAGGCCGGCGCGGGTATCCGGATCCTGCGCGGCCTTCATTTCCTTCAGCACCCACGGGTGGCACAGGATCGCACCCTGGCCGAAGATCAGCAGGCTGCGGGTCATGATGTTGGCGCCCTCCACGGTGATCGCGATCGGCGCGGCCTGCCAGCTGCGGCCAGCGAAGTTGCGCGGCCCCAGGATGATGCCCTTGCCGCCGATCACGTCCATCATGTCCGAGATCACTTCGCGACTCATGGTGGTGCAGTGGTACTTGGCGATCGCCGACGGCACCGACGGCACGTCGCCACGGTCAACCGCGGCGGCGGTGGCCTGCGACAGCGCACTGATCTTGTACGCCTTGCCGCCGATGCGGGCCAGCGCTTCTTCCACGCCCTCGAAGCGGCCGACCGACAGGCCGAACTGCTTGCGGATGCGCGCATAGGCGCCGGTCACCGCGGCACCGGCCTTGGCACCACCACTGGCGGTGGACGGCAAGGTGATCGAGCGGCCCACGGCCAGGCACTCGTTGAGCATGTTCCAGCCCTTGCCGGCCATCGCCGCGCCACCGATCAGCTGGGTCAGCGGAATGAACACGTCCTTGCCGCGGATCGGGCCGTTCTGGAACGTCGAGTTCAGCGGGAAGTGGCGACGGCCGATTTCAACGCCGGCGGTGTCGCGCGGCAGCAGGCCCAGGGTGATGCCGATGTCGCGGGTATCGCCGATCAGGCCATCCGGGTCGTACATGCGGAACGCCAGGCCGATCAGCGAAGCGACCGGGGCCAGGGTGATGTAGCGCTTGTCGAAGGTGAGCTTGACGCCGAGCACCTGCTCGCCGTTCCACTCGCCCTTGCAGACGATGCCGTAGTCCGGGATCGAGGTGGCGTCGGAGCCGGCGAACGGACCGGTCAGGCCGAAGCAGGGCACTTCGCGGCCATCGGCCAGGCGCGGCAGGTACTGGTCCTTCTGTTCCTGGGTGCCGTAATGCACCAGCAGTTCACCCGGGCCCAGCGAGTTGGGCACGCCGACGGTGGAGCTGACCACCGAAGACACCGACGCCAGCTTCTGGATCACCTTGTGGTGGGCCAGTGCGGAGAAGCCCAGCCCGCCATATTCCTTCGGGATGATCATGCCGAAGAACTTGTTCTTCTTGATGAAGGCCCACAGTTCCGGCGGCAGGTCCGCATGGACATGGGTGATTTCCCAGTCGTTGACCATCGCGCACAGCTCTTCCACCGGGCCATCGAGGAAGGCCTGTTCCTCGGCGGTCAGCTGCGGCTTGGGATAGTTGAGCAGGATGTTCCAGTCCGGATCACCGGTGAACAGTTCGCCCTCGAAACCGACCGAACCGGTTTCCAGTGCGATGCGCTCGGTCTGCGACAGCGGCGGCAGCACCTTGCGGAACACCTTCATCATCGGGCCGGTCAGCAGCGGCTTGCGGATGAACGGCAGCAGCAGCGGCACGGCGATGACGGCCAACACGGCGGCCGCGACGATCGTGGCGGTCTGGTTGACGTAGGGAATGAACCAGCAGGCGGCCAGCAGGGCCACGCTGATCAGCGTCCAGGTAACCAGCCGCATGCGGTGGTAGGCGACGAACGCGCCTGCCAGCAGCAGGGCGAGGAAGGGAAGAACGATGCTCATGAGCGTGCTCCGGTGACGTGCTCGTTTGTGGCGGACGAAGCCGCAGCGTCCGCTGCGGGCAACACGTCCAGATAGTCCAACACAGTAGCGGTAAAGGCGTCGTTGTCATCGCCGGCGACCATATGGGTGGCCTGCGGCAGCTGCACATGGCGCGCATGCGGCGCCAACGCCAGGAACTCGGCCACGGTCTGCGGCGTGACCAGGTCGCTGCGTCCGCCGCTGACCAGCAGCAGCGGGCACTTCACCTGGCGCGCGGCCTCGGCCAGTGCGTCCTGGTGCTGTTCGCTGTCGCGGGCCAGTTCGGCCACCAGGCGCGGATCCCAGTGCCAGCGCCAGCGGCCGCGGCCGTCCTCGCGCAGCAGCGCACGCAGCGACTGCTCGGATTTGCGCGGACGGTGCGGCATGTACGCCGAGATCACGTCGGCGGCCTGGGCCAGCGAAGCGAAGCCGTCGGGATGGGCGGTCATGAAGGCGAGGATGCGCTCGACGCCGGCGGTATCCCAGCGCGGGGTGATGTCGACCAGCACCATCGCCGAGAACAGGCCGGGCCAGCGCGACTCGGCCAGCAGGCCGAACAGCCCGCCCATCGATGCGGCAACCAGTACCGGCGGGCGCGGCTGCTCGCCGGCCAGCACGATCAGGTCATCGGCGAACTGTTCGCCGTGATAGGGCAGGTTGGCGGCATTCCAGTCCGAATCGCCGTGGCCGCGGGCGTCGTAGGCCAGCGTCTGCAGGCCGGCGGCATTCAGTGCGCGGGCAGTGGCATCCCAGGCGTGGCGGGTCTGGCCGAAGCCATGCGCGAACAGCACCCGGCCGCGCCGGCCATGGTCGCTGGCGGTGGCTGCCAGGCGGGCGCCATGGGCGGCGTCCAGGCGCAGGTCATGGAACGCAGCGGGAGGTGGGGACGTAACCATACTTGCTAGTATGGATCGGTTCGGGGGGAAGTCAATACTGCACGGTATGGTGCGCTGCGGAAGTCCCCTGAATGGACCTCGCCTGGGAGGCTGCGACGGTTTCGACCGCAACCGCGTACTGCAACGAACCCCGGCGTATGGTTAAATCAGCCCATGAATCAACCTGACGCTTCCGCCGGCGAACCGCGCGCCGGCCGCAACAGCCGCCTGAGTGCCGAAGACTGGGCCCAGGCGGCCCTCGATCTGATTGCTGAACAAGGTGTCGGCGCCGTCGCGGTGGAGCCGCTGGCACGGCGGCTCGGCGTCACCAAGGGCAGTTTCTACTGGCATTTCCCTTCGCGCGATGCATTGCTGCAAGCGGCGCTGGAGCGCTGGGAACTGTTCGAACAGGAACAGGTGTTCGGCAGCCTGGAAGACGTGCCGGATCCGCGCGTGCGCCTGCGCCAGCTGTTCCAGATGGTGGCGCATGAAGTGCAGCCGCACATCATCTACAGCGAGCTGCTGAAGGCACTGGATCATCCAATGGTGCGGCCGGTGATCGACCGCGTCTCGCAGCGCCGCCTCGATTATCTGGTCGCCTCGTTCCGCCAGGCCGGCCTCAGCTCGACCGATGCACGCCATCGCGCGCGCCTGGCCTACGCCGCGTATGTCGGCTTCCTGCAGTTGTCGTTGCAGCTGCAGCAGCCCAAGCAGGCGCGCGAGGATTTCGAAGCGTACGTCGAGCATCTGATCGAGACGCTGATTCCGAACGGATGAGCGCCCGGGAATGATGTCGAAGGAAGGCCGCGGCGACACCGCGGCCTTTTTTGTTGCGCGCCGGCCAGCCTCCGTCCATGGCGCACAAAGAACAACGGCCCCTTGCGGGGCCGTTGCTGCATCAGCTGATCAGAGTGCCGATCAGAACTTCTGCTTGTACTGCATGTACATGAAGCGACCGATGTCGTAGCCACCGTAGTAGGAGTACTGCGAGTTCGGCGCCGAGTACATCTGCGGGCCGTAATGATCGAACACGTTACGCGCGCCCACGGCGATGGTTGCATTCCACGGTGCGTTCCAGGAGACCTGGACGTCGTGGAAGGTGGTGGCGCCACGGCGGTTCATCGGCTGGTCGCGTGCCGGATCCGGCGAGCCGAAGTCAGGCAGGCTGCACTCGGTCGAGAAGTAGCACTGTTCCTTCACGCTGGAGAAGTAGCGCGTACCCCAGGTGATGCCCCAATCGCCGTATTCCCAGCCCAGCACCAGGTTCGAACGCAGGCGGAAGTTGCTGCTGAAGCCGTTGAGGATCGACACCGGCACCTGCTGCGCGTTGGTGGTCTTCAGCACGTTCTTGCTGACGTAGGTGTTCTGCAGGTTGGCGTTGAAGCTGCCCCAGCTGCTGGTTTCGAAGCGATAGGCCACATCGAAGTCGAAGCCTTCGGTTTCCTGGTAACCGGCATTACGTGGTGCGTAGGTCAGGTTGGTCACGATGCCACGGGTTGCGTCGCGGGTGAACGAGTTGCAGCGGTCGGCGATGCCGAGTACGTAGCAGTCGTTGAGCTGGGTGGTCGGATCGTCGGTGACGATGGTGTTGGTGATCTTGATGTTCCACCAGTCCAGGCTCATGTTCAGGCCCTGGGCAAAGGTCGGGCTCCACACCAGGCCGACGGTCTTGGACTTGGACTTTTCCGGAGTCAGGTTCGGGTTGGAGACGGCGTTGAACGGCACCGGGCTCTGCTCATCCTGACCTTCCGCCGGGACGTAACCCTGCTTCAGCTGGCGGAAATTCGGGGCCAGCGCGCCCAGAGCGGCGGCGCAACGCTGGGCGGTGGCCGGATCGCTGGCAGCCAGGCCGAAATCGGTATCGCACGGATCGGTGAAGTAGGCGAAGGTCTGCGAGCTGCCACCGTACAGATTATCGATGGTCGGTGCGCGGAAGCCCTCGGCATAGGTGGCACGCACCAGCAACTGGTCGATCGGCTTCCACTTGAGGCCGAACTTGTTGTTGGTGGTGTTGCCGAAGGTGTTGTACTTCGAGTAGCGCGATGCGGCGTTGAAGCTCAGTTCCTTGGCACCCGGCAGGTCGGCCAGGATCGGAACATTCAGCTCCAGATACACTTCGTTGACGTTGTAGCCACCACCGGTCGGGCCGGCCGCCAGATCGGTCGAGTAGCCCGACTGTGACAGCGCATCCGGGACGTAGGTGCCCTTGTCTTCGCGGTACTCGTAACCCAGCGCGAAGCCCAGGTCGCCGGCGGGCAGGGTGAACAGGCTGCCGGCGATGTTCGCGTAGTAGGTCTTGGTGGTGACTTCACCGGTGTTCTTGGTGGTCGGGAACAGGAACTGCTGCAGGGCAGGATTGCCGGTCAGGCCGCCGTCGCCGGTACGGCCGTACGGAATGGCCGGATTCCACGGAATGCAGCCGCCCGGGCCCGGGCCATAGATCGGGTTGGTGCCCGCGGCCAGGCCGGCGGCCGTGCCGCACTCGACGCGGCCGGTGGCCGGGTTGAGGAACGACGCGCCGGTGGCCTGGGTGACCGCCAGCATGTTGTAGTTGCCGGTCTGGGTCTGCAGGTTCTCCGAGTTCTGGTAGATGTAGCCGGCTTCCCAGTCGAAGTACTTGTCATTGAACTGGAAGCTGCCCTGCAGGGCGCCAGTGAAGCGGAAGGTGGTCAGCTTGTTGGTCGACAGGCGCGGCACTTCCCAGCCACGGCGGATGAAGCCCATGTCGGTGCCGAACGGGTTGTAGTAGCTGTCCTGCGAGAGCACGGTACCCAGCTGACGCTCATAGTCGGCCGACTGCAGCGGATAACCGGCGACCTGGGCCTGCGACTCGCGACGGGTGTACAGCAGGTCGGAGACGAAGCGGATGTTGTCGGTCAGGTCGTACTGTACGTTGGCGAACACCGAACGACGCTTGGTCGGCGTCAGCAGGTGCATCTGCTCGTTGGAGTTGCTGACGTCACCGGTGATCGGGGTGAGGTCGGTCTCGTGATAGGCGTTCGGATCGAACGGATTTCCACCACGGTTCAGCGTCAGCAACGGTGCATTCGGATCATTGACGTCATAGACCGCGCCCCACTGGCTGACCGGGGTCCAGCCGCGGTCCGGGTGGCGATCCGTGCGCTGCGACTTGCTGAACCAGCGATTCTTGGCCCAGACGGCCTTTTCTTCGGCGTATTCCGCACCGATGGTGACCGAACCACGATCACCGGTGAAGCCGGCCACGAAGTCGAAGCTGCTCTTCTGGCCGTCGCCTTCGCCGTACTGGCCGACGTAGGCGTTGGCTTCCAGGCCCTGGAAGTTCTTGCGGGTGATGATGTTGATCACGCCGGCGATCGCGTCGGAGCCGTAGATCGACGAGGCGCCGTCCTTCAGGACGTCGATGCGCTCGACGATGGCCGACGGGATCTGCGACACGTCCTGCAGGCCGCTGACGCTGGCGCCGAGGCGCTTGCCGTCGACCAGCACCAGGGTGCGTTCGGCGCCGAGGTTGCGCAGGTCGATGTAGAAGCCACCGACGGCTTCGCCGGAGGACAGCGGCTCGGAACGGCTGATGGCCGGGCTGCCAGCGGCAGAGATGTTCTGCAGGACGTCGGCAACTGTCTTGAAACCGCTCTTCTCGATCGAAGCGCGGCTGATGCTCAGAACGGGCTGGGCGGTTTCGGTATCGACCTGACGGATGCGCGAACCGGTGACCTCGATGCGGTCGAGGTTGGTGGCTTCCTGGGCGTGGGCCGTCGCGGTGGTGGCACCGGCGACAAGCGCGATCACAACTGCGTCACGCAGCTGGCTGGACTTGAGTTTCATTGGCTCTCTCTCTCCAAGAAATCTTGGCTGGGGTTAATGCCCGGCGGGGGAGCGAAAAAGCGCTCCCAAATCGCGAGGCTGACCCGATAGTAACGGGCGTTCGCCAAGAATTAAAGCTGTGTTAATCAAGCCTGTGATTTTGGTAAAGATGCGCTTTTTCCATGCCACTCAATAGTTTACCGGCATGGTCAGAGCGCTCTGCCTCGTTTGTTAACGCAGAATGATGAAAAAAGTTTCGGTTGAAATGTGTCTCACTATGTCGGTGCGCAGCGTTTCATCGCCCAGCGGCGATACCGGTTACGCAAGTGCGCGGTAGGCTTGCACATGCAAAAGGCGCCTTTCGGCG
This sequence comes from Stenotrophomonas sp. YJH_SMC_65, assembly GCF_059369475.1. NCBI lineage: Bacteria > Pseudomonadati > Pseudomonadota > Gammaproteobacteria > Lysobacterales > Lysobacteraceae > Stenotrophomonas > Stenotrophomonas sp. YJH_SMC_65. Next base: position 22,516 of record NZ_JCAFSR010000001.1, read on the forward strand.
CCTTTGGGAATATCGTTGCTGAGCCTGTTTACCGGGATCAGAGATCCTGTTCGTAACGCACATACGGCACGGTGCCGTCGTCGTTGCTTTCGTTGCGCGGGGAGAACGGATTCTTGCCGCGGCTGATCACATTCTCGGCGCCGACGGTGAGCTGGCCGGACCACGGGGTACGCCAGGTCAGGCCGATGCCCAGGCCTTCCCACTTGCCGGGCTTGCCCGGGACGTCGACCACGCGGCCGATGATGCTGCCGGTGAAGTTGCCGTAACCGGCGCCGATGCTCAGGCTCTTGCTGTCCCAGCGATCGACGATGGCCGGCGAGGCGTCGGCCAGCGGAACCAGGCGCGCCTTGGCGTAGGTACCGGCAATGGAGACGAAGCCTTCGCGACCGATGTTCTTCTGCGCGAACACGGTCAGATCGTTCTGCTCGGCACGCAGCGAGGGCGTCTTGTTCGGGCCCGACAACCAGGCGGGCAGGGTTTCACGGCCAGTGCCGGCGGTGATGCCCAGGCGGCTGTTGCCGCGGTTCAGCGCGGCGGTACCGCTGAAACGACGGCTGTTCAGATCATCCTCGTCGCCCAGGCTGGCCAGCATGCAATGGCTGGCCAGACCGCTGATGCTGGTGCCGCTGCTGCTGTTGCAGAGCAGGCCCAGCGAATCGCCGGAGGACAGGCCAAAGGCCGCGTCCAGCGAGTTGCGGCCGAAATGCCAGCGGGCGCCGGCCGCCTGTTCGCCGGTCGGCTCAAGGTACAGCAGCGCCTCGACCTTGCCGCTGCCCTTGTTCCAGACCGGCAGCACGGTGCGGGTGTCCTTGCTCTGCGCATGCACGCCCGTGATCGCGCCAAGGGCGATCAGCAGGGCCAGCGGTAGACGCAGGAAGGTACGCATCGGACCAGTTCAGACAGGGACAGACAACGGAAGTTCCCGTGGGGACGGGAACTCGATCCTAGGGTGTTTATGAATTCTTAACAAGCCTTGATCCTCCCCAGGTACAAGACTGCCGTTCACTGAAGTCGTTCAGGCGCCGGTACAGCCCCCTGGGCGCCGTGGAACAGTATGCCGAACTCCGTCAATGGAAAGTGATACTCGCGTCCGCAGAATTCGCAACGCACCTCGACGGCGCCAGTGTCCTCGGCGGCCGCTCGGGCCTCCTCTTCCCCCAGCGACTGCAGCATGCCGGCCACCCGCTCGCGCGAGCAGGAGCAGGCGAAAGAGAGCGGCTTTTCACCCAGCAGCTCCGGCCGCTCCTCGTGGAACAGGCGGTGCAGCAGCTGCTCGGCCGGGGTCGCCAGCAGTTCGGCCTTGCCCAGGGTCTCGAACAGGGCGCTGGCGCGCGCCCAGCCATCTTCGTCGCCTTCGTCGCCCGGCAGTTTCTGCAGCAGCAGGCCGGCGGCACCGTTGCGGTCGGCCGCCAGCAGCAGGCGGGTGGGCAGCTGCTCCGACTGGCGGAAGTAGTCCTCGAAGGCCTCGTCCAGTTCCGGCGCGGTCAGCGCGACCAGGCTCTGGTAGCGCTGCGGCTCGCGCGGGTCCAGGCCGGGGTTCTCGATGGTGATGGCGAGGATGGCGTCATCGCCGAGGCTGGACAGGTCACGCGGCGCGTCGGCGCCTTCGCTGAGCTGGGCGATGCCACGCAGGGTGCCGCCCGCGGTGCATTCGGCGAACAGGGTGCGCAGGGCAGTGCTGCTGCGCAGCTGCACTGACAGGCGGCCGTCGATCTTGGTGTGGCCGGTGAACAGGGCCGAGGCGACACAGGCCTCGCCGAGCAGCTCGGCAGCGGCGTCCGGGTACACGGCGTGGGACAGGATTTCCTGCCAGGTGGCCTGCAGGTGCACATGCACGCCGCGGACGCCGGCGTCGGGGAGCAGGAAACGGATCAGGGAATCGGAGTTGGCGGTCATCGGCTCACATAGCGCGTAAACGGGGGCGGTTGCCGGATAATGCGCCGACAACCAGACAGAAGAAGGATGCACCAGTAATGGGGGCAGCGGGAGAGCAGCACAAGGTAGTGGCGGAGGTGGCCGCACCGCGCCGGCGACGCTGGCGCTGGAAGCGGCTGCTGTGGCTGCCGGTGCTGCTGGCCGCCTTCAGCTGCCTGCAGGTGCTGGTGCTGCGGTTCATCGACCCGCCGGTGTCCACGGTGATGCTGTGGCGTTATGGCGAGGCGCTGGGCGAGGCCGACTGGTCCTATCGGCTGCATTACCAATGGCGCGACCTCGACCAGATGGCACCGAGCCTGCCGATCTCGCTGGTGGCGGCCGAGGACCAGCGCTTCCCCGACCACAATGGCTTCGATCTGCAGGCCATCGAAAAGGCCCGCGACCATAACGCCAGGGGAGGGCGCCTGCGTGGCGCCAGCACGATCAGCCAGCAGGTGGCCAAGAACCTGTTCCTGTGGCAGGGCCGCAGCTGGATCCGCAAGGGCCTGGAAGTCTGGTACACGGTGCTGATCGAGGCGCTGTGGCCGAAGGAGCGCATCCTGGAGATGTACGCCAACATCGCCGAGTTCGGTGATGGTGTGTACGGTGCGCAGGCGGCAGCCCAGAAATACTGGGGTAAGGACGCGGCCCGGTTGAGCCCGGCCGAGAGTGCGCGACTGGCGGCGGTACTGCCGGCACCGCGACGCTACAACGCGGCCGCACCGGGGCCGTATGTGCAGCGGCGCGCCGCATGGATCCAGCGCCAGGCGCGCCAGCTGGGAGGCGCGTCATACTTGTCGGAGGACTGAGGCAGGCGTGGCGTGAGCGGCGGGCGACGGGTCGTGCGCCTGGCCGGCAATGTACAATCCGGGCATGACCCGCGAACGGCTCACTTTTGTCATCGCCGCCTACAACGAGGCCCTGGCATTACCGCTGCTGCATCCACGGCTGTGCGCAGTGCTGGACGGCATGCCCGACATCGACGGCCACATCCTCTATGTGGATGACGGCAGTCATGACCGCACATGGGAGGTGATCGCGGAGTTGGCCAAGGCTGATGCGCGCGTCTCGGCGCTGAAGCTGTCGCGCAACTTCGGCAAGGAGGCGGCGCTGACCGCGGGCCTGGATCTGGTGCACGAGGGGGCAGCGATGATCCTCGATGCCGACGGCCAGGACCCGCCGGAGCTGGTGCCGCAATTCGTCGCGCGCTGGCGCGAGGGCCATGACAACGTCTACGGCACGCGCATGGCCCGCGATGGCGAGTCCTGGATCAAGCGCGCCACGGCAGCGATGTTCTACCGGGTGATGGGTCGCCTGTCGCGTACGCCGATCCCGGCCGATACCGGAGATTTCCGCCTGCTGTCCCCGCGCGCGCTGAGCGCCCTGCGCGGGATGCGTGAGCGCCACCGTTTCATGAAGGGGCTTTTCAGCTGGGTAGGCTTCAAGCGGATTGCCGTGCCCTATCACCGCCACGCGCGCGTGGCCGGCGCCAGCAAATTCAGCCTGTGGCGGCTGTGGAATTTCGCCCTCGAAGGCATCACCGGCTTCTCGACTGTGCCGCTGCGGGCTGCCACCTACCTGGGACTGGCAACCGCCGCAGTCGCGTTCGTGTTCGGCCTGTGGGTGATCGTGAAGGCGGCGCTGTATGGCGACCGGGTGGCGGGTTGGCCGACGATGATGGCGGTGATCCTGTTCCTGGGGGGAGTGCAGTTGATCGCGCTGGGGCTGGTGGGAGAGTACCTGGGGCGGCTGTACGAAGAGTCCAAGCAGCGGCCGTTGTACCTGGTTGACGCGTGGCTAGCATCCGCCGTGGCAGACTCGGCCCTGCAACCCACCCTCGGAGGGCAGGCAGATGACGACGGTACGGCAACTGTTGGATGGCAAGTCTCCTGAAGTACATGCGGTCGCGCCGGACGCGGCGGTGATCGATGCGATCCGGTTGATGGCGGAAAAGGGCATCGGTGCGGTACTGGTGATGGACGGGCCGCGGCTGGTCGGGATCCTGTCCGAGCGTGACTACGCGCGCAAGATCGTGCTGCGTGATCGTTCATCGCGCGATACCGCGGTGGCGGAGATCATGACGGCGCAGGTGGTGACGGTGTCGCCCGGTGAGCAGGTGGAGCATTGCCTGCAACTGGTGACCGACTACCGCATCCGCCATCTGCCGGTGGTGGAGGGCGCGCAGGTGCTGGGGGTGATCTCCATCGGTGACCTGGTGAAGTCGGTGATTGATGCGCAGCGGCGCGAGCTGGACCAGCTGCAGCAGTACATCGTGGCGGGGTGAGGTGTTCACCGGCGGGCCTGCGGCCCGCCGGCCCGCTTTTCGAAGCTCAAAGCCAAAGCCAAAGCCAAAGCCAAAGCAGCGCCTTCCTGATGCGGGGGAGGCGGAGGGCATCCATGCAGGACACGCCGTAAACCCCGCTCCGCGGTCCGGCCCAGCCGCTGGCGGCTGTGCGTTCGGGCGCTTGCGAAGCAGTGCTTCGCAAGCAAAGCGCCCTCACCCATGGGGGCTCGATGGCGCCTTGCTCGTGTGCGCTGTCCTGCGCACACGGCAAGACCGGGGTTGGGCGTCCTCCCCAACCCGCCCGAGGCATGCCTCGGGCCCATGGCGCCAACGGTCCTGCACGGCCATGCACTCCGCCTCAGGACTCGTCCCGCGAGTGCGGTGGGTTGCCGCGTCGGTTGACTGCCTTTGGTAGCTGCCAACCTTGGTTGGCAACAGCTTTTGACTTTGCTTTTTTCTTTTGACTTTGAATTTCCGCTCTCGTTCCGCGCGCGCAGGAAACTGTCACTCGTCCCCCTCAAACCACGACCAATCCAGGCGCCACGAACGAACGCTCCTACTTCGCATACTGCCCCCCGCAGTCGGCATCCTTGCCCGGCCCCAGTTCGATGGTTGCCAGCAATGCCGCCGGCGGGGCGATGCTGCCCAGTGCCAGGGCCACCGCGCCGCGGATGCCCAGCGCCTTGAAGTCCGGGCGGAACGACGGGTCCTTGAAAGTGCCGGCGATGTGCAGTGGCGAGCGCAGCACCAGGATGCTCTTGTCCTTCGGGCGTGGCTTCAACAGGAGGTCCAGGCTCTCGTCGCGCAGGCTGACCGTGCCTTCGCCGATGAGGATCGTGTCGGTGGTATCCACCGCCAACGCCTGGCTGGTCATCAGGCCGTCGCGCACGCCGAAGTCGGCGAAGGCGCAACGCAGGGGGATCTGCTTGTCGCCGGTCACCAGGAATTTCAGCGACTCGGTGATGTCCAGGCCGGCCAGTTCCATCACCAGGTTGCCGACATGGCCACGGCCCATTGCCAGGCCGACCTTGCCGCTGCTGCTGCCGAGCATCGCGGCGATCGAATTGCCGCGGCCACTCAGGTCCACCTCGCCGCCGATGCCGCCCTTGGCCTGTTCGGCCAGCTTGGCGTCGGGGAACAACTGGCCAAGCTGCACGCCGCGCACACTGGCCTTCAGCGCGGTACTGATCTGCGGCTGGCGCGCGTCCATGCGGATCGTGCTGCGGATGTCGCCGCCGGCGACGCCGAAGTTCAGTGGGTCCAGCCGCAGCACACCGTCATCCAGCAACAGGTGTGCATCCATGTCGTCCAATGGCAATGACGGCGCGTTGATGCGGTGGGCTTTCCAACGCACGTCGGCATCCATCGCACGCAGCTTGCCGAGGTTGTAGGGCGTGTCCGGCAACACACGCGCACGCGCGGCGACCCGTGCGGCCTCGGCCTTCTGCTCTGCATTGGCGGTTTCGCCGCCGCCGGTCTTCGGTGGCGCACCGACGAAGCCGGCCAGGTCATCGAAGTCCAGGCGTCTGGATTCCAGCGTGGCGGTCAGTCGCGGGCGCGCGCCTCCCACTTCGAACTGCAGGTTGCCACCGAGGTCGCTGTCGCCGACCTTGCCGGTGAACTGCTCGTAACGCCAGAGGTCGTGGTCACGCTTGAGCCGACCATTCAACGCGTAGGGCGGGGACGGCGGAATGGCGATGCCGAGCAAGGGGTAGAGGTCGGCCAGGTCCTGGCCGCTGAGCGCGAACTGCAGGTCGAACACGCGCAGCTGGAAGGGATTGGTCAATGTGCCGCTGGCGACGGCGTGGGTGGCGCCAGCGCGACCGTCGAGGTGGATGCGGAACGGGTGGCCGCTGTCGGTCAGCTCCAGCGGTGATTCAGTACCACCGCGCAGGGTGAACGGATTGCCCTGCCAGCGTCCCTTGCCCTGCACCAGCAGCGGTGGCGCCGCGTCGGCCTGTTTCGGCTGGCCGCTGCGCACGTCCGCGCGGATATCGGTGCGGCCGAGCGCATCGAGGAACTGCAGGCGACCGTCATCGACGCGCAGCCGTTTGAGCTGGGGGCTGGTCCCGCCGGCGCTGTCACCGAGGAAATCCCAGTTGCCCGGTTCGCCTTTGCGCGGGGCGGTTTCCAGCAGCACGTCCGGCCGGGTCAGGCGCACTTCGGGCAGCTGCACGCTGCCGCGCAGCAGGGGCCAGACCCGCACGTCGATCTCGACGCGGTCGACGCTGGCCATATCGGGTTGTTTCGCCCAGCTGGCATTGGCGAAGGTGACCGCATCGGCGCGGATCGTGCTGGTGCGGCCGAGGTCGACATCAAGGTTCCCGATGTGCAGCACGCGGCCGGTGCGTGCCTGCACCGCGCGCTCCACCGGCCCCTTGAACCAGTTCCAGTCCCACAACGCGATCAGTACCAGGATCGCCGCCAGCAGGAAGATCAGGATCGTGAGCCAGCGCCGGCCTCGTGGGCCGGGGCGGCGGAGGCGCCAGCGGGGCGTGCGCTTTGCGGCAGGGGAGGCGGCAGCATTCACGCTGCCATGGTTGCCCCCTCTTCGTGGACAGGGCGCGAAGCGACCATGTGCATGGTGTGCACGCGCTGCCGTCGAGCGGCCGTTACAGCACCTGCATGGTGACCGCGACGAAGTGGCAGACGCTGCCGCCGATCACGAACAGGTGCCAGATGGCATGCGAGTACGGGATCGATTCACGGTGGTAGAAATAGGTCCCCAGCGTGTACGACAGGCCGCCGGCGAACAGCCAGGTGAGGGTGCCGCCATCGATCGAGGCCCACATCGGCTTGATCGCCACGACCACCAGCCAGCCCATGGCGATGTAGATCACCGTTGAGAGCACCTTGAAGCGGCCGGTGTAGAACAGCTTGAACACCACGCCGCCCAGCGCCAGCGCCCAGATCGCGGTGAACAGGCCCCAGCCCCACGGACCGCGCAGGCCGATCAGGGTGAACGGGGTATAGGTGCCCGCGATCAGCACATAGATCGCGCAATGGTCGAACACCTTCAACCGGCCCTTGGCGACCGGATGCTGGATGGCGTGGTACAGCGTGGAGGCGGTGTACAGCAGCAACAGCGCGATACCGAATACGATCGCGCTGGCCAGCTGCCAGCCGTCGCCGTAGATCGCCGCCAGGGTGATCAACACCGCGCTGGCTGCTAGGGCGAATACCGCGCCCAGGCCATGGGTCAGGGCGCTGGCGATTTCTTCACGGATCGAAGCAATGGACGTCGTGGACATGGCGTAGGCATTGTTCGCGGGGAGGGGGACCCGCACCCCCCTATCATCGCCGCGATGGGCGATGCGTGCACGCCTGTCACCGTATGGTGGGTGAATGCCTGCCTTGCGTTGGCTGGGGTCAGAGCCCTTTCCTGCCGGAAAGGGATCCGACCCCGTGGCATCAGCCTGCCGAAACGGTATGCGCCGCTTCGCGCGTGGCAGAGAAGCGCACGTCCGGCGAGCGTTCCTGGGCCAGCTGCAGGTTGACCCGGGTCGGCGCCAGGTAGACCAGGTGCCCGGCGGCATCCAGCGCCAGGTTCAGCGCGTTCTTCTCGCGGAACTCTTCCAGCTTCTTCTCGTTGCTGCAGTGGACCCAGCGCGCAGTGGTCACGCTCACCGGCTCGAAGGTGGCTTCCACGCCGTACTCGTCCTTCAGGCGGTAGGCGGCCACGTCGAACTGCAGCACGCCGACCGCACCCAGGATCAGGTCGTTGCTGGTCAGCGGGCGGAAGAACTGGGTCGCGCCTTCCTCGGACAGCTGGGCCAGGCCCTTCTGCAGCTGCTTGAGCTTGAGCGGATCGCGCAGGCGGGCGCGGCGGAACAGTTCCGGGGCGAAGTTGGGGATCCCGGTGAAGGTGACCGCTTCGCCTTCGGTGAAGGTATCGCCAATGGAGATGGTGCCGTGGTTGTGGATGCCGATCACATCGCCCGGCCACGCCTCGGCGGCGATCTCACGGTCGCTGGCCATGAAGGTCAGCGCGTTGGCCAGCTTCATTTCCTTGCCGGTACGCACGTGGAAGGTCTTCATGCCGGCGCTGAAGCGGCCCGAGCAGACCCGCATGAAGGCCACGCGGTCGCGGTGCTGCGGGTCCATGTTGGCCTGGATCTTGAACACGAAGCCGGTCAGCTTGTTTTCTTCCGGGGCGATCTCGCGGCCGGTGGTGGAGCGCGCCTGCGGTGCGGGTGCGTGTTCGACGAAGAAGTCCAGCAGCGGCTGCACGCCGAAGTTGTTGACGCCCGAGCCGAAGAACACCGGCGTCTGCTTGCCCTCGCGGTAGGCCTGCAGGTCGAACGGGTGGCTGGCGCCCTGCACCAGTTCCAGCTCGTCGCGCAGGTCGGCCAGCATCTGTGCACCGATCTTCTCGGCCAGGCCGGGAGCATCGATGGACGGGAAAATGGTCGAGTCCTGGCGGGTGAAGTTGCGGCCCGGTTCGTACAGGTGCACTTCGCCGGTCAGCAGGTGGACCACGCCCTTCAGGCGCTGGCCCATGCCGATCGGCCAGGTGACCGGCGCGCACTGGATGCCGAGCACGGTTTCCACTTCATCCAGCAGCTCGATCGGGTCCTTGCCCTCGCGGTCGAGCTTGTTGATGAAGGTCATGATCGGGGTGTCGCGCAGGCGGCACACTTCCATCAGCTTGATGGTGCGCTCTTCCACGCCCTTGGCCACGTCGATCACCATCAGCGCCGAGTCCACCGCGGTCAGCACGCGGTAGGTGTCTTCGCCGAAGTCGGCGTGGCCGGGGGTGTCGAGCAGGTTGACGATCTTGCCTTCATACGGGAACTGCATCACCGAGGAGGTGACGGAGATGCCGCGCTCCTTTTCCAGCGCCATCCAGTCGGAGGTGGCGTGGCGGGCAGCCTTGCGGCCCTTGACCGAACCGGCCATCTGGATCGCGCCCCCGAACAGCAGCAGCTTTTCGGTCAGCGTGGTCTTGCCGGCGTCAGGGTGGGAAATGATGGCGAAGGTGCGGCGACGCGACGCTTCGTTGGCGACTTCGGACATGGCAGTGGCGCCCGCCCGGGGCGCTTTTCAAAGAGATAAGCGCCCGATTATACCGGCCGGGGGCGGTCAGCGCCCGGTACCGCCTTCGGCCTCGCCCTGGCGGGCGAACTGCAGCTGGCCCTGCTCGGCGAAGATGCGCACCGGCACCGAGCGCAGGCCCATGCCGCGATTGACCTGCACCACGAAGTGCAGGTGCGGGGCACTGCTGTAGCCGCTGTTGCCAGACAGGCCGATCGGCTGTCCGGCCCCTATCGCCTGGCCACGACGCACGCGCATGCCGCCGGCCTGCAGGTGGCCGTACAGCGCCATGCTGCCGTCGCTGTGCAGCACGCGGATGAAGTTGGCGCGGGCACCATCGCGTTCGCGGTCCTGGCCGTTGCCACGGAAGCCATCCTGGATCTGCATCACCGTACCCTCGCGCGCGGCCAGCACCAGGGTGCCCTCCGGCAGTGCGAAGTCGACCGCGTCGTGGTTCTCCTCGTCGTCATGGCTGAATCGTCCCTGCGGCGCCTGGTCCACGCGCAGGCGCGCCGCATCGAATGGCAGGCGGTAGGCGACATCTTCGGCCTGTGCGGCCGGGTTGCCCGGCACCGACTGCAGGCGCAGATCCAGCATGCGGCCATCGATCGGGGCGGGCAGGTGGCCGACTACCAGGCTGCTGTCGCCCTGGATCAGCGACTCGACCGGGAGGCCTTCGACCGGGTGCCCGGGGGCGGCGCGCAGCTGGATCTGCAGCGGCCCTGCCAGCCCGTTGTCGATCCGGGCCTGCCATTGCGTACCGACCGGCTGCAGGCGCAATTGGGCCATGGGGGCGGCGCCCTCGGCACTGCCTGCGCGGGTGGCCGGGGCGGAAGGGGGAGCCAGTCCCCAGCCCTGGCGCCAGTCGCCGGCGTGTGCGGTCGCGCTCGCCAGCAGAGGCAGCAGCAGGCAGGACAGGGGCAGGCGCGACATCGGCGTTTCCAGCGGAATGGACCGCCCGGACTGTACCCGATCCTGAACAGGGCGACCGGGACGGCCTTCGCATAGCTGTCCCAAGAATATTCATCGCTTTATCCGCATGAAGGGATTGACAGCGCCGGAATGGGCTGGCATCGTGGCCCCACCATCGAGACCGGCAGAGGGACAGGCCCTTTGAAGCCGGGGCAGCCCGCAGGCGCGCAAGCGTCTGCGTAGGTGCCAAATCCTGCGGGGACCGTGGCGTCCACCGAAAGATGGTTCGAACCATGCACCACACGTGCATCTCGAACGCGGGCCCCGCGAAGGCTCGATGGCCGATTCCCCAACCGGATCCCGCCATGAGCTTCGCCGCCAGTACCGCCATTCGCCCCGAACCCTTTGTCCCCGTCAGCGTGCCGGTCGAAGACCGCGTGCATGCCGAGCGCGGTGAGTTCGCCGCGGTGCTGTCGATGCGCCACGCCGGCCCCAGCCCGGTGCGCCTGCGCTATGAGTGGGTCGGTCCGGCCAATGCACCGGTGGTGGTGCTGGCCGGCGGCATTTCCGCCCATCGCCACGTGGCGTCCAACACGCAGTTCCGCGAGAAGGGCTGGGCCGAAGACCTGGTGGGCAGCGGCCGCGCGCTGGATCCGCAGCAGCTGCGCGTGCTGGCCTTCGACTTCATCGGCGCCGACGGTGCACTTGATGTGCCGATCGATACCGCCGACCAGGCCGATGCCTTGGCGCTGCTGCTGGACCATCTCGGCATCCGCACGCTGAAGGCCTTCGTTGGCTATTCGTATGGCGCGCTGGTCGGCCAGCAGTTCGCGATCCGTCATCGTGCCCGCGTGCGCCAGCTGGTGCTGGCCAGCGGTGCGCACCGACCGCATCCGTATGCCGCCGCCTGGCGCGCATTGCAGCGCCGCGCGGTCGCGCTGGGCCAGCTGCAGTGCGGCGAAGACCACGGCCTGGCCCTGGCCCGGCAGTTCGCCATGCTCAGCTACCGCACCCCGGAAGAGTTCGGCGAGCGCTTTGATGCTGCGCCGGAGGTCATCAATGGCCGCGTGCGCGTGGCTGCCGAAGACTATCTCGACGCGGCCGGTGCGCAGTACGTCGCGCGCACGCCGGTGACCGCTTACCTGCGCCTGTCCGAATCAATCGACCTGCACCGCGTCGATCCCACCGCGATCCTGCCGCCGACCGTGGTGGTGGCCGTGGAGGGCGACCGCCTGGTGCCGCTGGCCGACCTGGTCGGCCTGGTCGAAGGGCTGGGCCCGCGCGGCAGCCTGCGCGTGCTGCGCTCGCCCTATGGCCACGATGCCTTCCTCAAAGAAACCGATCGCATCGATGCGATCCTCGCCACCGCCTTCCGCACTTCTGGAGAGTCCGCATGAGCCTGCACGCCAACGAGCCGTCCTGTAGTCGTACCACTGCCGCCGTCCGTGCCGGCATCGATCGGGACACCGCGCATGGCGCGGTCACGCCGCCGATCGTGCTGTCGTCGAACTTCAGTTTTGAAGGCTTCGGCAACAAGCGCCAGTACGATTACACGCGCAGTGGCAACCCGACCCGCGACCTGCTGGGTGAAGCGCTGGCCGAACTGGAAGGCGGCGCCGGCGGCGTCATCACCGCGACCGGCATGGGCGCGATCAACCTGGTGCTGAACGCGCTGCTGCAGCCGGGCGACACCCTGGTGGTGCCGCACGATGCCTACGGCGGCAGCTGGCGGCTGTTCAACGCGTTGGCAAAGAAGGGGCACTTCGAACTGGTCACCGCCGACCTGACCGATCCGCGAGCGCTGGCGCAGGCGCTGGCCACGCAGCCAAAGCTGGTGCTGGTGGAAACCCCGTCCAACCCGCTGCTGCGCATCACCGACCTGCGCTTCGTCATCGATGCCGCGCACAAGGCCGGTGCCCTCGTGGTGGTCGACAACACCTTCCTGTCACCGGCGCTGCAGCAGCCGCTGTCGTTTGGTGCGGACCTGGTGCTGCATTCCACCACCAAGTACATCAATGGCCACAGCGATGTGGTGGGTGGGGCGGTGGTCGCGCGCGATCCGGCGCTGCACGAGCAGCTGGTGTGGTGGGGCAACGCGCTGGGCCTGACCGGTTCGCCGTTCGATGCCTTCCTGACCCTGCGCGGCCTGCGCACGCTGGATGCGCGCCTGCGCGTGCACCAGGAAAACACGGCGTCGATCGTTGCCCTGCTGGACCAGCATCCGGCGGTCGGCGCGGTGTACTACCCGGGCCTGGCCGATCACCCGGGCCACGCCATCGCCGCGCGCCAGCAGAATGGCTTCGGCGCGATGCTGTCATTCGAACTGGCGCACTGCGCCGGTGATGATCCGCATGCGGCGGTGCGTGCATTTGTGGACGGGCTACGCTGTTTCACCCTGGCCGAATCGCTGGGCGGCGTCGAAAGCCTGATCGCACATCCGGCCACGATGACTCATGCGGCGATGACCGCCGAAGCGCGTGCAGCCGCCGGCATCAGCGAAGGGCTGCTGCGCCTGTCGGTCGGCATCGAGGCCGAGCGTGACCTGCTGGCCGATCTCGGCGCCGCGCTGCAGCGCGCCGAAGCGGTGATCGATGCGGCCGCCCGCCGCAAACAGGTGGTGGACGCATGAGCGCACTCGCCGCTGACATTCCTGCGCTGGGGGCGGGACGCCTGGCGCTGCTCGGTACGGGCACGGTCGGTTCGGCCTTCGTACAGCGCTACCAGGCGCTGCAGGCACGCGGGTTGGAACTGCCCAGCGTGCAATGGCTGGCCAACTCGCGCACCGCGCTGGAGATCGATCGCGACCTGGCGCTGCCCTTGGAACTGGCACGTCGAGCCCCCCGCGATGGCCACAGTTCGCCACCATGGGCGAGCGCCGAAGGGCTGGAGCGTGGCGACGTGGTGGTCGATGCCACGGCCAGTGAAGACGTGGCCGCCCGTCACGTGCAATGGCTGGCGCGCGGCGTGCATGTGGTGACCGCCAACAAGCTGGGCCGGGGCGCGCAGCTCGCCCGCGCGCAGGCCATTGCCGAAAGCTGTGCCGACAGTGGCGCGCGTTATGGCGACAGTGCCACCGTTGGTGCCGGGCTGCCGCTGTTGAGCAGCCTGCGCGCGCTGGTGGCCGGTGGCGATCACATCCATGCCATCGAGGGCGTGCTGTCCGGCTCGCTGGCGTGGCTGTTCCATCGCTATGACGGCCAGTCGCCGTTCTCGGCGGCGGTGCGCGAGGCGCTGGCGGCCGGTTATACCGAGCCAGACCCGCGTCTGGACCTGTCCGGCGAGGACGTGCGCCGCAAGCTGCTGATCCTGGCGCGCAGCAGCGGGCTGGCGCTGGATGCGTCGCAGGTACAGGTGGATTCACTGGTGCCTGAAGCGCTGGCAGCGTTGCCGCTGGAGGATGCCGTGGCTGCCTTGGAGCAGCTGGATGCGCCGCTGCAGGCGCGTTGGCAGCAGGCACGTGACAACGGCCGCGTGCTGCGTTTCGTTGGCCGTGTTGACAGCGAAGGTGCGCAGGTGGGCCTGCGCGAACTGCCGGCCGATCATCCGCTGGCGCAGGGTGCCGGCACCGACAACCGCGTGGCCATCCACAGCGATCGCTACCGCCACCAACCCTTGTTGATCCAGGGACCGGGTGCCGGCGCGGAAGTCACTGCGGCTGCGTTGCTGGATGACGTGCTGCGGATCGTGGGTTGATCGCATTGTTCCTGTAGCGCCGAGCCCACGCTCGGCTGCTCCTGACAGAACCCCGGTCCTGCCGCATGAGCCGAGCGTGGGCTCGGCTCTACAGAGGGCACGCCTGCCGGTCAGCGGGACTTCAGGGCCTTCAACAACGCGCTGTTGAACTGCTTGGGGTCCTGCACCTGCGGCGAATGGCCCAGTTCGGCGAACTCGACCAGCGTCGCGCCGGGAATCGCTGCGGCCGCTGCTTTGCCCAGCACCGGATAATTGCCCAGCGTCGCCTTCACCGCAGGCGGCGCCAGGTCGCGCCCGATCGCGGTGCGGTCCTTCTGGCCGATGAACAGCGTGGTCGGCACCTGCACGTGCTTCAGTTCGTAGACCACCGGCTGGTTGAACACCATGTCCGAGGCCAGCGCCTGGCTCCATGCAACGGCCTGCTTGCCCGGGCCTTCGTACATGCCCGACTGCATCCGCGCCCACGGTTCGTAGGCCGGTTTCCATTTGCCGTCGTAGTACACCTCCAGCTGGTAGCGGCGGATGCTGTCATAGCTGATGTTCATTTCGCCGGCGTACCACGCGTCGACGCCGCGCCAGGGGACGCCCAGCGCCTTCCAGTCCTCCAGCCCGATCGGATTGACCAGCGACAGGCTGCGCAGGTCCTGCGGGAACATCAGCGCGTAGCGCACCGCCAGCATGCCGCCCATCGAATGACCGACCAGGTGCACCGGGACGTCACCCAGTTGCAGCTGTTGCAGCAGGGCATGGGTGTTGGCGGCCAGCTGCGCGAACGAATACTGGTAACGCTCGGGCTTGCTGGATTTGCAGAAGCCCACCTGGTCCGGGGCAATCACCCGATAGCCGGCGGCGACCAGTGGCTTGATCGATTCCTTCCAGGTGGCGGCACAGAAGTTCTTGCCGTGCAGCAGCACCACCACGCCGATGGGTGCCTTCTTCGGCGCGATGTCCAGGTAGGCCATCTCCAGCGGCTGCCGCTGCGATTCCAGCGCGAAGGTCTTCACCGGATAGCCGTAGTCGAAACCCTCCAGCCGAGGCCCGTAGGTGGGGGCGGCCAGGGCGGCCAGCGGAAGGCAGGCAAGCAGGGCGGCAGCGATCACGCGCATGGGGCAATCCGGGGTGGGGAAGCCCCGAGCCTAACCGGAACGCGGTGACGGTGTCGCCCGTTCGGGCAAGGGTGACCGGGTAGAGTCGACTGTTGGTCGACTGCTCTTCCCTCAGGCCGCGGAAATCCCGCGCTGCGCGCGATAGTCGACTGACAGTCGACTCTACCTGTGGCCCGTCGCCATCGCGCCGGAGCCGGTCGCCCTCAGCACTCGATGACGTTCACCGCCAGGCCACCGCGGCTGGTTTCCTTGTACTTGTCCTGCATGTCGCGGCCGGTATCGCGCATGGTCTTGATGACCTTGTCCAGCGACACCTTGTGCTTGCCGTCGCCACGCATCGCCATGCGCGAGGCATTGATCGCCTTCACCGCGCCCATTGCATTGCGCTCGATGCAGGGAATCTGCACCAGGCCGCCGATCGGGTCGCAGGTCAGGCCCAGGTTGTGTTCCATGCCGATTTCCGCGGCGTTCTCGATCTGGCTCGGGTTGCCCCCCAGCGCCGCGACCAGGCCACCGGCCGCCATCGAGCAGGCCACGCCCACTTCGCCCTGGCAGCCCACTTCGGCACCGGAAATCGAAGCATTTTCCTTGTACAGGATGCCGATCGCCGCCGAGGTCAGCAGGAAATCGAACACGCGCTGTTCGTTGGCGCCGGGGCAGAAGCGGTCGAAGTAATGCAGCACCGCCGGCAGTACGCCGGCCGCACCGTTGGTCGGTGCGGTCACCACGCGGCCACCGGCAGCGTTCTCTTCGTTCACTGCCAGTGCGTACAGGTTGACCCAGTCCAGCGTCGTCAGCGGATCGCGCATCGCCGCTTCCGGCTTCGACGACAGCTCGCGGTACAGCGCCGGTGCACGACGGCCGACCTTCAGGCCACCCGGCAGCACGCCCTCCTCGCGGATGCCGCGGGTGACGCACGACTGCATCGCGCTCCAGATCTCGCGCAGCTGGGCGCGGATCTCGTCTTCGCTGCGCCAGCACTTTTCGTTCTCGAACATCAGCTGGGCGATGCTCAGGCCGCTGCGTGCGGTCTGTGCCAGCAGCTCGTCGCCGCTCTTGAACGGGTAGGGCAGCGGGGTTTCATCGGGCACGATGCGGTCATCGGCTGCGTCGTCCTGGTTGACCACGAAGCCACCACCGACCGAGTAGTAATCGCGGGTGGCGATCACTTCGTCGTCGGCGTTGTACGCGGTGAAGCGCATGCCGTTGGTGTGGTAGGGCAGCTTCTGGCGCTTGTTCATGCCGAGATCGCGCTTCTCGTCGAAGGCGATCTCGTGCTGGCCCATCAGCTGGATGCGCTTGCTGCTGCGGATGCGCTCCAGGGTGGCCGGAATGATGTCCGGGTCGATCAGGTTAGGCCGTTGGCCTTCCAGGCCCAGCAGGATCGCCTTGTCGGTGCCATGGCCGCGGCCGGTCAAGGCCAGCGAGCCGTAGACATCGGCGCGGATGCGCGCGACCTCGTGCAGGCGACCCGGGTCGAGCAGCCAGCGATGGATGAATCGCTCGGCGGCCTTCATCGGTCCGACGGTGTGCGAGGAGCTCGGGCCAATGCCGATCTTGAAAACGTCGAACGTGCTGACAGCCATGGATGCCAAACTGCGGGTACCGGACAAGCGGCTATTCTAGCGGCTTGCCGGGCCATCCGATGGCTGCGGCGCAGCATTTCCGCCACGGGAGCCTGACTGGTGCTGACCCTGATCCAGCGTGACGATTGCCACCTGTGCGACCTGGCCCTGGCCGAGCTGGCCAAGGCGCGGGCGCCGGAGTTCGAATCGGTGTTCCTGGATGACCAGCCGGCGCTGGAAGCGCGCTATGGCACGCGCGTGCCGGTGCTGCGCGACGAGCGCGGCGAGCGCGAGCTGGACTGGCCGTTCGATGCGGCCACGGTGCAGGCCTGGTTGGCCGTCGATCGGTAGTGCCGGCCGCTGGCCGGCAAACCCTCTGTTCCCGGTGATGCCGGCCAGCGGCCGGCACTACCGCATGCGTTGCGATGCCCGGTGATGCCGGCCGCGGGCACGGCATCACCGGATGCGTCTTATTTCGCGTCGAACTTCACGATCGTGCTGATCGCGGTGTCGTCCGGAATGGTCTTGGTATCGGCCCAGTCACCGCCGCCGACGCCGAAGTCCAGGCGCTTGACCGTGGCCTTGCCGGTCAGCACCGGCTGGGTGCCCGGCTTCCAGGTGAAGGTCAGGGTGACCGGCTTGCTGACGCCGCGCAGTTCCAGGGTGCCATCGGCGGCGAACTGGTCGTTGCCCACGGCGCGGAAGCCCTTGGCGGTGTAACGCGCGGTGGCGAACTTGCCGACATTGAAGAAGTCGGCGCCCTGCAGGGTCGAGTCACGGTCGCTGTTGCCGCTCCTGGCGCCTGCCAGCGGAATCACCACATCCAGCGAACCGGCGGCCGGGTTGGCCGGGTCGAAGCTGAGCTTGGTGGCGAAGCCCGGGAAGCTGCCGGTGAACACTTCGCCGTCGTACTTGCTGGCGAACACCAGGATCGAGCCGGCACCGGGGGCCTGCGCATACTCCGCAGCGAGCGCCGGGGCGGTGGCCAGCATGCCGGCCAGGGCGGCAGCCACGGCGGCCGGAGTGGTCAGTTTCAGGTTCATCGGTCAGTCCTTCTGAGGGGAGGCGAGCCAGCCGCGCGGCAACATGCGGGACAGCGTTGCATCGCGCTGGAACAGGTGGTGGTAGAAGGCAGCGCCGGCATGGGCCAGCACTACGGCGATCAACAGCCAGAAGCCGTATTCGTGGAGGGCATGGGACACCGCGACGACCTGCGGGTCGGGGCCGCTCAGCTTGGGCACGTCGACCAGGCCGAACCAACGGAACGGGCGCAGGCCACTGGCCGAATCGTACAGCCAGCCCGACAGCGGAATGGCAAACATCAGCACGTACAGCAGCACGTGGGTGGCATTGGCGATGCGTTCCTGCCAGCTGGGCACGCCCGGCACCGGCTTCGGCGCACCGGCATACAGGCGCCAGCCGAGACGGAACAGCACCAGCGCCAGCACGGTGATGCCGATCGACTTGTGCGCGGTGTAGACCCAGAAGTACTTGGGCGTCTTGGGCAGTTCGCCCATGGTCAGGCCGACCACGCCCAGGGCGAGGATCAGCAGTGCGATCAACCAGTGCAGGAGCTGGCTGACACTTCCCCACGCGGCGGGGGTGTTCTTGGCGGTCATGAAGGGTCCTTGGGGGCCGTCGTGTGGTCGGAGTGTGGAACGGGAGCGGGAGTTCCCGGGGCGTCGCTGCGGTCGAGGGTGGCTTCGGCCTCGATCCGCACCTGTACCGCATCACCGATGACCCCCGGCCAGGCGGTGATGCCGAACGCGCGCCGGCTCAGCGTCGTGCTGGCGGAAAACCCGGCGGTGCGTCGGAATGGAGGGAGCGGGTAGCGCTTGAGCGCGTTGAGGGTCACGTCCAGGGTGACTTCCTGGCTGACCCCGCGCAGGGTCAGCGTGCCGATCACATGCGCACGCTTGGCGTCGATCGGTTCGACCCGGCTGGAGACGAAGCGTGCGCTGGGGAATCGCTCGCCATCGAGCAGGCTGCGGGCCAGCGTGGCCTGGTTCCACTTGGCGTCGCCAAGGTCCAGACGCGACACCGGAATGTCCACTTCCAGGGTGGCGTCGCGCCAGTTGTCGGGATCGAACAGCACGCGGCCCTCGCTGCCGGACACGGTGCCCATGGCCTGCGAGTAGCCCGCGTGATCGATGGAGAACAGCACCCGCGTGTGCACCGGATCGAGGCGATAGGTGTCGGCGGCCGCCCAGGCAGGGGCGGTGGCGAGCAGCATCGGCAGCAGGGCCAGGCAGGGACGCATCGATGGCGGGCTCCGGAAGGTGACGCTGTGATCATACGCACAGCCCCCTGCCAACGTTGCGTGCATGGCTGCAACAGTTCGTGGTGGTGCCGCCGCTGGAAACAGCCTGTTGCAGCCATGAACCCGGCCCTGTGTGACAATCGGCCCAGGACAGGGGGTTCAGGATGACGAGCGGCTGGCGCCGGTGGTGCCGTGGCATCGCAGGTATGGGACTGCTGCTGATGGCTTTGGCCACGGCGGCTGCGACCCTGGACATGGCAGAAACACCGCGCCTGCGCCGCTTCGGTGCCGCCGAAGGCTTGCCGTCACGCATGGTGGTGGCGCTGGCCGAGGATCGCCAGGGCCACATCTGGGCCGCCACCGATGGTGGACTCGCCCGTTATGACGGCAACAGCCTGCGGGTCTGGGAGCACGATCCGGAACAGCCGGGCTCGCTGCCCGGCAACGAGATCGAGACCCTGCTGATCGATCCGCTGGACCGGGTCTGGGTGGGCATCAACGGCAAGGGCGTGGCCCGCCTGGATGCCGACCGCGAGCGCTTCCGGACCTTCGACACGGTCAATTCCACCTGCCAGGGGCAGTTCTGGGCGCTGGCCTATGTCGACAACGCCTTGTGGATCGGGACCAACAACCATGGCGTCTGCCGGCTTGGCGAGGACGGCAGCGTGCGCCTCTACACCCATGACCCGGCGCAGCCGGGGGGCCTGCCCAGCAACAGCATCTTCACCAGCCTGGTCGATGCGCAGGGCCGCCTGTGGCTGGGCACCGAAGCGGGCGTGGCGCGTTGGAACGGCAGCGGATTCGAGCCGGTGGCCGCGCGGGAACTGGGCACGCTGAGCGTGCTCCGGTTGAGCCGGGATGCGGAGGGTTCGATCTGGGTCGGCAGCCAGAACGATGGCCTGTACCGCATCGATGGGCAGGACCGGGTCAGTCGTCCGCGATGGGCCGACAGCGCCCAGCTGCGCTCGGCCCTGGTCCTGGCCGATCGCCAGGGGGGCTACTGGGCTGGCACCTCCGATGGCCTGTTGCGGGGGGATGCGGCGGCGCTGCGCCGGCTGGAGGGCGACCGCGGCAGCGGCTTCCTGACCGCGCACAGCGGTGTGCTCGATCTGCTGCAGGACCACGAGGGCGGATTGTGGGTGGCGCTGCTGACCCAGGGCCTGGCCTATCTGCCACCGGACTGGCGGCGCTTCTCGATCTGGAACCAGCTCGACGGCAAGCCGCTGGACAGCCAGTACCTGTTGAGCGCGGCCAGCGATGGGAAGAACTACTACGTCGGCTCGGCGCGAGGGGTGTACCAGCTCGATGCGCAGGGCACCCTGCGCCTGCTGGCCAGCGACCGGCAGCTCGGCAGCGGCGTGGTGTGGTCGGTGCTGCCGCGCCCGGATGGGCGCCTGTGGCTGGGACGCGGCGGCCGCATCACCGTCTACGATCCGGCTACCGGCGCGCTGCGCGATCTGCGGATCGATGGCAGTGCCGACCTGCGCCAGCGCATCGACCTGATGCGGCAGGCGCCTGATGGCACGGTGTGGGTGTCGGTGATGGGCCTGGACCTGCAGCAGCGCGATGCAGAGGGCCGGCTGCTGCACCGCTATCCGCTGGAGCATTTCCGCGGGACCGCCGATGCGCCGATCGAGCAGATCCGCTTCGACGCCCATGGCCGGCCCTGGGTGATGGGTGACATGGGCATCTGGCGCGAGCAGGCTGGACGCTTCGAGGCAGTACCGGGCGTTTCGCGCGGGCCCATCTACGACCTGGTGTGGATCGATCCGCAACAGTTGTGGCTGGCGCGCCAAGGCGCGTTCGAGCGCTACCAGTGGGATGGCATGAGCCTGCGCCTGATCCAGCGCATCGATGGCAGTGCAGGCGTGCCGCCGGTCACCATGGGCGGGCTGGCGCTGGCCGGCAACGGCCAGCTGTGGGCGACGACGCCGCGCGGCCTGCTGCGTTGGGACCCGAAAACGCGGCGCCTGCAGCAGTTCAACGAGCGCGATGGACTGTCCGATGCGGAGTTCACCGGCCGGCCACCGGCAGTGAATGCAGATGGTCGCGTGCTGGCCGTCACCCAGACCGGGTTGGTTGCCTTCGATGTGAATGCCGACGACACGGTGCTGCCTTCTTCATCGCTGGTGATCGCCGAAGTGCGCGTACGCCGCGACGACGCGCGCGGCTGGCAACCGTTGCCGCTCACCGGCACCCTGTTGCTGGGACCGGATGACCGCGATCTGCAGATCGATGCGCGGCTGCTGTCCTATGCCAGCCCGCAGGGCAACCGTTACCGCTTCCGCGTGCAGGGCTATGACCAGGACTGGGTGGAGCAGGGGGGCGATGGCCAGCGCACCCTGTCGCGGCTGCCGACCGGCAGCTACGTCATCGAGGTGCAGGCAGCGACCGCCCGGGGCGCGTGGACGCCTTCGCAGCAGTTGCAGGTGAAGGTGCTGCCGCCGTGGTGGCGCAGCGGCATGGCGATCTTCGGCTACATCCTGCTGGGGTCGCTGCTGCTGGTGGTCCTGGTCTGGTCGGTCCGCGCGCGGCTGCGCCGTCGCCAGCAATGGCAGCTGACGGTGCACAAGCAGCAGCTGGCCGAGCAGGCCTCGCAGGCCAAGAGCCGTTTCCTGGCCACGCTGGGCCACGAAGTACGCACGCCGATGACCGGCGTGCTGGGCATGAGCGAACTGCTGCTGGCGACTCCGCTGGATCCGGTGCAGCGTGGCTACGCGGGGTCGATCCAGCAGGCCGGCAGCCATCTGCTGCGGCTGGTCAACGATGCGCTGGACCTGGCCCGCATCGAAGCCGGGCGGCTTGAGCTGGATCTGCGTCCGTTCGACCTGGAGGAACTGCTCGACCAGGTGCAGGGCCTGATGCAGCCGATGGCGCAGCAGCGCCAGCTGGAATTCCGGCGCGGTGAAAACCCGGCAGGGCCGGTCAGTGTCAGCGGCGACGAGATGCGCGTGCGCCAGATCCTGCTGAACCTGCTCGGCAACGCCATCAAGTTCACCGAGCGCGGCCACGTCGGCCTGGCCGTGCGCCTGGAAGAGAAGGGCGGCCTGTGTTTCGAAGTGCATGACAGTGGCCCGGGCATCAATGCCGAGCAGCAGCAGCGCCTGTTCCATCGTTTTGAACAGGCCGACGGTCCGCGCACCGCGTCGCGCTACGGCGGCAGTGGCCTGGGACTGGCGATCTGCCAGGAACTGGCGGTGGCGATGGGGGGGCGTATCGAAGTGGACAGCCAGCCTGGCAAGGGTGCGCGGTTCCGCGTGCGCCTGCCCCTGCCCTGGACGCGCCAGGCCGCCGGCACCGCGGGCGAGGTGGCGGCCCTGCCGGAACTGCCGCCGCTGCGCATCCTGCTGGTCGAGGACGACGCCACGGTGGCCGAGGTCATCGCCGGCCTGCTGCGGGTGCGCGGGCATGAGGTGGTCCACGTGCTGCATGGCCTGGGCGCGCTGTCGGAGATCGCCACCGATGGTTTCGACGTCGGCCTGCTCGATCTCGATCTGCCCGCGCTGGACGGTACGGCCATCGCCCGCCAGCTGCGCACCATGGGCTATGAACTGCCGCTGGTGGCAGTGACCGCCCGTTCCGATGCCTACGCCGAAACCCAGGTGCTGGCCGCCGGCTTCGATGGCTTCCTGCGCAAGCCGGTGACCGGCGACCTGCTGGTGGCGGCCATCGCCCAGGCGCGTGCGAAACGGCAGGCAACTGCGTGACTGTGCCGGCGCCGGGCGTGAACGGCGCGACTTTCGGTTTACCATGCCGACGCCCGCAGCGCGGGAATCATCAGGACCAGCGTGAGGAGGCAATCGGTGGTGTATCTGCGGGCGGCGATGCTGCTGCTGGTCCTCCTGTGCGGCGCGTTGCCCGCTGCGGCACAGCCGGTGCCTCCGAGCCCGCGGCAGGTGACGGTGTTCGATGGCCTGCCGTCCAATACCGTCAACCGCATGGCCGAGGACCGGTACGGCTACCTATGGATCGCCACCAACGATGGCCTGGCCCGCTATGACGGCCGCACTTACCGCGTGTGGCGTTCCGAGGATGGACTGCGTGACAACCGCATCTGGACGGTGCTGGTCGATGCCCGCAACCAGTTGTGGATAGGCACCGAGAACGCTGGCCTGGTGCGCATGTCGGCCGACCGCCGGCAGCTGCACTTCTACGACCGCAGCAGCCAGCCGTTGATGGGCACCAACACGGTCTGGAGCCTGGCCAGCACGCCTGATGGCTCGATCTGGTTCGGTACCCACGAAGGCGGCCTGTACCGCCTGGACAGCCAGGACCGCCTGCAGCGCTTCCTGCCCGAGCCGAACAATCCGCGCAGCCTGCCTTCGTCGTCGGTGCCCTACCTGGCCACGCTGGCCGATGGCAGCCTGTGGATCGGCACCAAGCATGGCGTGGCACGCTGGACCGGGACCGACTTCGAGCGTGTCGGTACGGACATCATTCCCAGCCTGCTGATCAACGGGTTGACCGCCGAGCCCGATGGCAGCCTGTGGATCAGCACGATGGCCGGGGCCACCGTGCGCCGCCCGGATGGCCGCTTCGAGGCACCACCGTGGAAGCTGCCGCCAGGCGAGCAGGTGCTGGGCATGATGCTGCGCGACGAGCAGGGCGGGCATTGGCTGGATACGCGCACCGGGCTGGGACGTGCGGTCGACGGCCAGTACCAGACCGTGCCGCTGTACAGCGCGATCGCACGCGGTCCGGTGCGGCCGAACTGGACCGGTGCCTATGAGGACCGCGAAGGTGGCATCTGGCTGGCCAGCACCAATGCCGGGTTGTGGCACCTGCTGCCACGCTGGTGGCAGTTCTCGGTGCTGTCGCGGCTGGAGGACGACCCCAGCTCGCTGCGCAATGCGCTCGTGCTGGGCACCAGCCCGTCCAGCAATGGCGGTGTCTGGACCGTGGGCAGCCATGGCGCGCTGGACCGCTTCGATCCGAAGACCGGCAGGATCGAGCAGCACCGCACCTGGGTCAACGGCATGCACTGGCTGACCTCGGTGCGTGAGGACCGGCGTGGCCAGGTCTGGATCGGATCGACCGATGCACTGGTGCGCTACGACCCGCAACGGCGCGAACTGCGTCGTTGGGGCCGTGATGCCGGTACCGATGCGGCGATGGAAGGGGTCATCGAAGCGATGATGACCTGCGACGGCGACAGCCTCTGGTTGATGCTTCCCGCGGGCCTGCAGCAACGTGATCTCGACGGACGCCTGCGGCGCCAGCTGGACAATGGCCAGCGCGGCCTGCAGCAGGGCCAGCTCAACCTCGATGTGGAATGCGGTCCGCAGGACCATATCTGGCTGGCCAGCAGCCGTGGCCTGCTGCAGTGGCTGCCGGAAAGCGAACGCTTCCAGCCGGTGCCGGGTGCGCCGGCAACGGCCATCCATGCGTTGCATGTGGGCCGTGACGGCCAGGTCTGGTTGTCCGAGGACGGGCGCCTGTCGCGATACCGCTGGAGCCAGGGGCGGCTGGAACGGCAGGCGGTGGTCGGTGCCGAACAGGGCTATCCGGCGATCTCCGCCTCTGGCCTGGTGGTGGATGCGCAGGGCGTGGCCTGGGCGACCAGCGCACGCGGCCTGGTACGTGTCAGTGCCGATGGGCAGAGCGTGCGCCTGTACGGCGTGCACGACGGCCTGCCAAGCCAGGAATTCCGCGAGCACACCCTGATCGCAGCGGCCGATGGCCACCTGGTGGCCGGAACGGCAGCGGGCGCGGTGGTGTTCGACCCGGAGCAGGTACGGCCTTCGGTACGTCGCGCGCCACTGGTGATCGAGCGGGTGGAAGTGCGCCGCAACGAACAGGTGCTGGACATGACCCACGATGCGCCGTTGCAGATCGCCGATGGCGATCGCGACCTGCGCATCGTCGCGCGATTGCTGTCCTTCGCCGACTCGGCGTCCAATACCTACCGTTATCGCCTGGCCGGCTACGACCCGGATTGGGTTGAAGTCGGTCCGGCGGGTGAGCGCCTGTTCTCGCGCCTGGCGCCGGGCAGCTACCGGCTGGAGGTGCAGGCACGCTCGGCCGACCATGTGTGGTCGCGGGTGCAGAGCCTGGAGTTCCGCGTGCAGCCGCCGTGGTGGCGCAGCCTGTCCGGCCTGCTGGTACTGGCGTCGGTCGGGTTGCTGCTGACCAGCTGGTTCGCCTGGTTGTACCGACGCCGCCTGCAGCGGCGCCACGCCTACCAGCTGGCGCTGCACAAGCAGGAACTGGCCGAGCAGGCCTCGGCGGCCAAGACCCGCTTCCTGGCCAACCTTGGCCATGAGATCCGTACGCCGATGACCGGCGTGCTGGGCATGAGCGAGCTGCTGCTGGCTTCGCCACTGGACCCGCAGCAGCGCGGCTACACGCAGTCGATCCGGCATGCGGGCGAGCACCTGCTGCATCTGGTCAACGATGCGCTGGACCTGGCGCGGATCGAGTCCGGGCGCCTGGAGCTGCAGTCGCAGTCGTTTGCGTTGAATGGCCTGCTGCAGGATCTGGCGGCGCTGATGGGCCCGCTGGCTGCACAGAAGGGCCTGCGCTTCGTCCTGGACAACCAGCTGCCGCCGGGCCTGCAGGCGACCGGTGATGCCATGCGCGTGCGGCAGATCCTGCTGAACCTGCTGTCGAACGCAGTGAAATTCACCAGCCGCGGCACCATCACCCTGCATGCACGTTGCGATGGCGAGCTGCGCGCGCTGCATTTCGAGGTACGTGATACCGGCCCGGGCATCAGCCAGGAACAGCAGCAGCGCCTGTTCCGACGCTTCGAGCAGGCCGATGGTGCACGTACGGCAGCGCAGTACGGTGGCAGCGGCCTGGGCCTGGCGATCTGCCGCGAGCTGGCACAAGCGATGCAGGGGCGGATCCAGGTGGAGAGCCAGCTGGGCCGGGGCACCTGCTTCGGCGTCACCCTGCCGTTGCCACTGGTGGTGGACGGTGACGCCGAGGTGTCCGCCGAGGGGCATCGCGACGATGCGGCGAACATGCCACCGCTGCGGGTGCTGCTGGTCGAGGACGATGCCACCGTGGCCGATGTGGTGCGGGGGTTGTTGAGCGCACGCGGCCACGAGGTGGTGCATGCCGGCCATGCGCTGGCGGCGCTGCGCGAGATCAGTGCCGGCGATTTCGACGTCGGCCTGCTGGATCTGGACCTGCCCGGCCTGAGCGGCTTCGAACTGGCCCAGCACCTGCGTAACCAGGGCTACATGCTGCCGCTGCTGGCGGTGACCGCGCGGACTGATCCGGACCTTCAGCAGCAGGTGGAAGCGGCCGGCATCGGCGGCTTCCTGCGCAAGCCGGTGACCGGTGAACTGCTGGTGGAAGCGATCGCCAGGGTGATGGGCAGGTAGGGTTTATTGCAGGGCTTGCAGTCCTGCACCTGCAGAATCAATGTCAACGTCAAAAGCCCGCCTTCGACAGTTTTCCGCGATCTGTCGGAGCTCGGGGTCGGATCCCGTTGCTGCGCAACGGGCTCTGACCCCAATCTGGAATTCGATATCTGACAGATGTGTCGACCAAGGTCGACACCTACCAACAACCGCGCGTTCCAACAGTCGCCGTTACCCACAGCCGCGTGAACCTGTCAGAGGTGGGGCGGTGTGGGCTTGCAGGACCGTTGGCGCCATGGATGGCGCCATCGAGCCCCCATGGGTGAGGGCGCTTTGCTTGCGAAGCACTGCTTCGCAAGCGCCCGAACGCGCAGCCGCCGGCGGCTGGGCCGGACCGCGGAGCGGGGTTTACGGCGTGTCCTGCAAGCCCGCACCGCCCCGTCAACCCACGGAATGCTCGCTGTTGCTGTTGCTTCGGCTTCGGCCTCTGCAGGTGCAGGGCCGCAGGCCCTGCCGAACCACCTTCACTCCGCGACGTGCTCGACCTGCCGCGGTTCGGGCTTGGTGTCGGGCAGCTGCCAGAAGATCATCGTCGAGGTCAGCGTGATCGCGCCCACGCACAGGAACGTGGCATGCAGCGCGGCGGTGGCGCTGTTGCTGTCCAGGTGGTTGCCGAACGCGGCCAGCAGGCTGCCGGCGGCTGCGGCGCCGAAACCGGCGGCCAGCATCATCACCATCGACAGCAGGCTGTTGCCGGAACTGGCGAACTCACGGTCCAGATCGCGCAGGGTCACGGTGTTCATCACGGTGAACTGCAGCGAATTGACCGCGCCGAAGAACGCGAGCTGCAGCAGGCGCCAGGCCAGGTGCTGGCCGGGTGTCATCAGGATGAAGCTGGCCATCGCCAGGCCGACCAGCACGGTGTTGACCATCAGCACGCGGCGGTAACCGAAGCGCTCGACCAGCCTCACCGCCAGCTGCTTGGAGACCATGCCGGCGGCCGCTACCGGCACCATCATCAGGCCGGCATGCATCGGGCCCAGGCCGAGGCCGACCTGCAGCAGCAGCGGGATCAGCATCGGCATCGCGCTGCTGCCGATGCGCGAGAACAGGTTGCCGAGAATGCCGATGCGGTAGCTGGGCACGCGGAACAGGGCCAGCGAGAACAACGGTGCGGTCGAGTTGGCGGCGTGCAGCCAGTAGCCCACCAGCGCGGCCAGGCCAGCCACGGTCATCAGCATCACCAGTGCGTGTGGCGTACCCAGGCCGGAGATGCCGTCCAGTGCCAGCGACAGCACCACCATCGCGAAGGCCAGCATGACGTAGCCGCGCAGGTCGAAGCGGGTGCGGTGGCTGGCGTAATGGTCGGGCATGATCTTCATCGCGGCGATGAAACCGATCACGCCGATCGGCAGGTTGATCAGGAACACCCAGTGCCATGAGGCGATCTCGACCAGCCAGCCGCCCAGCGTGGGGCCGATCAGCGGGCCGACCAGCGCGGGGATGGCGATGAAGCTCATCGCGCGCAGGAAATCCTCGCGGGGCACCGAGCGCATCACCGCCAGCCGGCCGACCGGCAGCAGCATCGCACCGCCGATGCCCTGCAGCACGCGCGCACCGACCAGCTGGTGCAGGTGCTGGGCCAGCGCGCAGGCCAGCGAGCCGAGGGTGAACAGGATGATCGCCACCAGGAAGGTGCGCCGGGTGCCATAGCGGTCGGCGATCCAGCCCGAGGCGGGAATGAAGGTGGCCACCGCCAGCGCATAGCTGAACACCACCGACTGCATCTGCAGCGGGCTCTCGCCCAGGCTGGCCGCCATCGCCGGCAACGCCGTGTTGACGATGGTCGAGTCCAGCATCTGCATGAAGATCGCCAGGGACACCAGCCACAGCAGGGGACGCTGGCGGTTGTAGGTCGATGGCGATGTGGACATGGGGTGCGGCCGGTGCAGCGTGGGGGCCGCCATGATCGCGCACTGCGGGTCACGGCGCGATCAAGGTCGCGCCGTACCTGCCTGCGGAATGCTCAGCGTTGGCTGTGCGCGTGCACTGCGTCGACCAGCACCTGTACATGCGCCGGGTCCATGTCCGGCGACATGCCATGGCCGAGGTTGAACACATGGCCCTCGCGCGAGCCGCCGTTGCCGGCGGCATAGGTGTCGAGCACGCGCGCGGCGGCCGCGGCGATCGCATCCGGCGAGGCGTACAGCGTGGTCGGGTCGAGGTTGCCCTGCAGGGCGACGCGGCCACCGGTGCGGCGCATCGCCTCGTCCAGGTCCAGCGTCCAGTCCAGGCCGAGTGCATCGGCGCCGGTCTGCGACAGCGCTTCCAGGTGCAGGCCGGTGCCCTTGCCGAACAGGATCAGCGGCGTGCGCTCGCTGCCTTCGCCGCGCTCCAGCCCCTCGGCAATGCGCTGCAGGTAGCGCAGCGAGAACTCGCGGTACATCGACGGCGACAGCACGCCACCCCAGGTGTCGAACACCTGCAGCGCCTGCGCACCGGCGGCGCGCTGCGCGCCGAGGTAGGCGATCACGGCGTCGGTGGTGACCTCCAGCAGGCGGTGCAGGGCCTGCGGATGGTTCAGTGCCATGGCCTTGATGCGCGCAAAGTCCTTGCTGCCACCGCCTTCCACCATGTAGCAGGCCAGTGTCCACGGGCTGCCGGAGAAGCCGATCAGCGGTACCTGGCCGTCCAGCTCGCGGCGGATCAGCCGTACCGCATCCATCACGTAGCCCAGGTCCTGTTCCATGTCCGGCACCGCCAGCCGGGCGATGGCGGCTTCGTCACGCACCGGGTGCCGGAACTTCGGGCCTTCGCCTTCGACGAAGTACAGCTCCAGGCCCATCGCGTCGGGAATGGTGAGGATGTCCGAGAACAGGATGGCCGCGTCCAGCGGGAACCGGCGCAGCGGCTGCAGGGTGACTTCGCAGGCGATCTCCGGGGTCTTGGCCATGGCCAGGAAGCTGCCGGCCTTGGCCCGGGTCGCGCGGTATTCCGGCAGGTAGCGGCCGGCCTGGCGCATCAGCCAGACGGGGGTGCAGTCCACCGGTTCGCGGCGCAGGGCGCGCAGCAGGCGATCGTTGCGGAGAGGGCTGGTCACGATGGGCATTCCTTGGACGGGAGGAGCAGCGGCGTCAGTCGCCGTGCGAAAGGATCTGGAAGCCGCGATGCAGTTCGGCATCACGGGCCTTCTCGAAGGCGTGGCGGGCGTCGTCGGCCTGCAGGAACAGCTCGCGCCGCAGCTGCGAGCGGCTGCCGACACGGCCGCTCTCGCGCAGCAGCTCCCAGCCGCCGAACAGGTCCGGCAGCAGGCTCAGGCGCAGGAAGCGCGGTGCCTGCGCGCCGGCATCGGGATGTTGCAGGTAGACGTGCATGGCGCCGATTGTAGCGGGGCCAGGGTGACCCCAGCCGCAACGCGGCCGGCACTACCGGACCGACAGCACCTTCAGCACCGCCGCTTCATCCACGTCCGGCACCACTTCGGCACGGCCCATCCCGCGCCACAACACCAGGCGCAGGCGGCCGGCCACGTTCTTCTTGTCCAGGCGCATGCGGCCGAGCAGGGCCTGCGGCTCCAGCCCGCCCGGGATCGCCACCGGCAGGCCGAGGCGTTCCAGCAGGGCCTGCAGGCGCGCGCGGTCGGCATCGTCGGCCAGGCCCAGGTCGGTGGACAGCTTCGCCGCCAGCACCATGCCCACCGCCACCGCCTCGCCGTGGTTCAGCGCATCGCGGCCCGGGGCCGAATAGCCCTGTTCGGTCTCGATGGCGTGGCCGAAGGTGTGGCCGAGGTTGAGCAGGGCACGCTCGCCCTTTTCGAACGGGTCGCGCTCGACGATGGCGGCCTTGTGCCGGCAGCTGCGCGCGATGGCCTCGGCCAGCACCGCATCCTCGCCGGCCAGCAGCGCATCGGCATGCTGCTGCAGCCACTCGAAGAACACGGCATCACCCAGCGCGCCGTACTTCACCACTTCGGCCAGGCCGGCACGCAGCTCGCGTGGCGGCAGGGTGGCCAGCACGCGGGTATCGGCGATGACCGCACGCGGCGGATGGAAGGCACCGACCAGGTTCTTGCCGGCCGGAATGTCGACTGCGGTCTTGCCGCCCACCGACGAATCGACCATTGCCAGCAGGGTGGTCGGCAGCTGCACGCAGTCCACGCCGCGCATCCAGCAGGCGGCAGCGAAACCGGCGAGATCACCGACCACGCCGCCGCCGAGGGCGAAGACGCAGGCGTCGCGGGTGGCGCCGAGCGCGGCCAGCGCTTCGATCGCGCGGCCGAACTCGGCCAGCGTCTTGGAGGCTTCGCCCGCGGCCAGCACGTGCTCGCCGATGACCAGGTCGGGGCGAGCGGCCAGCAGCGTCTGCTTCACCGGCGCCAGATAGCGCGGGGCGACTTCACTGTCGCTGAGCAGCAGCACATGACGGCCGCGCACGTGCGAGGCCAGCGCGGTGCCATCGGCCTGGGCACCGGCGCCGATGGTGATGGAGTAGGGGCGGTCGCCGCCAACGGCGACCTGCAGCAGGGCGGGGGAGGTCATGCGGTCAGGTCCTGGCGCTGCCATTGCGTGGCCAGCTTGACCACCAGTTGGGCGGTCGCATCGGCAGCGGTATACGGGTCGGTGTCGAGGGTGAGGTCGGCCAGTTCGCGGTACAGCGGGTCGCGGTGTGCGGCCAGATCGTGCAGCACCTGCTCGCGGTCCGGGCGCTGCAGCAGCGGCCGGCCCTTGTCGCGGGCCAGGCGCTCGAGCTGTTCGGCCACGCTGACCCGAAGATAGACCACGAAGCCGCGCCGGGCGATCAGTGCACGATTGTCCGGATCCAGCACGGCGCCGCCACCGGTGGAGACCAGCTGACCACGGCCTTCCAGTACCCGCGCAAGCGCCTGGCGTTCATGGCTGCGGAAGCCGGCTTCGCCGGAGTGCTCGAAGATGGTCGGAATGCTGGCGCCGGCGGCATCGACGATGGCCTGGTCGACATCGACGAAGTCCAGCGTGAAACGCTCGGCCAGGCGGCGGCCGATGCAGGTTTTGCCGGCGCCCATCGGGCCGATCAGGATCAGGTTCGGAGCAGGATTCATGCCTTCTGATGCTAACACCTCCGTGCCCTGGCCTTTACGTTCTTCACGTCAGGGTGGGCGTTCCTGCGGGGTCTCCCGCGCCAGACGGAGTACAGGCCATGACGGTCGCCAAGGTCATCGAAATCACTGCGTCCTCGCCGAAAAGCGTGGAAGACGCCGTGCGCAGCGGGCTGAAGAAAGTCTCCGAGACGGTCAAGGGCATCCAGGGCGCCTGGGTGAACGAGACCAAGGTGGTCACCAATGGCAGCGGCGAGATCACCGAATGGCGGGTCAACCTGCGGGTGACTTTCCTGGTGGAATAGGGGCGCGTTCAGCGCACGTCCTGCACCTGTCGCTGGCCGTCCAGCACCACCACGTGGTCGGCCAGGGCGGGCAGGGCGCTCAATGCCTGCCGGCTGACCCGCTCGTAGTACTGCACGAAGCGCTCCAGCTGTGGCCGGCTCATGCCGTGCCGGCCCGGCTGCGCGGCCTGCAGGTTCTGCTCCTGCTGCCAGCGCCAGCGTGGTACCACCGAGAAATCCGGCGGCTGCAGGAACCACAGGCGGTCGCAGCGCTGCCACAACGCCGGGTAGTCACGGGCCAGCGCCTGGTTGCACCAGCGCCGCCAGCGGCCATCGGCGTCGGCTTCGCGTTCCAGTGCGTTCAACGGGCTGTCCAGCGCGTCGTCATCCTGCGCGGGCGTGCCCAGGAACCAGCCTTCGAATACCAGCAGGTCCAGCGGTTGCTGCAGCTGCGGCCAGTGTGCTTCGGGCAGGCGCTCGTCGGCCAGCTTGTCGAAGCGCGGCATTGCGAAGGGCTGGCGTGCGGCCACGGCGTTCAATACCGCATGGGCCAGCGGCAGGTCGTGGGTGCCGGGCGGGCCGCGGGTGATCAGCAGTGGGTGCACCTGGCGGGCCAGCCGTTGGCGCTGTGCGCGGGTCAGGTAGACATCATCGATCGACAGCGTGGCTGCGTTCAGGCCGCGTGCCTGGGCACGGGCCACCACCTGCGCCGCCAGCGTCGATTTGCCGCTCCCCTGCAGGCCGCTGATCGCCAATACTGGAACCGCTGCGCCGCTGCCCAGCGCATCATCCAGCGCCTGTTCGGCCAATGTTTCGGGGAATCCTTTCACCTGGGGCATATACGCAGCAGCGGCCATGCAGCCACAATAGCCCAATCCGTGTGAGAAGAACGCAATCATGAGCGACCTGTACGCCGAAGCCCTGTCCACGTTTGCCGGCCTGTTCGACGAGGCCAAACAGAGCCGCGAGGTCGAGCCGAACGCGATGACCGTGGCCACCGCCGATACGCAGGGTCGCCCCTCGGCGCGCACCGTGCTGCTGAAGGCGTTCGATGAGCGCGGCTTTGTGTTCTACACCCATCTGGACAGCCACAAGGGCCGGGAGCTGCAGGCCAATCCGCAGGCTGCACTGCTGTTCCTGTGGCGCAGCCTGCGCGAGGCCGGCATCCAGGTGCGCATCGAAGGCCGTGTCGAGCAGGTCGCCGATGCCGAAGCCGACGCCTATTTCGCCAGCCGCCCGCGGATGAGCCAGATCGGCGCGTGGGCCTCGCAGCAGTCGAAGACGCTGGCAACGCGCGAGGAATTCGATGCGCGCGTGGCCGAGGTCGAAGCCCGCTTCGAGGGCAAGGACGTGCCGCGCCCGGAGGGCTGGAGCGGCCTGCGCGTGGTGCCTGACCGCATCGAGTTCTGGTTTGGCGCGCAGTTCCGCCTGCACGAGCGCTGGTGCTATGAAGCCGGCGCCGAAGGGCGCTGGAGCAAGCGCCTGCTGTACCCGTAAGGCGGGGTGGTGCCGGGGCTGCTGTAGAGCCGAGCCCATGCTCGGCTGATGTTCTCGCAGGAGCAGCCGAGCATGGGCTCGGCTCTACAGAAACCTGCGTTTGTCGCGAACGGACTGGTCCGCTTCATGCACGAGCAGGTCGGCGACGGGCACACTCGCTGCGATGCCCTCGATCTGCGGAGTTGCCATGCCCTCCTGGCGTTGCCTGTTTGCCGTGCCGCCACCACGCCGCGGCGTGGAAGCGTTGTTGTTGCTGCTCGCCCGCATCGTCGCCGGTGTGATGTTCTGCGTGTCCGGCTGGAACAAGGTGTTCACCGACGCCGGGCGCGAGCGCATGGTGCATACGCTGGTCGATGCCGGTATCCCATTCCCGGTGTTCAGTGCGCCGGTACTCGGTGCGATCGAGTGGATTGCGGGTGGTCTGCTGGTGCTGGGCCTTTTGAGCCGCCCCTCGGCCCTGCTGCTGGCGGCGATCTGCGTAGTGGCTGCGCTGACCGATGGCATCGCGCGCATTCCGGCAGGGCTTGGCGTGCTGGATTGGCTGAGCTGGTTCTTCTACCTGAGCGAAGTGCCGCTGGGCGTACTGCTGCTGTGGATTGCCGCAGTGGGTAGTGGACGGTTCGCCATCGAAGCGCGCTGACGACAGGCACCGTGTAGAGCCGAGCCCATGCTCGGCTGCTTACGCGGGAACCTCAGCCGGGCATGGGCTCGGCTTTACAGGTCCTCCGCGCGCAGCCAGCGCCACAGCGTGGTGCGTGACACGCCCAGCGCCTGCGCCATGCCCTCGCGATCATGCCGGTGTTCCCGCAACAGTGCTTCCAGCTTGGCCCGCGGTGGGCGCCTGCCGTTGCTTTCCACCGGCAACGCCGCGACACCTTCATGCACCAGCTCAGGCGCCAGCTGCAGCAGTCGCGCGGCATCGATCAGCCCTTCACCGGGCTGCCAGTGGATGCGCAGGCGATCGACCAGATTGCGCAGCTCGCGCACGTTTCCCGGCCACTCGGCCGCGCACAGTAGCGCCAGCGCCGCCTCATCCAATGGCGCGTCGATGCCACGCAGTTGGCGGAAGAAATGCTGCACCAGCAACGGGATGTCACCGCGTCGGGCGCGCAGCGAGGGCAGGGCAATCCGCAGCGCGGCCAGGCGATAATACAGGTCGCGGCGGAAGCTGCCGGCTGCCGCGCGCTGCTCCAGCGACTGCAGGGTGGCGGCGACCACGCGCAGGTCCACCGGCGTCGGTTCGGTGGCACCCACGCGCAGCACTTCACGTTCCTCCAGCACCCGCAGCAGGCGGGTCTGCAGCGGCAGCGGAAGTTCGCCGATTTCGTCCAGGAACAGGGTGCCGCCATCTGCAGCTTCCACCAGGCCAACGCGGCCGCCACGCCGTGCGCCGGTGAAGGCGCCATCGCTGTAGCCGAACAGCTCCGCTTCCAGCAGCGATTCGCTGATCGCGCCACAGTTCAGCGCGACGAAGCGGCCACGGCGCCCGCTGGCGGCGTGCAGCTGGCGCGCCACCAGTTCCTTGCCGGTGCCGGTTTCGCCGCTGACCAGCACGGTGCTGTCATGTGGGGCATACAGCGCGATCTGCGCGCGCACCTGCGCCATCGCGTCGCTGTCGCCGAGCAGTTCATGCGCATCGGCACGCGCTGCCGGGCGCCGGCGCGGTGCAGCGCGGTTGCTGCCGGAACGTGCCAGGGTCTGGGTCAGTTCCAGCGCATGTTCGAACGCCTGCCGCACCGAGTCGGCCGAATACAGCAGCACCCCGGGCAGGCCGGCCTGCTCGGCATGGTCGATGGCCATGCCGGTGCCGACGATCACCTCGATGCCGTTGGCGCGCAGGTCGGCGATGCAGTCGCGCGCATCCTCGCGGGTGACGAAACGGCGATGCTCGATATCCAGGCCGAAACTCTGCTGGAAGTTGCTGAACACCGGTACGTCGCTGGCGTGGGTGACCAGGCCGATGCGGCCGGCGATACGCCGTGCCCGGGCCAGCGCTTCCATCAGGTCGAAGCCGTTGGCCTGGATCGGCACCAGCGGCAGCTCCAGCCGGCCGCGCAGCCAGGCCGCGTTGGAGCCGCCGGCGATGACCACGTCGCAGTGCTCGCGGCGCAGGCGTTGGCCGATCACCTCCACCGCTTCCTCGAAGCCGAGGTTGATCTGTTCGATACGCGCGCGGCGGTCGAACTCGGGGATCACGTCGCCGAGCAGGCCGGTCAGCCGCGAGACGCTGACCGTCCAGATCACCGGACGGCCCGGGTCGGCATCGGCATGGCGCAGGGGGGAGCGGGGCAGATACATGGCAGCCGTTTCGGGGAGGATGTTTCATGATACATCCGTTTCAATGTTTCATATGTTCCACTGTTGCATGCCGGTCATTCCCGTGAAATCAACCGCTTGCAGCTTGGCATGGTGCTTGCGCTTCCTTTCCCGTACTTCAACCTGGATTGCCGCATGACCGCTTCTGCCCCTTTCTCCGCCGGTGCCCGCTTCCGTGAGGCGCTGGCTTCCGAATCGCCGCTGCAGGTGATCGGTGCGATCAACGCCAACCACGCCCTGCTGGCCAAGCGCGCCGGCTTCCGTGCCATTTACCTGTCCGGCGGCGGCGTTGCCGCAGGCTCGCTGGGCCTGCCGGACCTGGGCATCAACACCCTGGAAGACGTGCTGGTG
The DNA here is from genome assembly GCF_059369475.1 of Stenotrophomonas sp. YJH_SMC_65. Classification (NCBI taxonomy): domain Bacteria; kingdom Pseudomonadati; phylum Pseudomonadota; class Gammaproteobacteria; order Lysobacterales; family Lysobacteraceae; genus Stenotrophomonas; species Stenotrophomonas sp. YJH_SMC_65. The sequence continues at coordinate 58,116 of NZ_JCAFSR010000001.1, forward strand.
GACGTGCGCCGCATCACCGATGTCTGCGACCTGCCCTTGATGGTCGACATCGACACCGGCTTCGGCCCGAGCGCGTTCAACATCGCGCGCACCGTGAAGTCGCTGATCAAGGCCGGCGCGGCCGCCTGCCACATCGAGGACCAGGTCGGCGCCAAGCGTTGCGGCCATCGTCCGGGCAAGGAGATCGTCTCGCAGGGTGAAATGGTCGACCGTGTGAAGGCCGCTGCCGATGCCAAGACCGATCCGGACTTCTTCCTGATCGCGCGCACCGACGCCATCCAGGTGGACGGCGTGGACAAGGCGATCGAGCGCGCCATCGCCTGTGTCGAGGCCGGTGCCGACGGCATCTTCGCCGAGGCCGCCTACGATCTGGATACCTACCGCCGCTTCGTCGACGCGGTGAAGGTGCCGGTGCTGGCCAACATCACCGAATTCGGCGCCACCCCGCTGTTCAGCCGCGATGAACTGGCCTCGGCCGGCGTCGCCATCCAGCTGTTCCCGCTGTCGGCGTTCCGTGCCGCCAACAAGGCCGCCGAGAACGTCTACCAGGCGGTGCGCCGCGATGGCCACCAGCGCAACGTGGTGGAAACCATGCAGACCCGCGAGGAACTCTACGACCGCATCGGCTATCACGCCTTCGAGCAGCAGCTCGATGCGCTGTTCGCCGCCAAGAAATAAGCAGTACCCTGCACCATCAAGTTTCGGAGGGAAACATGAACGATACGACCGCAACCCCGACCTTCAAGCCGAAGAAGTCCGTCGCCCTGTCCGGCACCGCGGCCGGCAACACCGCGCTGTGCAGCGTGGGCCGCAGCGGCAACGACCTGCACTACCGCGGCTATGACATCCTGGACCTGGCCAACACCAGCGAGTTCGAGGAAATCGCCTACCTGCTGGTGCACGGCAAGCTGCCGACCCGCGCCGAGCTGGTTTCGTACAAGGCCAAGCTGAAGTCGCTGCGTGGGATCCCCGCCGCGGTGAAGGCCGCGCTGGAAGAGCTGCCGCCGTCGGCGCACCCGATGGACGTGATGCGCACCGGCGTGTCCGTGCTCGGCTGCGTGGCACCGGAGAAGGACGACCACAACCACCCGGGCGCGCGCGACATCGCCGACAAGCTGATGGCCTGCCTCGGTTCGATGCTGCTGTACTGGTACCACTGGAGCCACAACGGCCGCGCCATCGATGTGGAAACCGACGATGATTCGATCGGCGGCCACTTCCTGCACCTGCTGCATGGCGAAAAGCCGCAGGATTCGTGGGTGAAGGCGATGCACACCTCGCTGATCCTGTACGCCGAGCACGAGTTCAACGCCTCGACCTTCACCTGCCGTGTCATCGCCGGTACCGGCAGCGACATGTACAGCGCGATCTGCGGTGGCATCGGTGCGCTGCGTGGCCCGAAGCATGGCGGCGCCAACGAAGTGGCGTTCGAAGTGCAGAAGCGCTATGACAACCCGGATGAAGCCGAGGAGGACATCAAGGCGCGCGTCGAGCGCAAGGAAGTGGTGATCGGTTTCGGCCACCCGGTCTATACCGTCTCCGATCCGCGCAACAAGGTGATCAAGGACGTGGCCCGCGAGCTGTCCGAGGAACAGTCGAGCATGAAGATGTACGACATCGCCGAGCGCCTGGAATCGGTGATGTGGGACATCAAGAAGATGTTCCCGAACCTGGACTGGTTCAGTGCGGTCAGCTACCACATGATGGGCGTGCCGACCGCGATGTTCACCCCGCTGTTCGTGATCGCGCGCACCGCCGGCTGGAGCGCGCACATCATCGAGCAGCGCATCGACGGCAAGATCATCCGCCCGAGCGCCAATTACATCGGTCCGGAAGACCGCGACTTCGTTGCCATCGACAAGCGCGTCTGATCCCCCTGCTGTCCCCATCCGGCCGGCCGCATGCCGGCCGGGTGCTTTCGCCGCCGCACCGCCGGCACCCGGCCCGCCCCAAGCACTCCGCCAGCCCATGAATACCGATTACCGCAAGAACCTCCCCGGCAGCGCGCTGGACTATTTCGACGCGCGCGCCGCTGTCGATGCGATCCAGCCCGGCGCCTATGCCACCCTGCCGTACACCTCGCGCGTGCTGGCCGAGAACCTGGTGCGCCGCTGCGATCCGGCCACGCTCGGCGATTCGCTGAAGCAGCTGATCGAGCGCCGTCGCGACCTCGACTTCCCGTGGTTCCCGGCACGCGTGGTGTGCCACGACATCCTCGGCCAGACCGCGCTGGTGGACCTGGCCGGCCTGCGTGATGCGATCGCCGACAAGGGCGGCGACCCGGCCAAGGTCAATCCGGTGGTGCCGGTGCAGTTGATCGTCGATCACTCGCTGGCGGTGGAATGCGGTGGCTACGATCCGCAGGCGTTCGAGAAGAACCGCGCCATCGAGGATCGCCGCAACGAAGACCGTTTCCACTTCATCGACTGGACCAAGCAGGCGTTCCAGAACGTGGACGTGATTCCGCCGGGCAACGGCATCATGCACCAGATCAACCTGGAGAAGATGTCGCCGGTGATCTACGTGCAGGACGGCGTAGCCTTCCCGGATACCTGCGTGGGCACCGACAGCCACACCCCGCACGTGGACGCGCTGGGCGTGATCGCGATTGGTGTTGGCGGCCTGGAAGCGGAGAACGTGATGCTGGGCCGCGCGTCGTGGATGCGCCTGCCGGATATCATCGGCGTCGAGCTGACCGGCAGGCCGCAGCCGGGCATCACCGCCACCGACGTGGTGCTGGCACTGACCGAGTTCCTGCGCAAGGAACGCGTGGTGGGTGCGTATCTTGAATTCTTCGGCGAGGGGGCGTCGGCACTGACCATCGGTGACCGCGCCACCATCTCCAACATGTGCCCCGAATACGGCGCCACCGCCGCGATGTTCTATATCGACGGGCAGACCATCGATTACCTGCGCCTGACCGGCCGCGAGGAATCGCAGGTGGCGCTGGTGGAGAACTATGCGCGCACCACCGGCCTGTGGGCCGATGACCTGGCCACCGCGCAGTACGAGCGCGTGCTGCGCTTCGACTTGTCCAGCGTGGTGCGCAACATGGCTGGCCCGTCCAACCCGCACAAGCGCGTGGCCACCGCCGAGCTGGCCGAGCGCGGCATCGCCGACGAAGCCAAGCTGGCAGCGGGCAGGGCCGAGCAGGCGCAGGGCCTGATGCCCGACGGCGCGGTGATCATCGCCGCCATCACCAGCTGCACCAACACATCCAACCCGCGCAACGTGATCGCTGCCGCACTGCTGGCGCGCAAGGCCAACGAACGTGGCCTGCTGCGCAAGCCGTGGGTGAAGTCGTCGCTGGCGCCGGGCTCGAAGGCGGTGCAGCTGTACCTGGAAGAATCCGGCCTGCTGCCGGACCTGGAAAAGCTCGGCTTCGGCATCGTCGCCTTCGCCTGCACCACCTGCAACGGCATGAGCGGCGCGCTGGATCCGGCCATCCAGCAGGAGATCATCGATCGCGACCTGTACGCCACGGCCGTGCTGTCGGGCAACCGCAACTTCGATGGCCGCATCCACCCGTATGCGAAGCAGGCCTTCCTGGCGTCGCCGCCGCTGGTGATCGCCTATGCCATCGCCGGCACCGTGCGCTTCGACATCGAGAAGGACGTGCTGGGCGTGGATGCCGAGGGCAACGAGGTGCGCCTGAAGGACATCTGGCCGAGCGATGCCGAGATCGACGCGGTGGTGAAGGCCTCGGTGAAGCCCGAGCAGTTCCGCCGCGTCTACAACCCGATGTTCAACGTGCGCGTGGAGCATGGCGCGGCGGTCAGCCCGCTGTACGACTGGCGCCCGCAGAGCACCTACATCCGCCGTCCGCCGTACTGGGAGGGCGCACTGGCCGGTGAGCGCACACTGTCGGGCATGCGTGCGCTGGCGGTGCTGCCGGACAACATCACCACCGACCACCTGTCGCCGTCCAACGCGATCCTGGCGTCCAGTGCCGCCGGCGAATACCTGGCGAAGATGGGCCTGCCGGAAGAGGACTTCAATTCCTACGCCACCCACCGCGGTGACCACCTGACCGCACAGCGCGCCACCTTCGCCAACCCGAAGCTGTTCAATGAAATGGTGCGCAACGACGATGGCAGCGTGAAGCAGGGTTCGCTGGCGCGCGTGGAGCCGGAAGGCAAGGTGATGCGCATGTGGGAAGCGATCGAGACCTACATGGACCGCAAGCAGCCGCTGATCATCATCGCCGGTGCCGACTATGGCCAGGGCAGCTCGCGTGACTGGGCCGCCAAGGGCGTGCGCCTGGCCGGTGTGGAAGCGATCGTGGCCGAAGGCTTCGAACGCATCCACCGCACCAACCTGATCGGCATGGGCGTGCTGCCGCTGGAGTTCAAGCCGGGCACCACCCGCCTGACCCTGGGCATCGACGGTACCGAGACCTTCGACGTGATCGGCGAGCGCACCCCGCGCGCCGACCTGACCCTGGTCATCCACCGCCGTGACGGCCAGGACGTGATCGTGCCAGTGACCTGCCGCCTGGACAGCGACGAGGAAGTGGCGATCTACGAAGCCGGTGGCGTGCTGCAGCGTTTCGCCCAGGACTTCCTGGAAGGCGCCAAGGTGGCGTGATACCGGCCTGAATGCCTGCCCCCGGAGGCCGGGGGCGGCTTGTCCGACACCCGGGCAGGGCGCACACTGACTTGGCAAAAACTGCCAATGGAGAGTCTCATGGCCACCATGAACATTTCGCTGACCGACCCGCTCAAGCAGTTCGTGGACGAGGAAGTGCGTGAAGGCGGCTACTCCAGTACGTCGGACTACGTGCGTGACCTGATCCGCCAGCGCCAGCGCAGCAAGGCCGAAGAGCTGCTCAAGCAGTTGATAGCCGAGGGGCTGGCTTCTGGTCCAGGCGTCGCGGTGACGGCCGACACATTCGAGCGCATGCGTCGCGAACTGACCGAAAGGATGGAGCGTGAAGGCGATTGAATGGCGGCCAAGGGCCGAAGCCGACGCAGCCGATGCCGCGCTGTGGTTTGCACGGCAGGGTGGGCTGGTACTGGGTCGGCGCTTTCTCGCCGAGTTGGAGGCCACGCTTCAACGCATCGCGGTGTTTCCAGGCTCGGATTCCACCCGGCACGCCGACCTCGCAGCACAGCTGCCGGTGTCGTTGCGGTTCATGCTGGTTCCGGGCTTCGAACGCTACCTCGTCTATTACCTCGATCTACCGGACCGCGTGGACATCATGCGTGTGTGGTGCGTTGATCGTGGTCTTGACGCACTGATGCAAGACATTTCCTGAAATTCAAACGCGTGGATTCGACGATGACCTTCCTCCCGCAACTCCGTATTCCCGCCACCTACATGCGCGGCGGCACCAGCAAGGGCGTGTTCTTCCGCCTGCAGGACCTGCCCGAAGCCGCTCAGGTGCCGGGCGCCGCGCGCGATGCGCTGCTGATGCGCGTGATCGGCTCGCCCGATCCGTATGGCAAGCAGACCGACGGCATGGGCGGTGCCACCTCCAGCACCAGCAAGTGCGTGATCATCTCCACCGCCTCGGTGCCGGACCACGATGTGGACTACCTGTACGGCCAGGTCTCGATCGACACCGCCTTCGTCGATTGGAGCGGCAACTGCGGTAACCTCAGTACGGCAGTGGGTCCGTTCGCGATCGCCAATGGGCTGATCGATCCGGCCCGGGTGCCGCGCGATGGCCTGTGCACCGTGCGCATCTGGCAGGCCAACATCGGCAAGACCATCATCGCCCACGTGCCGATGCGCGATGGCGAAGTGCAGGAGATCGGCGATTTCGAGCTGGATGGCGTGACCTTCCCGGCCGCCGAGATCCAGCTGGAGTTCATCGATCCGTCCGATGACGGCGATGCGGGCGCGATGTTCCCGACCGGCAATCTGGTCGACACCTTGGATGTGCCGGGCGTCGGCAGTTTTGAGGTGACCATGATCACCGCCGGCATTCCGACCATCTTCCTCAATGCGGCCGACCTGGGCTACACCGGCACCGAACTGCAGCCTGCGATCAACGAGGACAAGGGGGCGCTGGAGCGCTTCGAGAAGATCCGCGCCTACGGCGCCTTGCGCATGGGTCTGATCAGGAACCTGGAAGATGCGGCCACCCGCCAGCACACGCCGAAGGTGGCCTTCGTGGCGCCGGCACGGGACTACGTGTCCTCCAGCGGCAAGGCCATTCCGGCCTCGGCCATCGACCTGCACGCGCGGGCGTTGTCGATGGGCAAGCTGCACCACGCGATGATGGGCACCGCCGCCGTGGCGATCGGCACTGCGGCGGCGATTCCGGGCACGCTGGTCAATCGCGCGGCCGGTGGTGGTGAACGCGAAGCGGTGACCTTCGGCCACCCTTCCGGCACTCTGCGCGTGGGCGCGCAGGCCGGCCTCGTTGACGGCCAGTGGACAGTGACCAAGGCCATCATGAGCCGCAGCGCCCGCGTATTGATGGAAGGCAAGGTGCGGGTGCCGGCCGAATAACCAGCCGGTCGGCGCTGGCATCACATGCTTCGGTAGATGCCAACCTTGGTTGGCATGGCATTGGCACCGCCCGGGCAACGTCCAGCGCCAACCAAGGTTGGCGACTACCGGGAGGCGCGGCCTGAGCTCTGAAGAGGAGATCGACGATGTCTGACAGCCACACCCCATCCAACGAGCGTGCAGCGTGGGATGCGCTGCTGGTGGACATCGTCGATTACGTACGCGACGCGCGCATCGACTCCCCCCTGGCCTTCCAGACCGCGCACTACTGCCTGCTCGACACGCTGGGCTGCGGGCTGGAAGCGCTGTCCTTCCCGGCCTGCAGCAAGCTGCTCGGTCCGCTGGTGCCGGGTATCAGCGTGGTCAACGGGGCGCGCGTGCCGGGTACGCACTACGTGCTGGACCCGGTGCAGGCCGCCTTCAACCTGGGCGCGATGGTGCGCTGGCTGGATTTCAACGATACCTGGCTGGCCGCCGAGTGGGGCCACCCGTCGGACAACCTGGGCGGCATCCTGTCTGTCTGCGATTGGCTGGGGCGCAACGCGCAGGCCCTGCATCGCCCAGCGCCGACCCTGCATGACGTGCTGCTGGCGATGATCAAGGCACACGAGATCCAGGGCGTGCTGGCCCTGCAGAATTCCTTCAACCGGGTCGGGCTGGACCACGTGGTGCTGGTCAAGGTGGCCACCACCGCGGTGGTCGCGCAGTTGCTCGGCCTGGATCGCGAACGCATGCTCAATGCACTGTCGCTGGCCTGGGTCGATGGCCAGGCGCTGCGCACCTACCGGCACGCGCCCAACACCGGCTCGCGCAAGAGCTGGGCGGCCGGCGATGCGACCAGCCGTGGCGTGCGCCTGGCGCTGATGGCGGCCAGTGGCGAGATGGGCTATCCCAGTGTGTTGAGCGCGCCGACCTGGGGTTTTGAAGCGGTATCGATGCAGGGCAAGGCGCTGACGCTGGAGCGACCGCTGGGCAGCTACGTGATGGAAAACGTGCTGTTCAAGATCAGCTACCCGGCCGAGTTCCATGGCCAGACCGCGGTGGAGGCGGCGATCACGCTGCACCAGCAGCTGCGTGCGATGGGGCGTCGGGTCGAGGACATCGCGCACATCGCCATCTGCACCCAGGAAGCCTGCATCCGCATCATCGACAAGCAGGGCCCACTGCATAACCCGGCCGACCGCGACCACTGCGTGCAGTACATGGTCGCCATCGCATTGCTGCATGGGCGGCTGGTGGCCCAGGACTACGAGGACGATGTGGCGGCGGATCCGCGCATCGATGCGCTGCGCGCGAAGATGACCTGCCATGAAGACCCGCAGCTCAGCGCCGATTACCTGGACCCTGACAAGCGCAGCATCGCCAACGGCCTGAGCGTGCGCTTCACCGATGGCACCGAGCTGCCCGAAGTACTGGTGGAATACCCGCTGGGCCACGCGCGCCGTCGCGAGGAAGGCATTCCGCTGCTGATGGACAAGTTCCGCCGGCACCTGGCCCATCGCTTCCCGACCACCCAGCAGCAGCGCATCCTGGCCGCATCGCTGGATCTGGTGGCGCTGGCGGCGATGCCGGTGACCGACTATGTGGACCTGTACCTGCCGGGGTAGGGGCGCTTCACCGGATCTGACACCACGCCTGCTTGCCGGGCACATGGCTCGATCCGCTTGGGTAGGTGCCAACCTTGGTTGGCACGGCCGACGCCAACCAAGGTTGGCGGCTACCGAGACTGCCGGCCAGCGGCCGGCACTACCCGCGCCTGGGGCAATTGCCGGATTTGCGTCAACACCTTGACGTGGCCTGCCTATAATGGCCGCCTCGATCAAGGAGTGACGACATGAGCGGTCCGGCACGGCGGAAGCGGTGGGGGTGGGCGGCGGCCGTACTGGCAGGAGGCCTGTTGCTGGGGCTGGCCGGCTGCCGCAATGACAGCGGGCAGCTGCCCAAGGCCAGTGGTGAAGCCATCACCACCAAGGCCGAGCAGGTGAAGGAATTCACCCTGCTGCGTGCCTACCCGGACCAGAAGAATGACGGCCTGTCGCTGGCGCTGGAGTTCTCGCGCCCGCTGGTCGGCACGCAGGATTTCGACAAACTGGTTCGCTTCGAAGAGAAGGTCGGCACCGAGGACAGCAGCTGGACCCTGTCCGATGACGGCCTGACCCTGCGTTACCCGTTCGTCGAGGCCGGCAAGGAGTTCAGCCTGGTGGCCTCGCCGGACCTGCTGGCCGCCGACGGCAGCCGGCTGGGCAAGGAACTGAAGCAGAAGGTGTTCAGCGGCGAGCTGAAGCCGGTGGTCGGTTTCGCCTCGCAGGGCAGCGTGCTGCCGGCCAAGGACAGCCGCGGCCTGCCGGTGGTCTCGGTGAACGTGCCGGAGGTCGACGTCGAGTTCCTGCGCGTGCGCGAGAAGGACCTGCCGACCTTCTTCAGCCAGTACCAGCGCGGCGGCCGCCGTGGCAGCTGGGAGCTCAGCAGCGACTACGAGCGCAGCCCGATCAACAAGCTGGCCGAGCCGGTCTACGTCAACCGCTTCATCCTGGGTGGCAAACAGAACGAGCGGGTGCTGACCTACCTGCCGACCCAGGACATCAAGGAACTGCAGGAGCCGGGCCTGTACTTCGCCCTGCTCAAGCGCACCGGTGACTACGAGGGCGAGTTCGATACCGCGTTCTTCTCGGTCAGCGACATCGGCCTGCATACCCGTGCCTACAAGGACAAGCTGTTCGTGCACACCGCCGGCCTCAAGGACGGTGCGCCGCTGAAGGGCATCGACCTGCGCGTGCTCGACGCCAAGGGTGAGGTGGTGCTGAAGGGCAGCACCGACGGCAACGGCAATGCGCTGCTGAACTACACCCTGGATGCCACCCACGTGCTGGTCGCCAGCAGTGGCAAGGACACCAGCTTCCTGCCGTTCAACCAGCCGGCGCTGGACCTGAGTGAGTTCGCCGTGGCCGGTCGTGACAACGCCTGGTTCGACGTCTACGCCTGGTCCGGCCGCGACCTGTACCGCCCGGGCGAGACCGTGCGCCTGTCCGCGCTGCTGCGCGACAACGACGGCAAGCCGGTCAAGGCACAACCGGTGTTCCTGCGCCTGAAGCAGCCCGACGGCAAGACCTTCCGCGAGACCCGCCTGCAGCCGGGCGACCAGGGCTACATCAACTTCGAGCAGGTGATCCCCGCCGAGGCGCCGACCGGGCGCTGGCAGGTCGAGTTCCGCACCGACCCGGCCAGCAAGGAAGCGATCCAGGGCATGACCCTGCGCATCGAGGAGTTCCTGCCCGAGCGCATGAAGCTGGACCTGGACAGCGCGCAGAAGACGCTGAAGCCGGGCGAGGACCTGCGCCTGCAGGCCAACGGCGCCTATCTGTACGGCGCGCCGGCCGATGGCAACCGCTTCACTGCGCGCATGGCGGTGGCTGCCGAGCAGAAGCCGGTGGAGGGCCTGCCGGGCTATTTCTTCGGTGACCCGACCCTGCAGCTGCCGCGCGAGGCCAAGGACGTGATCGATACCACGCTGCCGGCCAATGGCCAGCTGCGTGAGGATGTGGCGCTGCCGGAAGAGGCGGCCAAGGCCAAGGCGCCGATCGCCGTGGTACTGTCCGGCAGCCTGTATGAAACCGGTGGCCGCACGGTCACCCGTACCCTGAAGCGGGTGATGTGGCCGGCCAACGCGCTGGTCGGCGTGCGCCCGCTGTTCAACCCGGACGATGGTGCCGATGCCAACGGCAACGCGCGCTTCGAGCTGATGCGCGTGGACGCCGCGGGCACGCCGCAGCCGGCCAAGGGCCTGAAGATCACCCTGGTGCGCGAACTGCGCGACTACCACTGGACCTTCAACGACAACCGCTGGGATTACGATTTCACCCGCCGTTTCGAGAACAAGGAAACCCGCACCGTCGATGCCGGCAGCAGTGCGGTTGCCTTCGATTTCCCGGTGGAGTGGGGCGAGTACCGGGTGGACGTGTTCGATCCGTCCACCGGCCTGACCAGCCGCTACCCGTTCCGTGCCGGCTGGAGCTGGGGCGATGACAACCGTGGCCTGGATGCACGCCCGGACAAGGTCAAGCTGGGCCTGGACAAGACCGGCTACAAGGCCGGTGACACCCTGGAAGTGACGGTGACCCCGCCGCACGCCGGCAAGGGCATCCTGATGGTCGAGACCGACCGCATGCTGTACGTGCAGGACATCGACGCCAAGCCGGGTTCGACCTTCAAGATCCCGGTCACCGCCGACTGGGAACGCCACGATGTCTACATCACCGCGCTGGTGTTCCGCGGCGGCAGTGCGCCGAGCAAGATCACCCCGGCCCGTGCCGTGGGCGTGGTGCATGTGCCGATGGACCGCAAGGGCCGCACCGTGGCCGTCGGCCTGGTCGCGCCCAAGCAGATGCGGCCCGAGCAGGACCTGCCGGTAACCGTCAGTGCGCCGCAGCTGGCCGGCAAGACCGCGCACGTCACCGTTTCGGCGGTGGACGTGGGCATCCTCAACATCACCCGTTTCCCGGTGCCCGATGCCGGTGCACACTTCTTCGCCCAGCGTCGCCTCGGTATCGATGCCTACGACATCTACAGCCGGGTGATCGAGAGCTTCGATGGCGGCAGCGGCAAGCTGAAGTTCGGCGGCGACATGGCGCTGCAGGCATTGCCGCAGGCCAAGCGCCCGACCGCGCGCGTGCAGACCGTGGACCTGTTCTCCGGCCCGGTGCAGCTCGATGCCAAGGGCAATGCCCGCATCCGCCTGAAGGTGCCGGACTTCAACGGCACCCTGCGCGTGTCGGCGCTGGTCTACAGCGATGACCAGTACGGCAAGCGCGACGTGGAAACCATCGTGCGCGCACCGATCCTGGCCGAAGCCAGCATGCCGCGCGTGCTGGCCCCGGGCGACCGCAGCACGGTGACCCTGGACGTGCAGAACTTCACCGGCAAGCCGGGGCAGTTCAACGTGAAGGTGGAGAGCGAAGGCCCGCTGAACCTGGGCGAGGGCAGCCGCAGCGTGCAGTTGAATGCCGATGCCAAGACCACGCTGAGCTTCCCGCTGTCGGCTCGCGAGGGCCACAGCGTGGCCAAGGTGCGCGTGCGGGTGGACGGCAACGGCTTCAAGGCCGATCGCCGCTACGACCTGCCGGTGCGTGCGGCGTGGCCGCAGGTGCTGCGTTCGCAGGTGCGTACGCTTGACCCGCTGGCCGCGGTCAGCCTCGACAACAACCTGACCGATGGCCTGATGGCCGAGTCGGTCAATGCCCGCCTGCTGGTCAGCCCGCTGCCGCCGATTCCGTTCGCCAGTGCACTGCAGGGCGCGCTGAACTATCCATATGGCTGTGCCGAGCAGACCACCAGCAAGGGTTACGCGGCGCTGATCCTGGACCAGGCGACGTCGTCGATGCTCGGTGCCGACGGCCTGGATGCCAAGACCCGTCGCGAGCGCATGGAAGGTGCGTTCGGTCGCCTGGCGTCGATGCAGGTGGCCAACGGCAACTTCTCGATGTGGGGTGACGACGGCTACGTGAACCCGTGGCTGACCCCGTACATCACCGAGTTCCTGCTCGACGCCAAGGATGCCGGTTTTGCGGTGCCCGACAATGTGCTGCAGAAGGCGCTCAACCGGCTCAGCGAGGATCTGCTGTCCGGCGGCAACCAGTTCTACGGCCAGGACGACCGCGAGAAGCTGAAGTTCGCCAACCAGGCCTATTCGGGCTACGTGCTGGCCCGGGTCAACCGTGCACCGCTCGGTACCCTGCGCACGCTGTACGACAACGAGCGCAGCAAGGCGGTGGGCGGCCTGTCGCTGGTCCACCTGGGCGTGGCGCTGTCACTGCAGGGCGATGCCAAGCGTGGCCAGGCCGCGCTGGCGGCGGCCTTCGCCAAGTCCAGCAGCGAGCGCCCGTCGTACTTCGGCGACTACGGCAGCGCGATCCGCGATGACGCGCTGATGATCGCGCTGACCCACGAGAACAAGCTGGCCAAGCCGGCCTGGGACGCGCGCGCGGTCGACCTCGGTCGTGGCCTGGATGCACGCCGCAATGCCGGCTGGATGTGGCTGAGCACGCAGGAACAGGTGGCGATTGCCCGCCTCGGCAAGGCGCTCGCCGCCAACCAGAAGGCGCTGGTGGCCGGTGAACTGGTGATCGGTGGCAACACCGAAGCCATCGGCGAGCGCAAGCTGTTCGGACGCAACTTCAGCGCCAGTGAACTGGCCAGCGGCGTGCGCTTCACCCCGCAGGGCCAGCCGCCGATGTTCGCCAGCATCGACGTGGCCGGCATCCCGCGCAGCGCACCGGCACCGGACAACAGCGTGCTGGGCGTCGAGCGCAGCTACTACGGCACCGATGGCAAGCCGTGGTCGCCGCGCCCGCTGAAGGAAGGCGAAGCACTGATCGTGCGCGTCACCGTCACCGCTGACACCACGATGCCCGATGCACTGCTGACCGACCTGCTGCCGGCGGGCCTGGAGATCGAGAACTTCAACCTGGGCGATGCCAAGCAGTGGGCCGACGTGGTGGTCGATGGCATCACCATCAGCGACCGTGGTGAGGCCGCCGACACCAAGCACGAGGAGTTCCGCGATGACCGCTATGTGGCCGCGCTGAAGCTCTCGCGTGGCAGCAAGGCCAACGTGTTCTACCTGGTACGCGCGGTGACGCCGGGAACCTACTCGGTGCCGCCGCCGCTGGTGGAGGACATGTACCGGCCGCAGCTGCGCGGCGTCGGCCGCAGCAACCCGACCACGATCACGGTGGTACAGCCGTGACCGCGCGGACGGGCCGCGACGGCGCGGCCCGTCCTGCTGGCAACCTGCAATGAACAACACGATGTCGATCCGGCTGGCGGCCCTGCGCCGCCGGCTGCAGCCGCTGTGGCCCTGGCTGCGCTGGGGTACGGCCGCCACGCTGGCGCTGCTGCTGGTGCTGGATTTCGCCTTCCCGCCACCGCTGCCGAAGCAGCGTGATACCAGCACCCTGGTGGTGGCTGCCGACGGCACGCCGCTGCGTGCATTCGCCGACGCCGAGGGTGTGTGGCGCTACCCGGCTTCGATCAACAGCGTCTCGCCGCTGTACCTGCAGGCGTTGCTGACCTACGAAGACCGCTGGTTCTGGCGGCATCCGGGCATCAACCCGCTGGCGATCCTGCGTGCCAGCGGCCAGCTGCTGCGTGGCGGCCGCATCGTTTCCGGTGGCTCGACCCTGACCATGCAGGTCGCCCGCATCCTCGATCCGCATACGCGCACGCCGTGGGGCAAGCTCAAGCAGATGCTGCGCGCGGTGCAGCTGGAAGTGCACCTGAGCAAGCAGCAGATCCTGGCCCTGTATCTGGAGCGCGCGCCCTACGGCGGCACCATCGAGGGGGTGGAAGCGGCCAGCTGGGCCTACCTGGGCAAGCCGGCGGCGCAGCTGTCGCATGCCGAGGCCGCGTTGCTGGCGGTGCTGCCGCAGGCGCCGAGCCGGCTGCGCCCGGACCGTCATCCGGAAGCGGCGCAGAAGGCGCGCGACAAGGTGCTGTCCCGCATGAACGAGCTGGGCGTGTGGACGGCGGACGAAGTGGAAGACGCGCGCATCGAGAACGTGGTGGCGCGCTCGCTGCGCCCGCCGCTGCACGCCGCGCTGCTGGCGCAGCGCCTGCACTCGGCGCATCCGGGCCAGGCACGCATCCAGAGCAGCATCGACATCGGCCTGCAGCGAACGCTGGAAGAACGCGTGGCCAGCTATTTCTCGACGCTGCCGGAACGCACCTCGGCCGCCCTGCTGGTAGTCGACAACCAGACCCTGCAGGCGCGTGCCTATGTCGGCACGCTGGCGTTCGGTGACCGGCAGCGGCTGGGCCACGTGGACATGGTGCAGGCCTGGCGGTCGCCGGGCTCCACGCTCAAACCGTTCCTGTATGCCATGGCGCTGGACGATGGCCTGATCCATTCGGAAAGCCTGCTGGTCGATGCGCCGCAGAGTTTCGGCAGCTACCGCCCCGGCAACTTCGACATGGCTTTCAATGGGCCGATTGGTGCCTCCAGCGCGCTGCGGCTGTCACTCAACGTGCCCTCGGTGGACCTGCTGCAGCGGGTCGGTCCGGCGCGCTTCGCCGCACGCCTGTCGCACTCCGGCATCCAGCTGCGCTTCCCGCCGGGCAGTACACCCAATCTGTCGCTGATCCTGGGCGGCACCGGTGCGCGGCTGGAAGATCTGGTCGGTGCGTTCGCAGCGCTCAACCGCAACGGCATCGCCGGGCGCGTGCGCTACACCGATGACGAACCGATGATCGAGCGTCGCCTGGCCTCGCCGGGCGCCAGCTGGATCGTGCGCGAGATGCTGGAATCGAATCCGCGGCCGGGGTATAGCGTCGGGACGTTCGATGTCGGTGGCCGCCCGCGCGTGGCGTGGAAGACCGGCACCAGTTACGGGTACCGCGATGCGTGGGCGATCGGCAGCACCCGCCACTACACCGTGGGCGTGTGGGTGGGTCGGCCGGACGGCACACCGCTACCGGGCCAGTACGGCGCGGTGACCGCGCTGCCGCTGATGTTCGAGGTGGTGGACAGCCTGCCGCGCCAGCGCGGTGATTCAGCTGCTGCACCGATGCCGGCCAGTGTCAGCCAGGAGGACGTCTGCTGGCCCACCGGCGAACGTGCCGAGGGCCTGCCAGCGGCGCTGTGCCAGCGGCGGATGTCGGCCTATCTGCTGGACGGTGCGGCACCGCCGACCTTCCCCGAGCGCGAGGCGCGGCGCTGGCAGCCGGGGCGGCAGCGTTACCTGGCCGACGCGCGGACCGGTCTGCGTGTATCCGCTGATTGCCGTTTGCCGCATCAGGAAGTCGCGCGGGAGATCGCGCGTTGGCCGGCGTTGTTGTCGCCGTGGCTGCCGAAGGCCACGCGCGAGGCTTCGCAGCTGCCGGCGCTGTCGCCGGACTGCCGCGACGACGGGCGTGAGGCCAGCGTCGCGCTGCACGTGGACGGGCTCAATGACGGCGCCACGCTGGCGCGCGCGCCGAATTCCGAACACGGCGTGCGCCTGCAGCTGCGCGCGCTGGGCAGCGAGCAGGCGGTGGACTGGTTGCTGGATGGACGCTGGATTGCACAGACCCACGGCGCGCAGCTGATGCAGCGCGAGTTCGCCGATCCGGGCGCACACACCCTGACCGCGCTGGCAGCCGACGGCGCGTGGACGCAGGTGCGGTTCAACGTCCTGCGATAGGTGCTGGGGGGAATGGCCCGTCGACCCGACGCATCCATGCTCTGGTAGGTGCCAACCTTGGTTGGCACGCGATAAATGCGCCCACCAAGGTGGGCATCTACCAAGGCGTTTGCGGGGCCGCTATTCCCCGATCCACCCGTCCAGCAGGTCGGCGAACTCGTCGGCGTGTTCTTCCTCCTGCGCCAGGATCTCTTCAAGGATGCGCTTGGTGGTGGTATCGCGGTCGCCGATGAAGTTGATCATCTCGCGGTAGCTGTCTATGGCGATCCGTTCAGCCACCAGGTTCTCGCGCACCATGTCGCGCAGGTCGCTGCCTTCCTTGTATTCGGCATGCGAGCGCGTGGTCAGCGTATCCGGGTTCAGGTCCGGCTCGCCGCCAAGCTGGACGATGCGCTCGGCCAGCTTGCCGGCGTGCGCCTGTTCCTGCTGCGCATGCTCGAGGAACTCGGCCTTGACCGCGTCGGCCAGCATGCCCTTGGCCATGAAATAGTGCCGGTAGTAGCGCAGCACGCACACGTACTCGGTGGCGAGGGCATCGTTGAGCAGCTTGATCACCACCTTGCGGTCGGCGCTGTAGCTGTCGGTGATCGCGCCGTCTTCGATGTTATGCCGGGCACGCTCGCGCAGGGTCTGACGGTCACTGATGCCGGGAATCCCGGCGGCGGGCTTGCTGGCTTTGGCTGGCTTGCTGGACATTGCTGGCCGTTTCCTTCTGCGGTGGGGAATCAGGTAGGCAGGTGCTCCAGCACGTACTCGGCGGAAGACACCTCGAACTGGCCCGGCTGCTCGATCCAGGCCGCACGCACCACGCCATCGACCACGTACAGCGCGAAGCGGCGCGAGCGCATGCCCATGCCCGAGGCGCTGGCATCCAGCTCCAGGCCGAGCGCGCGGGTCAGCTCGGCATTGCCGTCGGACAGCATCAGCAGGCCGTCGGGCACCTTCTGGTCGGCGGCCCAGGCTTTCATCACGAACGGGTCGTTGACCGCCATGCAGTAGACATCGATGCCGCGCTGGCGGAAGGCCTCGAATTTTTCGACGTAGCCGGGCAGGTGGCGGGCCGAGCAGGTGGGCGTGAACGCGCCGGGCACCGCAAACAGCACGACCTTGCGGGCGTCGAACAGCGAATGCGTATCAAGCGTTGCGATGCCCTCGCGGATGCGCTTGAGGGTCACTTCCGGAATGCGGTCGCCGACATGGATGGTCATGGGGAACTCCTTGCTGGGGCAGGCTAGTGGGCCGGATGGGACAGGGGCGTCAAGACATTGGAAAACCCGTGTGCAGGCCCCATCTTCAGGGTTGCGGCGGGGGCTTCCAGCCACAGCCTGGGGCATCGGGATGGCAGCGGCATTGCGCAGGATCAGTCGGCCTCACCGGGGCCGCACGAGGGGCGGCGTAGCATCGCCGGCGCGTAGAATGAACCCGGGGCGGCGCCACCGGCGCGGCCGAAGCAGATCGAGGTAGCTGGATGGAATTCAAGGATTACTACGCCACCCTGGGGGTGGAACCGAGCGCGGGCGAGGCGGAGATCAAGACCGCCTACCGCCGGTTGGCACGCAAGTACCACCCGGACGTCAGCAAGGAGGCCGGGGCCGAAGACAAGTTCAAGGCGGTCAACGAGGCCTACGAGGCGCTGCGCGATCCGGAAAAGCGCGCAGCCTACGACCAGCTGCGCGCGCAGGGCTATCGCCCGGGCGAGGAGTTCAACGTGCCGCCGAACTACGGCGGCGCCGGCGGTTTCAATTTCGAGGAAGTATTCGGCGGTGGTGGCCCCAACGGCGGCTTCAGCGACTTCTTCGAAAGCCTGTTCGCGCGCCAGCGTGGCGGTGCCGGTCCGGGCCCGGGCTTCAGCAGCCAGGGCCACGCACCCAACCGCGACACCCGCGCCAAGCTGTCGGTCCCGCTGGAAGCGGCCTACAGCGGCGACAGCCTGCGCATCACCGTCAACGGCAAGCAGCTGGACGTGCGCGTGCCCAAGGGCATCCGTCCGGGCCAGGTGATCCGCCTGGCAGGGCAGGGCAACCATGGCGGCAACCTGCTGCTGGAAGTGGAGTACGCCGCGCATCCGCAGTTCGAGGTCGATGGCCGCAACATCCTCTATACGTTGCCGGTCACGCCCTGGCAGGCCGCGTTGGGCACCAGCATCAGCGTGCCGACCCTGGGCGGTGCGGTGGAGCTGAAGATCCCCGCCGACTCCGATGCCGGCCGCAAACTGCGCCTGCGTGGCCGGGGCCTGCCGGGCAGCCCGGACGGCGACCAGATCGTTGAAATCGAGATCGTGGCCCCGGCCGCGACCGACGAGGCGCAGAAGAAGGCCTACCGCAATCTGGCCAAGGCCTTCGGCGAGTCGATCTGAGCACGCCTTGCGGTCGTGCCGGCCGCTGGCCGGCAATTTCATGACCTGGGACGGTGATGCGTGGTTGCCGGCCAGCGGCCGGCACGACCACGCGCGTCTCAGCCCTGGCCGGCGAACACCCGCTCCAGCACCTCGGACAGCTCGTCTTCCGAGAACGGCTTGGTGATGTAGGCCTTGGCGCCCTGGCGCATGCCCCACATGCGATCGGTGTCCTGGTCCTTGGTGGTCACCAGGATCACCGGGATATGCCGGGTCGCCTCGTCGCGGGCGAGGGTACGGGTGGCCTGGAAGCCGTTGAGATTGGGCATCACCACGTCCATCAGGACCAGGTCGGGCAGCTCGGCCCTGGCGGTTTCGACCCCGGCGGCGCCATCGGTGGCGGTCAGGATCTGGTGCCCGAGCTTCTCGACGATGCGCTGTATCCCCAACAGCTGCGACGGTGAGTCGTCGACGATCAGAATGCGTGCCATGTTGTTCCCCATGTAATGCCCGCAGTGTAGTGCGGGCTCATTACCGGCGGGAGGGGGGCACCTGCCGTCCGTCGCCTGCCTGCGACGTTCAGTCGATCCGCACCACCGTGCGGCCCAGCGATCCACCCGCCAGCATCCGCTCGAACACTGCCCGGAGGCCATCAAGGCCGACCTCGGCGGTGCAGATGCGGTCCAGGTGCTGCGGCTTCCACTCACCGCCCAGGCGCGACCACACCTCTTCGCGCAGCCGGCGCGGCGCATTGGCCGAAGACACGCCGAGCAGCGACACACCGCGCAGGATGAAGGGCATCACCGTCATGTCCAGCGTCGGGCTGGCCGCCAGGCCGGCGCTGACCACGCTGCCGTAGGGCACGGTCTGCGCCAGCAGGCTGGCGAGCATGGCGCCGCCGGCATTGTCCAGGCCCCCGCCGAAGCGCGCCGACTGCAGCGGGCCGGTGTCGGCCAGCGCCTCGCGCGGCAGCACCTCGCTGGCACCGATGTCGCGCAGGAAGTCGGTCTGGTCCGGCTTGCCACTGACCGCGTGCACGGTGTAGCCGGCACGGCTGAAGATCGACAGCGCCAGCGCACCGACGCCGCCGCTGGCGCCGGTGACCGCCAGCGGGCCGAGCGCCGGGGTCTGGCGGTTGTCCTGCATGCGCAGCAGCGCCAGCGCCGCCGTGAAGCCGGCGGTGCCCAGCACCATCGCCTCGCGCGGGCTCAGCCCGGCCGGCTGTGCAATCACCGCACGCGACTCCAGCCGCACATACTGGCTGTAGCCGCCGTCACGGGTCTCGCTGAGGCCGCAGCCGGTGGCCAGCACCGCGTCGCCTTCACGCCAGGCCGGGTCGGTGCTGGCGACCACGGTGCCGGCCACGTCGATGCCGCCGACCAGCGGGAAGCGGCGCAGGATCTTCCCCTTGCCGGTGCCGGCCAGGGCATCCTTGTAGTTGACCGAGGACCAGTGGGCGCGGATCAGTACCTGCCCGGGGTTGAGGTCGTCGACACCGAGCCGGGTCAGGCCGCTGCGATAGCCGGCGTCGTCGTTTTCGATGCGGAAGGCGGTGAACGGGGTGGTGGGGGCCATCGGCGTTGCCTGACTTCGAGGAAAACGCCACCTTACCCCGTCGTCGCCCTTTCGATCCTGCCGATCCGCCCCATCTTGTATGATCGGTAATGGTTTCACGGCTGGCGCCGCGGGAAGGGCCCGCGCCGCAGCCCACATCTTGATGGAGCGTGCATGGCCTGGAATACACCCGGCGGCAACAAGGGCGGACAAGGCCCCGAGGACAATCGACGCGGGCCGTTCGGGTCGCGCGGCGGTGGCAATGGTGGTGGCTGGGGCGGACTGCCCGGGCCGCTGAAGGACCTGTTCGACGGCGGCATCGTGCGTTGGGTGGTGGCGGCCGTGGTGCTGCTGGTGCTGTTCTCCAGCTTCCAGCTGATCGGTGAGCAGCAGCGTGGCGTGGTCCTGCGCTTCGGCCAGTTCTCGCGCATCCTGCAGCCCGGCCCGAACTTCAAGCTGCCGTGGCCGATCGAGTCGGTCACCAAGGTCAACGCCACCGAGATCAAGACCTTCTCGATCCAGGTGCCGGTCCTGACCCGTGACGAGAACATCGTCAACGTCTCGCTGAACGTCCAGTACCGCATCGACGATCCGCAGCAGTACCTGTTCGGCACGGTCGATGCCAACCAGGTGCTGGAGCAGTCGGCGCAGAGCGCGGTGCGCGAGGAAGTCGGCCGCGCCGACCTCAATGCCGTGCTGAACAACCGTGGCCCGCTGGCCGTGGCCGCCGAGGAGCGCCTGCAGGCGCTGCTGAAGGCGTTCAAGACCGGCCTGACCGTGACCGGCCTGACCCTGCAGGACGCCCGTCCGCCGGAGGAAGTGAAGCCGGCCTTCGACGAGGTCAATGGTGCCCAGCAGGTCAAGGAACGCCTGATCAACGAAGCCCAGGCCTACGCCGCCAAGGTCGTGCCGGAAGCCCGAGGCCAGGCCTCGCGCGCCCGTACCACCGCCGAAGGCTACAAGCAGGCGGTGGTGTCCAAGGCCGAGGGTGACGCGCAGCGCTTCAGCCTGTTGCAGGCCCAGTACAAGGACGCGCCGGAAGTGACCCGCAAGCGCCTGTGGCTGGAGACCGTGCAGCAGGTGCTGAGCGAGAACCGCAAGGTGATCGGCGGCGATGGCCGCCAGCTGATCTACGTGCCGATGACCGGCGACACCCGTCCCACCACGTCGGCCCCGGCCGCAGTGGCAAACCCGGACGTGGTCATGCCGTCGCTGCCGGGCGCAGCGGTGGAAGCTTCCCGTGATCCGGGCCGGCCGGTGGGCCGCCCGACCGGGCGACCGAGCGGCCGTGAGGAGGGCAGCCGATGAAGAGTCCTATCTGGATCGCCGTGATCGTGGCGGTGGTGCTGGGCCTGCTCGGCTCGGTGTATGTGGTCCGTGAGGACCAGACCGCCATGGTGCTGAACCTGGGCAAGGTGGTGCGGTCGGACATCAAGCCAGGCCTGCACTTCAAGGTGCCGGTGGTGGAAACGGTGAAGGTCTTCGACCGCCGCTTCCAGGTGCTCGACACCGCGCCGGCGCGCTACTTCACCGCCGAGCAGAAGGACGTCAGCGTCGACTTCTTCGCCATCGGCTACATCTCCAACGTGGGTGACTACTTCCGTGCCACCGGCGGCGACCCGCGCGTGGCCAACGCCCGCCTGGCGCCGATCATCACCGATTCGCTGCGCAACCAGATCAACTCGCGCACCCTGCAGCAGCTGGTGTCCGGCGACCGCAGTGAGCTGATCGCCGAGCAGTTGAAGGGAATCAACGAGGCCGTGGCCGGCCTGGGCATGCAGATGATCGACCTGCGCATCAAGCAGGTGGACCTGCCCACCGACAGCCAGGTGATCAACGACGTGTACGAGCGCATGCGCGCCCAGCGCAAGCAGGAAGCCGCCAAGCTGCGCGCGGAAGGCGAGGAACAGTCGCTGACCATCCGCGCCCAGGCCGACCGTGACAGCACCGTGCTGATCGCCGAGGCCGAGCGCGATGCACAGCGCCTGCGCGGTGAAGGTGATGCGGAAGCCACCCGCATCTACGGCAAGGCCGGTTCGGCTGATCCGTCGTTCTACGCGTTCTACCGTAGCCTGGAGGCGTACCGCGGCTCCATGACCGACGGCAACGGCGTGATCGTGCTCGACAAGAACGACCCGTTCCTGCAGTACCTGAAGAACGACCGCTGAGGTCGCAGGCATTACCCCACGGGGCCCGGCCAACTGCCGGGCCCCGTGCTTTTTCCGGAGTTCCGATGAAAGATCTGTTCGCCGCCGTCTGCCTGGTCGCGGTGCTGGAAGGCCTGTTCCTGTTCGTCGCGCCGTTCGCCTGGAAGCGCATGGCCGAACGCCTGCTGGACCTGCCCAGCCCGGCCCTGCGCAGCTTCGGCGGACTGGTGCTGCTGGCCGGCCTGAGCCTGCTGTGGTGGGTGCGGCACTAGAAGCCCCGGCGCGGCCGCCTGCGTCTACGTGCGTGGCCTGGCCTTGGTAGCTGCCAACCTTGGTTGGCATTGCCGGCCAGCGGCCGGCACGACCGGGTGGGGCGGCTGACCGACCTGCACCTGCGTGGCCAGGCTCTGGTAGATGCCAACCTTGGTTGGCATTGCCGGCCAGCGGCCGGCACGACCGGGCGGGGCAGCTGACCGCCCTGCACCTGCGGCGTGGCCAGGCCCTGGTAGATGCCAACCTTGGTTGGCATTGCCGGCCAGCGGCCGGCACGACCGGGCGGGGCGGCTGACCGACCTGCACCTGCGTGGCCAGGCCCTGGTAGCTGCCAACCTTGGTTGGCATTGCCGGCCAGCGGCCGGCACGACCGGGTGGGACGGCTGACCGACCTGCACCTGCGTGGCCAGGCCCTGGTAGATGCCAACCTTGGTTGGCATTGCCGGCCAGCGGCCGGCACGACCGGGCGGGGCGGCTGACCGGCCTGCACCAGCGTGGCGAGGCTCTGGTAGATGCCAACCTTGGTTGGCATTGCCGGCCAGCGGCCGGCACGACCGGGCGGGGCGGCTGACCGGCCGGTGAAGCCGTCCGTCGGAAAGGTGGCAGCGGACCCCGGAAACCCGGATAATGCACAAAAGCCGGACGGGCCTCCCCGTTCGGCTTTTTCCGTGTCTGGGCCCTCCATCGCCGGCCGCTCCCCGTTTGGAGCCGCCCTCCAGGTGCTGGCCAGCCCCGCCACGGTTTACCCGTCCGCGGCCCCGATGGCCGCAACAAACCGAGGAGCCCGTCATGGGTCAGTCTGTCGTAGTGTTGGGTGCCCAGTGGGGCGATGAAGGCAAGGGCAAGATCGTCGATCTGCTCACTGAGGAAATCGGCGCCGTCGTGCGCTTCCAGGGCGGCCACAATGCCGGCCACACCCTGGTCATCAACGGTAAGAAGACCGTCCTGCACCTGATCCCGTCGGGCATCCTGCGTGACGATGCGCTGTGCCTGATCGGCAACGGCGTGGTGATCTCGCCGGCCGCGCTGCAGAAGGAAATCGCCGAGCTGGAAGCCTCCGGCGTGGAAGTGCGTTCGCGCCTGAAGATCTCCCCGGCCGCGCCGCTGATCATGCCGTACCACATCGCCCTGGACCAGGCGCGCGAGCGCGCAGCCGGTGGCAAGGCGATCGGCACCACCGGCCGCGGCATCGGCCCGGCCTACGAAGACAAGGTGGCGCGTCGCGGCATCCGCATCGCCGACCTGCATTACCCGAAGCAGCTGGAAGAACTGCTGCGCACCGCGCTGGATTACCACAACTTCGTGCTGTCCAAGTATCTGAACACCGATGCGGTCGACTTCCAGAAGACCTTCGACGAAGCGCTGGCCTTCGGCGAATACGTGCAGCCGATGAAGTCCGACGTGGCCGGCATCCTGCACGACCTGCGCAAGCAGGGTAAGCGCGTGCTGTTCGAAGGTGCGCAGGGCGCGCTGCTGGACATCGACCACGGCACCTACCCGTACGTCACCAGCTCCAACACCACCGTCGGTGGTGCGCTGGCCGGTTCCGGCGTCGGCGCTGATTCGATCGACTACGTGCTGGGCATCGCCAAGGCCTACGCCACCCGCGTCGGCGGTGGCCCGTTCCCGACCGAGCTGGACGACGAAGTCGGCCAGGGCATTCGTGACCGCGGCGCCGAGTACGGTGCGTCGACCGGCCGTCCGCGTCGTTGTGGCTGGATGGACATCGTCGCGCTGAAGCGCGCCGTGGCCATCAACGGCATCAGCGGCCTGTGCATCACCAAGCTGGACGTGCTGGACGGCATGGAAAAGCTGAAGGTCTGCATCGCCTACGAATACAACGGCAAGCGCACCGAGTACGCGCCGCTGGACGCGCAGGGCTGGGAAGAATGCACCCCGGTGTACCTGGAGTTCCCGGGCTGGAGCGAGAACACCCACGGCATCACCCAGTGGGACGATCTGCCGCCGGCCGCACGCGCCTACCTGCGTTCGCTGGAAGAGCTGGCCGGCTGCCCGATCAGCATCGTCTCCACCGGCCCGGACCGCGACCACACCATGGTCCTGCAGGATCCGTTCGCCTGAGGTGGCGCCGGGCCATGCCCGGCGTTGGTGACAGGAAAAGCCCCGCGCACGCGGGGCTTTTTCGTTACTGTGTGGCCAGGCCAGCGGGGAAGCGACGCGATGACCAGGATGTCAGCGTGAAAGGCGGGACGGTAGTGCGGGTCACCCTGTGGGTGTCGTGGAGCCTGTGGTGCATGGCCGGCCTGGTACTTGTGTTGGGTGCAGCCGCCAATGCCCTGGCTTCGCGCACGCAGACGGTGCCGCTGGTGCTGCGCCCTGGCGCAACCGCCCAGATCACCGTCTACCGCCTCATCGATGACCAGCTTCGGCTGCGCCTGCGCTATGCCGCGGACGGTACAGAGGCTGACCCTGAAGTGCTGCTGCGCATCGAGACTCCCACCGAACATGGAGACTTCCGCGCAGGGGAGCGTTGGGGAGTGGCCGGGCAGGGCATCGACCGCGCGCTGGTATCGGTTGAGTCCAGCGGCCTCATGGCCTCCTACTTTGGTTACGGTCGCGGCGACGCATTGCCACGCGGCCGCTCATGGCTGCGGGTAACCGTGCTGGAGGTGGATCCGGCGCTGGCGGGACGCACTGCAGACATCGAGCTGCAGCCGCCGCTGGGTCTGCTGAAGCTGACCGACCTGGACTACCTCTGGCTGTGGCCGTTCTTTTTCTGGAAGATGGCGGCGCTGTTCCTGCTGATTCCGGGGGCTGCGTTGACTGTCTTCACTGTGGCGTTGCGGCGCCAGCAGCGCCGGGCATCGGTGCCGCCGACTTCAGCAAGGGATAGGGATTGATCGACTCTCCCTTCCACCACTGCTTCTCCGGCCCCAAGACATGCACTTCGAAGTGCAGGTGCGGGGCCTCGGCGCTGGCATTGCCGGTGCTGCCGACGTAGCCGATCACATCCCCGCGCTTGATCGCCTGTTTCTCGGCCAGGCCATCGGCATAGCGCTGCAGGTGCGCGTAGTAGTAGCACCAGCGTCCGCTGGGCTCGAACTGGTAGATAGTCAGCCCGCCGCGTTTGCTGTCGAACAGTTTTTCCACCGTGCCATCAGCCACCGCGAGTACCGGAGTACCGGCATCGGCCAGGATGTCGATGGCATCGTGTACGCGGCCTTCGCTGCGTGCATCGGTGAAGGTATCGCGCAGCTGCGAGGCCAGGATGCCCTGCACCGGCAGCAGCAGGCCGGACGGTGCATCCGCAGCCTGCGCGGCCGGCGGCGCGGTGGTGGCGGGTGGGGCCGTTGCGCGTGGCGCTGGTTCGACCACCGGCGCGGCGGACACCGCCGATGGCGCTGCCGGCAGCGAGGCGGCTACCGGCTCACTCCCATCGCGACGCAGCCACCAACCTGCCCCCAGTCCCAGCAGTACGCCCAATACGATCAGCTGCGAAAGACGCATGGGCTTACTCCTGCATCACCACGGGCACCGAAGTATCCACTGCGTCGGCCACACGCACCGCATCCCAGTTGGTCATGCGTACGCAGCCATGCGATTCGGTCTTGCCCACGTGGCTGGGTTCGGGCGTGCCATGCAGGCCGTAGTGCGGCTTGGACAGGTCGATCCAGACCCGGCCGACCGGATTGTTCGGGCCCGGCGGCAGCGTCGCCTTCTTTTCGCCCTTGCGCGCATCCCAGAACAACTTCGGGTTGTAGTGGAACGGCGGGTCGCGATACACGCCCAGGATCTTCCATTCGCCGATCGGCAACGGGTCGTGCTGGCTGCCCGACGACACCGGCACCTGCGCGATCAGCTTGCCCTGCGCATCCAGCAACTGCAGGGTGGAGTCGGATTTGTCGACCACGATCTTCGCCGCCTTCGGCAATGCCGCTGGTGCGATGTTGGGCACTTGGATGCGGCTGCCAGCCTTGGTCAGATCCACGCCGGGATTGAGCACCTTCAGCAACTCCGGCGAGGCGTGGAAGCGCTCGCCCAGGGCTTCTTCCACACTGCTGAAACCCAGCGATTTCAGTTTGGCCTGTGCGGCAGGTCCTTTCGGTATGGGCTGGAACGGGCCGGCGACATCCTCGGCAGTCAGCGTGTAGCTGGCCAGCGGCCCCACCGTATCAGCCTGCAGAGCCTTCCAGGTGGCGTCGTCCAGCTCACCCGTCACGGTCAGCCCATGCGCGGCCTGGAAGCCCGCCACCGCGCGTCGCTGGTTGCTGCCCACTTCGCCATCGATCTGGCCAGGCGAGAAATTCGCGCGATCCAGCAGCACCTGGGCGTGCAGGGCGGAGCGCACTGCGGCGTCCGGGCCGGCCTTCTCGGCAATGGGGGCGGGCAGGTTGGGCGCAGGGGACTGCGCGAAGGCGGGTGATATCAGTAGCGACAGGACGAACAGTACAGGATAGGGTACACGCATGGGCATCTCCGGCATTCACGGAACTACCATGCCTGTGCGCAATGCAGGACTGATGTGAAAAGAATCTGACGCCGGGATGAGTGGTGCCAACGTGACCATCCCTTGTGGGGCCGCGTCTGCACATGGAAAGCAACGAGGGCAGGCGACCACGGATCCGTCGCCGCCTGCCCTGATGTTCAATCCACAGTAACCATGATGTCGATGCTGTTGTTGTCCTCCCGTGACTCGCTCACGGTGTTCTGATCGTCAACCAGCAGCTGGATGGAGTGCACCCCTGGGGTCGGGCGCCAGACGTCGTTGTAAGTCCTGACATTGACGCTGGCGCCGGGTGCCAGGGTGTAGTTCTGGAGGCCGCCCCACACGCAACCTTCAATGAAACACTGCCCGTTCTTCATGGCCATCAGCCCAATCCAAGGCGCGCTGGCGGCGACCGAGCCGACATTCTCGATGGTTGCGGTGAACGAGGTTGCATCGCCGGATTTCGGACGCAGCGGCTGTGAATGGGCGCTGGTGATCCGAAGGTCTGGCTTGTCCGAGACCTGGATGATTCGAGCCAGCTGGTTGTTGCCCTCATTCGACTCCTGGATCAGCCCTTGGTCGTCAACAATGGAGGTGATCTGTTGCTGGCCACCCGCGGCTGGCCAAACGGGGCCTGCGGGGCTCAACCATACGGATTCGCCCGGCGCCAAGGCCGTTGTCAGGCCACTCCAGGGGCAGCCACTGGCTGGGCACGCGCCGTTTACCAGATAGACCGCTCCGAGCCAACCCGCAGGTGCGGGCATTGATCCGCGGTTGGTTACTGCCGTGCGGAATGTCACTGCATCGCCTGGCTTGAAACTGGCTGGAATCGTTTCGATCAGGTATGGCTGCAGATCGGGCAGATCCCCCACCATGATTTCCCGGGTCAACTCGTTGTTGTGTTCGTCGAGTTCCTTGATGCGGTCCGCGTCATCAGCGAACACGGTCATCGCATGCAGCCCTGCCGAAGGTGTCCAGCTGGGTCCCTGGTTCAGATCTATGGTGGCCTGTTGACCAGGGGCCAGACTGATGGTCAAGATCCCCCATTGGCATCCTCCCTCGAAACACTGTCCCTCCTCATGGACGAGGACACTGTGGTGATTCATGGGAGACGGAGCATTGCCGGCATTTCGGATGGTTGCCCGGAAACGGACTGGCTCCCCTGCCCGGAACTGGCTTGGAATCGTGTCGATCCGCGTGACCTGAAGGTCCGGTTGATGCGTGAGGTCATCGATCATTGAGTTGAAGATGGCAGGGCAGTTCTGCCCGTCAAACTGAAAATCAGGGCGTGCACCCGGCCAGAACGCAAAGTAGGCGCTGCCTAGGTTGCGAGGGCGGTCCGCTCCATACACGGCTTGCAATGAAGCTTCGAGTTTCACCCGGAAGCTGGTGCGCAGTCCGGGGTCATTGCAGCTGGTGTAGTTGAAAGCAGGAAGGACCGGAACCATTCCACCTCCCAGCAATCCGTGCCGTTTCCATTTCTGGTACTGAGCGACCTGTTCGTTGACGGTGTTCTGATACTGGTCAACGAAGACGACATCCTGTGCGTGTGGGCTCATTGCGTACTGGATCTGGACATCGCTCAACGTGCCCATCAGATTGGCGATGATCACCGGGCGCGCGGATGCATCGGGATCCGCTTGCCGAAGCCTTTCGTAGACCAGTTCCTGGAAGCGCTTGCAGATACCAAGGTTCTGTGGTGTCTGTGGCAGAGCTGGTTCGTCAAAAGTGTAGTAACCAACTACGATGTCTGAGTTCTGCAGGGCAAGTGCAGCAACAGCGTCAAGCTCCTGTTGAAGCCAGTCTGGTAGACGCTCGTTGCCAGGAGAGCAGGCACTGCCGGGATCTGCGTACCAGGCGTCGTGAACGGGTCCGTTGAACTGGAGCAGCACTTTGAATCTGGATAACAGCGGGTCCTGCCGCAGCGCCTGCAAACGGGAGCTGAGTTCACCCGTATTCCATCCTGTCACGGGAATCACATTCGCGCCGGCATTGTGCAGCTCGGTCAGCTGGGAGCGGACTGCGGGGTCAGCATTGCCGATGATGTTGTACGCGTAGAGGAACTTGAAGTTGCTTCCGGTGTATGCGTCCTGGGCGTGCGCGGACTGTGGGCTTGTCATGCAGGCAAGCAGGAGCGGAAGTGCACTGAGATAATGCCTCATGGTCGTCCTTGTACGATGGCGGGGGTGGCCGAGGTCTGGCATCTTGCAGATCAGCGGTGGCCCAGCATAACGGCAACAACTGCGTGGATCAGACCGCCTACGGAGATGCTGCGCATTCGTTGCTGGCAATGGCGATGCAAACGTGAACCGCGCCCGAAGCGTTCAGAATTTACGGGTCAAGACCCAGCATGAGGCCGCCGATAAGGCCACATCCCCCCGTATTGGATATCCCCATGAACTACTTGAGGAACGTCAGGGTTGCCTGGCGTCTTGGGCTGGGCTTTGGCCTGTTGCTGCTGCTGGTCGCCGCCGTGGTGGCCACCGGCGCCACTGCCAGTGTCGTGCAGAAGCGCGCGATGCAGCAGGTGGTCGACGTCAGCGTGGCCAAGGTGCGCCTGCTGTCGCAGATGCTCGATGCCAACAACCAGATGATGGTCGTGCGCCGCGAAATGCTGATCCGTCAGGGCGAAGACCGCGGCAGCGACGAGAAGCGCATCGCCGACCTGGTCAAGCGCTATGAGGCCAGCTGGACCGCCTACCAGGCGCTGCCCAGCGATGCCCAGGGCAAGACCATCGCGGAAACCATCGCGGCCAAGCGTGCCGTTGCGCGCCCGCTCAACAAGCAGACCAGCGAACTGATGGAGCAGGGTGATTACCCTGGCGCCGTGGCGCTGACGCTGGGCCCGGTGCAGGAAGCGGCCAACGGCTGGAACAAGGCGCTGTCCGATGGCGTGGACTTCGAGGAGAAGGAAAGCCGTGAGGCTGCCGCCGAAGCGATCCGCCTGGGCGAACGCAGCCTGCTGCAGCTGCTGGTGCTGGGCGGCGTCGCGCTGCTTGCCGGCATCGGCGCCTCGGTGATGATCGGCCGCAGCCTGACCGGCCCGCTGGCGCGCGCGGTGAACCTGGCCGAGCGGCTGTCCAAGGGCCAGCTGGACCAGGAGTTCCGCCTCGGTGGCCGGGATGAACTGACCCAGCTGGGCGAGGCCATGGCCAGTGTGCGGCAGAGCGTGCAGGCGGCGATCGGCGCGCAGCTGCAGATGGCTGAGCAGCACGAAGCGGGTGCGATCCGCTATCGCATGGACGACAGTGCCTTCCCCGGTGATTTCGGCCGCATGGTGCAGGCCACCAACAGCCTGGTCGAATCGCACGTGCAGGTGGAGCTGCTGATGGCCGAAGTGATGCAGCGTTACGCGATCGGCGACCTCAGCCGTGACCTGCCGGACTACCCGGGCGAGAAGGGCACGCTGACCCGCACTCTGGCCGCGGTAAAGCAGAGCCTGATGGCGATCAACGCGCAGATCGATGAACTGGCCCGTGCGGCTCGCGCCGGCGACTTCAGCATGCGTGGCGATGCTGCTGCGTTCCAGTACCAGTTCAAGGCGATGGTCGAACACCTCAACGGCATGATGGCCAGTTCGCAGGCCAGCATTGCCGATGTTTCCGACGTGCTGCGCGCGATCTCGCACGGTGACCTGACCGCACGCATGGACGGTGAGTACGACGGCGTGTTCGCGCGCATGCGCGACGACGCCAATACCACCACCGCGCAGCTGACGGGCATTGTGCGGGGCATCCAGGTGGCTGCCGACAGCATCAACAACGCGGCCCAGGAACTGGCCGCCGGCAACAACGACCTGTCGCGCCGCACGGAGCAGCAGGCGGCCAACCTGGAGGAAGCTGCCGCGTCGATGGAGGAGCTGACCTCCACCGTGCGCCAGAACGCCGAGCTGGCGCGTCAGGCCGACAGCGAAGCGCATGCCGCCGGTGCCGCCGTACGCGAGACCGAGCAGGCGATGGCGCAGATGGCCTCGGTGATGGGTGAGATCGATCAGTCCTCGGCACGCATCTCGGAAATCTCCACCGTTATCGACGGCATCGCGTTCCAGACCAACATCCTGGCACTGAACGCTGCGGTGGAAGCCGCGCGCGCGGGCGAGCAGGGCCGTGGTTTTGCCGTGGTCGCCAGCGAAGTACGCACGCTCGCGCAGCGCGCCGGCGTCGCGGCCAAGGAAATCAAGGAGCTGATCGAAGACGCCGCTGCCAAGGTGAAGAGTGGCCTGGCGGTGACCGTTGAATCGGAAGCAGCGATCGCACGCGTCGCCCAGGCCAGTTCGCGCACCACCCAGCTGATGAGCGACATCGCAGCGGCCAGCAAGGAACAGGCCGCCGGCATCGAGCAGGTCAACCAGGTGGTGGTGCAGATGGACCAGGTGACGCAGCAGAACGCGGCCCTGGTGGAAGAAGCCACTGCGGCGAGCCGCGCGCTGGAAGAACAGGCGCATGCGCTGACCACGTCGGTAGCGGTATTCAAGGTGGAAGGCGCAGGGGCTTCGGCCGTGCCGCGCCGTGCAGCCTGAGCAGGCTGCTGACCCCGTGACAGGAATACGGCCGCCTTGAGCGGCCGTATTTGCATTGCCCGCTCAGGCAGCAGGGAGGATCGCCCTCATTGCTCCAGGACGCTGCCGAGCATGGCCCCAAGCACGTACAGCACGCCAAGCGTGGGAGGAATCACCAGAAGGTAGACGGTGATCCAGGTCATTCCGGAAAGCCAGCGTCCCACGCCGATGACGTTGAGTGCTGCGGTCTGCAGCATCACCGGCAGCTGCATGAGGATGTAGGCGCTCTTGGGGTCGCTGTTGGACCGGGCATCGAGCACCAGCCAGGTGGTCAGCGCGAGATAGAGCGCGCATAGGGCAATGCCGGTCCAGCTGAGCCAGCGTGGCTTGCGCATGCCGCCTTCCTCGTCTGTCCGGGGCCATCAGGGTAGCGCCGCGAGCAGCGGCGTGCACTTCCCTGGGTCGAGCCGATAAGCGAAGCTGCGCGGCAGCGAGTCGTGCGAAGGGACCTGAGAAGTGAGCAATGTGATGAACGCCGTGATGCTCCCGATCGTGATGCTGCCCGGGCTGGATGGCAGCGGCCTGCTGTCGACATGCTTCGTGGAAGCGATGCAGGACCAGGGGGTTACCGTGCAGGTGCTGCCGCTGCCCATGCACGGGCCACAGGACTACGTCACATTGGCGTCGATCCTGCGCCCGCAGCTTCCCATCTCTCCCTTTGTGCTGCTGGCTGAATCGTTTGCCGGGCCGCTGGCTATCGAACTGGCGGTGGCTTCACCGCCGGGGTTGCGCGGATTGATACTGAGTACGACCTTCGCGCGGCGACCGGTGCCGCTGCCAGCGGCGAGCGCACGCTTGCTTGCCCCTGCATGGCCACCGCCGCCGCTGGCGTTGCTGGCCCGGCTTCTGCTGGGGCATTGGCGGACACGCATGAACCTTCGCGAGCTGCGGCATGCGATCGCTGCGGTACCGACCGCGATCCTGCGGCAGCGCGCTGCGGCGACACTGCAGATCGATGTCCGCGCGCAGTTGCCGAAGCTCATGCTGCCGACGTTATGCCTGCATGCACGACAGGACCACCTGTTGTGGCCGCCCAGCGTGGCCGAGCTGCAGGTCTTGTTGCCCGATGCCCGGCACGTATCGCTGGAAGGGCCGCATCTACTGCTGCAGGCCCGTGCCGAGGCAGCCGCAGCCGAAGTTGCCGCATGGATGAGGGCGCTCCCCTCCTGATCGAAGACTCAGCCGCGTGCACGCGTGCGCGCGGCTTTCTTCGCCGCCGCCTTGCGCACGGTCTTCTTCGCGGCCCGCGTCTTGGCTGCCTTCTTCGCGGCGGCGCTCCGCGCGGCGGCCGTACCCGCCTTCTTTACCGCTGCCTTCTTCGCCGTCTTCTTTGCGGCCTTCTTTGTCGCGGTCTTGCGAGCCGGTGCCTTCTTCGCCACCGCCTTCTTCGCAGGTGCCTTCTTCGCCGCCGTCCTCTTGGTTGCGGCCTTCTTTGTGGCCGATTTCCTGGCAGGCGCCTTCTTGGCAGCCTTCTTGCTGGTCGCCTTCTTCGCGCCCTTGCGGGCACTGCCGGCGCGCTTGCCGCCGCCGTCCTGCTTGTTCACGGTGGCCCAGGCAATGCGCTCGGCGGTGCCTTCACTCGCGCCGCGATCACGTTCGCTTTCCTCGATGTGCTCGGCCTGGCGCTTCTGCTTTTCGGTGTATGCGGATTTGTCACCACGGGGCATGACGATTCTCCTGTCGTTGTGGTCAGGCCAGCAGGCGCAGCTTGGGCTCGCGCGCCCACTGGCGGGTGGCGGCCGCCGCCAGGAATGCCTTGGCGTCTTCTGCTTCGACGATGCCGGGGTCGTTGCCGACGCGCGCCGCCTTCAGCAGCACCTGGCCGCCCGCGTCGCTGGCGATGGCCTTCAGGTGTGCCCACGCCTGGCTGACGAATTCGACGGCTGCACTCTCTTTCGACAAGGCCTTCGCGGCTTCAAGGCTGAGCACCACGGCTACTGCATCGAACACGGCTGACGGGGTGCCCGCCAGCTGCCCATCTGCCGCCTGCAATGCGCCATCGCTCAGCGTGGCGCCTCCCACTTTTGGCGCGACCAGCTTCACGTCTGCACCTGCCTTCCGGGCGGCCTTGCTCAGGCTGGCAATCACGCGCGCGTCGGAGCCTTCGTCGAACAGGATGCCGATGCAGCGACCCTGCAGGGTGGGCTTGTTACGCCCGATCACGCGCACCTCGGGAGCGGGTGGCATGTCCCGCACCGGCGTGGCGGTTGGGGCCGGGTCGGGCAGCGCAGGCAGGGCCAGGCCATCGGCCACGCGCTGCGCCAGCGCGTCATCGATGTTGCGCAGGTGGCTGACGGTGCGCACCCGCACCTTCAGCGTTTCCACCTTGGACAGCTCGAACACCAGCGCCGATGCCAGGTGCGCCTGCTCCGGCTTTTCCAGGCTGCGGAAGAACATCCGGGCCTGGCTGTAGTGGTCGGCGAAACTCTCCGCGCGGGTGCGGCCCTTGCGGCCATCGTCGGCGCTGGCATGGCTGCGGAATCCGGCAGGCGTCTCGCGCGGGGTGTCGTCCTGCAGCGAGCTGGGATCGTAGGCGACGCGGCCCTTGGGCACCTGCATCTGCATGTGGCCGTCGCGCTGATGATTGGCAAACGGGCACTTCGGTGCATTCACCGGGATCTGGTGGAAGTTCGGGCCGCCCAGGCGCAGCAGCTGGGTGTCCAGGTAGGAGAACAGGCGGCCCTGCAGCAGCGGGTCGTTGCTGAAGTCGATGCCGGGCGGCACGTTGGCCGGGCAGAACGCCACCTGCTCGGTCTCTGCGAAGAAGTTGTCGGGCCAGCGGTCCAGTACCATGCGCCCGATCACCTGCAACGGCACCAGCGATTCGGGAATGATCTTGGTCGGATCCAGGTGGTCGAACGGGAATGCGTCGGCGTCTTCTTCGGTGAACAGCTGCACCGCCAGCTCCCATTCGGGAAAGTCGCCGCGCTGGATGGCCTCGAACAGGTCGCGGCGATGGAAGTCATTGTCGGCCGATTGCAGTTTCAACGCTTCGTCCCAGACCGTGGACTGAATGCCCAGCTTGGGCCGCCAGTGGAACTTGACAAACGTCGACTCGCCAGCCTCGTTCAGCAGGCGGAAGCTGTGCACGCCGAAGCCTTCGATCATCCGCAGCGAACGCGGGATGGCGCGGTCGCTCATCGCCCACATGATCATGTGCATCGATTCGGGCATCAGCGAAATGAAGTCCCAGAACGTGTCATGGGCCGACGCGGCCTGCGGGAAGGCGCGGTCCGGCTCCATCTTCACTGCGTGCACCAGGTCCGGAAACTTCATCGCGTCCTGGATGAAGAACACCGGGATGTTGTTGCCGACCAGATCCCAGTTGCCCTCCTTGGTGTAGAACTTGACCGCAAAGCCGCGCACGTCGCGCGGGGTATCCACCGAGCCTGCGCCACCGGCCACGGTCGAGAAGCGGGTGAATACCGGCGTCTTCACGCCGACCTCGGTCAGGATGCGCGCGCGGGTATGGGCTGCCAGTGATCGGGTCAGCTCGAAGTAGCCGTGTGCTGCGCTGCCACGTGCGTGCACGATGCGCTCGGGAATGCGTTCGTGATCGAAGTGGGTGATCTTCTCGCGCAGGATGAAGTCCTCCAGCAGCGTGGGCCCCCGAGGTCCCTGCCGCAGGGAGTTCTGGTTGTCCGCCACCGGAATGCCCTGGTCGGTGGTCATTGCCGGATGGCTGCCCCCGGCCTGCTGGTGCAGTTCATCGCCATCGCCCCGGCGGTGGCTTTCGGCAGGGACGGTTGCGCGCTTGCCGGTCGGCTTGCTGGCGGCCATGGACGTTGGCTCCGGATCATCAAAAGGAACCACGACACTGGAACCAGCCCCGTTAAACCACGGTCCGGCAAAGGTGAACGTACGGGCAAAAGCAGGCTCGGGTATGCTTGCCGCATGCGAGTCGAGCCCGCCGACATCGAAGCCCTGTTCGACGCCATCCCGGATGTGCTGTTCTTCATCAAGGACCGCCAGGGGCGTTACACCCACGTCAACCAGACCATGCTGCGGCGGCTGGGTCTGCGCGCGCGCAAGGACGTGATCGGGCGTACGGCGGCCGAAATCTACCCGACCGGCCTCAGTGCGGACTACGTTGACCAGGACGCCCGCGTGCTGTCCGGTGAGGTGATCGAGAACCTGATGGAGCTGCACCTGTTCGCCAACCGCGAACCGGGCTGGTGCCTGACCTGCAAGCGCCCGCTGGTGGTCGACGGGGCCATCGAGGGCCTGATCGGCATTTCCCGCGACCTTGGCCAGAAGGACAGCCTCGGTACCCAGTACGAGCAGCTGCGGCTGGCGCTGGCCCACCTCAACGCGCACTACGCCGAGAACGTGCGCATGCAGACCCTGCTGGACATCACCGGCTTTTCGCTGTCCAAGCTGGAGCGCAGCTTCCGCAAGGTGTTCCAGATGACCCCGCAGCAGGTGCTGACCCGGCTGCGGATCCAGATGGCCATGCATCTGCTGCATGGCGACGACAGCATCGCCTGCATCGGCCAGGCCTGCGGTTTCAGCGACCAGAGTGCCTTCACCCGCAAGTTCAAGGCTGAAACCGGTTTCTCGCCGCGTGCCTATCGTGCCCGTATCGGTGGGAACGTCGGCGAGCCGGCGCTGGCCTGAGCGGCCTGCTGCGCTGTGCCTATCCCCGTGGGCACGGGACAGGGTAAGGTGTCGCCCCTGTAGCCCGCCGCCAGCCCCGCCGATGCCCAACTCGATTCCGACCGCTTCGCCGTCCCGCCTCGGACATTCGCTCAAGCCCCGCCAGCTGATCATGATGGGCCTGGGCAGCGCCATCGGCGCCGGGCTGTTCCTCGGCTCGGGCGTGGGTGTGCAGGCGGCCGGTCCGGCGGTCCTGGTGTCGTATCTGGTCGCCGGAGCGCTGGTGATCATCGTGATGAACGCTCTGGGCGAGATGGCGGCGGCCAAACCGACCAGCGGCGCGTTCTCGGTGTATGCAGCCGACGCCATGGGCGCTACCGCCGGTGCCACCGTGGGCTGGCTGTGGTGGGTGCAGCTGGTGATCGTGATCGCCGCCGAAGCAGTGGGTGCGGCCGGGCTGCTGGCCACGGTCTGGCCGGCGATACCGGTACCGATGGCGGCGTTGGCGTTCATGCTGTTCTTCACCGCGATCAACCTGCTCGGAGTGAAGAACTTCGGCGAGTTCGAATTCTGGTTCGCCATCCTCAAAGTCGCGGCGATCCTGGCGTTCATCGCCATTGGCGTGGCGCTGCTGATGGGATGGCTGCCGCAGGTGACCTCCCCGGGCCTGAGCAACTTCACCGAACACGGTGGTTTTGCGCCGAAGGGCCTGGCCGGGATCGGCGCGGCGCTGCTGGTGGTGGTGTTCGCCTTCGGCGGCACCGAGATCGTGGCCGTGGCGGCGGCCGAAACCGAAGACCCCGAGCGCAGCATTGCCCGTGCCATCCGCACCGTGGCCTGGCGCATCCTGGTGTTCTACATCGGCTCGCTGAGCGTGATCATCGCCGTGGTGCCGTGGACCAGCGAGGCGCTGAAGTCGCCGTTCGCCGCCGTGCTGGACATCGCCCGCATCCCGGGCGCTGGTACCGCCATCACGCTGATCGCCGTGATCGCGCTGCTGTCGGCGCTCAATGCCAACCTCTACGGCGCCTCGCGCATGATGTATTCGCTGGCGCAGCGTCGCGAAGCGCCGGCCGTGCTTGGCTGGACCGACCCGCGCCAGGTGCCGGTGATCGCCGTGCTGGCCAGCGTGCTGTTCGGCTTTGCCGCCACGGTAATGGAACTGCTGTTCCCGGACCGGGTGCTGCCGGTGCTGCTGAACATCGTCGGTTCCACCTGCCTGCTGGTGTGGACGCTGTCGCTGGTCTCGCAGCTGGTGCTGCGTCGTCGCGCGGATCGTCTGGGTACCCGACTGCCGTTCCGCATGGCCGGTTTCCCGTGGCTGACCTGCTGTGCACTGGCGATCCTTGCGCTGATCTTCGGCCTGCTGCTGAGTGAGTCGCACACCCGCCTGCAGTTCCTGTCGATGGTGGCGTTGACCGCCACGATCGCCGCCAGCAGTGCCATCGCGCGGCGCATGCGCCAGGCGTGATTCTGTAGAGCCGACCCTGCGGTCGGCTGCTGTTTGCGCGATCGCCAGCCGAGCATGGGCTCGGCTCTACAACAGGCACACACTCCGCGTGGCACTGTGCAGGCAGGCCGTCATCGGCCCGTCGACCAGGAGTACCGCATGCTGCGCAGCCGTCCCTTCCTGATGTTCACCGGCCAGGCCGAGGCCGCGCTGGCCCTGTACGCCGAAGCCTTTGCCGATTTCCGGCTGCTGGCCCTGCAACGCCATCCCGAGGGGGCCGGCGCCGGCGTGCCGGGGCAGGTCCGCCAGGCCATCTTCCTGCTCGGTGGCACCCACTACCTGTGCTTCGACAGCCTGGACGTGCACGATTTCACCTTCTCGCCGTCGATCTCGCTGTTCGTCGAGTGTTCCGGTGCCGAGCAGTTCGAGCGCGCGGCACGCGTGCTGGGTGAGGGCGGCCATTGGTTGATGCCGGTGGGCGACTATGACTTCAGCAATCGCTACGGCTGGGTGCAGGACCGCTTTGGCGTGTCGTGGCAGTTGAGCCTGGGGCAGATGCCGGACCCGTGATCGGATGCTTGTGGGTGTGGGCCTTGGTCCACACGCCCCATGAAAACGGCCCGCTTGCGCGGGCCGTTTTCTTTACCGATGCAGTGAGGAATCACGCCTCGACTTCATCATCCTTGTAGGCATCGACCGGGATGCAGGCGCACATCACGTTCTTGTCGCCGTACACGTTGTCGACACGCGCCACCGGCGGCCAGTATTTGCTCTGCTTCAGGCTGGCCAGCGGGAAGGCGGCCAGTTCACGCGGGTAGGCGTGGGTCCACTCGCTGGCGGTCACTGCGGTGGCAGTGTGCGGCGCGTTCTTCAGCGGGTTGTCCTCGCGGTCGAGGCGGCCGTCTTCGATCGCGGTGATCTCCTCGCGGATCTGGATCATCGCGTTGATGAAGCGATCCAGTTCGTGCAGCGATTCGCTCTCGGTCGGCTCCACCATCAGCGTGCCGGCCACCGGGAAGCTCAGGGTCGGGGCATGGAAGCCGAAGTCGATCAGGCGCTTGGCCACGTCCTCGGCACCGATGCCGCTGGTCTTCTCCAGCGGGCGCACGTCCAGGATGCACTCGTGCGCCACCAGGCCGTTGCGGCCGGTGTACAGGGTCTTGAAGTGCGGGGCCAGGCGCTTGGCGATGTAGTTGGCGTTGAGCTGCGCGACCTGGGTGGCCTTGCGCAGGCCGTCGCGGCCCATCATCGCGATGTACATCCAGCTGATCGGCAGGATCGAGGCGCTGCCGAAGCTGGCCGCGCTGACCATGCCGACCGGGCCGTTGTCACCCAGCTTGCCCGGCAGGAACGGGGCCAGGTGCTCCTTGACCGCGCACGGGCCGACGCCCGGGCCGCCACCGCCGTGCGGGATGCAGAAGGTCTTGTGCAGATTCAGGTGCGAAACGTCCGACCCCCACTTGCCCGGCTTGGCCACGCCGACCAGGGCATTCATGTTGGCACCGTCGGTGTACACCTGGCCGCCGTGCTTGTGGATGATCTCGCAGATCTCCACCACCTCTTCCTCGAACACGCCGTGCGTGGACGGGTAGGTCATCATGATCGCAGCCAGGCGGTCGCTGTACTTCTCGGCGTTGAGGCGGATGTCCTCGACGTCGACGTTGCCGTTGGCATCGGTCTTGGTCACCACCACCTTCATGCCGCACATCTGCGCCGAGGCCGGGTTGGTGCCGTGCGCCGAATCCGGGATCAGGCAGATGTCGCGGTGGCCTTCGCCGCGCGAGCGGTGGTAGGCGCGGATCGCCAGCAGGCCGGCGTACTCGCCCTGCGCGCCGGAGTTCGGCTGCAGGCTGACCGCGTCATAGCCGGTGCATTCCACCAGCATCGCTTCCAGCGTGTCGATCAGTTCCTTGTAGCCCAGCGCCTGGTCGGCCGGCACCAGCGGGTGGATCTGCGAGAACTCCGGCCAGGTCACCGGGATCATCTCGGCGGTGGCGTTGAGCTTCATGGTGCACGAGCCCAGCGGGATCATCGTGCGGTCCATCGCCAGGTCCTTGTCGGCCAGCGAGCGCAGGTAGCGCAGCAGTTCGTGCTCGCTGTGGTGGGTGTTGAACACCGGGTGGGTCAGGAATGCGGACTGGCGCAGCAGCCCGGCCGGCAGCGCATCGGCGGTGCTGGCATCCAGCGCGTCGACGTCGGCCTGCGCACCGAACACGGCGGCCAGTGCGACCACGTCGGCGCGGGTGGCGGTCTCGTCCAGGCTGATGCCGACCGAGTCGCTGTCGATCGCACGCAGGTTGTAACCGGCGGCGCGGGCCTTGGCGTGAATCTCATCGGCGTGCACGCCGGTGACATGCAGGGTGTCGAAGAAGTCGCCACCGACCTGCACGCCGGCCTCGCGCAGCGCGGCGGCCAGGATCGAGGCCAGGCGGTGGGTGCGCCGGGCGATGCGGGTCAGGCCTTCCGGGCCGTGGTACACGGCATACATCGAGGCCATCACCGCCAGCAGCACCTGTGCGGTACAGATGTTGGAGGTGGCCTTCTCGCGGCGGATGTGCTGCTCGCGGGTCTGCAGGGTCAGGCGGTAGGCCGGGTTGCCCTGGGCATCGACCGAGACGCCGATCAGGCGGCCCGGCATCGAGCGCTTGTAGGCGTCGCGGCAGGCCATGAATGCGGCGTGCGGGCCGCCGAAGCCGAACGGCACGCCGAAACGCTGGCTGTTGCCGACCACGATGTCCGCACCCCATTCGCCCGGGGCGGCCAGCAGGGTCAGCGCCAGCAGGTCGGTGGCCACGGCCACCAGGCCGCCGCGCGCGTGCACGGCCTCGACCAGCGCCTTGTAGTCGCCGATCTGGCCGAAGGTGTCCGGGTACTGCAGCAGCAGGCCGAAGGCTTCTGCTTCCAGTGCCTCGACCGGGGTGCCGACGCGCAGCACGATGCCCATGGGCTCGGCGCGGGTACGCAGCAGTTCCAGGGTCTGCGGGTGCACGGCGTCGTGCACGAAGAAGGTGTCCGACTTCGACTTGGCCGAACGCTTGGCCAGGGTCATCGCTTCAGCTGCGGCGGTGGCTTCGTCCAGCAGCGAGGCGTTGGCGATTTCCATGCCGGTGAGGTCGGCGCACAGGGTCTGGAAGTTGATCAGCGCTTCCATGCGGCCCTGCGAGATCTCGGCCTGGTACGGGGTGTAGGCGGTGTACCAGGCCGGGTTTTCCAGGATGTTGCGCAGGATCACGTTCGGCGTGTGGGTACCGTAGTAGCCCTGGCCGATGAAGCTGCGCAGCACGGTGTTCTTGTCGGCGATCGCACGGATCTTCGCCAGTGCCTGCACTTCGGTCATCGATTCCGGCAGTGCCAGCGGCGCCGGCGACTTGATCTTGGCCGGTACGATGGCATCGGTCATCGCATCCAGCGACGCGTGGCCGACGACGTCGAGCATCTGCGCGATCTCGGCATCGTTGGGGCCGATGTGGCGCTCGACGAACGCATTGTGGTGCTCGAGCTCACGCAGGGAAGGGGTGTTCTGGGACATGGCGAAGGATCCGTCAGGAAAGGGCACACGCACGGGCACAAGCCGCCGGTCGGCGGTCTGCGGGGCGCCCCTCTGTCCTTTTGCCTGAGAGTTTGGAAGCGCGGAAAACCGCGGCTTCGTGCCCCTTCGGCGCCGGATCGAACCGGTCTCTCCAGAGTTGTGTTACGGGTGGTATCGGGCCTGAGCGATTACGGGCGTTGCGCCTTCGGCAGCGGTGTTCCGCTTCTCCCACCGTGTTGCCCGCCGATTATAGCCCGTTGCGGGCGCGCCAGCCGCCTGCGGGCCCGGCCGCGGCGCCTGAATGGCCGATGGCCCGCCCGTGCGTTTTGTGCACTGCTGCATGGCATCAGGCGCAATCCCCACCTATGATGGGCGGATACCCGAATTCATCTGGCGCCGTCCCTGCTGCAGGGGACTGGCGCCCGCCGTGCGTGCCGCGCATGGCCCTGCCGGACGCCTTCTCCATGACCGCCGCTGTTGCTCCTTCCACCCGCCGCATGGCCCTGCTGCTCGCCGGCCTGGCCATGTTCGGTCCGTTCTCGATCGACACCATCTTCCCAGCGTTCCCGCAGCTGGCCCAGCGCCTGGCGGTGGACGAGGTGGCGGTGCAGCAGACCATCAGCGTGTACCTGCTGTTCTACGGCCTGATGAGCCTGGCACACGGCCCGCTGTCCGATGCCTGGGGCCGCAAGCGGGTGATCCTCGGCGGCCTGGTGGTGTTCGTCGGCGCCTCGGTCGGCTGTGCGCTGTCCACCGATCTGACCACGCTGCTGGGGTTCCGCGCCCTGCAGGGCCTGTCCGCAGGCGTCGGCATGATCGTCGGCCGCGCGGTGATCCGCGACCTGTACCACGGTCACGACGCGCAGCGGCTGATGAGCCAGGTGTCGATGCTGTTCGGCATCGCCCCGGCGATCGCGCCGATCATCGGTGGCTGGATCCTGCTCAGCGGTGCTGGCTGGCCGCTGATCTTCTGGTTCCTGGTGGTGTTCGCACTGGTTCTGCTGGCGGCCACCGCCCGCTACCTGCCGGAGACCCATCCGCTCGAAGCGCGCGTTCCGTTGTCGCCGCGGGTGCTGATGCGTGATTACGTGCGCATCGGTTTCAATCCGCGCTTCCTGCGCCTGGCGCTGGCCGGCAGCATCGGTTTCGGTGGCATCTTCCTGTACATCTCCTCGGCACCGGTGTTCGTGATGCAACACCTGCACCTGGGCGAGGGCGGTTTCGCCTGGCTGTTCATCCCCACCATCGGCGGCATGACCACCGGCTCGTTCCTGTCCGGGCGCATGGCCGGGCACACCACGCCCACCCGCCAGGTATCCATTGGTTTCGGCCTGTGCGCGCTGTCGGTGCTGCTGAACGTCGGCTACGTGGCGCTGGCGCCGCAGTTCGTGCTGCCGTGGGCGGTGCTGCCGATCTTCCTGGGTGGCATGGGCATGGCGCTGATCTTCCCGATCCTGGCGCTGGCGGTGCTGGACATGTACCCGCACCAGCGCGGCCTGGCCTCGTCGCTGCAGGCCTTCGTGCAGCTGATGATCAGCACCGTGGTGGCCGGCGTGGTGTCGCCGCTGCTCAGCGCCAGCCCGCTGCACCTGGCGTTGGGCCAGGCTGGGTTCTTCGGCGCCGGCTTCGTGTTCTGGTACTGGGAACACCGGCGCGAACGCGCGGCGCAGGCAGCCTGCACGGGTCACTGAGCAGCGCGCAGGGGTAGGGCAGGCTACGACGCCCGCAACGCTTGCGACGGGAAACCGCCGGACTAGGCTGGGCACTCCAGCCAGCCGGTGCACAGGTGCACGACAGCCAGCCGATCCACTGTCGTTGCATGAGGTTCCCCATGGCTGCGCAGCAGACCTACCGCCTGTTCGAGGTGGCGCTGAAGGAGCGCCGCGTTCTTTCCCCTTCCCTGGACCGCATGGTGTTCACCGGTGCCGACGTGGCGCGGATGACGACCGGAGGGCCGGACCAGCGCATCAAGGTGTTCTTCCCCTTGCCCGGCCAGGAGGCGCCGCAGGTCCCCAGCGGCGAGGACTGGTACCCGCGCTACCGGGCCCTGCCGGACGATCAGCGCCCGCCGATGCGCACCTACACCCTCCGCCAGCTGCGTGCAGAGCAGGGCGAGGTCGATGTTGATTTCGTGCTGCATGGCGAGACCGGGCCGGCCTCGCGATGGGCCATCCATGCACGGCCGGGCGACCGCGTGGTGCTGCTGGCCCCGGATGCCGACTGCGCCGACAGCAGCGAGGGCTGGGAATGGAAGCCGCCGGCCGGCGTTGGCCAGGTGCTGCTGGTGGCTGACGAGACCGCGCTGCCGGCAGTGGCCGGCATTCTTGAGGAACTGGCGGCCAGGGTGGATCCGCCACGTACGCTGGCCCTGCTGGAAGTGGCGCAGGCCGGCGACGCCGTGCCGCTGAAGGCGCCGGCTACCGCCGAGCTTGTCTGGCTGCCGCGCGGGCGGGCGGCGTACGGGGCGCCCCTGTTGCAGGCGGTGCAGGCGCGCCTGGCCGCCTCGAGCGTGGTCGCTGGCGAAGAACTGGAAGAGATCGACGTTGACGCGCAGATTCTCTGGGAACAGGCCGATGCCAGCGTGGCCGGGCCGCTGTATGCCTGGGTGGCAGGCGAGGCGGGAGCG
Organism: Stenotrophomonas sp. YJH_SMC_65; assembly: GCF_059369475.1. NCBI lineage: Bacteria > Pseudomonadati > Pseudomonadota > Gammaproteobacteria > Lysobacterales > Lysobacteraceae > Stenotrophomonas > Stenotrophomonas sp. YJH_SMC_65. Next base: position 101,263 of record NZ_JCAFSR010000001.1, read on the forward strand.
GTGATGGCGATCCGTCGCCATCTGGTCCGCGAGTGCGGGCTGGACCGCCGCACGATCACCTTCATGGGTTACTGGCGGCACGGGAAAGTGCTGGACTGACCTTGCTGGATCGAGCGCGCGTGAAGCGGTGCTGCGCGTGGGGTGCGCTATCCTTGCGCCCCCTTTCGCAGCGGTACCGCACCATGTCCACCAGCTCCAAGACCCGCCGCGACCAGCGCCGTCGCCAGGAAAAGCAGGCCGCCAACAAGGCCGCTGCCCAGGCCTCGCCGGTGGAGCCACATGCGGAACTGCGCGACGCGCAGCGCACCCTGCTGGCCGGTGTCGTGCGCCGCGATGGCGAATGGGTGCTGGGCATGGACGGCCGTATCGCCGGCCACAGTGACTCCGCCGCGCAGGTACTGGCGCTGATCATGCAGGCCGGTGAACTGCACGAGCGCAACGGCACGCCGGTGCGCCTGATGTACTCCGATGCGCTGCGCGACGCCGCACAGGCCGAAGCGAAGGAAAAGGGCCAGACCTTCGAGGAGTTCAAGGCGGACCTGGCCGCGGCGATGGCGGCGAAGAAGGACAGCTGACAGGCATTCCGGTAGAGCCGGCCGCTGGCCGGCTGCCCGCGGGGTCTTCATCGCGTAGTTGCCGGCCAGCGGCCGGCACTACCAGGAAGGGGCGGATCCTTGCGGACCCGCCCCTTTTTTCATTTTGCCGCCGGGGCCGCGTTGGCCTGCCAGCCGCACATCTGGCCTTCGTTCTGCTGCTTCAGCCACTCGTTGACCGGCGTGAAGTACTCGATCATCGGGCCGGCATCGAGCTTGTCGGTGCCGGTCAGCTCCTTCAGCGTGGCCTGCCACGGCTGGCTGGCACCCTTGCTCAGCATCGCCCAGTATTTCTGGCCGGCTTCCTTGTTGCCGTAGAAGGTGCACTCATGCAGCGGGCCCTTGTAGCCGGCCGCGTCGCACAGGCCCTTGTAGAACTGGAACTGCAGGATGCGCGCCAGGAAGTAGCGGGTGTACGGGGTGTTGCCTGGCACGTGGTACTTCGCGCCCGGATCGAAGAACTCCTCGCCACGGGTACTGGCAGGCGCCACGCCCTGGTACTTGGCCTTCAGGTCCCACCATGCCTTGTTGTAGTTGTCGGCGGTGATCGAACCATCGAACACACCCCAGCGCCAGCGGTCGATCATCAGCCCGAACGGCAGGAACGACACGCCCGACAGCGCCATGCGCATCTGGTTGTTGATGACCGCTTCGCGGTTTTCGGTCGGCGCATCGACCAGGCCGATCGAGCTGAGGTACTTGGGGGTCATCGCCAGCACGATGGTGTCGCCGATCGCTTCATGGAACCCATCGTTGGCACCGCCCTGGAACAGCGGCGGCAGCGGGTTGTAGGCCAGGTCGTAATAGATGTGGCCCAGCTCGTGGTAGATGGTGGTGAAGTTCTCTTCGTTCGGCTTGATGCACATCTTGGTGCGCACGTCGCCTTCCATGTTCATGTCCCAGGCGCTGGCGTGGCAGACCACATCGCGGTCATCGGGCTTGATGAACTGGGTGCGTTCCCAGTACGACTGCGGCAGCGACGGCATGCCCAGCGACACGTAGAAGTCCTGCGCGCGTTCGGTCATCTGCTTGGCGGTGCGCAGTTCGGCCTCGCGCTGCGCCTTGTACTGCGCGGCCACGTTGGCATCCTTGCCGGCCTTGGCCAGCGCCGCGCTCAGGTTGGTCTGGTACTGCTTCTCCAGCGCCGCGGTGATGTCCAGGCTGCCGGCGCCCGGGTACGGTTCCAGCTGGTCCCACAGGTTCGACCAGTCCTGCTGCCACATGTTGCCCAGCAGGTGCGCGGCGATCAGGCCGTTGCCCACTTCGGCCTTGTCCTTGCCGTAGGTCTTGTCCAGCTTGCCGCGTGCGTAGCAGTGCAGCTGCTCGTACATCGGCTTGACCTGTTCCCACAGGCGGTCGGTTTCCGGGCCGATCTGCTCCGGCGGCATGTCATAGCCGCTGCGCCACATCTGGCCGGCATCGGTGAAGCCCATGCCCTTGGCGCCTTCGTTCACCAGGCCGACGAACTTCTGGTAGTCGCCGCGCATGTTCTTGGTGGTGCTGTGCCAGCCCTGCCAGGCGTCGAGCTGCTTGTCATAGTCGCGGCTGCGTGCCAGCACCTGCTCCAGCTCGCCCAGCTGGCGGCAGGAGTTCGGATCGTTGGCATCGGTGCAGTACTTGCCGGCGCCATAGCTGCCTTCCATGCGGGTGGCGATCTGGGTTAGCTCGGCCAGCTTGGCCGGGTCGCGCGGTGCCGGCATCGACGACATCAGCTTCAGCAGGTGGATGGCGCGCTTGCTGTCCTCGCTCATCGGCTTGCCGTCGAACTTCGCAGCCTGTTCGATCCAGCTGTTGAGCTGGGTCAGCGAGCGCTCGTTGGCCTTGGCCGCGATGCGTTCCGAATCACTGTTGATGTAGGTGGAGGACAGCCACTGCGCCGAGGTCATCTCCGGGTAGGCGGCCTTGAACTCGACATTGATGCGGGCCACGAACTGGTCGGCGGTTTCGCCGGCCGGGGCGCTGCTGCTGGCGGTATCGGTGCCTGGGGCAGCTTCCTTCTTGCAGGCGGCCAGGGCCAGCGTGGCGGCGGCGATTGCCGAGGCCAGCAGGAGATGACGGTGTTTCACGGGCGGTCCTTGGGTGGTGAACGACGGCCGAAGGCTAGTGGGCAGCCGCTGCCTCCGCAAGTGGCGGAAGTCGGCCGGGCGGCGCCCGGCACCCGCAGAGGCCTTCAACAAACGGCAAAGCCGAAGCAACAGCAACAGCGGACTATCCGTGGTTTGGCGGGGCGGTGTCGGAGTGCGGGGACGCCGCAAGTACGTCCGTGTAGGCTTGGCAGCCGCATCCATGCGGCTGACACCCCGCACTCCGACACCGCCCCACCTCTGACAGATTCCGTGTGCTGTCGGTAGGTGTCGACCTTGGTCGACACATCTGTCAGATATCGACAATCAAAATGGGGTCGGATCCGTTTTCCTACGGAAAACGGATCCGACCCCATCGGCATGTCCAACAGATCGCGGAAAACTGTCGAAGGCGGGGTGGGTCCGGTGGCGGGAGTGTCCGCGGCATGGATGCCGCGGCCAAGCCCCCAAGGATGGGTTTACGGCGTCTCCCGCAACCGGGCCCACCCCGCCATCCCACGGAATGCACGCTGTTGCTGTTGCTTCGGCCGTTGCCCCGGCAGGTGCAGGGCTGCAAGCCCTGCCGAACACCCCTCAACTCTCGCAGTTGGCGAACACGTCGCGGTCGCGTTCGTACAGCGAGGTCTTCACCTGCATCAGGCCCAGCACCGACGGGAACAGGTTGTCATGGTCGGTATACGCCGCCGAACGCTTGCGCACGCACTGCAGGTCCAGCCCACGGCTGCTGGCGAAGCCTGGCGAGAACCACATCGTCATCGGTACCCGGGTCTGCTCGGCCGGGGCGATGGCGTAGGGCACGCCGTGCAGGAACAGGCCCTTCTCGCCCAGCGACTCGCCGTGGTCGGACAGGTAGATCATCGCCGTGTCGTAATCCTGCATGCCCTGCAGCGTGCCGATGGTCTTTGTCAGGAAGTGATCGGTGTACAGCACGGCATTGTCGTAGCTGTTGGTGATCTCTTCGCGCGAGCAACGGCCAATGTCACGGGTATCGCAGGTCGGGGTGAAACGGCGGAATGCGGGCGGATAGCGCTCGAAGTAGGCCGGACCGTGGTTGCCCAGCTGGTGCAGCACCACCACCCGGTCGCCGGGCCTGGCGCGTACCTGGGTGGCCAGGTCCTGCAGCAGGATCTCGTCCATGCAGCGGCCATCGGCGCACAGGCCCGGCGTGGTGGCATCGGACAGGGACTGGAAGTCCAGGCCTTCGCACACGCCCTTGCAGCCGGACTGGTTGTCACGCCACAACGGTGCGATGCCGGCACGGTTCAATACGTGCAGCAGCGACTGGTGCGCGCGGATCTTCTTCTCGTCGTAGTCATGGCGGCCCCACGGCGAGAACAGGCACGGCAACGAAACCTCGGTGCTGGTGCCGCACGAATGCATGTCCGGGAAATTGATCACGCTGGCCTGCGCCAGTTCCGGGGTGGTGTTGCGGCCACCGTTGAGCCCCCAGTTCTGCGCACGCACGGTCTCGCCCATGACGATCACCAGCAGGCGCGGCTTGCTGGCCGGCGCGCGCGGGGTGGCCTTGGCATCGGTGCCGATCGGCAGCTTCGGCGCGCGCTGCACCGGATTGTCGCCACGCAATGCACGCGGCATGCCCAACAGGACATTGGCCGGTGTCGCGAGATAGCGCACTTCACGCTGGTTGCGCATCAGTGCCGAGACATCCTGGAACGAGATCAACGCGCCGCCGACAGCCGTCACTGCCGCCACCACCAGGAAGCCGACACGCCAGAGCAGGCTGCGGCCCCAGCTGCGGCGGCGCAGCTGCACGCGCCACAGCACCACCATCGGCAGCACTGCCAGCAGCAGTACCGGCCACAGCAGCGATACCGTCATCAGCTCGCGGCTTTCCTTGGGGTCGGTCGCCAGCACGTTGCGCAGCATGTCCGCATCCAGGTAGATGTGGTAGCGGCTCATGTAGTGTGCGGCGAATGCGGTCACCAGCAGCAGCAGGCTGATCACCACTTTGGCGTTCCAGCGCCAGACCAGGATGCCCAGCAGCACGCCGTGCGCACCCAGCAGCAACAGCAGCAGCGACAGCGCGTAGCGCAGGCTGCCCGGATGGCTGGCCATCGCGCTGTGCCAGAACAGGCCGTTGCCGGCCACCGCGAAGAACAGGCTGGTGAACGCGATCAGTGCTTCGGTGGACAGCTGTGGCCGCCAGTGGCGAAGACCCGCCAGCGCGGAAGGGCGGGCGGGGCGTTGGACCGATGCACTCATGCGTTTGCCTCCTGGCGGTTGGGACGGTCCAGCTGACGGCGGATCAGGATGCCTTTGACGATCAGGTACAGGCCGAGTGACAGCAGCCAACATATCAACGCGGTGGCAACATCATGCGAAAGGAAATGCGCGCCCCGGAGCTGCTGGCTGATGCCGAACACCAGGCCGGTGCCGAGGCCGATCCACAAGCCTGCCCAGCGCCACGACGGGCGCCACAGCAGGGCGAAATAGTACAGGCACAGCCACGCATAGCCTGCGCTGGCGTGGCCGGCAGGGAAGCAGGCCTGTGCGGCCATGCCGGCCGGGCGCTGCGTGAAAAGCCCGATATAGGGCTGATGGCCACCGTAGCGCAGCAGGTCCCAGGGACATTCCATCGCCACCAGGGTCTTCAGCAGGGAGATCACGCCCGTACCCAGCGCCATGGCAATTACGACATAAAGCAGCGCCCATCGCAGGGTGCGATCGCCCCCCTTGCGCCAGTGGTGCACGCACAACAGGATCGCGACCAGCGCCGCCGACGTGCTCAGCCACTTGCCGGCCTTGTGCACCACCGTGCGGGTGACCCAGGCGTCCTGCAACGCCCAGTGGCCACCTTCGAGGCGGAACAGGTGATCGGCCAACCATTGATCACCGCCGAAACCCATCAGCAGCGTAAACACGGGCAGACCGATTGCGACAGGCAGCCAGAAGTGAGTTACGGCGAATCTTGACGCCAGTGGTGATGTCGCAAGCGGCGCTGCCGCATCAATGGGACGAACGGGCATGCTGGGAAGGGGCGGTTCGGGAATCCGCGCTCATGCTCGTCACCTCGATGTCGGAGAAGGGTCGGACGCCCGTTCGCGCCGGGTTAATGAGTCCCCGGCGCGCGTCACCGTTCAGTCTTCTTCGGCGGTCGATCCGGTCCGCTCGGCGTGGCACTTCGGGTCCCAGGCCGTACCGGGAAGCAGTTGCCAACGATTCCTGTTGGCAATGCCGATGTCGATCACCTTGGCCGGGTCCACGCAGGGGCTCATCGCATCGTCCAGCACCAGCACCCAGCGCTTGCCCGGCGCCTCGGCCAGCCACGGGCCGGCGTCATGCCATTGTTCGGCCCACGGGCGCTTGAAGCCGAACTCGCGCACCGGCCGATCTGCCTGCAGCAGGTTCTGTTCGCGCCAGGCGACCAGTGCCAGCTCCGCATCCGGGCCGATCCGCGCGCCCACCCGGCGCATCACCGCCGACGCTGATGCGTACGGATCCAGCGCCGGGATCAGCACCAGGCCGTAGAGCATCCACAGCATGCCGTGGGTCAGCAACACCAGCGTTGCGGCACGTCGCACCCGCAGCCACACGATCAACGTGGCCAGGGCAATGGCAAAGGTCAGCAGGCCATCTCCCAGCACCGGCAGCAGCGAATCGGGCATCGCCCGCCGTTCCAGCTGCGCCAGGGCCCACGGATGTTCGGTCATCAGCATCACGCCGAGCACACCGGTGGCCAGCATCAGCACCACGGTGTAGCCGAACAGGTAGCGCCGCACGCACAGCCGTCGCAGCAGGCCAGGCAACAGCGGGGCCACCGCCAGCGCCATCGCCGGCAGCATTGGCAGCACATAGACCTCGCGCTTGCCGGGGCTGGCACTGAAGAACACCAGCACCAGCAGCGCCCACCCCAGCAGCAGCCATTGCCGGCGGTCACCACGGCGGATGCGGCGCCACCAGGGTTTGAACAGCATCGGCAGCAGCAGGCTGCCCGGCAGCCACAAGGTCAGGATCACCTGCAGGTAGTACCAGACCGGCTGGCGGTGGTGCCAGGCGTTGGCGTAGCGGGTGCCGGTCTGCTTGAACAGCAGTTCGTGGGCGTAGGACTGCAGGGACGCGCTGGGCTCATGCAGCAATGCCCAGCCCAGCGGGGCAAGCCACACCGCCACGCCCAGCAGGAAGGCCGGGATCAGCCACAGCAGCGTTGCCGGGTGCGGACCGTCCACGCTGCGTCCGCGGCGGCGCTGGTACAGCCACCAGCCGAACCACGGCAGCACCATCAGCAGCGGCAGGAACCCCACGCCCTTGGTCACCGTGCCGAGGCCAGCGGCGAAACCGGCCAGCCACAGCGCGGGCAGGTTGCGGCGCTCGCACAGGTGGCGCATCAATCCCCACAGGGCCACCGTGGTCATGCCGACCAGCACCATGTCGATCTGCGCGCGCTTGGCCATCAGGCCGAACTGCAGGGTGCAGAACAGCGCCGCGAGGGCGTACAGGGAATGCCGCGGCGCCCACAGCCGCCGTGCCAGGTCCGACACCAGCCACAGGCTGAGCAGGGCGCCCAGCAGCGACGGCAGCAGGAACGACCATTGCCAGCTGCCGACCACCTCGTAAGCGGCCGCCTGCAGCCACATGAAGACCGGCGGCTTCTCCGCGTACAGCTCCACGCCCCGGTGCGGCAGCAGCCATTCTCCACTTTCGACCATGGTACGGGCCGCCAGCACGAAGCGCGGCTCGTCCGGCGGCTGCGGCTGGCGCAGGCCGATACCGGCGGCCAACGCGGCGATGATCAGCAGCCACAACAGGGGCAGGCGCCAACGGCGGGGCAGGGCTACGGGCACGGCAGGCTCCGGGAGCAAAACCGCCACTCTGACGTGGCTGGGGTAGGAAAGGCGTCGGAGCGGGCGCAGGGCGACCGCATTCCGACATGGTCGGCGCTACCATGGTACGAACTTCCGTGGATCTTTCGTGCATGCGTCTGTTGGTGATCGAGGACAACCGCCAGCTGGTGGCCAACCTGTTCGACTATTTCGAGTCGCGCGGGCACGTGCTCGACGTGGCCCCGGATGGCATCACCGGCCTGCACCTGGCAGGCAGCCACCCCTACGATGCGGTGATCCTGGACTGGATGCTGCCGCGCATGGAGGGGCCGGAGGTGCTGCGTCGCCTGCGCGCCGAGCACGCGTCGGAGGTGCCGGTGATCATGCTGACCGCGCGCGACGAGCTGCCGGACAAGATCGCCGGCTTCCGCGCCGGTGCCGACGACTACCTGACCAAGCCGTTCGCCCTGCCCGAGCTGGAAGTGCGGCTGGAGGCGCTGCTGCTGCGCGCGCAGGGCCGCAATCCGCGCAAGCGCCTGCAGGTGGGCGACCTGGTGCTGGACCTGGCGACCCTGGAAGCCCAGCGTGGTGGCCAGGTGCTGCACCTGTACCCGGCCTGCCGCAAGCTGCTGGAAGTGCTGATGCGCGCCAGCCCCGGTGCGGTCACCCGCCAGCAGCTGGAGTTCGCCCTGTGGGGCGACGAGCCACCGGATGGCGATCTGCTGCGCTCGCATGTCTACGAGCTGCGCCGCAGCGTCGACGGCCCGTTTGCCGACAAGCTCATCCATACGCTGCCGCGGGTGGGCTATCGGTTGGCGCTGATGGACGCTGCCGACGCAGGCAGGAATGCTGATGAGGGCGCGTAAGCCGGGGCCGCTGTACCGGCGGGTGGTGTGGTGGTTGCTCGGGTACCTGGCACTGCTGTCGATTGCAGTATTCAGTGTCGGCAACTACGTGCACGAACACGCCGAGCACGCCGCGTGGCGCGCGCTGCTCAATTCCGAACTGGACAGCATCGTCGAGCATGTCGAGCACGAACCTCACTATCGCTGGCAGGACTCGGACACGCTGAGCCTGTACCGCTTTGACGCAGTCAATCTGCCAGAGAGCCTGCGCTCCCTGCATCCGGGGTTGCATGACGGAGTGATGGTCAAGGGCCGCGAGACGGCGGTGATGGTCCGTGAAACGCAGTCGATGGGACGGGTGGCGCTGGCGCTTGACATCTCCGATTTCCATGACCTGGAACAGTTCGCCACGCGCTGGGTGATGCTGGCCGGGGTGATCATGATCTTCGTCACCGTGCTGATGGCGTCGTTCGGCATGGAGCGGATGGTGCGTCCGTTGAGCCTGCTGGCACAGCACATTGCCGGGCTGCGGCCGGGCGTGCAGGGCCAGCGTATCGAAGTCGATCCGCGCGGCAGCGCTGAGCTGCATACCATCGCCGGTGCGTTGAACGACTACCTGGACCGCAACGAGCAGTTCGTCGAGCGCGAGCGGGTCTTCATCAGCACCGCCAGCCACGAACTGCGCACGCCGATCGCGGTGATGACCGGTGCTGCCGAGCTCGCGCTGGAGCAACCGGGCCTGCCCGAGCGCGCCCGCCAGCAGATGCAGCGGGTGTTGCGCACAGCGCAGAGCGTGGAGCAGCTGATCGAGCTGCTGCTGGTGCTGGCGCGTGATCCGGCACGCCTGGCCGCGCGTGCCGAGCGCATCGCCCTGGACCAGCTGCTGCCGGAGATCGTCGACGACCATCGCCACCTGCTCGGTGACAAGGACCTGAGCATCGGCATCCAGGCGGCGCCGGTGGATATCGTTGCGCCGATGGCAGTGGTGCAGGCGGCGATCGGCAACCTGCTGCGCAATGCCATCGAGAACAGCGGCCGCGGCCATATCGAGCTGCAGTTGAGTGCGTCGGCGGTGCTGACGCTGCAGGACCCAGGGCATGGCATGAGCCCGGAGGAGATTGCCGCCATCCACGCGCGCATGGCCCGTGGCGGACGCGCCGATCGTGGCGGCGGCATCGGCCTGGACCTGATCGCGCGGTTGTGCGAGCACCTGGGCTGGACCCTGCAGCTGCAGCCCTGCGAGCCGCGCGGAACGCGTGTCACGCTAGATTTCAGTGCCTCGCGCCCGGCCTGATCCGGCCGTCCTGGTAGATGCCAACCTTGGTTGGCATGCGGCCCGTCGACCAAGGTCGACGCCTACCCACGCAATGGCTGTTCGCATTACCGCCCGTTCGGCCGCGCCACGTGCTGGTCGATCAGGATCACGTTGCCGTCGGGATCGGCCAGCTGCAGGTAGCCGGTCCCCTGGCCATCGGGGTCAGTGCGGACTGCCAGTTCGATGCCCTTGGCATCCAGTTCCGCCTGCAGTTCACGCACATCCTGGAAGTGGGGCAGCTCCTGCCTGTGCTGGTCCCAGCCGGGGTTGAAGGTCAGCAGGTTGCCCTCGAACATGCCCTGGAACAGCCCGATGACCGTGCCGTTGCTGCGCATTACCAGCCAGTTCTGCGTGGGATCGCCACCGGTGACCGAGAACCCGAGGGCTTCGTGGAACGCGCGGGAGGCGGCCAGGTCCTTCACGGACAGGCTGACAGAGAACGCACCAAGCTGCATGGGCCTGCTCCACAACGGTGATGCCGCAATCGTCGTCAATGCAGGGGAAGGCGGCAAGCAGCGCAGCATGACCCGGCGTGAAGACAATGTTAATCTCGACCTGCGCCGCGTCATGCGGCGCTTTTTTTTCTCCGCTCTTTCGATCGACAGAGGATCCCATGCCGACCGAACCCGCTACCGCCCTGATCAGCAACGACATCGTTGGACTGGGCCTGATTGCCGCCACCCTGGCCCTGATCTTCTGGGCCGCCAGTGGTCCGACCCCGTTGTTGAAGAAGATCTTCGCCTGGGTGCCGGCACTGCTGCTGTGCTACTTCATCCCCGCCATCTACAACACCGCTGGTGTCATCGATGGCCACAACACCTCGCTGTACAACCCGGTCGCGCGCGACGTGCTGCTGCCCGCTGCGCTGGTCCTGCTGACACTGTCGATCGACCTGAAAGGCGTCATCAAGCTCGGCCCAAAGCTGCTGATCGTGTTCTGTGCCGGTACCGCCGGCATCATGCTCGGCGCCATCGTCTCGTTCCAGCTGATGAAGCTGATCCATCCGGAAACGGTGGCCGGTGATACCTGGGCCGGCATGGCCGCGCTGGCCGGCAGCTGGATCGGTGGCGGCGCCAACATGGTGGCCATGCGCGAGGTGTTCGGCACCGATGCCACCACCTTTGGCCAGTTCGCGGTGGTCGACGTGGCCTGCGCCAGCCTCTGGATGGCGATCCTGCTGTTTTTGGCCAACCGCGCGCAGCAGATCGATACCCGCAACGGTGCCGACACCCGCGCCATCGACGAGATGAAGGCACGCATCAGCGCCTACGAGGCACAGAACGCGCGCATTCCCAGCATGACCGACCTGATGGTGATCGTTGGCGTGGCATTGGGTGGCGTCGGCCTGGCCCATGCCATCGCCGCGCCGTTGTCGGGCTGGTTCAAGGCCAATGTCAGCTGGGCCAGCCAGTTCAGCCTCGACAGCCAGTTCGTCTGGGTGATCCTGCTGTCCACGGCGATGGGCCTGGGCCTGAGCTTCACCCGTGCGCGCCGGCTGGAAGCCGCAGGCGCTTCGCGGCTGGGCACGGTGTTCCTGTACTTCCTGATCGCCTGCATCGGCATGCAGATGAACCTGCTGTCGCTGCTGGATCGGCCGTGGCTGTTCCTGCTTGGCGCGATCTGGATGGCCACGCACGTGCTGGTGCTGTGGGGGGTAGCCAAGCTGCTGCGCGCGCCGCTGTTCTTCTTCGCGATCGGTTCGCAGGGCAACATCGGCGCGGCCGCCTCGGCCCCCGTGGTGGCCGCAGCCTTCCATCCGACGCTGGCGCCGGTGGGCGTGCTGCTGGGTACGGTGGGCTATGCCACCGGCACCGGGCTGGCGTATGTCACCGGCCTGATCCTGAAGTGGATGGCCGGCGCCTGAGTCTTGGCCGGACGATCCTGTTGCGGGTTCGCGGCGTGCGCCGCGAACCCGCTCTGCCCGTGTAGAGCCGAGCCCGCGCTCGGCTTTCTTTTGCCTGCTGAAAGGCAGGCCTGGCCTTCAGCAGCAGCGCCCGCCGTTGCGCCCGCCGTAACGCGCTTCCTGGCGCTCGCGGAAGAACGTCTTGTAGTCCATCGGCTCCTGGTCCGGGTGCTTATCCAGCATGTGCCGGACGTAGTTGTCGTAGTCAGGAATGCCACAGCACAGTCGTGCGGTCTGCACCAGGCGCCGCCAGATGCGGCGGTGCGCCTGGTACTGGCCGGCGGGAACCAGTTGCGTGCTCATCACAGATCCACCATTTCATGCGGCTTCAGCGCCACGTACGGGGTCTCGCGGTCGCTGCGCTGCGGGTTGCGGCGTGCCGCCAGGATGGTCTTGATCGAATACACCAGCACCGCGCCGACCACCAGCAGGAACAGCGCGGTCAGGCCGGTGTTGACGTAGGCGTTGACCACGATCTGCTTCATCTGCGCCACCGACTTGGCCGGTGCAGTGATCGTATCGCTGGCGAGCGCGGCCTGGAACTTGTGTGCCTGCGCCAGGAAACCCTGCGCCGGGTTGCTGTCGAAGATCTTGATGAAGCCGGCGTAGGTGGTGCAGATCAGCAGCCACACCGCCGGTACCGCAGTGACCCACGCATAGCGGTCACGCTTCATCTTGAACAGCACCACCGTGCCCAGCATCAGCGCGATGCCAGCCAGCATCTGGTTGGAGATGCCGAACAGCGGCCACAGCGTCTGGATGCCGCCGAACGGATCGACCACGCCGGTGTAGAGCAGGTAGCCCCACAGCGCCACGCAGCCGGCGGTACCGATGATGTTGGCGGTCCACGACTCGGTCTTCTTCAGGGCCGGCACGAAGTTGCCCAGCAGGTCCTGCAGCATGAAGCGCCCGGCGCGGGTACCGGCGTCCACCGCGGTCAGGATGAACAAGGCTTCGAACAGGATCGCGAAGTGGTACCAGAACGCCATCATCGCGTCGCTGCCACTGGGAATCGCTTCGTGCAGGATCTGCGCGATGCCTACCGCCAGCGTCGGTGCACCACCGGCGCGGTGCAGGATGGTCGGTTCACCGATGGCGGCCGCGGTCGCGGTCAACTGCTCGGGGGTAATGGTGAAGCCCCAGGTGTTGGTGATGTAGTGCGCCGCCGAGGCTGCATCGGCACCGATCACGGCGGCCGGGCTGTTCATCGCGAAGTAGATGCCCGGATCGATGATCGAGGCCGCCACCAGCGCCATCACCGCCACGAACGATTCCATCAGCATGCCGCCGTAGCCGATGTAGCGCATGTGCGCTTCATTGGCCAGCAGCTTCGGCGTGGTGCCGGAGGAGATCAGTGCGTGGAAACCGGAGACCGCACCGCAGGCGATGGTAATGAACAGGAAGGGGAACATGCCGCCCTTCCACACCGGGCCATCACCGCTGGCGGCGAACTGGGTCAGCGCCGGCATCTTCAGTTCCGGCATCACCACCAGGATGCCGATGGCCAGCGCGATGATGGTGCCGATCTTGAGGAAGGTCGACAGGTAGTCGCGCGGGGCCAGCAGCAGCCACACCGGCAGCACCGAGGCGACGAAGCCGTAGCCGATCAGCATCCAGGTGATCTGGGTGCCGGTGAAGGTGAACGCCGGCCCCCACACCGGGTCGGCGGCGACCTTGCCGCCGTACCAGATCGCGGCCAGCAGCAGGATCAGGCCAACCACCGAAATCTCGCCGATCCTGCCGGGGCGGATGTAGCGCATGTACACGCCCATCAGGATCGCGATGGGCATCGTCGCGATCACCGTGAACATGCCCCACGGGCTTTCGGCCAGCGCCTTGACCACCACCATCGCCAGCACCGCCAGGATGATGATCATGATCAGGAACGCACCGAACAGGGCGATGGTGCCGGGTACCTGGCCCATCTCCTCGCGCACCAGGTCACCCAGCGAGCGGCCGTTGCGACGGCTGGACAGGAACAGCACCATGAAGTCCTGCACTGCGCCGGCCAGCACCACGCCCACCACCAGCCACAGCAGGCCGGGCAGGTAGCCCATCTGCGCGGCCAGCACCGGGCCGACCAGCGGGCCGGCGCCGGCAATGGCGGCGAAGTGGTGGCCGAACAGCACGTGCTTGTTGGTCGGCACGTAGTCCAGGCCATCGTTGTTGATCACCGCCGGGGTGGCCCGGGTCGGATCCAGCTGCATCACCTTGTTGGCGATGAACAGGCTGTAGAAGCGGTAGGCGACCAGGTACAGCGAGACCGCGGCCACCACGATCCACAGTGCGTTGATGTGCTCGCCGCGGCGCAGGGCGACGGTGCCCAGACAGAATGCGCCGAGCAGGGCGAGTGCCGCCCAGCCCAGTTTGGAAAACCCTTTCATGAGGTGCTCTCTCCCGGAAAGACAGTCAAAGAGTCCTGCTTGCCCACGACAGGGTCAATTGGCACAGGACGAATCGGCGGTAGTACTTTGGTCGTACGACGGTGGCGCTGACGTGCAGCCAACATCAGGGATGGAACAATTGGTTGCGGTGCCATCCATTGGCGTACGGCCATGTGGCGTCCATCTTCAGGGGCATCCATCCCACAGGAGTCGCCATGAGCCTTCCCGAACCGGTCCGCGTGCTGCGCACCATCCGTGGCATGCCCACCTCCGACGGTGCCGGCGTGCGCCTGACCCGCGTCATCGGCGGCCCGACGCTGCCGGACCTGGACCCGTTCCTGCTGCTCGATGAATTCGGCACCGACCGGGCCGAGGACTACATCGCCGGCTTCCCGGAACACCCGCACCGCGGTTTCGAGACCGTCACCTACATGCTCGACGGACGCATGCGGCATCGCGACAACCATGGCAACGAAGGCCTGTTGACCCCGGGCAGCGTGCAGTGGATGACCGCTGGCCGCGGCCTGGTGCACTCGGAGATGCCCGAGCAGGAAAGCGGGCAGATGCGTGGATTCCAGCTGTGGGTGAACCTGCCGGCGAAGGAGAAGATGACCGAGCCGAAGTACCAGGAGTTCGCGCCCGAGCGCATTCCCGTGGTGCAGCCGGCAGCCGGCGTGGAAGTGAAGGTGATCGCCGGCTCGGTCGACGGCACCCGCGGCCCGATCGTGCAGCCGGCCACCGAGCCGCTGTATCTCGACATCACGTTGGCGCCCGACCGGGCCTGGACTTACACGCTGCCGGAAGGCCACAACGCCTTTGCCTATGTATTTGAAGGCGGACTGACGGTGGGTGAACAGGACGCCGCCCGTGATGTTGCGCGCCAGGAGCTGGCGGTGCTGGGCGGCGGCGAACAGCTGCATGTTTCGGCTGGCAGCGAAGGCGCGCGGCTGATCCTGGTGGCCGGCCGTCCGTTGCGCGAGCCGGTGATGCGGCACGGCCCGTTCGTGATGAACACGCGGCAGGAACTGATGCAGGCCTTCGTCGATTTCCAGGAAGGCAGGTTCTGAGGTAGTGCCGGCCGCCGGCCGGCACCTGCTTTTGATCAGGACCGAAGGGTTTGCCGGCCGGCGGCCGGCACTGCCTGCCGATCGAGGTGCATTGCGGGGATGCTGCCAGGCAGTCATCCCCGTCACCTTCAGCGCCCGGCGGCCACGGCCGAAGGGGTCAGGCTCATGCCCTGCGCCAGCTGCTGCAGTGAGCTCAGCTCCTGCGCGCTGTCCGGATACAGCGCAATCTGCGCGTAACGCCCTTTGTCGATCTTGACCACGCTGATGCGCCGTTCGGCGTAACCCGGCGGTTGCTGGCCGCCCAGGTCGGGCTGGTACCAGTACAGCGATTCACCGCCGAAGCTGCCTTTTTCCTGGCGCAGCGAGCGGCTCAGCGGAATGGCGGGGTCACGCGCGCTGAGCATCAGGCTCAGTACTTCGCGGCCATCAGGGGTGCTGGCGCGGCAGACCAGGAAATCGGCCTGCACCTGCTGCTGCCACTGCAGGCCACTGCTGGCTGGCAGCGAAGGACATTCGGACGGCGCCTGCGCGGCGGCCTGGGCCGCAGCGAACAGCAGGCTCGACAACATGACAGGCACGAACTTCATGCATCCCCCAAGGTGATGAGTTGTTTGGCTCCGCCAGCAGGGCCGGCGGCCATGGCATCCCATCCCCGGATGCCGCCCCATCCGGCATGTGCACGGACGGTCAACTCAACCTTAACGGAACGTGAGCAATCGCACAATTCGCGGTTACAGAAGTAACCATTGCGGCCGAGGGTCGGCCGCAATGGGAGCCGCGTGGATCAGCGGTCGCTGCCGATCCACTTGTAGATCAGGCCGCCGATCGCGCCGCCCAGCAGGGGAGCGACCCAGAACAGCCACAGCTGGCTGACTGCTCCGCTGCCGGCAAAGAAGGCCACGGCGGTGGAGCGGGCCGGGTTCACCGAGGTGTTGGTGACCGGAATGCTGATCAGGTGGATCAGGGTCAGCGACAGGCCGATCGCCAGCGGGGCGAAACCGGCCGGTGCCTTGCCGTGGGTGGAACCCATGATCACGATCAGGAACACCGCCGTCAGCACCACTTCGCACAGGAAGGCGGCTGCCACGCTGTAGCCGCCGGGCGACAGCGCGCCATAGCCATTGCTGGCGAACGCACCCGCCTGGCTGCCATCGATGGCGAAGCCACTGGCGCCGGAGGCGATCTGCAGCAGGATGAAGCCGGCCAGCAGGCCGCCGGCAACCTGGGCGATGATGTAGGGCACCAGATCCCTGGTCGGGAAACGACCACCGGCCCACAGCCCGACGCTGACTGCCGGGTTGAAGTGCGCGCCGGAGATATGGCCGAACGCATAGGCGCCGGTCACCACGGTCAGGCCGAAGGCCAGCGCCACGCCGAGGAAACCGATACCCAGCGGATTGCCGTCGCCACCGAACTTGGCGGCCAGCACCGCACTGCCACAGCCACCCAGAACCAGCCAGAACGTGCCGAGGAACTCGGCGGACAAGCGTTTACCCATGCTCATGTGTTGCACTCCTTTGACGATCTAAAGTGTGATTTATGTCACATTTCAGTGATCAGCGGGTGACTGTAGCGTCAACGCCGGGTGCAGGGATACACCTTCAGATGTGTGCAACACGCGATGTTCAGTACTGCGGAAGTGGGATGAATTCCTTGTCGTCGCCCGGAATGGTGCCGAAGCGGCCGGCTTCCCAGTCGTGCTTGGCCTGCTCGATGCGCTCCTTCGAGCTCGACACGAAGTTCCACCACAGGTGGCGCGGGCCATCCAGCGGCTCGCCACCGAACAGCATCGCCTTCACCGGCGTCTTCGCGCGCAGGCGGCCTCGTGCACCGGCTTCGGGGATCACCAGGTGCTGCGCGGGAATATCCACGCCATCCAGCTGCGCGTCGCCCTCGAGGATGTACAACGCGCGCTCGCGGTGGCCGTCGTCGATATCGATTTCCGCATCGGGGTCGAGATCGATTGCCACGTTGAGGGTGTCGGCGAACACCTTCACCGGCGATTCCTCGCCGTACGCACGGCCGGCGATCACCCGCAGCCACGCGCCGTTGCGACGCTGCTCGGGCAGGGTGGCAGCGGCATGGTGGTAGAACGCCGGCTCGATCTCTTCATGCGACTTCGGCAGCGCGACCCAGGTCTGCATGCCGTGGATCGGGTTGTCGTGATCGCGGTCCGGCTGCGGCGTGCGCTCGGAATGGGCGATACCGCGGCCGGCGGTCATCCAGTTGACGTCACCGGGACGGATCACCTGATCCGAACCCAGCGTGTCGCGGTGGCCGATCGCGCCCGACCACAGGTAGGTGACGGTGGCCAGGCCGATATGCGGATGCGGGCGCACGTCGATGGCGGTGCCGGGGTGCATGAGTGCCGGGCCCATCTGGTCGACGAACACGAACGAGCCGATGCTGCGCGCCTGCAGGGTGGGGACGGCGCGACGGACTTCCAGGCCGCCGATGTCGTGCACGCGCGGGGCGATGATGGTGGTCATGCGGGCGTTCTCGCTGGCAGGGATCAGGTGATGAGCATCGCATGCAGCTGTGACGGGCACATGCCCCGTATGGGTAACAGGGTGTTCCAGCCAACGGCGCAGCCCCTCGTGGCTGGTTGCTTGGTCGCGTAAAGCAAAAGCCGCGCTTGGCCGGGCGGGTGGGTGGCGCAGGACACGCCGTAAACCCATCCATGGGGGCTCGATGGCGCCATCCATGGCGCCAACGGTCCTGCGCCACCCACCCGCCCGGCCTCTGACAGTTTCCGTGTGCGTCCAGCCACGGAGAAGAGAAAAAAGAAAATCAAAATCAAAATCAAACGCCGGTCGCTTCGCTCGCGTCCACGCGTGTTTCAAGCGTGTCGACCAAGGTCGACACCTACCAGCCATCGCAGTTCAGCAACCGTCACCGGGAAACTGTCTGGGTGGGGCGGTGTGGGCTTGCAGGGGAGCGGGGTTTACGGCGTGTCCTGCAAGCCCACACCGCCCCGCCCGCCTAACAGAAAAGCCAGAGCCGGCTGTTGCTCCGGCTCTGGCTTCGGCGGTTGCCTCTGCGGGTGCCGGGCCGCAGGCCCGGCCGATGAACTCAGACCACCGGTTCGCGCAGGGTGGGGTTGTCCCAGCCGGGGCGCGGCGCGAAACGGTCGCCATGGCGCTGCTGCAGCGCCTTCAACCGTTCGACGATCGCATCGGCACCGACCGCACGGATGTGCTGGATCGGACCGCCGCGGAACGGTGCGAAACCGGTGCCGAAGATCACGCCGGCATCCAGCAGGTCCGCGTCGGCCACCACGCCCTCGTGAAGGCAGGCCACCGCCTCGTTCAACAGCGGCAGGATCAGGCGGTCCTCCAGATCGGCCGGGGCCTGGTAGTCGCTGGCCACGTCCGGCTTCTTCGGCTTGCCGTTCTCCCAGGTGTAGATGCCCTGGCCATCCTTCTTGCCGCGCTTGTCCGGTTCCACCGTCTGCAGTGCGGCCGGGATCTGCAGGCCCAGGAACGGCGCCAGTTCGCGGCCGACGCCGGCGGCCACGTCCAGGCCCACGGTATCGATCAGTTCGATCGGGCCCATCGGCATGCCGAACTTCACCGCGGCCTTGTCGATCACCGGGCCCGGAATGCCCTCGGCATACGCGGTGGCCGCTTCCAGCATGTACGGGAACAGCACGCGGTTGACCAGGAAGCCCGGGCTGCCGGCTACCGGCACCGGGAACTTGCCCAGCGCCTTGCAGAACGCGGCCAGGCGGCGCTCGGTCTCCGGCGCCATGCCGTCGTGATGGATGATCTCCACCAACGGCATCTGCGCTACCGGGTTGAAGTAGTGCAGGCCCGCGAACTGCGCAGGGCGCTGGATGTGGTCGCGCAGTTCCACCAGCGGAATCGACGAGGTGTTGGTGGTCAGCAGGGCGTCCTGCTTCATCTTCGGCTCAAGCGTCTGGTACAGCGCACGCTTGGCTTCGGGGTTCTCGATGATTGCCTCGATCACCAGGTCGGCCTCGGCCACGCCGTTGCCTTCCAGGTCGGCACTCAGGCGCGCGGCCACGGCCGGGCGCTTGCTCTCGTCGCGCACCTTCTTGGCGAACAGCGCCTGCGCGCGTTCCATGGCCGGGTCGATGAAGCGCTGCTCGCGGTCCTGCAGGGTCACCTCGAAGCCCTTGTAGGCGGCCCACGCGGCGATGTCGCCGCCCATCACGCCGGCGCCGACCACGTGCACGTGGCGGATGCCGGAATCACCGCCACCGAGGCCCTTCAGGCGTTCGGTCAGGAAGAAGATACGGATCAGGTTGCGCGCGGTCGGAGTACTGGCCAGCTTCACCACGGCACGCCGCTCGGCGTCCAGGCGGGCCTGGATCGGCTTGCCGCCACTGCGCTGCCAGGTGCTGATCAGCGCGTACGGCGCCGGGTACTGGTCCTTCTTCGCCTTGCGGGCGACCTGCTTGACCATCTGTGGTGCCAGCAGCGTGCGTGCCAGCCAGGTGTTGGTGGCCCAGGCCGTGGCGCGCTGCTTGAACGGGCGGGTGGTGCCGGACAGCGCCAGTGCAACGGCCGTGTCGAGCACCACCGCCGGTGCCACCACCTTGTCGACCAGGCCGATGCCACGCGCGGCCGAGGCCGACAGGGTGCGGCCGGTCAGCATCATGTCCATCGCTGCCGGGGCGCCCACCAGGTGCGGCAGGCGGGCGCTGCCACCCCACCCCGGGAAGATGCCCAGCTGGGTTTCCGGCAGGCCGATGCGGGTGCTGCTGTCATTGGAGGCCACGCGATAGCGGCAGGCCAGGGCAAGCTCGGTGCCACCGCCGAGGCAGTGGCCGTGGATGGCCGCCACGGTCGGGCAGGGCAGCTCGGCCAGCTTCTGGTAGGTGGCCTGGCCACGCCGGATCGCGTCGTTGACGGTGCCGCGACGGTCGAATTCCTGGAACTCCTTCAGGTCGGCACCGGCAATGAAGCCGGCCTTCTTCAGCGACTGGATGACTACGCCCTTGGGCGGGTCCAGGGCAATGCGCTCAAGCAGGTCGCCCAGTTCCAGCAGCACGTCCTGCGACATCGCATTGACGCTGCTGTCCTGGCGATCCAGGGAGAGAACCACCACGCCGTCGTCGCGGATCTCGGGGTGCCAGTGGCTGAAGCGGAGACCATCGAAGCCTGAGAGCATGGACGTTCCATCCGGTTGTGTATGGAGAAGCGGCTATGATCCAGAGGTTGTTTCCCCCGCGTCAAATCCCAATAGCAGGGGAGTGGCGCCCCCGGATCCATGGCCGTGGATCGGGACGCTAACCGAATGGTGGTTAAAAGCTGGTGCGGCGCCAGGTGATCGGCGACTGAACTTTTCCCGGGATTGGCAGTCTCATTGCCCGACGTCGGTTGGGCTGACAGGAGTGCGGCCCCTCATGGCCGATGTTGATACACCTCAGGAGCTGGATCTGGAGCTGGTCCGGCGCGTGCAGCACGGCGAGAGTGCCGCGTTCGATGTCCTGGTGCGCAAGTACCAGCATCGGGTCGTGGCCCTGGTCGGTCGCTACATCGCCGACTGGAGCGAATGTCAGGACGTCGCCCAGGACACTTTCATCCGTGCCTACCGCGCGATCGGGAGTTTCCGTGGCGATGCCCAGTTCTCAACCTGGTTGCATCGAATCGCCGTGAATACCGCCAAAAACTACCTGGCTTCACACAATCGTCGTCCGCCGACCGATGACATCGACATCGGTGACGCCGAGCAGTTCGACAGCGGTACCCGCCTGCGGGACACCGACACGCCCGAGCGCGAGTTGATGCGCCAGGAGCTGGAACAGACGGTCATGAAGGCCGTCAACGCGCTGCCGGAGGAACTCCGGTCGGCGATCACCCTGCGCGAGGTGGAAGGCCTGAGCTACGAGGATATCGCGCAGAAGATGGGGTGCCCGATCGGCACCGTGCGTTCCCGGATCTTCCGGGCGCGCGAGGCGATCGACACCGAACTCCGGCCGCTGTTGGACATCGGCAGCGCCACCCGTGAGAAGAGCCGCGTATGACCAGTAACCCGTTCAACGAATCGCAGAACCATCAATCGCCCGCCGGGCAGCGCCTGGACCAGCGCCATCGCGAGCAGCTGTCGGCCCTGGTCGATGGCGAGCTGGGTGCCGACGAAGCGCGCTTCCTGCTGCGCCGGATGGAACACGACCCCGAACTGGCCGGCTGCCAGGAGCGCTGGCAGCTGCTGGGCGACGTGATGCGCGGGCAGGCCCCGGCGTTGGCACCGGCCGGCTTCAGTGCCGCCGTTGCGGCCGCCATTGCGGCAGAGCCGACGCCGCAGGCCGAGCCGCGTCGCCAGGTGCGTCGCAGTGGCTGGCGCGCCTGGGGCGGCGGTGCTGCGCTGGCCGCATCGGTCGCCGCGGTCGCCCTGTTCATCGGCGGCGAGAAATTGAAGGAGGCGACGCCGGGTGAACCGCTGGCGCCGCAGGTGATCGCCAGCCAGGCGGAACTGGCACCGGCCGCGCCGACCCCAGTCACCGAGGCTTCGGTGGACACGGCCGCAGTGGCCGTGGCTGCTGCGCCGGCCGTAGCGATGGCCGCGGCGGGCCGCCGCCAGGACGCCCGCCGTGCCAGCGCTACGCGCAGCCAGCAGGCCGCGCGTGCCGCCCAGCGCGACGACACTTCGCAGCGCGCCATCGCGGCCGTGCAGGCACCGTTGACCCCGACCGTGCCGGCCAACGCCAACCGCAACCTGCCGTTCGGCGAGGTCAGCGGGCTGCAGGCCCGGCCATGGCCGCGCTCCAGCCTGGCGCCCGCCGCTGGCGGCGCGCTCAATGCCAGCTTCCCGGCCCACGCCGGTAGTGCCGCGTTCTATCCGTTCGAGCCGCGCCTGCAGGATGACCTGCCGGTGCCGCCGCGCCCGCGCGACTGAGCCGGGCGCCTTCACGCCCCGCCGTCGGCGGGGCCCGTATTCCTCTTTCCACCCGACCCGGAGGTTGCCGTCCGATGACTCCCCGACTCCGCACGCAGGCCATTGGCCTGCTGGCCCTGACCCTTCCCCTGGTGGCCTGCGCACAGGCGCCGGCGCCCGTCGCCCAGACCCAGCCCGCGCCAGCCGCGGCCGCGCGGGCACCGGCGCAGCCGCTGGTCAGTGGCCTGCCCGACTTCACCAACCTGGTCGAACAGGTCGGCCCGGGCGTGGTCAACGTCGATACCACCATCGTCCGCAACAACCGCCAGGCCGCGCGCGGCCCGATGGGCGACGATGACATGCCGGAGTTCTTCCGCCGCTTCTTTGGTCCCGACTTCCCGATGCCGGGGCAGGGGCCGGGTGGGCCAGACGGTGGCCCCAGCATCAAGGGCCGTGGCATGGGCTCGGGCTTCATCATCTCGCCCGATGGCTATGTGCTGACCAATTACCACGTGGTGGCCGACGCCAGTGACGTGAAGGTCAAGCTGGGCGACAGCCGTGAGTTCACCGCCAAGGTGGTGGGCAGCGACCAGCAGTACGACGTCGCCCTGCTGAAGATCGACGGGAAGAACCTGCCAACCGTGCGCGTGGGTGACTCCAACAGCCTGAAGCCGGGGCAGTGGGTTGTCGCGATCGGCTCGCCGTTCGGCCTCGACCATTCTGTCACCGCCGGCGTGGTCAGCGCCGTCGGCCGCAGTACGGGCGGCCCCGACCAGCGCTATGTGCCGTTCATCCAGACCGACGTGGCGATCAACCAGGGCAATTCCGGTGGCCCTCTTCTGAACACCCGCGGCGAAGTGGTCGGCATCAACTCGCAGATCTTCTCCGCGTCCGGCGGCTACATGGGCATCAGCTTCGCGATCCCGATCGACCTTGCGATGAGCGCGGTGGAGCAGATCAAGAAGAGCGGCAAGGTCACCCGCGGCCAGCTCGGCGCGGTCGTGGAGCCGATCGATTCGCTGAAGGCGCAGGGCCTGGGCCTGCCGGACAGCCGTGGCGCCCTGGTCAACCAGATCGTGGCCGGCAGTGCGGCCGCCAAGGCCGGCGTGCAGGTGGGCGACGTCATCCGCTCGGTCAACGGCAGCCCGGTCAACAGCTGGTCCGACCTGCCGCCGCTGATCGGTGCGATGGCGCCGGGCAGCAAGGTGAACCTGGTGGTGTACCGCGACGGCAAGCCGCATGACCTCAGTGCCACGTTGACCGCCCTGAGTGAAGACGGGCAGGCCAGTGCCCGCGGGCCGTCGGCCGGCGGTGCCGAGGCGGCGCCGCAGACCGGGGCCAATGCCCTGCTGGGGCTGGACGTGAGCGACCTGAGCGCAGCTCAGCGCAAGCAGTTCGGGCTCAACGGCAACGAAGGCGTGCGCATCACCGGGGTCAAGGGCCAGGCGGCGCGTGATGCCGGCCTGTCGCCGGGCATGGTGATCCTGCAGGTCGGCCGCGTCGCGATCGGCAGCGTGGATGCCCTGAACCGGGCGCTGTCCAGCTTCAAGAAGGACGACGTGGTCATGCTGCTGGTCCGCACGGCCAATGGCAACAGCGCCTTCGTGGCGGTCAAGGCCGGCCAGTAGGGCCTGCCGGGGCCGCTCCGGCGGCCCCTGGGCCTCCCCCGAAGCCCCGCCTCGGCGGGGCTTCGGTCGTTCCGGGCCGGTGCCCGGCAGCCGGTTTTCGCGGCCGGGCGCTGGGCGTGCGATAATCGACCGTTACCCTGACGACGCCGCGCGCCGCCGCCACCTATGTCTTCTGATTCGATGCGGAACATCCGCAACTTCTCCATCATCGCCCATGTCGACCACGGCAAGTCCACGCTGGCCGACCGCATCATCCAGCTCTGCGGTGGCCTGCAGGCCCGCGAGATGGAAGCGCAGGTGCTCGATTCCAATCCGATCGAGCGCGAGCGTGGCATCACGATCAAGGCGCAGTCGGTGTCACTGCCGTACCTGGCCAAGGACGGGCAGACCTACCACCTGAACTTCATCGACACCCCCGGCCACGTCGACTTCTCCTATGAAGTCAGCCGCTCGCTGGCCGCCTGCGAAGGCGCGCTGCTGGTGGTCGATGCGGCGCAGGGCGTGGAAGCCCAGTCGGTGGCCAACTGCTACACCGCCGTGGAGCAGGGCCTGGAAGTGGTGCCGGTGATCAACAAGATCGACCTGCCCACCGCCGACATCGAGCGCGCCAAGGCCGAGATCGAGGCCGTGATCGGCATCGATGCCTCCGACGCCGTGCCGGTCAGTGCCAAGACCGGCCTCAACGTGCAGGACGTGCTGGAAGCGATCGTGCACCGCATCCCGCCGCCGGCGCCGCGCGACACCGACAAGCTGCAGGCGCTGATCATCGACTCGTGGTTCGACAACTACCTCGGCGTGGTGTCGCTGGTGCGCGTGATGCAGGGCGAGATCAAGGCTGGTGACAAGCTGCAGGTGATGTCGACCGGCCGCAACCACCAGGTCGACAACGTCGGCGTGTTCACGCCGAAGCGCAAGGTGCTGCCGGCGCTGCGTGCCGGTGAAGTGGGCTGGGTCACCGCCAGCATCAAGGACGTGCATGGTGCGCCGGTCGGCGACACCCTCACCCTGGCCGGCGACCCGGCGCCGAAGCCGCTGCCGGGCTTCCAGGAAATGCAGCCGCGCGTGTTCGCCGGCCTGTTCCCGGTCGATGCCGAAGACTACCCGGACCTGCGCGAAGCGCTGGACAAGCTGCGCCTGAACGATGCCGCGCTGCGTTTCGAGCCGGAAAGCTCCGAAGCGATGGGCTTCGGCTTCCGCTGCGGCTTCCTGGGCATGCTGCACATGGAAATCGTGCAGGAGCGCCTGGAGCGCGAATACAACCTGGACCTGATCAGCACCGCGCCGACGGTGGTGTATGAGGTCCTGAAGACCGATGGCTCGATCATCAACATGGACAACCCGGCCAAGCTGCCGGCGGTGAACCAGGTCGAGGAAATCCGCGAACCGATCATCCGCGCCAACGTGCTCACCCCCGAGGAGTACATCGGCAACATCATCAAGCTGTGCGAAGAAAAGCGCGGCAGCCAGATCGGCATCAACTACCTGGGCAGCCAGGTGCAGATCAGCTACGAGCTGCCGATGGCCGAGGTGGTGCTGGACTTCTTCGACAAGCTGAAGTCGGTCAGCCGCGGCTACGCCTCGCTCGATTACCACTTCGTGCGCTTCGACGCAGGCCCGTTCGTGCGCGTGGACGTGCTGATCAACGGTGACAAGGTCGATGCGCTGTCGTTGATCGTGCACCGCAGCCACGCTGACCGACGTGGCCGCGAGCTGTGCGAGAAGATGAAGGACCTGATCCCGCGCCAGATGTTCGACGTGGCCATCCAGGCCGCCGTCGGCTCGCAGATCATCGCCCGCACCACGGTCAAGGCCATGCGCAAGAACGTGCTGGCCAAGTGCTATGGTGGCGACGTTTCGCGCAAGAAGAAGCTTCTGGAAAAGCAGAAGGAAGGCAAGAAGCGCATGAAGCAGGTCGGACGCGTGGAGATTCCGCAGGAAGCGTTCCTGGCCGTCCTGCAGATGGACAACAAGTAAGGCCCGCACCGGCCCTGCGGGGCCGGTCGTCTGGTGACGTTGCAAAGGACCCTGAATGAAACTGTTTGAGATCCTCCTGGTCGTGCTGACCCTGGCCTCGGGCCTGATCCTGCTCGCGGACAAGCTGTACCTCGCCAAGCGTCGCGCCCAGCGCGCGGGCCTGCTCGACTCCGAGCCGGTGCTGGTGGATTACTCGCGTGCGTTCTTCCCGGTGCTGGCGATCGTGCTGATCGTGCGCAGTTTCATCGCCGAGCCGTACAAGATCCCGTCCAGCTCGATGATGCCGAACCTGCTGATCGGCGACTTCATCCTGGTCAACAAGTTCTCCTACGGCCTGCGCCTGCCGATCAGCAACACCAAGATCGTGCCGTTTGGCGAGCCGTCGCGCGGCGACGTGGTGGTGTTCCACTTCCCCGGCCACAGCGACAACGATCCGGCCAAGGGTGAGAACTTCATCAAGCGCGTCATCGGCGTGCCGGGCGACACCGTGGTCTTCGAAGGCGACGGCGTGATCCTCAACGGCGAACCGCTGAAGTACGACAACAAGGGCATCTATGCAGGCCACAAGGGCCAGGGCGAGGGTGCCAACCTGCTGGTCGAACACCTGCCGGGTCGTACCCACACCGTGCTGGAGACCGACTATCCGCGTGGCCAGGGCCAGTGGACCGTGCCGGCCGGCAAGTACCTGGTGATGGGCGACAACCGTGACAACAGCGACGATGGCCGTTTCTGGGGCCTGCTGCCGGAAGAAAACCTGCGCGGCAAGGCCTTCCTGATCTGGCTGAACTGCCAGGGCTGGTTCTGCAAGGATGGCTTCGAGCCGTCGCGGATCGGCTCGAGCATCAACTGATCGGGCATCAACCGAGTATTTTCACATCCAACGCGTATCTGGGGAGAACGCAATGAAGACGATGAACACGCAGCGTGGCATGACCCTGACCTCGTTCCTGGCGGTCCTGATCGTGGTCGGTTTCTTCCTTTACATCGGCATGAAGCTGTTCCCGATGTACCAGGAGTATTACGCGGTGCGCTCGGCGATGAAGAGCCTGGCCAACGAGCCGGGTGTGGGCAGCATGGAACCGGCCCGGATCCAGGATCTGTTCTTCAAGCGGCTGTACATCAACTACTCGGAAAACGTGAAGCCGGCCAACGTGAAGTTCGACCGCCGCGACAATGGCTGGACCCTCAAGGTCAACTACGAAGTGCGCCGTCCGCTGGTCGGCAACCTGGACGTGGTTGGCAAATTCGATTCATCCCAGGACCTGACCCGAAGCGGTGCCGAATAAACCTTTCCAACGTGGTGACCTGATCGGTCATCCCTTCCGCGACCCGGCGCTGCTGAAGCAGGCGCTGACGCATCGCAGTGCCGGTGCGCCACACAACGAGCGCCTGGAGTTCCTGGGCGACAGCATCGTCAACATGATGGCGGCCGAGGCGTTGTACCAGCGCTGGCCCAAGGCTGACGAAGGCGCGATGACCCGTGCCCGCGCCGAGCTGGTGCGTGAAGGCGCGCTGGCGGTGATCGGGCGCACCCTGGAACTGGGCGATCGACTGATCCTGGGTCCGGGCGAAATGAAGTCCGGCGGCCACCGTCGTGATTCGATCCTGGCCGACGCGGTGGAAGCCGTGGTGGCTGCGATCTACCTGGATGCCGGCTTCGAGGCCTGCCGGGCGGTGGTACTGCCCTGGTTCAGCGCTTCGATCGAGGCACTGCCGGCCTCCGGCCGGCCCGAGAAGGACCCCAAGACCCGCCTGCAGGAATGGCTGCAGGCCCGACAGAAGGCGTTGCCGCAGTATGAACTGGTGTCAGAATCCGGTGACGACCACGCCAAGCACTTCCGGGTACGCTGCAACGTAGCCGACCCGGCCGCCAGCACCGAGGGCGAAGGCGCCTCGCGGCGGCTTGCCGAACAACAGGCGGCTGCGGCCGTCCTAGCACAACTGGATTCCAAGTGAGCGAACAAACTCCCCATCATTGCGGCAGCGTGGCCGTCATCGGCCGCCCGAACGTGGGCAAGTCGACCCTGACCAATGCCCTGGTCGGCGCCAAGGTCAGCATCGTCTCCAACCGTCCGCAGACCACGCGCCATCGCCTGCTGGGCATCGCCACCTATCCGGAAGGCCAGCTGGTCCTGGTCGACACCCCCGGCCTGCACAAGGTGCAGAAGCGGGCGATGAACCGGGTGATGAACCGCGCCGCGCGTGGCTCGCTGGAAGGCGTCGATGCCGGCCTGCTGGTGATCGAAGCCGGTCGCTGGGATGAAGAGGACAGCCTGGCGTTCAACGTGCTGCGCGACGCCGGCATCCCGGTGGTGCTGGTGGTCAACAAGATCGATCGCCTGAAGGAAAAGGGCGCGCTGCTGCCGTTCCTGCAGCAGGTGACCGAAGGTCGTGATTTCGCCGCCGTGCACCCGATCTCGGCGCAGAAGCGCAACGGCTTGGAAGCACTGGTGCGCGACGTGCTGAAGCTGCTGCCGGAAGCCCCGCCGATGTTCGGCGAGGACGAGATCACCGATCGCAGCCAGCGTTTCCTGGCCGGTGAACTGGTGCGCGAGCAGTTGATGCGCCAGCTCGGCGAGGAACTGCCGTACGCAACCACCGTCGAGATCGAGCGCTTCACCGAGGATGGCAACCTGCTGCGCATCGGTGCGGTGATCTGGGTCGAGCGCGAGGGCCAGAAGGCCATCGTGATCGGCAAGGGCGGCGCCCGCCTGAAGGAGATCGGCGCCAAGTCCCGCCTGCAGATGGAGCGTCTGTTCGGGGCCAAGGTGTTCCTGGAAACCTGGGTGCGCGTGCGTGAAGGCTGGTCCGACGACGAGGCCGCGCTGAAGGCCTTCGGCTACGAATAAGCCGCGACGGTCGCTTCGATGATGATCGAGGACGACACCGGCTTCGTGCTGCACGCACGGGCCTACCGCGAGACCAGCCTGCTGGTCGAAGTGTTGAGCGCGCAGCATGGCCGTATCGGCCTGCTGGCGCGTGGCGTGTCCACCGCCAAGGGCCAGGTGCTGCGCGCCGCCCTGCAGCCGTTGCAGTGGATCCGCTTCAGTGCCCAGCAGCGGGGTGAACTGGCCCAGCTGCGGGGTGCCGAGGCGCTGGATGCCGCGCCACGCCTGGTCGGCCAGGCGATGTTGGCCGGCTTCTACCTGAGTGAACTGACCCTGCGCCTGGCCCCGCGCCAGGACCCGCTGCCGGAGCTGTACCTTGCCTACGGTGAGGCACGCGCGCGGCTGGCGGTCGGTGCCGGCCTGGCCTGGACCCTGCGCCGTTTCGAGCGCGAACTGCTGTCCGCGCTGGGCCTGGGTTTCGAGCTGGACAGTGCCAGTGATGGCCAGCCGATCGACCCGGCGGCGCGCTACGAGCTGGACCCGCAGGAAGGGGCGCAGCGCCTGCTGAGCGAGCGTGGCGGGGAGCGCCGGGCGGCGGCCACTGGCTCGGCGCTGCTGGCCCTTGCGGCCGACGAAGAACCGGATGCCGCCGATCTGGCCAGCCTGCGCCTGCCGATGCGGCGGGTGCTGGCCCATCACCTGGGCGCGCGCGGGCTGAAGTCCTGGGAAATGCTCGAGCAGCTTGCGCCGCGCAGGTAGGGGGGGGGGCAGGGCTTGCAGCCCTGCACCTGCCGAATCAACGTCAACGGCAAAAGCTGGCTATCCGTGGGTAGGCGGGGTGGGTCCGGTTGCGGGAGACGCCGTAAACCCGTCCCTGGGGGCTTGGCCGCGGCATCCATGCCGCGGACACTCCCGCAACCGGACCCACCCCGCCTTCGACAGTGTTCCGCGAACTGTCGGAACGGCGTGGGGTCGGATCCGTTTTCCTTCGGAAAACGGATCCGACCCCAGATTGATTTCGATATCTGACAGAAATTCATCCACGCATGGCGTGGATCTACCCGATCGCGGAAAACTGTAAGAGGTGGGGCGGTATCGGAGGGCGGGGTGTCAGCCGCATGGATGCGGCTGCCAAGCCCCCAAGGACGGGTTTACGGCGTCCCCGCCCTCCGATACCGCACCGCCAACCCACGGAATGCATGCCGTTGCTGTTGCTGTTGCTGTTGCCTTGGCTTGGCTTGAAGCCTCTGCGGGTGCAGGGCGCAGCCCTGCCGAAAAACCCTCAATGCAGCAGGGCAGCTACCGCGGCGCGGAACCCGTCCTGGGCCTGCCCGGACTCGGGTGCATGATGCAGCTGGCGCACCGCCCGGCCCAACCGTGCCGCCCCCACGAAGCCACAGCTCGCCTGCAACCGGTGCAACTGGCTGCGCAGCTGGCGCTCGTCGTGCTGGTCCACCGCCTGCTCGACCGCGTCGCGCACACCGGGCAACTCGGCCAGGAACAGCTCGCGCAGTGCGATCAGGTGGTTGCGCTGGCCATTGAGCGCGGCCAATGCCGCAGTCTCGTCCCAGTCCTGAACGGCCAGCTCGACCGCGGCCGGGGCCTGTGCCACGAAGATTCCCGCCGGGCTGTTGACCAGCGCACGGCGCACGGCCTTCAGCAGCTGGTCGCGGCCCAGCGGCTTGACCAGGGTGTCGCTGAAACCGGCTTCGCGCAGGCGGGCGTGGATGGAGGTATCGCCGTCGGCCGTATGTGCCAGCGCCGGTGTGTCGGGATGTGAGCGGCGTAGCTCACGCAGCAGTTGCGCGCCATTGCCATCCGGCAGGTTGACGTCGATCAGCCACAGATCATGCGCGCCGGGTTCGGCACTGGCCAGGGCACTGGCCAGCGAATCTGCGGTATCCACATCCGCCGGTAACGTTTCCAACGCCGCCTTGAAAAAACCGCGGCTGATGATGTCGTCCTCGACAAGCAGGAAGCGGGGCCGTGCGGCCCGCGGGGTCATCTGCATCAGGGCTGCCTCCATGTCAGCTGGCCCAATCATCAAGCACGACGGCCACGGGCGCAAGCGGGTCCAGGCCCCGTCGGTCAGGATCTGCGACAATACGCCCCCATTTTTGCCCGCAGCCTGTTGCCACGTGGCCCGATCCCGTTCCCGCACTGACCGTACCCCATTCCAGACCGAGATCCTCGACCTCAGCCATGATGGTCGCGGTGTCGCCCGCCGTGAAGGCGAGGGCGGCAAGGTCACCTTCGTCAGCGGCGCGCTGCCCGGCGAGGTGGTGATGGCTGAACAGACTGCCCGCAGCCGCCATTTCGACGAGGCGCGCACCCTGGAGGTGCTGCAGGCCTCGCCGCAGCGGGTGACCCCCAAGTGCCCCCATTTCGGCACCTGCGCCGGCTGCGTGCTGCAGCACCTGGACGAAGACCAGCAGATCGTGGCCAAGCAGCGCGTGCTGATGGACAACCTGGAGCGGATCGGCCATGTGAAGCCGGGCACCGTGCTCGCGCCGCTGGTCGGCGAGAGCTGGGGCTACCGCCGCAAGGGCCGTTTCTCGGTGCGCCGGGTCGAAAAGAAGGACAAGACCCTGGTCGGCTTCCGTGAACAGGATCCGCGCTTCGTCGCCGACCTCAGCCAGTGCCTGACCGTGATCCCCGAGATTGGTACCAAGGTCGAGGCGCTGTCCACCTTCATCGAGTCACTCGATGGCAAGCGTGACATCCCGCAGATCGAATTCATCGCCGGTGACCAGGCCGTGGTCCTGACCGTTCGCCATCTGCAGCCGCTCAGCGATGCCGACCGCGCGGCCTGGGCGGCCTTCGGCCAGCAGCATGGCTTCGTGATCTACCTGCAGTCCGGCGGCGTGGATACCGTGCAGCCGCTGGACGGGCAGGGTGTGCCGCTGTCGTTCCGTCTGGCGCCGTGGGATGTCGAGCTGGCGTTCCGCCCGCTGGACTTCATCCAGGTCAATGCCAAGCTCAACGAGAAGATGATCGCCCACGCCCTGGACCTGCTGGAACCGGGTGAGGACGAGCGTGTACTGGACCTGTTCTGCGGCCTGGGCAACTTCACCCTGCCGCTGGCGCGCCGCGTGCGCGAGGTGGTTGGCGTGGAAGGCGATGCCGGCCT
Organism: Stenotrophomonas sp. YJH_SMC_65; assembly: GCF_059369475.1. Taxonomy (NCBI): domain Bacteria; kingdom Pseudomonadati; phylum Pseudomonadota; class Gammaproteobacteria; order Lysobacterales; family Lysobacteraceae; genus Stenotrophomonas; species Stenotrophomonas sp. YJH_SMC_65. The sequence goes on from NZ_JCAFSR010000001.1 coordinate 132,638, forward strand.
GGTGGCGCGTGCGCGTGAGAACGCCGAGCGCAACGGCCTGGCCAACGCGCAGTTCTTCAGCGCCGACCTGACCCAGGACCAGCGCAGCACCCCGTGGATGCGCCAGGGCTTTGACAAGCTGCTGCTGGACCCGCCGCGCTCGGGTGCGATCGAAGTGCTGCAGCAGCTGCCGCTGAAGCAGTTCAAGCGCATTGTCTACGTCAGCTGCCACCCGGGCTCGCTGGCGCGCGATGCCGGCTATCTGGTCAACGAACAGGGCTTCACCCTGGTCAGCGCCGGTGCCATGGACATGTTCCCGCATACCGCGCACGTGGAAAGCATCGCGGTGTTCGAGAAGCGCTGACAGGTTGTCATCACCCATCGCGCATAATGGCGCGATGGGCATCGAAATCGAACGCAAATTCCTCGTCAGCAGTGATGGCTGGCGCACCGCCGCGCATCGGGTGATCCCGATGGCGCAGGGCTACATCAACGACATGGGCGCGCTCGACCGCGGCACCCAGAACGCCTCGGTGCGCGTGCGCATCGAAGGCGACCACGCCGCGCTGAACCTGAAGTCGCGCACCATCGGCCATACCCGCCAGGAGTTCGACTACCCGATCCCGGTGGAGGATGCGCGCGCCCTGTTGGCGCTGTGCGTCGGTGGCCTGATCGACAAGCGCCGCCACCTGGTCGAACACGCCGGCCTGACCTGGGAAGTGGACGAGTTCTTCGGCGACAACGCCGGCCTGGTCGTGGCCGAAGTCGAGCTGGACAGCGCCGACCAGGCGATCGAACTGCCGGACTGGGTGGGTGCCGAAGTCACCGACGACGCGCGCTACTACAACGTCGCACTGGCCAGTCACCCCTATTCACAGTGGTGAAGCCCCCAAAAAAGGGGACGGAGGGGATTAAGTCGTCTTTACCCCAGCTGTGCTGGAAACGACTTAATCCCCTCCGTCCCCTTTTTTCGAGGGAGGCGGGCCCCATGTGGTGGGGATGAGAATCGACATCTACTCCGACGTGGTCTGCCCTTGGTGCTGGATCGGCAAGCATCGCTTCCAGCAGGGTGTGCAGTTGCTCGGCGCCAATGCGCCTGAACTCGATATCCACTGGCAGCCGTTCCAGCTGGACCCGGACGCGGACGCCACCCCGGTGCCGCTGCGCGAGGCCTATGTGCGCAAGTTCGGTGGCGTCGAGCGCACCGAGCAGATCCTCGGCCAGACCCAGACCACCGCGCGGGCCGAGGGCCTGCCGATGGATTTCAGCCAGGGCCAGGTGCGGGTGACCACGCTGCCGGCCCATCGGGTGTTGTGGCTGGCCGGCCAGCACGGCGTGCAGGATGCGGTCGGCGAAGCACTTTTCCGTGCCCACTTCGAGCATGGCCAGAATCTGGCCGATACCGCAGTGCTGGTGAAGGCCGGCGTGGCTGGCGGCCTGGACGGTGCTGAAATCGCGCAGATGCTGGGCTCCGACCGCGGCCTGGCCGAGGTCGAAGCCAGGCTCGCGCAGGCCCATGCACTGGGCATTTCCTCGGTGCCGACTTTCGTCATCGATGGGAAGTGGGCCATTTCCGGGGCCCAGCCGCCAGAGGCCTTCGCCAACGCCCTTCGCCAGATCGCAGCCGAACAGGGCGCCCCGGCAGCTTCGGCTGACGGCGACGAGGCCTGCGGCCCGGACGGCTGCAAAGTCTGAGCAGATCGGGGTCAGAGCCCCTGCGGGGATCCGACCCCGGGGTCAGATCCCCGCAGGGGCTCTGACCCCACACTCCCCTTCGTCTGACCCCTGCGCCTGTCGGCCGGTTCTGCGACAATGCGGCACTGCGCCATGCGGGCGCGCGTTGTGGAGATCGACCATGCTGCTGATCGGCGTTGCCGGCACCGAACTGACCGCCCAGGAACGTGACTGGCTGCAGCACGACGCCGTGGCCGGGGTGGTGCTGTTCAAGCGCAACTTCGCCTCGCGCCAGCAGGTGACCGATCTGAGTGCGGCGATCCGTGCCGCCGCCCCGCGCCCGCAGCTGATCTGCGTGGACCAGGAAGGCGGCCGTGTGCAGCGTTTCCGCGAGGGCTACAGCGCGCTGCCGCCGCTGCAGGACATCGGCGCGCTGTACGCCGCCGACCCGCAGCAGGCGCTGGCCCTGGCCGAACAGCATGCCTGGCTGATGGCCAGCGAAGTACGTGCCAGCGGCCTCGACCTGAGTTTCGCGCCGGTGGTCGACCTTGGCCGCGGCAACCGCGCCATCGGCAACCGTGCCTTCAGTGAAGACCCGCAGGTGGTGGCCGCGTTCACCGCCGCCTATGTGCGCGGCATGCATGCGGTCGGCATGGCCGCCACGCTCAAGCATTTCCCCGGCCACGGCACCGTGCTGGAAGACACCCACGTCGATACCGCGATCGACCCGCGCGCGCTGGACGAACTGCGCGCCCAGGACCTGGTGCCGTTCCAGGCCGGCATCGCCGCCGGTGCCGATGCGGTGATGATGGCGCACGTGATCTATCCGCAGGTGGCGCCGGAGCCGGCCGGCTATTCCCCGCGCTGGATCCAGGACATCCTGCGTGGCGAGCTCGGCTTCCGTGGCGTGGTGTTCTCCGATGACATCGGCATGGCCGCCTCGCACAGTGCCGGTGGCGTGCCGGCACGCGTGCACGCGCACCTGGATGCCGGCTGCGACGTGGTGCTGGTCTGCCACCCGGAACTGGTCGATGAAGCCCTGCACGCGGTGCAGGGACGCTCCCTCAATACTGCTGCGCTGCTGGGCCTGCTTGGCCGCGGCGCGCTCGGCTGGGACGGCCTGCTTGCCGACGCCCGCCATGGCGACACCCAATCCCGTCTGCTTGAAACCCTTGGAAGAACCGTCTGATGCCCAACCTCACCATTTCCCAGGCCCTGGCCCAGGCTGACCTGCTGGTCGACCGCCCCACCATCGACAAGGCCATCGCTGGTATCGCCGACGCCATCGCGCGCGATTACAAGGGCGAGGTGCCGCTGTTCCTGTCCATCATGCATGGTGCGCTGCCGTTCGCCGGCCAGCTGGCGCTGGAACTGGGCGCGCGCGGCCAGGACGTGCAGTTCGATTACCTGCACGCGACCCGCTACCGCGGTGAAACCACCGGCGGAGACCTGGTCTGGAAGCACAAGCCGGCCACCTCGCTGTTCGGCCGCCGCGTGCTGCTGATCGACGACATCCTCGACGAGGGCTACACCCTGCAGGGCGTCCGCACCTGGTGCCTGGAGCAGGGCGCGACCGACGTGCACATCGCCGCGATGACCGTGAAGAAGCACGACCGCGCACTGCCGGACGTGACCGCCGACTACGCCGGCATCGAGCTGCCGGACCGCTACGTGTTCGGCTTCGGCATGGACGTCAACGAGACCCTGCGCTGCGTGCCGGCGATCTACGCAATGAAGGAGTAACGGCGCAGCTGCCTGCGGCGCGTCTTCTTCCACCGCCGGCATCCTCGGGTGCCGGCGTTCGTCTTTCCATGGAGTGCTTTGAATGCAACAGATCGCCCTGGCCGTGATCGGCGGTACCGGTGTCTACAACCTGGCCAAGCTCGACGACGTGCAGACCCACGAGGTCGACACCCGCTTTGGCCGCCCGTCCGGCCCGGTGCGCGTGGGCACGCTGCTCGGCCATCGCGTGGCGTTCCTGGCGCGGCATGGCGAGGGGCACTCACTGCCGCCGCACAAGATCAACTACCGCGCCAACCTGGCCGCGCTGCAGCAGCTGGGCGCGCAGCGCGTGCTGGCATTGAACACGGTGGGTGGCATCACCGAAGACTTCGGTCCGCGCGTGCTGGCCTGCCCGGACCAGATCATCGACTACACCTGGGGCCGCATCAGCACGATCTGTGAAGAAGAAGGCACCGACGTGGTCCACGTCGATTTCGGCCACCCCTATACGCCGATGCTGCGCAGCAAGATCCTGGCGGCAGCGAAAGTGACCGGCGTCACGGTCCATGACGGTGGCTGCTACGGCGCGACGCAGGGCCCGCGCCTGGAGACCATCGCCGAGATCGCCCGCATGCGCCGTGACGGCTGCGACCTGGTAGGCATGACCGGCATGCCGGAGGCCGCGCTGGCACGCGAGCTGGGGCTGGATTACGCCTGCCTGGCAATCATCGCCAACTGGGCCGCCGGCTGCGGTGATGGCGAGGAGATTACGATGGCCGAAGTACTGGCGAACGTGCAGGCGGCCAGCAACGGACTTCCGGAACTGGTGGGCGAATTGGCGCGGGGGTGATTGTCTTCCCCGAGCAAGCTTTGCATACTCAGCTTGTGCGCGGGTTCAGCGTACACCACCCATTCATTGCATAAGGTCTCGCATCACCATGCCGAACGGTACCGTCAAGTGGTTCAACGACGCCAAGGGATTTGGCTTCATCTCGCCGGAGGATGGCAGCGCCGACGTGTTCGCGCACTTCTCCGCCATCAACTCCAAGGGCTTCCGCAGCCTGCAGGAAGGCCAGCGTGTCACCTATGACGTGACCCAGGGCCCGAAGGGTGCCCAGGCTTCGAACATCACGCCGGCCGAGTGATCCACTCGACAGTGCGTTGAAAACCCCGCTTCGGCGGGGTTTTTTTTGCGTCGCGACGGGCATTGCGGCGCTGTGGACAGGGTTCCAGGTGGCCATCCGGATTTGCGCTCGGGCACAATGCGCCGATGAAGGAACGACTGCGCATCGCCGTGATCGGCTACGGCACCGCTGGACAGGCATTGTCCATCCTGCTCTCTCGTGATGGCCACGAGGTGGAGATCTTCGAACGCGTGCCCTCGCCGGGGCCGGTTGGCGCCGGCTTCCTGCTGCAGCCCAGCGGCCTGCAGGTGCTGTGGCAGATGGGCCTGCTTGATGCCGTGCGCGCGCATGCGGCGCCGGTGCACCGTCTTTATGGCGATACACCGTGCGAGCGCACGGTGATGGACATGCGCTATGACGGCCTGGACGCGCGCCTGCACGGCCTCGGCATGCAGCGTGGGGCGCTGTTCTCGCTGCTGGACGGGGCGCGTGCGGGTGCGGGCCAGCTGCATGCCGGCGTCACCATCGCCGCAGTGGATGCCGCACAGGGCCGCCTGCATGACAGTGAGGGCCGCATGCATGGGCCGTTCGACCTGGTGGTGGCCGCCGATGGTGCGGCTTCGACGCTGCGCGGCTCGATCGAAGGCGGCACCGGGCTGGACCGCGTGTATCCCTGGGGCGCACTGTGGTGCCTGCTGCCGGCCGAGGACTGGCCGCACCTGCAGGAGCTGCGGCAGCGCTACGTGGCCGCGCGCAAGATGATCGGGCTGCTGCCGGTCGGTACGCGGCCAGGTGATGACACGCCGCGCCTGAGCTTCTTCTGGAGCCTGCCACGCGCCGACTTCGAACGATGGCAGGCCGATGGCATGACGCCCTGGCTGGACGAGCTGCACGCGCTGTGGCCGCAGGCCAGCGCGCGCTTTGCGCATCTGCATGATGCCGGCCAGCTGGCGCGCGCGGTCTACCGTGACGCCGTGATGACGCGCTGGCATTGCGGCCGCATGGTGCTGGCCGGCGATGCCGCACATGCGATGAGCCCGCAGCTGGGGCAGGGCGTGAACATGGCGCTGCTCGATGCGCTGGCATTGCGCGATGCCGTGCGCGCACATGGCGGGGGAGGCGCTGCATTGCAGGCCTACCAGGCGCAGCGCAGGGCGCACGTTGCGGTCTACCAGCGCTGGAGCCGTTGGCTGACGCCGCTGTTCCAGTCTGATCGCGATGCCTGGGCAAAGGCGCGCGACGTGCTGCTCGGGCCGATGGGGCGCCTGCCGGGTGGGCGTGGCCACATGCTGCGCGTGCTCAGCGGTACCCAGCATGGCTGGTTCGGTTCGCTTGCGCTGGATCCGGCATTTGTCGACGCGTTGGCTGCAGGGGCGCAGATGCCTGGCATCAGCGCGATCACTGCGAATGCGTGAAGCGCGCTGTCACGCGAATTAACGGTTGCCTCACCGTGTATATGCGAGAAGTAGGTTGCACGCGATTGCGCGTCGCCCGTTTTCCTTTCCGTGATTGACATCGCGCGTGGCCCGGGCGGCGCTGCCGTTGCGGCCTGTCGCGGCCCGGACGCGCCGCCTGTTGTTGAAGAGGAGGACGCCATGTGGTTCGCGGTCGAGGAGCTGGAATCGGAAATCTGCAAGCTGCGCGGACTGTTGCAGATGCTGCACGAGGACCAGCCCGACGTACTGGAGGACGTGTTCGAATTCCATGTGGGCAGCTTGATCAGTCATGCATCGCCGGAGCACCACGGACGCATCCGCGCCTGCGCACAGGAGATGCTGGCGGCAATCCAGGCCTTGCCGCGGCGACGTGAAGTTGACACGCCTGAGTTCCAGTTGATGCCGCAGCTGGACATTCGTCCGGCCTGATTCAAGCCACTGGCAGTTCCACCAGGCCGTTTTCCACGCAGGCGATCATCTGTTCGCCGCTGGCGGGAGCAGGCACGATTCCGGCGGTGAACGCAGAAAAGGCCGGCAGGACCGTCATCCGCTCGCGCAGCCAGAAGGCCGGGAAGCGCCGGCGCAATGCGGGCAGTGCGACCTGCGGATGCAGGTGGCCTGCGACTACGTGCCACGCCGGATCTGCGCACGGTTCATGTCGCAGCAGGAACGGCGCCAGCCGCACCTCCTCGTGGATCTGCACCTGCAGCTGGGCATGCGGTAGCTGCCGGTCATGATTTCCGCGCAGGACATGCACGTCCAGTGCGGTGTTGCGTTCGCGCCAGCCGAGCCATTGCTGGTACCAGGCGGCGCGATGCGCCGGCCCATGCAGGATGTCGCCCAGGATCCACAGTTCGCGGCAGGCGTGCCTGTCCAGCAGACCCTGCAGGCGTTGCAGGTCTTCGCCGGTTCCGCCGCTGGGCAGCGCGATGCCGGCGCGGCGGAACACATCGGCCTTGCCCAGGTGCAGGTCCGCGATCAGCAGCGCCTGCCGCGCCGGCCAGTAGAGTGCGCGTGCGCCCGCCAGGGTCACCGGTTCGCCGGCAAGCAGCAGTGGTATTTCATCGGCCATGGCGACGTTCCAGCTGCTGGGCCGCGCGTTGCACGCGGGTACGCCAGTCCTCGTTGCTGAACTGTCCGCGCAGGCGTTCGGCCCACAGTGGAAAGCCCAGGGGCGTCAGCGATGCAGGGCGCTGCATCGACATGCGTCGCGCGCCGATCCGGACCAGCACCTGGCGTAGCCCCGGCAGGTCGAGGCTGTCATGCAGCACTTCGCGTTCGGCCAGCGCCAGCAGCAGGTGCTCGGGGTCATGCTCGCGCAATACGTCATACAGCAGGCCCGCCGAGGCCTGCAGCTGGCGCAGCGATCGCGGCATGCCCCCCGGCAGGCTGGGTACCAGCAGGCCTGCGACGCGCGCGATGCCACGGAACTGGCGCCGCGCAAGCTCGCCCAGGTTCACCGCCGCACGCAGATCGTCCAGCAGCTGATCGGTGGTGAACAACGCATGCCATTGCGCCGCGTCCAGGTCGATCGCCTGCGCCGGTGCCAGCGCCAGGCCGTGATCATTCACGGCATAGCCGATGCTGTTGCGTTGCTGGCGGGTGCAGCGCAGTGCCAACAGGGCGGCCAGCGCCTCGTGCACGTGGCGTCCGGCGAAGGGATAGACGAAGAGGAACTGGCCTTCGCGGCGGCGTACGTCCTCCAGCAGCACGTGGTCCGGGCCGGGAAGCGCCGACACCTGCTGCTGAAGTGCCAGCAGCGGTGCCAGCCAGCGGGCTTCCGCGCTGTCGTCGGCGCCTGACAGCACCGACTCCAGTTCGCTGCCCAGTGCCATCGACAGCGGCAGCTGGCCTCCCTGCCAGCGGGGCACGACACCTTCACCGCGCCCTCGTGCCAGCCGCACGAAGGCGGTCATGTCGCGCAGCTGCACCAGCTCCAGCAGGCGCCCGGCGAACTGGAAGCGGTCTCCGCGGCGCAGGCGGCTGGCGAACTGTTCCTCCACGGCGCCGAGGCCGGCCCCGCGCAGGAACTGCACGCGCACGCTGCCATCGCTGCTGATGGTGCCGATCGACAGCCGGTGGCGTAGTGCCTGGCGCCGGTCGTGCATCCGGTAGCGGCCATCGGCGTCCTGCACGACCTTGTGGAAGTCAGGGTACTGGGCCAGGGCCTGGCCCCCCTGCACGATGAAAGTCAGCACGGCCTGCCACTGGTCCTCGGCCAGGGATGCGAACGCATGGGTGCGCCGGACCTGCGCCAGCAGCGCATCCCCGTGGAAGCCACCGGCCAGGGCACGGCTGACCGCATGCTGGGCCAGAACGTCCAGCGACAGCATCGGCGGCCTGCGTGCTTCGACCACGCCTTCGGCCAGTGCGCGACGCACGGCTGCGTACTCGGCCAGTTCCAGCGCATGGCTCGGCACGCAGAGGATCGCGCCACTGGCACCGGGACGATGGCGCGCACGTCCGGCGCGCTGGCGCAGGCGGGCGACGCCCTTCGGGCTGCCCAGCTGCAGTACCTGTTCGACCTCGGGAAAGTCCACGCCGAGGTCGAGGCTGGAGGTGGCGACCACGCAGCGCAGCGTTCCTGCACGCAGCCCGTCCTCCACCTGCTGGCGCAGCGCCGGATCCAGCGAACCGTGGTGCAGCGCAAGCGTGTCGTGTTCCTCGGGCCAGACCGACGCCAGCGCCTGATGCCACAGTTCTGCCTGTGCACGGGTGTTGGTGAAGAGCAGGCTGCTGCGTGCCTGCATCAATGCGTCCAGCACCCGCGGCAGTTGGGCCAGGCCCAGGTGCCCGGCCCAGGGAAAGCGTTCACCGGGTTCGGGCAGCAGGCTGCGCACCGTGGTCGCACGCGGGCGCACGCCCTGCACGATCGGCGCGTCGGGCTGTCCGGGCAGCAGCACGTCGCGCGCCTCATCCAGATTGCCCAGCGTGGCCGACAGCCCCCACAGCTGCAATGCCGGCGCGGCATCGCGCAGCACGGCCAGATTCAACTGCAGCAGGACACCGCGCTTGTTGCCCAGCAGTTCGTGCCATTCGTCCACCACCACGCAGCGCAGCTGGCGCATGCGCGGCAGCGTATCCGGATAGCTCAACAGCAGCGCCAGCGATTCCGGCGTCGTGACCAGTACGTCGATGCGGCCCTCGCGTGCCTGTCGTCGTTCGCGGTTGCTGGCGTCACCGCTGCGCAGGCCGACACGCCATCCAAGCTGCAACCCATCGACCACGGCCTGCAGCGCACGCGCGGTGTCGCTGGCCAACGCGCGCAAGGGCGTCACCCACAGCACCTGCAGCGGGCGTACCGCACCGGCGCGGCGGGGCGAAGGCGGTGGGTCGATCATGGCCTGCAGCAGCGGTCCCCCGAACATCGCCAGTGTCTTGCCGCTGCCTGTGGGCGTGTGCAGCAACCCGGATCCGCCGGCGAGATAGTGCCGCCACATCGCGCGCTGGAACGGCAACGAGCGCCAGCCTTTCGACGCGAACCAGTCTTCCAGCCGGCGTAGTGCCTGGCTGCGGTTCATCGCGCCAGCGCCTGCAGGGTAGCCAGCTGATCGGCCTCGCTGGCTGGCTTGTCGTGGCGCCAGCGCAGGATGCGTGGAAAGCGTACGGCGATACCGGACTTGTGCCGGCTGCTGCGGTTGACCGCCTCGAAGCCCAGTTCGAAGACGTGTTCGGGGCGTACGCTGCGCACCGGGCCAAAGCGCTCGCGGGTATTGGCGCGGATCCAGCGATCAAGCGCGAGGATCTCCTTGTCATCCAGGCCCGAATAGGCCTTGGCCACCGGTACCAGCGTGTCGCCGTCCCAGACGCCGAAGGTGTAGTCGGTGTACAACGTGCTGCGCCGCCCATGGCCAGCCTGCGCGTACAGGAGCACTGCATCGACGGTGAGCGGATCGACCTTCCATTTCCACCAGTCACCGCGGCGTCGCCCGGCCTGGTAGGGCGAGGCACGACGTTTCAGCATCAGCCCTTCCACGCCACGTTCGCGTGCCACATCGCGCATCGCCGCCGCCTGCGGCCAGTCTTCGGCGGCAACGTCGGGTGAGAGCTGGATCCGTACATCACCCAGGGCACCGACGACGTCGGCAAGCCGTGCACGCCGTTCCCGCAACGGCAACTCACGCAGGTCCGCGCCATCGTGTTCCAGCAGGTCATAGGCGAGCACGCGCACCGGCGTGTTGCGCAGGGTAGCCGCACCGGGCTTGCGGCGCTGGATGCGGGTCTGCAGCGCGGTGAATGCACGCGGCAGGTCCGTGGCTTCGTCCCAGGCCAGCAGCTCTCCGTCCAGCACGCAGCCATCGGGAAGCGCCATCGCCGCCTGTTCGATTTCGGGGAAGCGACCATCCAGCCGCTCTTCGCCGCGTGACCACAATGCGACCTCGCCGCGCCGGCGCAGCAGCTGCAGGCGGATGCCATCCCACTTCCATTCCAGCAGCCAATCTTCGATGGGGCCGAGGCGTTCGGCAGGATCGCCTTCCAGTGGTGAGGCGAGGAAGAACGGGTAGGGTTGCTGCCGGTCCAGTGGCAGCTCATCCGGCGACAGCAGCTGGCCCAGCAGTGCGGGCGAGGGCACCCACTCGCCAAGCATGCGCTGGGCGATGCGCGCGATGTCCAGGCCGGACCACTCCGCCAGTGCCTGCTGCACCAGCCGCTGCGAGACGCCAACGCGCAGGGCGCCGGTCAGCAGCTTGTTGAACACCAGGCGTTCGCTGCTGCACAGCTGCTGCCAGCCCGCGACGACCGCCGCACGGCGTACCGCTTCGGGCTGGTTGGCCACCGCCAGCAGATGCTGTTCGATCCAATCCGCCAACGCACGGTCGGCGGCCGGCTGGGATGGATCATCCAGCAGCAGGGTCAACGTTTCGGCCAAGTCACCGACCTGCGCATAGCTGTCTTCCACCAGCCATGGCGGCAAGCCGGATTCTTCGGCAATCCAGGCGCGCAGTTCGCCACTGGCGGCGATCTTGCGGCGTGCGCCGCCCACCTTGCCACCGCTGAGCAGGTACAGCGCCCACGCCGCATCGTGCGCGCCTGCCTGGCGGAAGTAATCGATCAATGCCGCACGCTTGTCCAGCGTGGCGGTGCTGCGGTCCAGGCGCTGGTAGAGCGCCGCGAAGGCCTTCATTCCTCGCTCCCGAAATCGGTACGGAAGGCTTCAGCCGCTACGCCGCGCTCTCGCAGGAAGGGAATCAACGCATCGGTATTGCCATGGGTGGCGATCACCCGCTGCGCGCCGGTCTGTTCGATGGTCTGCAGCAGTGCGGGCCAATCGGCGTGATCGGAAATGACGAAGCCACGATCGACGTTGCGGCGACGCCGGTTGCCGCGCAGCTGCATCCAGCCCGAGGCGAAGCCCAGCTGGTAGCGGCCGAAGCGGCGCATCCACGGTGTGCCGGCGGCCGAGGGCGGGGCGAGGATCAACTGGCCGGCGGCATCCGGCTGGCGACCCTGCTCGGCCACCGCCAGCGTCTCCAGCATTGGCACGTTGGCCTGCCGATACACCTCCACACCATTGGCGATGGCACCGTGCAGCCAGGCCGGGCGATCGTCCAGCGGCAGCAGTTCGGCCAGTACCCGCTGCGCCTTGCCCAGTGCATAGCACAGCAGGATGGCAGCTTCGCCGCGCTGTTCGCATTCGCGGCGCCACGCCACGATCTCCGCAGCGACGGTGGGCGTGTCCGGCCAACGATAGATCGGCAGGGCAAAGGTGGCCTCGGTGATGAAGGTATCGCAGGGCACCACTTCGAACGGCGCACAGGTTGGATCAGGCTGGCGCTTGTAGTCGCCGGACGCCACCCAGACCTGCTGCCCGTCGTCGATGCGCACCTGCGAAGACCCCAGTACATGGCCGGCGGGATGCAGCGATACCTGCACCCGGCCCAGGCGGAACGGCACGCCCTCGGCATGCGCCTGCACCGGCACATCGCCCAGGCGCCAGCGCAGGATCGGCAGGCTGCCGTCGCTGCAGTGGTACTCGCCCATGCCCGGGCGTGCGTGATCGCCGTGGCCATGGGTGATGACCGCGCGCGGGACCGGTCGCCAGGGATCGATGTGGAAATCACCGGCGGCGCAGTACAGCCCTTCTGGGCGCAGGACCACCAGATCGTCATTGACTGCCATGCGGTCACTGTGGCCGACCGCTCGTGCACAGGGTGAGAATCGGCCTGAACACGGGCTTGGCAGGCGATGCGGCACAATCGAACCGCAGATCTCTTGCCGCCAGGACGGACCGGATGAGTGGACCCAGCTTCAGCAGCAATGCGCCCTACGAAACCCATGTGGTGCTGAACCAGCCGCCGTCGTTCGCGGGGCGCCAGTTGTGGACCGATGACGTGGCGCTGATGGAGGCGGTGCAGCGCGAAGGCGCTGGCGGCTTCGCGCCGCGGCTGGCGGTCTATGGTGCGCTGGCGGGTGACGAACTGTACCGGCTCGGCTTCGATGCCAACCGCGATCGGCCGCGCCTGCGCACGCATGATGCGCAGGGCCATCGCATCGATACGGTGGAGTTCCATCCGGCCTATCACCAGTTGATGGGCACAGCGAAATCGCACGGGGTCGCCGGGTTGTCCTGGCACGAGCCGCAACCGGGCGGGCATGTCGCGCGCGCGGTGTTGAGCTACCTGCACCACCAGGCCGAGGCCGGCACCAGTTGCCCGTTGACGATGACCCATGCGGCAGTTGCGGTGCTGCACACGCAGCCGCACCTGGCCGAGTGGGCGCGCAAGGCCGCAGCGCCGGTCTATGATCCGCGCGATGTACCGGTGGCGGACAAGGCCGGCATCACGCTGGGCATGGGCATGACCGAGAAGCAGGGAGGCTCGGATGTGCGTGCCAACAGCACGCGCGCTGAACCGATCGATGGCGAGCGCTATCGCCTGGTCGGTCACAAGTGGTTCTTTTCCGCACCGATGTGCGATGGCTTCCTGGTGCTGGCGCAGGCGCCGGGAGGACTGACCTGCCTGCTGATGCCGCGCCGGCTGGCCGACGGCGACCGCAACGCATTCCGGTTGATGCGCTTGAAGGACAAGCTTGGCGATTGGGCCAATGCCTCCAGCGAAGTCGAGTTCTGCGGGGCACAGGCGTGGCGCGTGGGCGAGGAGGGGCGGGGCGTGGCCACCATCATCGGCATGGTGATGATGACCCGCCTGGACTGCATGCTGGGCGCGGCGGCGGAAATGCGCATGGCGCTGGCGCAGGCGCTGCATCACGCACGTCATCGCCGCACGTTCGGCAAGCTGCTGGTCGAGCACCCGTTGATGACCAATGTGCTGGCCGACCTGGCACTGGAGTCGGAAGCGGCCACAGTGCTGTCGATGCGCATCGCGCGTGCGGTGGACCGGGCCGGCGTGGATGCCAACGAAGCCGCGTTGGCGCGTGTGGGGACGGCGCTGGGCAAGTACTGGTTGTGCAAGCGCGCGCCGGCCTTCGTCAATGAAGCACAGGAATGCCTGGGCGGCGCGGGCTATGTGGAGGAATCGATGCTGCCGCGGCTGTACCGGCAGGCACCGTTGAATTCGATCTGGGAAGGAAGCGGCAACATCCAGTGTCTGGACGTGCTGCGCGCGCTGGCGCGCGAACCGGAGGCGCTGGCGGCGCTGCGCGCTGAACTGGCGGCGGTGGCCGATCGTGATGCGCGCTACGCAGCGGCTTTGCAGCGGTGGGCAGCAGCACCGCCACCGGATGAGTCGCAGGCGCGGCTGTTCTGCGAGCGCACAGTGCTGTTGTTGCAGGCCGCGCTGCTGTTGCGTGCGCAAAGTCCGATGGCAGAGGCGTTCGTGCGCAGCCGGCTGCAAGCGGAGCATGGGCTGGTGTTCGGGACCCTGCCGACGGGCGTGGATCTGTCGGCGATGCTGGTGCGCGCGCTGCCGTAGGAGCGCCCACCACGGAATCAACGGAAAAAACGCAAAGCGAAAAGCAGAAAAGCCGCGGCAGTGCCGCGGCTTTTCCTGTAGCGCCGGGCCCATGCCTGGCTGCCGGCACGCCTCAGTGCTTGGCTTCTTCCTTGGCGGCGTTCGCCTTCGCGTCATTGGCAACATCGCGGGCCTTGTCGGCCACCTTCTGTGCGGCGTTGGCAGTCGCGTCGCTGGCGTGTGCGGCGGCGTCGGTTGCGGCGTCCTTGGCCTTGTCGGCAGCGTTGGCGGTGGCGTCTGCAGCCTTGTCCAGCGCCTGCTGGGTATCGGCGGCGGCCTGCTCGGAGGCTGCAGCGGTCTTGTCGGCGGCGTCACGGGTAGCTTCTGCCGCCTTGTCGACGGCATCGCGGGCAGCCGCGCCGGCGCTGTCAGCGGCCTGCTGCGCGTCCTGCTTGGCCTGTTCGGCTTCCGGGCCCTTGCAGGCGGCCAGGGCCAGCAGCAGGGAGGCGGCCAGCAGGGTGGTGGTGATCGGGCGAATCTTCATGGCGGTCTCCGGTACTGCAATGGATGGGGACGCCAGCCTATTCATGCCGTTGTGAAGGCGGGGTCGCGATGCCCGCGCCGCGAGGTCGCAGTGGCGCAAAGAAAAAGCCGCTGGCGAACCAGCGGCTTTTCCGGAACAGCGTGAAGAAAGAAGTTATTACTTCTTGGCTTCTTCAGCAGCGTCCTTGGCCTGCTCAGCGGTAGCTTCGGCAGCCTTGGCAGCGTCCTTGGCTTCGCCAGCAGCAGCGTCGGTCGCGGCAGCAGCGGTGTTGGCAGCAGCGTCGGTCGCAGCGTCAGCAGCGGTGGCGGCGGTGTTGGCAGCCTGCTGGGCAGCGTCGGCGGTCTGGGCGCCGGCAGCGGCGGCCTGGTCGGCAGCAGCCTGGGCTTCGGTGGCGGCTTCGTTGGCCGAAGCAGCGGCGTCCTGGGCAGCTTCCTGCTTCGAGCAGGCGGCCAGGGCCAGAGCCAGGGACATCGCGACCAGCAGCTTGTTGATGCTCATTGTGTAAATCCTCGTCGTTAGAATTAGGCAACGCGCATGCTGCGCGCCGACAACATGATGACAAGCCAAGATTGGGTGTCAAGCGATCCCGCATTCATTTTTGCGAAATCATCGTTAAATCTTTTTAAATCAATTCGATGGCGATTGCCGTTGCTTCGCCGCCACCGATGCACAGGGTGGCAATGCCGCGCTTGCCACCGCGCGTGCGCAGGGCGTTGACCAGGGTCACCACCAGGCGTGCACCGGAGGCACCGATGGGATGACCCAGCGCGCAGGCACCGCCATTCACGTTCAGCTTGTCGTGCGGGATGCCCAGCTCACGCATCGGCGCCATTGCCACCACGGCAAAGGCCTCGTTGATCTCGAACAGGTCGATCTGGTCCAGCGACCAGCCGGTCTTGGCCAGCAGCGTGTGGATCGCGCCGATCGGGGCGGTGGTGAACCACTCCGGTTCCTGCGAATGGGTGGCGTGGCCGACGATGCGGGCCAGCGGAGTGATGCCACGGGCGGCCGCGTCTTCCTCGGTCAGCAGGACCACCGCGGCGGCGCCGTCGGAGATGCTGGAGGAACTGGCGGCGGTGACGCTGCCGTCCTTCTTGAAGGCCGGGCGCAGGGTCGGGATCTTGGCGATATCCGAGCGCCCCGGCTGCTCGTCGGTGGCGACCTCGACGTCACCCTTGCGGGTGGCTACCTTCACCGCGACGATCTCGTCGGCGAACGCACCGTTGGCCTGTGCGGCCTGCGCGCGCTTGACCGATTCGATCGCGTAGGCGTCCTGCTCCTCGCGGCTGAACTGGTACTTGTCCACGGCGCATTCGGCGAATTCGCCCATGGCCTTGCCGTCATAGGCGTTGACCAGGCCGTCGTGGGCCATGTGGTCGACCGCCTGGAAGTTGCCGAAGCGGTTGCCGGTACGGGAGTTCGGCAGCAGGTGCGGGGCGTTGGACATCGATTCCATGCCACCGGCGACCACGATGCTGGCCGAACCGGCCTTGATCAGGTCATGGCCGAGCATGATGGTCTTCATGCCCGAGCCGCACACCTTGTTGAGGGTGGTGGCGCCGGTCGACAGCGGAATGCCGGCGGCGATCGCCGCCTGGCGGGCGGGCGCCTGGCCGAGGTTGGCCGGCAGCACGCAGCCCATGAGGACCTCGGAGACGTCGCTGGCCGGTACGCCCGACTGTTCCAGGGCGGCAGCGATGGCGGCCGCGCCGAGGGTGGGGGTCGGCACGCCGTTGAACTGGCCGAGGAAGGAGCCGATGGCGGTGCGCTTGGCGGCGGCGATGACGATGTTGGACATGGCAATCTCGTTGATGCGTAAGCAATGTTCGGAAAGGAGACCGCGGACGTTGGAAGCGCCCCGGTTTCCCGGCAGACTGCGTGGGGGTCGGCCCAAGTATAGAGGGTCGGGGAGGGCCGCCGCTGGGCGGCACCGCACGCCTGCCGGGATGTAGGCAGGTCAACGTTCATGGGAAGGAATCGATGGAACGCACGACGATGGTTAGGTCCGCGCTGGCAACGGCGCTGGCGATGGCAATGACGGCATGTGGCGGCGGCGGAGGCGGCGGCAATGTCCGCATCGATCCCCCTCCGACCACCCCCACACCCCCAACGACGCCCCCTCCGACGGCACCGCCTCCGGCCAAGCCGCAGGAACCGGCCTTCGACGCGCACCTGTCAGTGACCAATGCGCGTGCCGCACAGGCCGCCGGCCTGACCGGGCAGGGCGTGCGCATCGGCATCGTCGACTCGGGCGTGCAGCGCAACGCAGCGGCATTGAACGGGCGGGTGGTGGGCAACCTCAACTACATCGATCCGGCGCGCAACAACCTGCTGGTGGACGACGTGGTGGGCCACGGCACGGCGGTAGCCAGCCTGGCCGCCGGCGCGCCGGTGGGAACCTGGCCGGGCGGCATCGCCCCCGGTGCGCAGATCGTTTCGGCGCGGATCATCGCCGACAAGCCGCCGGTCGATGACGGCAGCGGCAAGGGCAATTCCTTCAGCGGTCCGCTGGGCGTGGCGCAGGTCCACCAGGACCTGATCAGCTACAACGTGAAGGTGATGAACAACTCGTGGGGCGGCCTGTACTGGACCGACCTGCCGACCACCGCGCAGGTGGCGGCCGAGTACCGTCCGTTCGTCATCAACCATGGCGGCCTGGTGGTGTTCGCGGCCGGCAACGATGCGCGCACCGAACCGAGCAGCCTGGCCGCCCTGCCCAGCCAGCTGGGCGTTGCCGGCTCGCTGCCGGCGGCCGACCTGGAGCGCGGTTGGCTGGTGGCGACCGCAGTGGATCCCTATGCACCGGGCACGCTGGCCAGCTACGCCAATGCCTGCGGGCAGGCGGCGCGCTATTGCCTGGCGGCGCCGGGCAGCGCGGTCTATCCCGATGCCAATGGCAGCACCTACTACTGGAACTACGGGACGTCCTTCGCCGCCCCGTTGATCTCCGGCGCCGCCGCGCTGGTCTGGCAGCGCTACCCATACTTCGACAACAACCTGGTGCGGCAGACCCTGCTGGGCACGGCCAAGGACATCGGCGCGCCCGGCGTGGATGCGGTGTTCGGCTACGGCCTGCTCGACATCTCGCGGGCGATCAAGGGCCCGGGCCGCTTCGACTGGGGTGATGTAGTGGCCAATGTCGATGCGCCATCGAGCGGCTCGCTGTGGAGCAACGACATCGTCGGCAGCGGCGGCCTGGTCAAGCAGGGCGGGGGCACCCTGGTGCTCGCAGGCAACAACAGCTACAGCGGCGCCACCCGCATCGAACGCGGCATCCTGTCGCTGCAGAACGGCGGTGTCATCCGTTCCAACGTGACCATCCTCGGCCAGCCCGACCCGGATTCGACCGGCCTGCAGTTCAATGGCGGCACGCCGCGCGTGATCGGCAACGTGGTCAACGGCAGCAGCGTGTTCCTGACCACCGGCAGCACCACCGGCACCATCGAGGGCAACTACACGCAGCAGGCGGGTGGCCAGTTGATGATCGCGCTCGGTGCCAATGCGCTGCAGGTGACCGGCACGGCCTCGATCAATGGTGGCGTGCGCGTGCATGGCTTCGTCTCCGGCTACGTGCCGCAGAACGGCAGCCGCCAGGACCTGGTCCATGCGGCCGGTGGCCTGAGCGGCACCTTCAGCAGCCCGGCCTCCTCCAGCGGCCTGCAGGGCCTGTCGCTGCTGCAGAGCAGCTATGGCTATGACAGCAACACTGCCTGGTTGAACCTGACCCAGGTGAGCGTGACGGCGGCGGCGACCGGGCTCGCGGCCTCGGCGCAGTCCGCGGCGCAACGACTGGAAGGTGCGTTCAGCGCACTCGATGGCAGTCCTGCGCTGCAGGGCTCGGCCTTCGGCACGGCGGCCGGTGCGCTGCAGTGGACCGGCGGTGGCAGCGAGGGCCTGGCAGCCAGCCTGCAGAGCCTGTCCGGGCAGGCGCATGCGCGGGCCGAGTCGGCCACCTTCGACAGCATCGACATGTCGCGCCGTGCGATCGCCGAGCGCTTCGATCGCGTGCAGGCGGCGCCGCGCCTGCGCGGGGCCTGGCAGAGCGCGCTCGGTGAGGCCGGGCAGGGCAGTTTTGCCGGCAATGCCGCCGACAGCCGTGGCTGGATGGCCGGCCAGGACCTGCCGCTGGGCAGCAATGGGCTGATGGGCGTGGCCTTTGGCGAGACCCGCAGCAATGGTGGCAGCAGCTTCGGCGGCGATCGTGGGCGTGATCGCCAGGCGCAGGCACAGTTGTACGCCGGTTGGAACCTGGGCCGGGGCTATGCGCTGGCGCAGGTCGGCAGCGGCCAGTTCACCCGTGCGCTGGATCGCCAGTTGCTGCTGGGTGCCGGTGCCTATGGTGTTTCCGCACGTTACGGCGGACGCTTCAGCAGTGCCAGCGTCGAAGGCGGCTATCGTTTTGGCCGCGCGGGCGCGTCGTTGACACCGTATCTGGGTGCCAGCACCACGCGCGTGGATACCGATGCCTTCAATGAGCTGGGTGGTTTCGGCTTCGGCCTGCGTGGCGACGCCAACCGCGTGCAGCGCAGCAAGATGCTGGCCGGTATCCGCGGCGAGCGCGGCTGGGGGCGCTGGACGCTGCGCGGGCACGCCGAGTGGCAGCAACGGCTCGACGGTGCCGATGCGGACTGGCAGGCCAGCTTCGTTGGTGTCGATGCCTGGGCACCCCTGGCGGGATGGGACGCACCGCGTGGCAGTGCGCTGTTCGGCGTGGCGCTGGAGTCGTGGTGGGGCCGCAATGGCCGCCTGAGCCTGGGCTTCGACCAGCGCGTCGGTGGCGAGGGCGCGCGCCAGGCGGCGCTGCGCTACAGCACCGGGTTCTGAGCGGGAGGTCGCGCCGGGACGTCAGCTCCGGCGCGACATCGGCAGGCTCAGCCGCCGCGCAGGTTGCCCAGGCGCGGGGTGCTGCGGCCCAGCGGCATCTTCAGCTTGCCGATCGACAGGATGCGGCTTTCGGCGATGCGGTCGGCCGCACGCTGCGGCGCGATGTTCTCGCGCTGCGACAGTTCGAAGATGCGGGTGAGGTTGTGATAGATGCTGCGGATCAGGCGCATCGCGCGTTCGCGGTTGTAGCCATCGATCTCCAGCGACACGTTCATCACGCCGCCAGCGTTGACCGCATAGTCCGGCGCATACAGGATGCCGCGCGCGTGCAGTTCATCGCCGATTTCCAGGCTCGACAGCTGGTTGTTGGCGGTACCGCAGATGATCTTGGCCTTGATCCGCGGCAGGGTGTCGGCGTTGATGGCGCCTTCCAGCGCGCACGGTGCGAACACGTCGGCGTTCACTTCGTGGATCTCGTCGGGCTTGACCGCTTCGGCGCCGAAATCGCTGACCGCGCGATCAACCAGTGCGCTGTCCAGGTCGGTGACATACAGCTTGGCACCGCGGTCGCGCAGCAGTTTCACCAGCTCCATGCCGATGTGGCCCAGGCCCTGCACCGCGATGCTGGTCTTGCCCACTTCCTCGTGGCCGAACTTGAAGCGCATCGCCGCCATCAGCGCCTGCAGCGCACCGTAGGCGGTGAACGGGGCCGGATCGCCGGAGCCGCCATGGACCTGGTGCACGCCGGTCACGAACTGGCTCTCCAGGTAGATGTTCTCCATGTCGTTGACGTCGGTGCCGACGTCTTCGGCGGTGATGTAGCGGCCGCCCAGCGAGTCGACGTAACGGCCGAAGGCGCGGAACAGCACCTCGGTCTTGTCCACCTTCGGGTCGCCGATGATCACCGCCTTGCCGCCACCGACGTTGAGGCCGGCCAGCGCATTCTTGTAGGTCATCGTCCGGCTCAGCCGCAGCACGTCGGCCAGTGCCTCGTCGGTGCTGGCGTAGGGGCGCATGCGCACGCCGCCCAGGGCCGGGCCCAGGGTGGTGTTGTGAATGGCGATGATCGCCTTCAGGCCGGCATCGTGGTTGTGGCAGAACACCACTTGTTCGTGGCCGGTGGTGGCGAGGGTTTCGAATAGCATGGCGTCTCCGATGGCGCGAACAGCGGCGAACTGCAGCGAACGGCCAGTGAACGGTAGGGTCCCAAAACAAAAAAAGCGACGTCGTCATGGCTGGGGGACGGGTCGCGCGGCGCCATTCTAGTCCATTCGCCCGGCCGTTGCCGTCGACGTCGGCGGCCGTCCGGTTAAAGAAGATGAAAGTGCGGCCGATGCTGCGACGACGGCGGGTGGCCGGATGGGCGTGAAGAGGCAGGGCGGTCAGTGACGGCAAGGGCATCACAACGACAGGGCGGGCGGCGATGACAGCGGCATGGTGGCGATCGCTGCGCGGCTGGCTGACACGTTCGACCGGGACGGCACCGGCGCGGCTGGTTGCCGCATCCCGCCAGGCGGTGGCCGCCGCAGCCGCAAGCCTGCAGGGCGAGGCGCTGCCGTCGCCGGAGATCGCCGCTCACCTGCAACGCGGGCTGCATGCGCTTGCGTTGTACCCACGGCTGGCCGGCGAGCCAACGCCGGTGCAGGACCCAGGCCTGGGCGAGGCGGTGGCGCGCGCGCTGCAGGACCGCGACTGGGCGGCCAGGCAGCTGCCCCGCCGGCCGCAGCTGCTGCCGCAGCTGATCCAGACCGTCAACGACGATGCCGCCTCGGCCCGGGTGATGGCCGCGATCATCGGCCAGGACCCGGTGCTGACCGGCAACCTGCTGCGCATCGCCAACAGCCCGGCCTACAAGGTCCACGAGCGCCCGGTAGAGAGCCTGCAGCGGGCGGTGACCCTGGTCGGCACCGAGGGCGTGCGCCAGATCATCAGTGCGGTACTGGTGCAGCCGGTGATGCAGGTGCAATGCGAGGTGTTCCCGCAGTTCAGCGCGATCATCTGGGAGCACGCACTGCTGGCATCGCGTGCAGCGGCCGACCACGCACGCACGGTCACCTTCGGCGATGCCTTCGCCGCGCAGTGGCTGGGCCTGGTGCAGGGGCTGGGTGCGGCGCTGGTGATGCGCCAGCTGCTGCAGGAGGCACAGGCCCGTGGCGAGCCCGTGGAGCCGGCGTTGGCCCTGCAGCTGTTGCAGCAGTGGTCGTTGCCGCTGGCGCAGCGGGTCGCTGCCGCATGGGAGTTGCCTGAGCCGGTTCACCAGGCCTTGGCGGTGGATGCGGAAGGATCGTTGGCCGACAGCCTGCGCCTGGCCAGCGCGGCCGCAGCGGCCAGCCTGTTGTGCCGCCATGGGCATGCCAGCCAGAGCCGCATGCTGGCCCTGCTGGAGCAGCTGCCCTCGGCACCGCCGCATGCATTGCGCTGGATCTGGCGGCGCCTGCATGGGCGCAACGTGGAAACGCTGGACGAGGCCGGACAGGATGAGGCCACTCCGGCGTCCTGAGCGCTACAGCTGCGATTCCACCGGCAGCCAGCTGATCACCCGCGACAACCAGCGCTTGCGCGCCGTTGCCCCTGGCTCGGCCTCCACCCAGTGCGGTGGCGGTTCGCGCTCCAGCCAGCGCAACCGGCGGCGGTCGTCCAGTGCCAGCCACCAGCTGTGCCTGGGGTCAGCCAGGCGCAGGTATTCGTCCCGCAGCTGTGTACCCAGCACCGGATCGTCGAACAGCACACCCATTTCAGTGTTCAGGTAGGCCGAGCGCGGGTCCAGGTTGAAGGAGCCGACGAAACCGCGGCGGTCATCGATCAGGAATGCCTTGGTGTGCAGGCTCGCGCCGCTGCTGCCGAACACGCCGGCATCGCCCGACTGACCCTGTGCCTTCAGCTCGTACAGGTGGACGCCGGCTTCCAGCAGTGGCACGCGGTAGCCCATGTAGCCCCCGTGCACGGCGGCGACGTCGTTGGCGGCCAGCGAGTTGGTGACCACGCCCACCTGCACGCCCCGCCCGGCCATTGCCGAAAAGCCATCGAGGCCCTCGTTGCCGGGCACGAAGTAGGGCGAGATCAACAGGGCCTTGTGCCGGGCGGCCTGCAGCTCGCTGATCAGGGTCGACACCAGCCAGGTGGCGCGATCATCCCTGCGGTGCTTCATCGGCGGGTCCGACACGATGCGCACGGCACCGCTCCAGTGCAACGGCTCGGGGCTCGGGCGCTGCCGCTGGCGTGATTCGGCCACGCGCGCAAGGTAGGGGCGGGCCACGTCCCGCTGCGCCTCGTGGTCCGATTCGCGCACCAGCAGGCGCAGTTGTGCGTCGGTATGGAAGGCAAGCGCGGATACCGGAATGGCGGTTTCGCTGTTCCAGTAGTCGTCGAAGATCCGGTTGGCCTGCTCCACGGCGGGGCCGGCGACCAGCAGGTCCAGATCCTGGAAGTTCACGTCGGTGCGCGCGCTGAAGTACTCCTCGCCGATGTTGCGGCCACCGACGATCGCGACGCGGCCATCGGCGATCCAGCTCTTGTTGTGCATGCGGTGGTTCACGCTGAAGAAGCGCTGCACCATCTCCACCATGCGCAGGATGCCGGTCCGGTTGCGGAACGGGTTGTACAGGCGGATCTCGATGTTCGGATGGGCATCGAGCGCCATCATCAGCGCGTCCTTGTCCTTGGCATTCATGTCATCGAGCAGGATGCGCACGCGCACGCCGCGCTCGGCGGCGTCGTACAGCGCCTTGGCCATCAGGTGGCCGATCAGGTCGTCGTGCCAGATGTAGTACTGCAGGTCCAGGCTGCGGCCGGCCTGGGTGGTGATCATCGCGCGGGCGGCGAAGGCATCCATGCCATCGCTGAGGAAGGCCACGCCCGACTGGCCGGGATGGGCCGCCTGCAGCGGCACGATCTGCTGGTCGATGCGGGTCTGTGCCGGCTGCAGCGGCAGCACGTGCGAAGGCGCGCCATGCGCCTGCGGCGTGAGATGGTCGGCCAGCAGCAGCCCGGACAGGACCAGCAGCACCAGCACGGCGAGGATGATCGCAGCAACACGCAGCAGGCGTCGCCACAGCGGCTTGGGCAGGCTCATGCCCCGATGGTAGAGCCACGCCATGCGTGAAGGAATGCCTGCAGGATCGACAGGGGGTCAGAGCCCCTGCCTTCGGCACGGGATCCGACCCCCGGATCCCTCTCCACGGGAAAGGGCCCTGACCCGCACACCTCAGAACCGCTCGTCGCTGCCCAGGTAGCGCCACTGCCCCGGCGGCAGCGGCCCCAGCGCCACGCGTCCGATACGCAGGCGGCGCACGGCCGTGACCTGCAGGCCGGCGGCGCTGACCGCCACACGCAGCCCCTTGGCCGTCAGGCCCTTGCCGGCGAAGCGCAGGCGCTGCTCGCTCTGCCAGCTGACCTTGGCGCCGCCCGATTCCTGCTGCAGCCGCGCCATCAGCCACGGCCCGCGCTCGGGACCGCCTTCGGCCACTTCGATCAGGTATTCCTGCTCGGTACGGCCCAGGTTGCGCTGCAGGTGGGCCAGCGTGGCCGGATCCTGGCTGACCACCACCAGCCCGCTGTCGCTGGCCGGCAGCGAGGCGGCCAGCTGCAGGCCGTGGAAGTGACGCTGCAACGGGCGGATGTCGCTGGCATCAAGTTCGCTGCGGCTGTCACTGCTGACCAGGGCACACAGGGTTTCGGCGGCGACACCGGCCGGCTTGTGCAGCAGCATGCTGACCCGCTCGGCCTTTTCATCGCTGGCCTGTTCGGCCACCACGATCACCGCGCTGTCATCGACCGGGCGCTGCGGCTGTTCCACCACGTCGCCGTTGACCGTGACCCAGCCGCCTTCGATGTAGCGCCGCGCTTCGCCGCGCGGGATGCCGAGCAGGGCGGACAGGCGTTTGTCGAGACGGATCGGTTCCATGGCAGGCAGGTCGGGCAGGGGGCGCGCAGTGTAGCTGCTGCGGCCGGTCAGCGCTGGCCGCGGTTGGCCAGCTCGGTCAGGTACAGGCGGGTATCGAACTCCAGCTGCAGGTAGTCCGGCTCCATGTGCTGGCACAGCTGGTAGAAGGCCTTGTTGTGGTCGGCTTCCTTCAGGTGGGCCAGCTCATGCACCACGATCATGCGCAGGAACGCCGCGGGTGCCTGGCGGAACACGGTCGCGATGCGGATCTCGCGGCTGGCCTTGAGGCGGCCGCCGTGCACGCGGGAGATGGCGGTGTGGGTGCCCAGCGCGTGCTTGATCACTTCCAGCGTATTGTCGTAGCAGACCTTGTTGAGCGGCACCGACTTGCGCAGGTAACGGTCCTTCAGCTCCTGGGTGTAGTCGTACAGCTGGCGGTCGCTGCGCACCTCGTGCGGGTCGGGGTAGCGCTGCTGCAGCCAGGGGCCGAGCCTGCCCTGCGCCAGCAGCTCGCTGACCTGGGCAACCAGGGGTTCGGGATAACCGGTGAGGTACTTCAGGACTGCCATGCAGGGCCGGCGGGGCGTCGGTAGAATGGGGCATCCAAGATTACACGCGGTACGCACCGACCATGGCAAAGCCCAACGCGCTGCAGGAACAATTGCTCAAGGCCGGCCTGGCCAAGAAGTCGCAGGCCAGCGCCGCCGCACGCGAGCAGGCCAAGGCCCGCCAGGGCAAGGCCGAATCGACCTCGGCCGAGGTCCAGCGCGAGGCTGAACGTGCCCGCGCCGAGAAGGTCGAGCGCGACCGCGCACTGGCCGCCGAACGCAATGCCCAGGCCAGGCAGGCTGAACAGAAGGCCCAGGCCAGGCAGATCATCACGGCCCATGCCGTACCCCACAAGGGCGACGACGAGTACCGCTTCAGCGATGGCGCAGCGATCCGTACCCTGCTGATCGACCCCAAGCTGCGCAAGGCGCTGTCGGTGGGCGTGCTGGTCATCGTCGCCCACGGCGAGGGCTATGTGTTGCTGCCCCGCGCCGCCGCCGAAAAGGTGCGTGAACGCGCACCCGAAGCAATCATCGTCGACCACGGCCAGCCGGGCTCGACCGCCGAGATCTCCACCGGCAACGCAGAAGACGACGCCTATTACGCGCAGTTCCAGGTGCCCGACGACCTGGTCTGGTAAGCAAAAAGGGGACGGAGGGGATTAAGCCGCAATCGGCCTGATCGGATCCGTCGGCGTTCTGTTTGGCATCCTGAAAAGCAGCCGAGCATGGCTCGGCTCTACATGAAGGCCTTCCTTTTTGCCGGGGTGTATCGTCCCCATATCGGGCGACACACCTGCGGAGGATAGCCATGGCCACCGGTTGGGCAGGAGACGGCGCGGTCCAGGACCAGATCGACGCCACCGTCGACGACGCGATCGCCCGCGCGCGGCGCCAGCTGCGCGAGGGACCCGGTCTGGAACACTGTGAGGAATGCGACGCGCCGATCCCGTTGGCGCGGCGCCAGGCTGTGCCTGGTGTGCGGTTGTGCGTTGCGTGCCAGCAGGCGCGGGACGACGAAGACCAGGCGCATGCCGGGTACAACCGGCGTGGCAGCAAGGACAGCCAGCTGAGGTAAAGGGGTGTTTTATTGCAGGGCGCAGCCCTGCCGAAAACTCCACCCTCAACCGTCGCCCTGGATGCCGCCGGGGGCCTGCGCCGGGTCACGCCAGCGCCGTACCGTGCGCTGGAAGAACAGGTTGTTCGGCAGCTGCAGCACCGTGCCCTCGTGGCCCTCGCCGGTCTCCTGCAGCGTGGTGTAGATCAGGTTCACGTCGATCACCCGGCCCTTCAGGCCCGGCTTCTCGCCGTTCTCCAGCACCTCGATGTAGTCGTGCAGGCGGAACGGGCGGGTGGTGAAGATCAGCAGCGTGCAGAAGATGTTGGACAGCACGCTCCAGGCCGCGAAGAAGGCCACCGCGCCCACGGCCGCGAAGCCGGTGAACGCGGTCCACAGCACCGAGGGCTTCGCGCCGAGCAGGCTGAGGATGTACAGCAGGGCACTGAAATAGACCACGAAACTGGTGATCCGGCGCGCGCCCATCACCATCTCGGGCGGCAACGTGTAGTGCTCGGCGAAGCGGCGGATCAGGCGCCGGGCGAGCACGCGCAGGAGCCACGCGACCAGAAGCACCACTACGATCTGCAGGGCGACGCCGGCGTAGTTCAACCACGGGTGGGTCCAGGGCGGCAGGTGATCCTTCAGCGACAACATCATGGGGCGACAACAGGTGGCAATAACGACCTTCGATGTTACCCGGCGCGTGCCGGGGATTCGACCGCCGGGGCCCAGGCCAGGCACACCAGCGCCTGGCGGTGCTGTTGCAGGCAGGCACGGCCGTTACCGGGGTGCAGCTGCAGCGACAGGCCCAGTGCCTGCAGCACGACGCAGGCGGCGATCACCAGCAGGGCGGCGCAGGTTGGGCTGGACATGGCAGGACTCCTGGACGGCAATTTCGCGAAGGACCTTCCATGGATGCAGCAGGTGTCGAAAAGGTTGCACGGCAGTGATCGTCGTCCGGCTCTAAACCTTTTCCCGGGCCGCCGCATCCAAGCGATATGCTCGACACCACCATGCCCGCGCCGCCTGCCGCCCACGACGCCGTCGATGAACCCGCCCTGGTGCGGGCGGCCGCCGCCGGCGATACCTCGGCCTATGAACTGCTGTACCGGCGGCATGCACCGCGCGTGTTCGCCGTGCTGTGGCGGCTGTGCGGGGGCCAGCAGGCGCGTGCCGAAGACGCCTTGCAGGAAGCCTTCCTGCAGGCGTGGAAGGCGCTGCCGGGGTTCCGTTTCGAGAGCAGCCTGTCGACCTGGCTGCATCGCCTGGGCGTCAACGCTGCGCTGATGGAACTGCGTGGGCGCGCCGCCGGGCAGGACCACGACAGTCTTGATGATGTGGACGGAGGACTGCAGGAACTGGCCGTACACGACCGCTGCGCCGGTACCGAGCGCGACCTGGAGCGCGCGCTGGCGACGCTGCCGCCGAGGGCGCGCGCGGTACTGGTGCTGCATGACATCGAGGGCTGGAAACACCAGGAGATCGCCGCGCAGCTGCAGATGGCCGTCGGCAGCTCCAAGGCACAGTTGCATCGTGCGCGCGGCCTGTTGCGCGCACGGCTGGGAGACATGACATGAGTACACACGAACACGATTCCGACCACGATCTGGTGGCCCGACTGCGCGCGCTGCCTTCCGAACGCGGCCTGCCCGCCGATGGCTGGGCGCGGTTGTCGGCGCAGCTGCCGCCGCGTGAACCACAGGCGGCGCCTGCGCCGACCGGCAACGTGGTGGTGCTGCCGGGGCGTTCGCGCCGGCGCTGGTGGTTGCCGGTGGGGGCCGCACTGGCCGCAAGCCTGGCGCTCTACGCGGTGGCGCCGTGGCGCCATGCGCAACCGGACGCGCCGGTGCCGTCTACCCTGCAACTGCAGGCCGCGGCGATGACCGAGCAGTACCAGCAGGCAGTGGCCTCGTTGCCCGCAGGCCGGGCGCCGGAATGGCAGCCGGCGCTGCACGAACTCGATGAAAGCGCGGCACAGATCCGGGCCGCGCTGGCGCAGGATCCACGCGCGCCGCATCTGCTTGGCCAGCTCAAGCGCACCTATGCGCTGCGGCTGGAATTGACCCGGCAGGCGGCCTATGCCGCCGAGTCCGGCCTGACGACCTGAGGAGACCCCCGATGACACGAACCCTGATGACCTGCTGCGCCGCGCTGTTGCTGCTGCCCGCGGTGGCCCTGGCTGACACCCGGATCGACGAGCGCCACAACCTGGCCGCCGGCGGCCGCATCGAACTGAGCAACGTGGCCGGCAAAGTGAGCGTGCGTGGCTGGGACCGCAACGACGTGCAGCTCACCGGTACGCTAAGCGATGGCCTGCAGCTGCGCCAGGAGAAGAGTGCCAACCGCGTGCGCTGGGAGATCGAGTATCCGCGTCGCAACAACAACGGCGGCGCGACGCTGGTGCTGAACGTGCCGCGCTCGGTGGAACTGCTGCTGAGTACGGTCAGTGCCAGCCAGGACATCAGCGGCATCGATGTGCGCCGCCTGCAGGCCGACACGGTCAGCGGCAGCCTGAGCGCCTCCGGTCGCAGCGGCGACAGCAAGCTCAATACGGTCAGCGGCGGTGTCATCGCGCGCCTGCAGACGCCGAAGCTGGACGTGAACACGGTCAGTGGCCGCATCGAAGCCGGCGGCGGCGTGTCCGGTGACATCGGTGCACAGACGGTATCCGGCCGGGTCGAGGTCGATGCCGGGCGGGTGCAGCGGCTGGCGGTGGAAACCGTGTCGGGCAGCATCGACCTGTCGGCGGCCGGGCTGGCGCCGGGGGGCCGTATCAATGTCGAATCGGTGAGCGCGTCGGTCAACCTGCGCCTGCCACGCACGGTTTCGGCGCAGCTGTCGGTGAACAGCTTCAGCGGGTCGATCAACAGCGACGCCGGCCAGGTGGAACGGCCGCGCTACGGCCCCGGCAGCCATCTCGATACTCGGCTCGGCAATGGCGACGGTGACATCCGCATCCAGTCGCATTCGGGCAGTGTGCGGGTACGCCTGGATCGCTGAGCGCGGTCCGGCAGGCCGCGGCGGCAGCGCCGCCGCGGTCGGAGCTGGGTCAGCTGGCTTTCTTCAGCGCCCAGGTAGTGCCGAGGACTTCGATCTTGCCACCGGCCTTGCGGAACGCTGCCAGGTCCGAAGCGATCGAATCGCTGCTGACCACGGTGCTGGCGGCCGCGCCCTTGCGTTCGCTGCGGATGCTGTTGCTGGCCTTCGCGGGGGTCTTTGCCTTGCGGGGCATGGTTGCTCCTGTCAGGTGGAAGGGGAGGAAAGCGCCCAGGCATCGGCCTGGCGCAGGTAGTCCTGCCGCTCGCGGCGGCAGTCATCGCCGCCCATCGAGAACTGGCGGCAGATCGCCGGGCGCTGCGAATAGATCGTGCAGCGCAGGTGATAGGGATCGATCGCCGCGCACCAGCCTTCCTCGTTGCGCGCCATCACGGCACGGCCGTGGGTGTCGCGTGACAGGAACTGGCCGGGCACGTGGTCGCCGGGCTGCAGCAGCACGGGCAACCGGCAACAGACCGCGTCACAACGGCGGCAGTCGATGGGTGCAGGTGCTGCGTCAGGTTGTAAGGCCTCAGGGGCCTGGCGGGTGCCCAAAGCGGGTCTCAATGGCGGCTCAGGTGCTGCGCGGACCATGAACGAGCCAGGAAGGCATGGCCGCTAGGCCCGCTGGGCGGGCCAGGCTGCACCGTGGACACACACCGGCATGGCCGGTGGAAGGGGCAGCAGGGTTCTAGCCGACCAAGAGTAACTTAGACCGCGTAACGTTTTGTTAATCCTGGCTGGCTGCCGCCAGCGCAAGGCCCTGGACCACGCCCAGCGAGGGCTCGCCGTGGACCATGCGGGCGCCCGGGAAGGCGGCCGCCACCGCCTGGCGCAGGTAGCCGGCGCGGGACATGCCACCGGTCAGGAACACGGCATCCGGGTCGCCGCCGATGTCGCTGCGGACCTGGGCCAGCAGCTCGCGGATCTGCTCCAGGTAGCCATGGGCGGCGGCGGCCAGGCCGTCGGCGCTGCTGTCGGCATGCAGGTCGCGGGCGATGTAGTCCAGCGTGCTGCGGTGCTCGCTGGCAGCGCTGAGGGCGATCTTGGCGCGTTCCACGTCACGGTACAGGCGGGCGGTGTTGCCGGTGTCCTGCAGTGCCTGCAGGCGCTCGCCCCAGGGCGCGTCGACATGGTCGTACTTGTGCAGGCGGAATTCGCGCTGGCGGGTCATGTCCTGCACGGTGGCCGCTTCCACGTAGTGGTGGGCCGGTACGCGGGTGATGCCGCGGCCGAACAGCGGCATGTAGCTGGACAGGCTCAGCGCCAGGTCGATGTCGGTGCCGCCGCGGGCGATACCCCAGGCGCGGTGGATGCGCGGGGCGTCGTCGCCGCCGACTTCGGCATGGGCGATGTCGGTGGTGCCGCCGCCGATATCGACGATCACCGCCTGGTGCCGCTCGCGGCTTTCGGCGTGGTAATGCATGGCCGCCGCGGCTGGCTCCTCGAGGAAATCAACCTGGTCGAAGCCGGCCTGGGTGGCCGCTTCACGCAGGATGTCCAGCGCCTGGTCGTTGCCGGCTGCGCCGATCGAACTGCGGAACTGCACCGGGCGCCCGAGCAGGGCGGCGCGCAGCGGCCGGCCGAGCTGGGCACTGGCGGTCAGGCGGATGTGTTCGAGGATGTGCGCGGCGATGCCGGTGATGGTCTGCTTCGCGCGCGGGTGCAGGTTGTAGCCGAGCATCGACTTCGGGCTCTGCACCAGGTTGCCTTCGTGTTCCTCGAAATAGGCTTCCAGCGCTTCGTCGCCGTAGACCGCGTTCTGCAGCAGGTCGTTGGCGCTGCGTTCCTTGCCGGCGCGGGCTTCCATCCATTCCCGGCGCAGCGCGCGCAGGGCTTCGCGGCGCAGCGCCTGCGGCGCGCGTTCCTGGCCGGCGGCACGCGCCGCGCGCGCGGCGCTGTCGATCATCTGCTGCAGCTGGTGTTCCTGGCCGTCGTCGAGCTGGAAGTCGTCCGGGTCGGGCACCACGCCGGGGAAGTACACACTGGTGCGGAACTGCTCGGCGTCGCCGAAGCGGATCGGCAGCAGTGTTCCCTCATGCACGATGGCGGCGGCGGAGTTGCTGGTACCGAAGTCGATGCCGAGGCGCATGGGGAGTTCCGGGGGCGATCAGGGGCCGCGCACTCTGCTGCAGTTCGCCGCCGACTGCAAGTTCCTGCGGCCTCCCATTCCGTATCGGGAGGCCGGATCGGGTCAAGCCGGGAGCCGGGCGCCGCCCGGAAAAGGGCAGGCGAGCCGGGCGGTTACAATGGCGGCTGTTGATTCACTTTGAGCTACTTGCTGATGTCTTCTGCCCCCGCCTGCCCGCAGTGCACCCTGGAAAACACCTATGCCGATGGCGCGCTGTGGATCTGCGCCGACTGCGGCTTCGAATGGACCGCCGAGGAAAGTGCCGGTTCGACCCTGGTCGTGCGTGACAGCAACGGCAATACCCTGCAGGCCGGTGACACCGTCACCGTGATCAAGGACCTGAAGGTGAAGGGTTCCTCGATCCCGCTCAAGCAGGGCACCGTGATCCGCAACATCCGCCTGGTCGAGGACGATGCCGAGCACATCGAAGGCAACTCGGACAAGATCAAGGGCCTGGTCCTGAAGACCTGCTTCCTCAAGAAGGCCTGACCGGCCTTCAGCGCCTGGCCTGCTGCTGTGCGCGCCAGCGGGCCAGGCTGTCCAGCTTGGCCTGGTAGCGCGCCTGCTGCGGGGCACCGCCCAGCGCCTGCGCGCGCAGCAGTTCACGATCGGCGCGCCTGAGCTGGCCGGCCAGGAAATAGGCCCGCGCCAGCCCGAAGTGGAACTGGTGTGCGGTGTCGTACAGGCGCACGGCCTGCCGGTAATAGCGGATCGCCTGATCCAGTCGGCCGGCGCGTTCGGCCTCGGCGCCGAGCATGTACTGCGCGAACGGATCCTCGCGCTGCACCGACTGCAGGCGCTGCTCCAGCGCCTGCGCCTGCATGACCATGCCCAGCTTCCGGTACAGCGCGCTGGCGTTGGTCAGTGCAGCGTCCTGGCGGCCGTCCAGTCGCAGCGCCGTTTCCAATGCCCGGCGCGCGGCGGCGGTATCGCCCGTACGGTTTTCCAGCACGCCCAGGTTGTTCCAGGTGGCGGCGAAGCTGTTGTCCTGTGCCAGCGCGGCATTGAAGAAGGTGCGTGCACCCACCAGATCGCCGCTGGCCATGCGTTCGGCGCCGCGGTTGTTGTAGAAGTGTGCCAATGCCCGTGCCTGGCTGATCGGCAGCGGCCCGCGGCGGTCGTACAGCACGTTGCGATCCAGATCGACGGTGGCGAAGCGGCCGGCGAAGCCGACCCCGGCATTGACGTGGCCGACGCTGTAGACCAGGCCCTGGGCCTGGTCCTGGTACCACGACACGACCTGGCCGACTTCCTGCACGCGTGCCTGGATGCCGGCTTCGCGTGCCAGCGCGACGAACATCAGGGTAAAGGCCAGGCAGTTGGCGCGCCGCTGCTGCCAGATCTCGCTGACGGTGAAGGTCGCATCGGCGTCGTACTGCAGGTCCAGGCCGTGGCGGTCGAAGATCATCTCCACCAGCGCCTGCAGGCGCTGCTCGCGGGAGTAACTGTGATTGATCACCTGCGTGCGCAGCATGTCGCGCATCGCCGGTGGAATCGCGAACACCTGCTGCGGCGTCGGCATCGCCGGAGTGGCGGTGCTGGCAACGGCCAGCGGCGCGGCCGTTCCCGGATGATCCTGTGCGATCGCGGACGGTGCTGCCAATGCGGCCAGTGCGAGCAGAACGAATCGGGCGGCAGGACGGTACATGACGGCTCCCGGCAGCGGCGGGCGCTCCCGCCTGAGGCGAGTGTAGACCTGTGCGCGCACCGCTGCAGCGACCGTTGGTCGGTCCGCACGTTCATCCACAACCGGTGTGGACCAGCGCTCGGGAAAGCTGTGGACAACCGCGTTGCGGCCTAGTGCGAAGGGCGTTGTGAGGACGTGGTGAAAAAAGCGACAGCTTGCCCGTCAACCGCGCAGGCGGGATGATCCGGGCATGGACTTTTCCCCGCTGACGCTCGCTCCGGCGCAGTGGCAGGCGCTGCAGGACAGCTATGCAACGCCACCACGCGCCTACCATCACTTCGGCCACGTGCGCGCGGTGCTGCAGCACTGCCAGGAGGTTGCCGACGGCCCCGGCTGGCAGCAGCCGGCCGAGGTCTACCTGGCCGTGCTCTACCACGATGCGATCTACGTGGCGGGGCGAAAGGACAACGAAGCACGTTCGGCGCAGATGGCCCTGCAGGCGATCACGCAGGCGCCGGAACTCGCCGCTGTCGATGCCGCCCGGGTCGAGCAGCTGATCCTGCTGACCGCCCGCCATGGCGCGCTCGGCCCGGACGATGTCGATGCCGAGGCCGCGCTGTTCCTGGACTGCGACATGGCGATCCTGGCCGCGCCGGAACCGGTGTTCACCGCCTATGACCGGGGCGTGGCCGAAGAGTACAAGGGCGTGGTGCCGGGCTTCCTGTATCGCGCTGGCCGCCGCCGTTTCCTGCAGGGCCTGCTGCGCGCACCGCGCATCTTCCTCAGCGAGTTCTTCCACCAGCGCCTCGACGCGGCCGCGCGCGACAACCTGCGGCGGCAGCTGGGTCGCTGAGCCAGCCCGCTACACTGGGGCCCGTTTCCACCGATTGCCGCTTCCAACCGTGTCCGTCCCTGATCCCGATCCCCGTCCGCTGCCGCCGGAAGAGCCCGGTCCCAACGAATGCTGTGGCAGCGGTTGCCCGCTGTGCGTGCTGGACCTGTATGCCGACGAGCTGCAGCGCTATCGCAAGGCGTTGGCCGAATGGCAGGCGCGGCACCCGGAAGCCTCCGCATGAGCCGCGCGCGTCCGGCGGCGCTGCTGGCGCTGGCAGCCCTGGTTCTGTTCCTGGTTACCGCGCTGTGGACCCAGTTCGCACGCACCGACCTGGACTGGGTGCGGGCCACGCTCAGCCTCTACCTGCACGGGCCGTGGGGGCTGGCGTTGCGTGCGGCGTACTGCCTGCTGGCACTGGCGATCACCCTGCTCGGCATCGCCCTTTATCGCGGCAGCATCGGCCCGCGGCGCAGCGCGGCGGCGCCGCTGCTGTTCACGGTCTCGGCGCTGGGCCTGGCCACGGTCGCCATCGGTGACAGCTGGCTGCCCGAAGCAACCCCGCTGCTGGCACCGTTCATCCACGGGTTGGCGGCCAACACTGCGTTCCTGTGTGCCAGCGTCGGCATGCTGCTGCAGGCCTGGTACCTGCGCCGAGAACCGGGCTGGCAATCCGCGGCCGGCCTGCTCTGGGGCTGGGCCTGGCTGGCCTTCGTGCTGCTGTGGCTGCACGTGCTGTGGCGTGGCGGGCCGCCGCGCGGGCTGGGGCAGAAAGCGGTGATCGTGGTGATCGTGGGCTGGCTGCTGTATCTGGCGCTGGCGCTGTATCGGCGCAGTCGTCGCGCCGCAGCCTGCTGAAACCCCAACGGCCTGCACCGGTACGTGCCGTGCACGTGGAGGCAGCGTATCGTGTGCGCATTCCATCGGGGCTGCGATATGAAGCGTGCAGGGCTGGGCAGGGTAATGGGCGTGGTGCTGGCGCTGGCCGCACTGCCGGCAACCGCGGCAGCGACCGTGCAGCAGTTCAGCCACGGGCGGTTCGAACAGATTCCGGTGCATATGCCGGCCGGTACCCCGCAGCGGGTGGTGATCTGGTTCCACGAACCGACTCCCGGTGGCGATACCAGCCGTCTGCCGATCGAGGCCCTGCGTGCCGACGGTGCGATGGTCGCCGCCGTGGACATCGCGCACCTGCGCGGCGTGCTCAAGCGCGAAGGCAACCCGACCTGTTCGTTCGGTTCCGGCGATGTCGAGAATTTCTCGCGCTGGCTGCAGGCCTCGCTGCATCTGCCCGGGTACCACCTGCCGCTGGTCGGCGGCGATGGCGAAGGCGCTGAAATGGCCTATGCGCTGGCTGCGCAGGCCGATACGCAGGTGTTCGCCGGCCTGCTCACCACTGGTTTCTGCCCGGACCACAACCACGAGCGCATGGTCTGCGGCGATGGCGTGAAGCGCAACACGCTGCAACCCGCCGAACTGAACTTCCCGTGGTTGAGTGCAGCCGGTGATCACGGCTGCAAGGCGGGCGAGGCCAGCGGTTTCGTGCAGCAGGTGGCGATGGCGCGCGAGTTCAAGCGCACGGCGCGTGGTGATGCCTCACCGGGCCTGGTGGCTGCAGCGCGGGTGATGGGTGCGCAGGCAGGCGTCAGCCTGGCACCGCCGCCGGCCGCGCTGAAGGGCCTGCCGGTGGTGGAAGTACCGTCGACCGGCAACGGCGACACGCTGGCCGTGTTCGTCTCCGGTGATGGTGGCTGGGCCGGCCTGGACAAGGACGTGGCGTCGTCGCTCAACGAGCACGGCGTGGCCGTGGTCGGCATCGACTCGCTGCGCTACTTCTGGAGCGAGCGCACGCCGAAGGGCTTCGCTGCTGACCTGCAGAAGATCATCGATCACTACCGCCAGCAGTGGCACCGCGACAAGGTGATGCTGATCGGTTTCTCGCAGGGGGCCGACGTGCTGCCGGCGACCATCAACCAGCTCGATGCCGATACCCGTGCAGCGCTGGATCGCATCGTGCTGCTGTCGGTAGGCAAGAAGGCCGACTTCGAGTTCCACGTCAGCAACTGGCTGGGCGGCGGCGGCGACGGCCTGCCGATCGCGCCGGAAGTGGCCAGACTGCCGGCGGAGAAAACGCTGTGCGTGTACGGCGACAAGGATGAGGACGCACTGTGCCCGGACCTGCCGGCCAATGACGGTGTGAAGAAGGTGAAGCTGCCGGGTGACCACCATTTCGGTGGTGACTATGATCGGCTGGCCGAGGTGATCCTCAAGGGCGGTATGTAGCGCTTGGTAGACGCCGACCTTGGTCGGCGCTGGGGCTGAGGGCGCCTTGGGGATGAGCGTGTCGACCAAGGTCGACACCTACCGGGCGGCAGGTGGCGCCGGGTATGCCTGGTGGTGCGGGGCGTCAGTTGCGCCGCGGGTCCAGCGAGATCAGGCGCGTGGCATCCAGCAGTGCGGCTGGCAGGTGCATGCCGCCCGGCGCAGCGAGATAGCGTGGCCGCCACTGCGGGTCGAACTTCGACTTGAAGCGGCGCAGGCCACTGAAGCCGTAGAAGCGTTCGCCATGCCGCGCCAGCAGGCCGGCCAGGCGGTTCCAGCGGCCGGCCAGGCGATGCTGTGCCAGCCCGGACAGTGGCGCCATGCCCAGCGAGAAGCGTGCATAGCCCTGCGCGCGCCCCCACAGGAACAGTTCGATGAAGAGGAAGTCCATCGTCCCCTTCGGCGCCTCGTTGACGTGGCGCATCAGGTCCACCGACAGCTCGGCACCGGCCGGTGCCTGCCACAGGTTGGCAAACGCCACGATCTGGCCTTCGGCCTCCACCAGTGCCACCGGGAACCGCACCAGGTAATCCGGGTCGTAGCTGCCCAGCGAAAAGCCCTTTTCGTCGCCGGCCTTGTCTTCCAGCCACGCGTTGGAAATCGCGTGCAGGCGCGGCAGCAGGCTGGGAATTTCCTCCACCGGTGCCACACGGAAGGACAGGCCGCCGCGCTTGCCCCGGTTCCAGGCCTGGCGCAGGTCCGCACGTTCGCGGCCTTCCAGGCCGAAATCGTGCAGCGGCACCATCGCTTCTTCGCCCAGCTTGACCAGGCCCAGGCCCAGGTCGAGGTAGGTCTGCCAGTAGGACACGCCGACCTGGTAGAACACCGGGCGCAGGCCGAGCCGGTCGGCTTCCTCGCGGAAGCGCCAGATCAATGCGCGGGCGACCTCCGGCGGGCCGACCGGATCCCCCATCGCGATCAGCGAACCGCCGTAGCGCTGCATCATCACGAAGCCCTGTTTCGCCTCGTCGCGCAGCACCGCCTTGTCGGCGGTCAGCACCAGGCAGGCCTGGGTATCGGTGGCACCGGCCAGTACCGGCGCCAGTGATTGCAGCGTGGCCTCGTCGGCGGCTGGCAGCGGGCTGCGCGTGCTGTGCAGCAGCCGCGCCAGGCCGAACATCACCAGCGCGATCGCCACGACCAGCAACGCGCGCAGCGCGCGTGGTGCGTTGCCGGATATCGCAAACTGCCACCACAGCTCGTTCTGGTACTCGACATGGCTGTAGGTGAAGAACAGCAGCCAGGTGACCGCGACCAGCACCAGGCCGAGGTTGCGCAGCCACGGCCATGACCAGGCTTCGTCCAGCAGCGCGCCCTGGCGGTAGAACTCGCGACGTGCGGCCCACAGTGCCATCGCCACCAGCACTGCCGAGACGGCGATCAACAGTTGGCCACCCCGCAGCCACAGCGGCAGCGGGGTGATCACGCACACCGCCATCGCCAGCACCCACGCGGCGTGGCTGCGCCGGGCCAGGCCCTGGCCGATCAGCAGCAGTGCGACGCCGCTGAGGCTGCCGATCAGGTGCGAGGTCTCCAGGATCGGCAGCGAGGCATTGACCAGGTGACGGCGTGGCGTCGGCAGCGTGCCGTCGATGACCAGTGCGGCGCCGATGCTGAACACCGCCAGCGCGATGATCTGCGGCAGCCACGGGCGCAGCGCGTTCCAGCCCGCACGGGTTGCCCCGGCGCTGGCCTGCAGCGGTTGGCGCAGGGCGGGCGCGAGCGCGAGCAGGGTGGCCAGCACCAGCGGCAGCACGTAGTAGGTGACGCGGTAGATCAGCGCCGCTGCCAGCACCGCCGCCGGTGCCACCTGCGGCAACAGCTTCAGCAGGCTCCACTCGAACACGCCAAGGCCGGCGGGCACGGTCGAGACCAGGCCGGCCAGCACGGCCACCAGGTACAGGCCGACGAAGCCGGGCAGTCCGGTCGGCGTGGAGTCCGGCAGCAGCACGTAGAACGCGGCACTGGCCAGCACCAGTTCGATCACGCTCAGCACGGTGACGCCGATCATGGTGCGGCGGTCGGGCAGCCACAACGCATGGCCGAACACGCTGAACTGCCGTCCATCGCGGCCGACCAGCAGCACGGTGCCGAGATATGCGAGCAGGGCGACGATGCCGACGATGCGCACGGCATCGGGATTCAATGGCAATGCCAACGCTGCCGCTGCAGGTTCCATGCACAGTGCCACGCTGATCAGCAGCCATGCCCCGAACACGAAGCCGAGCGTGCTCATCAGCACCACCTGGCCGATCTGCGCCAGGTCCAGGCCGGCGCTGCGGTAGCCACGCAGGCGTACCGCGCCGCCGGTCAACGCGGCAAAGCCCACGGTCTGGCCCAGCGTGTGCGCAAGGAACGCGGTGATGCCGACTCGCGCAGGGTGCACGCGGATGCCGCTGCGACGCAGGCCGATGGCATCGAAGCCGATCAGGCAGGCGTAACTGGCCAGGCCGAGTACCACGGTGAGCGCGATCTGCATGCCGCTGAGCTGGCGGAACGCCTGGCGGATGGCCCGGTAGCCGTGCTCGTCGAACTCGTTGGCCAGGCCGTGCAGGGCCAGGGCGAGGATCAGCAGCGGGATGACGATGGTGGCAACCCGCTTCCAGGCTGGCGTGGAAGGGGCAGTGGTGGAATCGACGGGGACGGTCATCGGCGCAAGGGTGCGGCAGGAGGGGCGAGGGCGGTGTCAACGCGGGCGTGGCGCATCGTGCGCCTGTCATCGTCATTTGACCAGTGGGACCGTCGGAGCCCGGTAGTGACGTGTCGCGGAAGGTGCCCGTGCACCCACCGCCGACCGGATTGGAGGACAATGCAGGCCTGATCACCCGCAGGAGCCACGCCCATGATGGAGCGTTACGACGTCGGACCGCGCATGTCCGAAATGACCGTGTACAACAAGGTCGCCTACCTCTCCGGCCAGATTCCGGAAGACACCAGCCAGGACATCACCGGGCAGACCCGGCAGGTGCTGGCGGAGATCGACAAGCTGCTGGCACTGGTCGCCAGTGATCGCCAGCACGTGCTGCGCGCGGAAGTGTTCCTGGCCGATATCGCCGACTTCGACGGCATGAACAAGGCGTGGGACGAGTGGGTGGTCGAGGGCGCGACCCCGGCCCGCGCAACCTTCGAAGCCAAGCTGGCCCACGCCGAGTGGAAGGTCGAGATCGTGGTAACGGCGGCCGTGCCGTAACTGCGGGATGGGGTCGGATCCCTTTCCCGCGGAAAGGGATCCGACCCCTGTTACAGGGGCAGCAACTCGATGCAGTCCACCGGGCACGGCGGAATGCACAGTTCGCAACCGGTGCACAGATCGGCGATGACCGTGTGCATGTACTTGGCGCCGCCGACGATGGCGTCCACCGGGCAGGCCTGGATGCACTTGGTGCAGCCGATGCAGTCGGCTTCCACGATCAGCGCCACCTGCGGCACCTTGTGTTCGCCACGCGAACGATCAAACGGAATGGCAGGCACGCCCAGTACCTGCGCCAGCGCGCGCGCGCCGGCATCGCCGCCCGGCGGGCAGCGGTCCACGCCCACCTCGCCGCGCGCCATCGCCTGCGCATACGGGCGGCAGCCGTCGTAGCCGCACTGCCCGCATTGGGTCTGCGGCAGCAGGCGGTCGAGGCGTTCGGTCAGGGGCGGGATCAGGCTCATGCTCATGCGTGGCGAAGGCTGCGCGTCGGGGTTACTTCAGGGGTTTGCCACGGAACCAGCGCTCGTGGGCCAGCGCCAGCA
The DNA here is from genome assembly GCF_059369475.1 of Stenotrophomonas sp. YJH_SMC_65. NCBI lineage: Bacteria > Pseudomonadati > Pseudomonadota > Gammaproteobacteria > Lysobacterales > Lysobacteraceae > Stenotrophomonas > Stenotrophomonas sp. YJH_SMC_65. Next base: position 171,964 of record NZ_JCAFSR010000001.1, read on the forward strand.
TCGGCTTGTCTTCGGAACTGTCACCGTAGGCATGGATACGCACGTAGCGGGACAGATCGAACTGGCGACGGATGTGCTCGACCTTGCGCGGGCCGCAGTCGCCACCGGCATAGCGACCGGTCAGGCGGCCGTCCTGGCTTTCCAGCCGGTTGCAGATCAACTGAAGGCCCAGCTGCTCGCACCATGGCCGCAGGTACAGGTCGAGCGAGCCGGACACGATCACCACGGTATGCTGCTGTTCCCTGTGCCAGCGGATCTGCTCCAGCATTTCCGGGCGCACCACCTCGGGCAGGAACTCACGCGAGAAGCCTGCGGCCAGCGTGGCGATGTCATCGCTGTGGCGGTTGCTGAAGGTCAGGCGGGTGACGCGTGCACGGATGCGTTCGGCCGAGATCAGTTTCAGCTTGTATGCGGCCAGCCACGGGCCGACCTTCCACCACGCCTGCGCCAGCTGTTCGGCGGTGGCCACGCGGCGCAGGAAACGGCCATAGGTATCGCAGGTGGTCACGGTGTGGTCGAAGTCGAACAGCGCCAGTTCCATTCCATTGCTTCCGATCGCGTTGCCTCCGCTGGCCGATGCTGCCGGCAGGCGCGGCGGTGGCCGCGCCCGCTGCAGGCATCAGCGGACCGGCATGCCCGGCTGCGCGCCGCTGTCGGCGTCCAGCAGCGCCAGCGCGCCGCCGTCGAAACCGGCCGACAGGATCATGCCTTCGCTCAGGCCGAAGCGCATCTTGCGCGGGGCCAGGTTGGCGATGAACACCACGCTGCGACCGACCAGGGCTTCCGGCTCGCCGTAGCTGCCACGGATGCCGGAGAAGATCTGGCGCTTGCCCAGTTCGCCGGCATCCAGTTCGAAGCGCAGCAGCTTGTCCGAACCTTCCACGAACTCGCACACCAGCACCTTGCCGATGCGCAGGTCGAGCTTGGCGAAATCGTCGATGCCGATATAGGCCGGAGCATCGGCGCTCTTCGCGTCGTCCTTGGCCGGGGCCGGTGTGGCCGGCTTGGCGGCGTCGGTCCTGGCGGCGGGGGCGGCAGCGGCGGCCGGCTGCAGGGTGTCCTTGGAGGCGTCGATCATGGCGTCAATCTTCTTCGGGTCGATACGGGTGAACAGCGGGGTGTAGTCGGTGATGCGGTGGCCCAGCAGCGGCTGTGCCAGTTCGGTCCAGTCATTGACCGGCGCGGCCAGGAAGGCCTCGGCCTGCGCGGCGGTGGCCGGCAGCACCGGCTTCAGTGCGGTGACCAGCACGCGGAACAGGTTCAGGCCCTGGCTGCACACGGCCTGCAGCTGCGCGTCGGCGCCTTCCTGCTTGGCGATGACCCACGGCTTGACGTCGTCGATGTAGCGGTTGGCTTCGTCGGCCAGGGTCATGGTCAGGCGGATCGCCGCAGCCGGGTCGTTGCGCTCGTAGGCTTCGCGGATCGGCGCCAGGCCGTCGACGAAGCGCTGGTACTGCGCCGCGTCGGGCAGCTGCGCGGCCAGCTGGCCGTCGAAGCGCTTGCTGATGAAGCCGGCGCAGCGGCTGGCCAGGTTGACGAACTTGCCGACCAGGTCGGCGTTGACGCGGGCGATGAAATCACCCAGGTTCAGGTCAAGATCGTCGACGCCACCGCCGGACTTGGCGGCGTAGTAGTAGCGCAGCGCTTCCGGCTCCAGGCCGGCATCGAGGAAGGTACGCGCCATCACGAAGGTGCCGCGCGATTTGCTCATCTTGGCACCGTCCACGGTCAGGTAGCCGTTGACGTGCAGGCGGGTCGGCGCGCGGTGGCCGGTACCGTGCAGCACCGCCGGCCAGAACAGGCCGTGGAAGTTGACGATGTCCTTGCCGATGAAGTGGTGCAGTTCGGTGGCGGTGCCGGCGCGCAGGTGCGCTTCGAAGTCTTCGCCGAGCTTGCCGCACAGGGTCTGGAAGCTGGACAGGTAGCCGATCGGCGCATCCAGCCAGACATAGAAGTACTTGCCCGGCTGGCCGGGAATCTGGAAACCGAAGTACGGCGCATCGCGCGAGATGTCCCACGCGCGCAGGCCACCTTCGGCGTTGAGCCACTCACCCAGCTTGGCCTTCACGCCCGGCAGGGCGACATCGCCGGCCAGCCATTCGCGCAGGAATGCATCGAAGTGGCCCACCTCGAAGAAGAAGTGCTCCGAATCGCGCATTTCCGGCGTGGCGCCGGAGATGACCGAACGCGGCTCCTTCAGGTCGGTCGGTGCATAGGTCGCGCCGCAGACTTCGCAGTTGTCGCCGTACTGGTCGGGGCTGCCGCAGTTCGGGCAGATGCCCTTGACGTAGCGGTCGGGCAGGAACATGCCCTTGGCCGGGTCGTAGAACTGGGCGACCGAACGGCGGCTGATGTGGCCGGCCGCTTCCAGCTTCAGGTAGAACTGCTCGGTCAGTGCCTTGTTGGCCGCCGAGTTGGTCGAGTCGTAGTGGTCGAAGGCCACGCCGAAGGCGGCGAAGTCACGTTCGTGGCTGGCCTGGATGTTGGCGATGAAGGTTTCCGGGGTGACCCCGGCTTTTTCCGCGGCCAGCATGATCGGCGTGCCGTGGGTGTCGTCGGCGCAGACGAACCAGGCCTTGCCGCCGCTCATTCGCCGCGCACGCACCCAGATGTCGGCCTGGATGTAGCCGACCAGGTGGCCCAGGTGCAGCGGGCCGTTGGCGTAGGGCAGGGCGGTGGTGACGAGCGCGGTACGGGTCATGGTCGCGGGGTGAAGCCGAGGGGAACCGCAGAGTATCGCATGCCCGCAAGGACGTGACCCGGCCGTGGCCGGGTCACGGGGATGAAGCGGGGGCCGGGGCGCTTATTCGCGCTGCCAGGTCTGCGCGCGGCAGATGAAGGCGATGCAGCCGGACACGTCCAGCCTGGTGCCACCCGGCTGCAGCTCCATCTTCGACTTGTAGGTCTTGCCGTTGGCCGGGTCGAGGATGGTGCCGCCGGACCACTTGTTGGCGCCATCGGCCTTCAGGTTCCAGAGGATGGTCATGCCCTTCACCGGCTTGTTCCTGTTGGCGCCTTCACATCCATCGCAGACCGGGTTCGGGCCCTTGTCCGAGTGCAGGATGTCGACCACCTTGCCGGTCAGGGTGCCGTTGGCGGCTTGGCTGATCTCGACGATCGACTTCACCTTGCCGGTCTTGTCGTCGATGGTCTTCCAGCGGCCGGCGGCGCCGTCGGCGGCCTGGGCCGACAGGGCGGCCAGGCACAGCGGCAGTGCCAGCAGCAGGGTCTTGAAGGTGTTGCGCATGGTCCCCTCCCAGGGTTCATTCCGGCACGGTGCCGGCATGGGTCGACTGTATACCCATTCGGCGGGGTATGGGGAAGGGGGGCTTTGCAGGGCTGCGCCCTGCACCTGCAGAGGCAGCCGCAACAGCCGGAGCAACAGCAAAAGCGGACTTGCTGAGGGATGGCGGGGCACTTTGGGTTTGCGGGGCCGCCGTAAACCCGTCCCTGGGGGCTTGGTCGCCGCATCCATGCGGCTCACACCCCGCAAACCCACAATGCCCCGCCTTCGACAGTTTCCGGCGATCTGCTGGTGCTGGTGCGGTTGGTGGGTGTCGACCTTGGTCGACACAGATCCATGCCATGCGTGGATGACGTTTCCGGTGGCGGCGATAGGGTCAGATCCCTTTTCCGTCGGAAAAGGGATCTGACCCCCGGGGACGTCAACCGGCTTCGTACAGCTCCAGCGGCAGGTCGTCGGGGTCGGCGAAGAAGGTGAAGCGGCGGCCGGTGTACTCGTCCACGCGGATCGGTTCGCACACTACGCCGTGCGCTGACAGGCGCTGGATGAAGGGTTCCAGCGTGGCCACGCGGAACGCGAGGTGGCGCAGGCCCTGGGCTTCCGGGCGGCTGGGACGGGGCGGCGGCGAGGGGAAGGAGAACAGTTCCAGCTGGCCGCCGTCGGGCAGGGCCAGGTCCAGCTTCCAGGAATCGCGCGCGGCGCGGTGGTTCTCGGCCAGCACGCGCAGGCCGAGGATGCGCACGTAGAAGTCTTTTGAACGTGCGTAGTCGCTGCAGATCAGTGCGGCGTGGTGGATGCCCAGCAGGGCACCGGAATCGGCGGTCATTGCAGGGTGTCCAGCCAGCGCTGGGCGATCTTCAGCGCCAGCGGATAGGGTTCGGGGTCGTTGCGGTTGGTCAGAACGATCACGGTCAGGTGTTTTTCCGGGTGGCGCTCGATCACGTTGCGGAAGCCGATGCTCTCGCCGCTGTGCCATTGCACGGGGCCATTCAGCCGCCAGCCGAACCCGTAGTGCGGTACATCCGGTTCGGGCGTCGATGTGGCGGGGCTGAACATCGCGCGGCGCGAGGCCTTCGACAGCAGGCGGTCGTCGTACAGCGCCGCATCCCAGCGGGCCAGGTCGTCCAGCGAGGAATAGATGCCGCCATCGCCGAGCACGGCGCTGGTGGTGCTCTGGTCGGTGCGCTGCCAACGGCCATCGATCCAGCTGTAGCCATAGGCGCGTGCGGCGATGGTATCGATGCCGTCCTGATGGGCCACGGTGTGGGCCATGCCCAGCGGGCGGAAGATGCGCTGTTGCAGGAAGGCTGCGAAATCCTGGCCGGAGGCGCGGCCGACGATCAGTGCCAGCAGCGCATAGCCGCTGTTGCTGTAGTGGTACTGCGTGCCGGGCGCGAAGTTCAGTCGGTCCTGGCGCGACAGCAGGGTCAGCACATCGGCGTCATGCACCTGCCGAGCATCAGCTGTGTCCATCAGGTCTTCGTAGTCGGGCAGGCCACCGGTATGCGAGAGCAGCTGGCGGATGGTGATGGCGGCCGCAGCCGGGGGCAGTTCGGGCAGCCATTGCCGGGCAGGTTGGTCCAGCCCGAGCCGGCCATCTTCCACCAGCAGCAACACCGCCGCAGCGGTGAACTGCTTGCTGACCGAGGCCAGCCGGAAGTTGCTGGCCGCGGTGACCGCCGTGCCGTCCTCCACCACCGCCAGGCCATAGCCGCGCCGGAATACCGGTTTGCCATCATGCAGCACCAGTACGGCGGCGCCGGGCACCTGGCCGTCGTAGGCCTGCATCAGGCCGTCGATGCCCGCATCCGGTGGGGCCAGCACCGGTGCGGCAACGGTGGCCAGCGGCAGCAGGCCCAGCACGGCGGCGAACAGGGCGACGGCAGGACGCATGGCGGCTCCGGAAGGCTCAGGGTGACGGGGCGGGCGTGGCGCTGGCCGGCTGGGCCATCCAGCGTTCCATCTTGCGGTCCAGCACGTCCAGCGGCATCGAGCCGTCCTTCAGCAGTTCGGCGTGGAAGCGGCGCAGGTCGAAGGCGGCGCCCTGGCGCGCCCTGGCCTTGTCGCGCAGGGCGACAATGGTGGTCAGGCCGGCCACGTTCGACAGTGCCTGGCCAGGCTGGGCCATGACCCGCTCGACTTCGGCGTTGGCATCGTCGCTGCTCATGTCCACGGTCTTCTGCAGGTAGGTGACAGCCTGCTGCTTGCTCCAGCCCTGGGCATTCACGCCGGTATCGGCCACCACGCGGGCGGCGCGCAGCAGGCGCGAGTACAGGTAGCCGATGCGGTCGTAGGGATCGGTGTAGATGCCCAGGTCCTCGCCCAGCGTTTCGGCGTACAGGCCCCAGCCTTCGACGAAGGCCAGATCGCCACCGAGGCGGCGGAAGCGCGGCAGCTTGGCCAGCTCCTGTTGCAGGCCCAGCTGCACGTGGTGGCCGGGGATCGCTTCATGCAGGTACTGCACCGGCACGTTCCAGCGCTTGCGGCCGGGCAGGTCGCGGGTGTTCACGTACAGCACCGCGGATTGCCCGGGCAGTGCTGGCTGGTAGGCAGCGGCAGCGGCGGTGAGCGCACGCTCCGGTTCCACCGCGCGTACGTCCAGCGGCGCCTTGGGCAAGGTATCCAGCACCTGCGGCAGGCGTGCGTTGACCTGCTGCTGCACCTGGCGGTAACGGTTGATCAGCGCATTGGCATCGCCGTACTGGAACTGGCGGTCGTTGCGCATGCTGCGCAGCAGCTTGGTGGGGGTGCCGCGCAGCTTGGCATCCTTCATCACCGTGGCGATCTGCGCCTGCAGTTCCTGCACGCGTTGTTCGCCCAGCGCGTGCAGCTGCGCGGCGGTCTGGTCGCTGGCGGTGGTCTGCACGATCAGGCTGGCGTACCAGGCCTGGCCATCGGGCAGTGCGCCCAGGCCGCTGCTGGCGCGCGTGGCCGGCAGGTATTCGGTGGCGATGAAGCCGCGCAGGGCGCGATAGGCCGGCATGATGCGCAGTTCGATCATGCGCTTGTACTCGGCGCTGATGCGCGCCTTGTCCTCGGCCGGGATGGTGTTGGGCATGGTGCGGATCGGCGACCAGAAGATGCTCTCTTCGGCGGTCGGCTTGATCACCGCATCCAGTTGCGGCAGCACTTTTTCCATCAGGTCGCGCGGCTGTACCACGCCGGCCTTCATGCCTTGGCGCATGTTGTCGATGGCCTGGTCGAACAGTTCGGGAATGCCCAGCGAACGGCGCGACCAGGTGTCGTAGTCCTGCACGGTGTTGAATGGCTGCGCGCCGGCACCGGCACCGAGGATCGCCATGATGCTGCCGATGTTGTAGTACTGGCTGATCGGCATCATCCAGCTCGGGTAGCGCTCGGCGGCCAGCGAGGCGCGTGCGTCGCGCACGAAGATCTCGTAGCTGAGCAGGTCCTGGCCCTGCAGGCCATCACTGCCGAGCTTCTCGACCTTGCCCAGCCATTGCGTGGTGAAGTCGTGTGACTGCTGGCGCCAGGCGGCGGACAGGATGTTGGGCAGCTGGTCGTTGTAGCGGGATTCGCCCTGGAAGGTGGCCTGCAGCGGGTTCAACCGCATCGAGGCATCCCAGTACTCGTCGTACAGGCGCTCCAGCTGTACCTGCTTGGGTACGGCACGGGCCGGCGCCACCGGACGCGGCGCGGCGCGGCGTGCCGAGCTGCCACGCGCCGGTGCGGTGGCGCGGGCGGGCCTGGCCTTGGGCTTGGCAGCCTGGCGGGTCTGCGCGGCGGCAGGGCGGCTGGCCTTCTTTTTCGCTGCTTCGGCCGACGGCACGGCACTGAACAGGAACAACGCGGCGATGGCGGCGGCCAGGGCGCGGGTGGGATGCGGCATCAGGAGCTTCCGTGGAACACAGACCGTGGAGCTTGCACGATCCGGCCGCGTACGGCCAGCGTGAAGGCGCAGTCAGCTTGCCGCCGCTGGGGCTTCAGTCAGCCGCCGCCGCCGCGCGCAGCGCAGCGGCCCTGTCTGCGCCCAGATAGCGGGTGATCGCACGCCGCATCAGGTACAGCACCGGAATCAGGGCAATTGCAAAGCCCATCTTGTAGATGTAGTTGACGCTGCTGACGGCCAGGAACAGCGAGGTCGGCCAGTGCTGCGGGCCGAGCACGAAGGCGATCCAGATCACCACGAAGCTGTCCACCACCTGCGAGATCGCGGTGGACCCGGTCGCACGCAGCCACACGTGGCGCTCGCCGGTGGCCTGGCGGATGCGATGGAACACCGCCACGTCGATCAGCTGGCCGAGCAGGAAGGCCACCAGTGAACCGGCGATGGTCCACATGCCCTGGCCGAACACCGCTGCGAATGCGGCCTGGTAGTCCGGCACGCCGTGCCCGTCCATGGAGGTGACCCACCAGCTGGCCGGCGCCAGCGAGATCGCCGCGAAGGCGAACAGGAAGCCATAGGCGATCAGGACCACGGCCAGCCACGAGATGAAGCGCACGCCGCGCTTGCCGAAGAACTCGTTGATGGTGTCGGTCATGATGAACACCACCGGCCATAGCAGGGTGCCGGCGGTGAAGCTGAGCGAACCAGTCTGACCGAACAGGTTCCAGTTCAGCGGATCGATGCCGAGGGTGTCTTCCAGCGCGAAGATCTTCACTCCGATCAGTTCGGCCAGCACCGCATTGCCGCAGAAGAACGCAGCCAGCACGATGAACAGCAGGACCGCGCGGTCCTGCAACGGGCGCTCGATCGGCGCCGCGGTCATTCGCTGCGATCGCCGGCGCGCGTGAACGGAACGCTGGACGGCGCGACGGCGCCGCCGGAAATGATGAAGCTCATGGCCTGGTCGACGGTCCAGTCGGTCGGGGTCAGCAGTTCCACCGGCACGATTTCCAGGTAACCCGAAGTCGGGTTCGGCGTGGTTGGCACGTACACCGCGGCCAGTTCACGGTCGGTGCCGTGTTCCTTGATCACGCGGGTGACCAGCCCGACCGACTTCATGTCGCGGTGCGGGAAGTCGATCAGCACCACGCGCTGGGTGCTGCCCGGTTCGGTCTGCAGCATGTCCAGCAGCTTCTTGGCGCTGTCGTAGATGATGCTGGCCAGCGGAATGCGCTTGATGACCGCGCCGACCCAGCGCAGCAGGCGCTGGCCCAGCACGCGGCGGCTGGCCACGCCCACCGCCAGGATCACCAGCAGGGTGGCCAGCAGGGCGATGGTGTTCTGGATCCACTCGGCCCGGACCCAGCCGAGGTAGTGCGGAAAGCTTGTCGCGATCTGCTCGGAAAGTGGCACCACCAACGGGCTGGAAATGCCCGACAGCAGCACGAACACGAACTTGACCACGACCCAGGTCAGCCAGATCGGCAGCAGGGTCAGCAGGCCGGTCAGGAACAGGCGCTGCAGGGAGGGGCGGGGGACCAGGGCGGGGGCTTCGAGCGACATGTGCGCATTGTAGCGGTCACGGCCGCTCGATTACGCTGGGCAATCGACTGCGGCAACGGCACATGGAAGGGAAGCTGTGTTGAAGATTCTGCGCGGACTGGGTTGGACCCTGGCAGGCCTTCTGGTGCTGGCCATCGTGGTGTGGTGCGCCTCGCGCATGTGGCCGGTGCCGGAATCGCGGCGACAGGCCCAGCAGCGCCTGCAGGCCCGCCTGCCTGTCCACGGCCACAACGGTTTTGCGCTGCTGTGGACGCTCGCGTTCGACGATCTGGACGCGCGCCAGCGCGAACAGGCCCTGGCCCGCGACGTGCAGCGTTGGGAGGCCGATCCGCGCGGCAATGGCGGCGCCGGACCGCAGCTGGCGGAGGACCATGACGCGCTGCGATCACGACCGGCGGCCAGCTGCGGGCCGACCGCCAGTGACTGCCTGGGCCAGGTGCGCGCCGACCCGCAGCGCTTCGTCGATGCCCACGCTGGCCACCAGCAGCTGCATGCGCGCCTGGACCAGCTGGCCGATGCGGACCACTTCGTGTCGCCATTCCGGCCCAAGGGCGACGGCATCCTGGTGCCGATGCCGACCTATGGCCTGATGATCGATGCCACCAGCGCACGCGCGCTGGCCTATGTGCAGGGCGATATCGACGGTGCGCTGCGTGGCAGTTGCAGGGGGCTTCAGCTGGGCCGGCGGCTGGTGACGGGCGGCAGTTACCTGGTGGAGAGCATCATCGGTGCCAGCCTGGTGCAGGCCAATGCCCAACTGCTGGCCGACATGCTGGTCGAACTGCCGGCCGACCATCCGTTGCCAGCGGAATGCGATCAGGCAATGCAGCCGATGCTGGCCGCCGAACAGAGCCTGTGCCGTGCGATGCAGGGTGAGTACGCGATGAGCCGGGCTGCGATCGAAACTTCGGCGCAGGAATTCGGCGGGGTGCTGGTCCTGGATCGCAGCAGCACCCTGGCGCGCGCGGCGGGCAATCTGGGCTGGGCCTGCGGCGCGGCGGCGATGGCGGCGCTGGAAGCGGATCGCCCGCTGCCGGTGCCGGCACCGCCGCAGCATGACTTTGGCTGCCTGTCGAACATCCTGGGGTGCGTGCTGACCGATATTGCCCGCCCGGTCTATCCGGCCTATTCGTCACGGACCCAGGATGCCGCCGCGATGGTGCGGCTGATCGGCGCGCAGCGCTGGCTGCGGCAGCAGGCGCAGGATCCGGTGGATGCGCTGCAGCGCCTGCCTGCGCAGTTCCGCTCGCCGGTGCGGGCACCGCAGCTGTCGGCCGATGGCCGCCGTCTGCAGGTGCCGCGGCGTTCACCGTCGCGCAGCACCGACGAGAGCCCATGGCTGTCGGTGCCGCTGGTGATGGAGAACGCCCCGGCCGCTGCTGCGCGCGATTGAGCAGCGTCTCAGTCGCTGCCCGCCAGCGGATCGAATGCCCAGCCATCACCGATGGTCTGCAGCGTCCAGCGGCGGCGGCTGTGCAGGGGCTCCCAGTGCACGCTGTCCTTGTCGTCCTCGATGCTGCCTTCGCTCCGCTTTACCCTGCCGGTGGAGAAGTTCACGCTCACCGACTCGGTCTGCCCGGAATTGCGCATCACCGAATTCTGGTCGTAGCCGATCAGCGCAAAGGCATCGTCCTGCCAACGGAAGGTAAAGGCGGTCGTGCCCATTGACCAGCTGCCCGCGCTGGCGAATGAAAACAGTGCGACCTTCAGGGTGCCCCGCTGGATGCTGACGCCGCCGTCTTCGAGCGGGTCGCTCATCACCGGATTGTCCGGGCGTGGTATCAGCTGGTGGTCCTGCACCGCCAGCACATAGCCGGACGGGCGCGACCACGCCACGGCGAGAATGCGCGGGTTGCTGTCGTACGGCGAGGGACCCAAGCCATCGTGCTCGATGACGTTGCGTGGCGCCTGCTGACGCAGCACCAGCACCAGGTCCGCGCGGCCATCCTGGTCGAGATCGCCTTCGACACTCGATTCAAGTGCCCAGCCCTGGGGGACGAAACCGGCGGCATTGGCCGCCTGGGCCGGCAGCGTCGGATATTGCACCGGTGGCAGGTCGAGGGCGTGGGCGGTGAAGGACAGCAGGGTCAGCAGTGTGGCAAGCGCATACGAGCGCATCGGAGCCTCCATGGCAGGGAGGCCGAGGATAGCGCGCGCGTGCTGGATCAGCGTGCGTGCGGCTTCAACCGCAGGTACACCTGCTTGCGTACCTGGGCGACCACTTCGCCGCTTTCGTCGACGACATCGTTGCTGAACCAGCGCAGCACCTTTTCGCCGCCGGCCGCTTCGGCACGCAGTTCGGCCAGCAGTGCATCATCGATGCGGAACGAAGTGCGCACCGTGCCCCGGCCAGGCTTGAGGAAATCGATCGCACCGGCCCGGTCCCACCCGTAATAGTCACGGCCGAGGATGTGCAGCAGGCCCAGCATCCAGAATGGATCGGTCATCGCGAACAGGCTGCCGCCGAAATGCGTGCCCACGTAATTGCGGTTCCACGGCCGCAGTCGCAGTGCCACGTCGATCTGCCGGTAATCGGGCGTGATCCGGGTGACGTGGATGCCGGTGAACAGGAACGGCGGCCAGAGGTTGATGCCGAAGCGGAACAGGCGGGCGTTCATGCGGGTCCGGGGCGCGGGGCGAGGTGCCCAGTCTAACCATTCGCATGCGTATGTTGCACCCCGGGAGTCACGTCCCGCCGTCGATCATGAACCCGTCGCGGCCGTTGGCCTTGGCCTGGTAAAGGGCGGTGTCGGCGCCTTCCACGAAATGGTGCGGTTGCAGGTCACCGTCGGGCACGCGGGTGAATACCCCGATGGTGAGCGTGACGCCGTCATCGCTGCCATCGCCCGGCGCCGGCAGTGCACGCACGCAGGCAATCAGGTCCTCGATCACCCGGCGCGCGCCCTCGGCCGGCGTATCCGGCAGCACCAGTGCGAATTCGTCGCCACCGTAGCGCGCCGCCATGTCGCGCGGGCGACGGGCATGCGCGCCGATCAGGCGGGCGACATCACGCAGCACGCGGTCACCGACCTGGTGGCCATGGCGGTCGTTGTGGCGCTTGAAGTGGTCGACGTCGATCAGCGCCAGGCTCAATGGCTTGCCACTGCGCCGCGCGGCGTCGCATTCCTGCTGCAGTGACTGCTCGAAGCGAAGGCGGTTGCCCAGGCCGGTGAGGGCATCGCGGTTGGCCAGGCGGTGCCAGGCCGAGATCCGCCACACCGCCCAGACCAGCAGTGCCAGCACCACGCCCAGCATCGCGCTGGCCGGTGCCCACCACAGGTCACCGGTGCGCAGCAGCAGCCAGCTCAGCAGCGGCGGCATCGGCAGCGAACACAGCGCGACCAGCCACGGCAGGCGCAGGCCGAGCAGGATCACGCACAGCGCCACCAGCACGCCACTGATGGCGTGCTGCCAGGCGTGCGGCAGCACGTCGATCTGCTTGTGCTGCAGCAGCATCGAGGTGATGTTGGCCTGGTACTCGCTGCCGCTCATCCAGAACTCGCGGGTGGTCGGGGTCAGCAGGCGAGGCGCGATGCCGCTGGCCGTCATGCCGACCACGATGCGGCGGCCATGCAGCATCGCTCCATCCACGTGCCCATCGAGCACGTCCGCATAGGACACCTGCGGCAGCCGCTCGGGCGGGCCGGCGTAGCGCACGCGCACGTAATCATCGCGACGCCATTGATAGGGCGAGCCCAGCGCCGGGTCGGGGTCGGGCAGGCCGCGTACCGCACCCGCCGGCAGGTCGGCCAGTGCCAGGCCCAGTGCCGGCCAGTGCGGCCGTCCGATACCGGCGTGCAGATAGACGCCGCGGGCGACGCCGTCCCCATCCACCTCGACATCGGTGTGGCCGATCGCGGCGGCACTGGCGGCGATCTGCGGGATCGGCAGCATTTCCTCGGCCATGCGGTCGCCGGCCGCCGGTGCCGCCAGCACCGGCAGCACCACCCGGCCGTTGCGTCGGATCGCGGCCGCCAGCTCATCATCCTGGCGGCTGTCGCGACGGTCGGGTTCGGACAGCATCAGGTCCAGCGCAACGCGTTCGGCGCCGGCATCGGTCAGGCGGTCCAGCAGGCGGGCATGCACCGAGCGCGGCCAGGGCCACTGGCCGATACGCTGCAGGCTGCCTTCGTCGATGGCCACGATCAGCACGCTGGGGTCGGGGCGGTAGTCCCAGTTGCCGACCAGTGCGTCATAGGCCGCCTCGTCCTGCCGCCACAGCCATTGGCCCTGGCTGGCCACGATGGTCAGCACGCCGGCCAGCAGGGCCAGCAGGATCCGCTTCGACCATGGCAGCGGCGAGCGCCTCACAACAACAACCAGAGCAGCAGTGCACCGCCACCGGCGCCGTAGCACAGGCGGCATGGCAACGGGATCTGCTGGGCAGGAGAGAACTCGCCGGCGTGGCCGTCATCGTCGATGTACTGCACGCGCACGTGCAGCGTGCCGCTCCACGGGCGCTTGAAGCTCACCTGCGGCTGGGCCACGGTTTCATCGATCAATGGGGCCTTGAAGTCACCGCGGCGATCCACCTGCACCCGGTAGCGCTGGCCTTCGCTGCCGGCCTGCCAGCGCAGGGTGAGCTCGCCGTGCGCGGCCTCGGGCGGTTGCAGTGCCGGGTCCACCGGCTCGTTGCTCAGCTGCAGCGGCAGCGCCTGGCCATAGCGGCCCTGGTGGCCTTCGGCATCGCGCGAGGCCACGCGCCAGTAGTACTGTCCGGGCGGCAGCGGTTGCGCCAGGCGCAGGTCGGTCGCATGGGTAGCCTGCTCCTGCAGTGGCTGCCGGAAGCTGGGTTCGGCGGCGATCTGCAGCACGCTGCTGCGTGCACCGGGGGCCTGGCTCCAGCGGAAGCGCGGGCGGTCGCTGTTGATCGTCTGCCCATGCAGCGGCGATACGGTCAGCGGCGGCGGTGGCTGGTCACTGAGCTCGAAATCGGCGCTCGCATCCAGGCCTTCGACGCCCTGTGCGTCGACCGCGCGCAACAGGAGGCGCAGCTGGCCGGGCGGCAGGTCGCCGATCGCTAACCGGGTGTCGGCGGTGGTGGTGGCGAACAGCAGGATCTCCGGCGTTGCCGCCTGCACCACTTCCACCCGGTAGTGATCGGCGCCAGTGACCGGTTCCCAGGCAAGCAGGGTCGGCAGCGGCGCCAGGCGCAGCGCGTCATTGCGCAGCGCCGGCGCCGGCAGCAGGGCCGAGACCGCGGCGGGGGCCGCATCGGCGCTGCTGCTGCGGGTGGACTGCCCCGGCCGTACCAGCCGCTGGCCATGGGGGTTGCCGACCTGCACCTTGCCCTGCAGGACCTCGGTGGCGCCGACGTGCCCGGTATCCCCGGCGCTGACCCGGAACAGCGTGCCGCGCACGCTGCTGGTCGCGGTGGGTGCATCGATGATGTAGCGCGAGGCCGGGCCGCGCGCCGGCGTCACCCGGTTGCTGGCGCGCCCCTGCTGCAGGCGCAGGCGGGTGTCGACCATGCCGGTGTGGCCATAGCGGCTGAGCTGGTCCAGGCGCAGGCGCGAGTATTCGCGCAGCTGCAGGCGCGAGGCATCGGCGAATTCCAGCGTGATGCTGGAATCGCCCTCGGTTTCCACGGTGTCACCGATATGCAGCTGCTCGCCGGCCTGGAGCGCACGGGTCGCCGTGCCATCGGCACCGGACAGCTCGACCTTGCCGCGCACCGACAGCACCCGGGCCGGCGCCGGTTCGGTGCGCAGCCAGCTGATCGGGAAGCGCAGCAGCTGGCCCGGCGGCAACTGGTAGGGGTTGTCGATGCGGTTGTGCTGCTGCAGCTGCTGCCAGCGTACCGAGGGTTTCAGGTACAGCCCACCCAGGTCCCACAGGGTGTCGCCGGGCCGGACCCGGTAGTTCCAGTCCTGGGCGCCGGCGATGGCAGGCGGCAGGAGGAGGGCGCAGAGCAGGGCGCCCGTTAAACGCATGGCGAACGACAGAGAGCGGACGACGGTCACAGTTTGCAATCCCGGCAATGCGGGGGTGCAGCTGCAAGACCCCATGGCCCCGACCTCATCCCCCCGAACGGATCGTGGCGACCGCAAGGCCGCCAGCGCGCGCATTATTGCCCGCGTTCAGTGCAGGGATTCTGAACGGAGCGGGCTTCCGTTCAGAACAGCAGCGACGCCATCCTGCGGCGGTACTGGCCCACCAGGTCCTCGTCGGAGATCACATTGAAGGCGTCGATCAAGGCTTTGCGTGGCAGGCCCTCCTCGAATCCACGGTCGATCCGCAGCATTTCCAGGAACTGCGCCAGGGCGGCCTCGTCATGCCCGCCCAGCAGCAGCTGCACGCCGCGCAGGTGGCGGGCCTTGAGATCCTTGCCATCAGCGGCGATGCGGGCCTCCAGCACCTCGGCCGCCGGAGCATCCTTCAGCGCAGCGGCGAAGGCCAGGCGGGCACGGGCGCGCACGGCGCGGTCGTCGGTGGCCAGATTGGCCGGCAGGCCGTCGATCAGGGTACCGGCCTCGTCCACGCCGCCGATCTGCAGCAGGGCCAGGGCCAGGTCGAGCTTCAGCTCATCCTTGTCCGGCTCGGCGGCGATCTGCGCGCGCAGTACGTCTACCTGCGCCTGCGGGTCCAGCGGGGCGTCATCTTCAGGGGCGGCATCGCCGACATCGGCCGGCACGATGCCGTGCTGGGCCAGGAATTCACGCAGCTGGCCTTCCGGAATGGCGCCGGGGAAGCCGTCCACCAGCTGGCCGCCCTTGACCAGGAACACGGTGGGCACCGAGCGGATCTGGAAGGCTGCCGCGATCTGCTGTTCCTTGTCGACATCGACCTTGGCCAGCTCGAAAGCGCCGTTGTACTCGGCAGCCAGCTTTTCCAGCATCGGGCCCAGGGTCTTGCACGGCCCGCACCAGGTGGCCCAGAAGTCGACCAGCACCGGCGTCTGCAGCGACTTCTGCAGGACTTCGGCCTCGAAGGTCGCAGTGGTGGCGTCGAATACGTAGGTCGTCTCGGTCATGGGGGAGGCATCGCTTGGCATCTGGAGACCGATTCTATGGTGACGATCGATGTCGGTCTCAACCCTGCCATCACGGAGTACGCCCTCGAGTGGTGCTGGCGGGCCGGCAGGGGCGCAGTGCAGCGTGTGGATCACCCACTAGCCGGAGGCGACAGGCTTCGATGGGGAGGCGCGCTTGCGACAGGGCGGAACTGCCATGCCTCGAGCATCACGGTAGGCGCAGCAGGCAGATATTGAAGTGCTCTGGAATGCGCCGCGCTTGGCGCATCGCGCCGCTGCCGCGACAATGCCGTGGTCCATTCCTTTTCGGGTGATTGCGCGCAATGTCCGTGGTCCGGCTTGATCGTTGGTTGGGGCTGCTTGCGGCAGTCGTATTCGTCCTGGCCGTGGCCGGCTTCGGTGCCGGCCTGGACGGCTATGCCCAGGCTCGCCACCCAGTGGCGCTGCTGGGTGCGCGCGGTGTACCGCATGCGCTGGCCTTCAATCTGCTGGGTTTCGTGCTGCCCGGCGTGCTGGCGGTGGCGGTGGCTGAACGCCTGCGCCGCAGTCTGCCGGCCACTGCTGGCTGGGCGCCACGGGTCGGCAGCCAGATGCTGCTGCTGGCCGGTCTGGCCTTTGCCGCGATGGGGCTGCTGCCACTGGACGTGGATGACCTGCATGGGCCCGCCAGCCAGCTGCATGCCAGCGCCTGGATGATCTGGGTGCTGGGTTTCGTCGCCGGCACCGTGCTGCTGGGCGTGTCCCATCTGCGCCAGGCGCATGGCCGGGCCTTGGGCGCAGTGGCCCTGGGCTGCGGCGTGCTGGCCGCGCTGGCGGCGTTCGCCCTGCAGGGCACACTGCCGGCGCCGATGGCACAACGGCTCGCGTTCGCCTGCTGGCTGGTCTGGCTGGCGGCGGCCCTGCCGCTGTCGCGTCCGCGCTGAGACGCCTCCCCGAGCGCCGCGGCGCCGGCGTCCGGCAGGCAGGATTGGAGCCATTTGCCGCACTGCGGTACGCTGTACCGCTTTGCCGCCGCATCCGCGTGTTCCATGACCAGCGCTGAAACCAACGCCTACGACCCGCAGCAGGTTGAATCCGCCGCCCAGCAGTACTGGGACGCCACCCGTGCCTTCGAGGTCGACGAGACTTCGGACAAGCCGAAGTACTACTGCCTGTCGATGCTTCCGTACCCGTCCGGTGCGCTGCACATGGGCCACGTGCGCAATTACACGATCGGCGACGTGATCAGCCGCTACAAGCGCATGACCGGCCACAACGTGCTGCAGCCGATGGGCTGGGACGCGTTCGGCCTGCCGGCGGAAAACGCTGCGATCAAGAACAAGACCGCGCCGGCGGCGTGGACCTACAAGAACATCGACCACATGCGCAGCCAGCTGAAGTCGCTGGGCTATGCCATCGACTGGTCGCGCGAGTTCGCCACCTGCCGTCCGGACTATTACGTCCACGAGCAGCGCATGTTCACCCGCCTGATGCGCAAGGGCCTGGCCTACCGCCGCAACGCGGTGGTGAACTGGGACCCGGTCGACCAGACCGTGCTGGCCAACGAGCAGGTCATCGACGGCCGCGGCTGGCGCTCCGGTGCGCTGGTGGAGAAGCGCGAGATCCCGCAATGGTTCCTGCGCATCACCGACTACGCCCAGGAACTGCTGGACGGCCTGGACGAGCTGGACGGCTGGCCGGAATCGGTCAAGACCATGCAGCGCAACTGGATCGGCCGTTCCGAGGGCCTGGAGATCCAGTTCGATGTGCGCGATGTCGATGGCAGCGCGCTGGACCCGCTGCGCGTGTTCACCACCCGCCCGGACACGGTGATGGGCGTGACCTTCGTGTCGATCGCCGCCGAGCACCCGCTGGCGCTGCATGCGGCGAAGAACAACCCGGAGCTGGCGGCGATGCTGGCCGACCTGAAGCAGGGTGGCGTGTCCGAGGCTGAACTGGAAACCCAGGAAAAGCGCGGCATGGACACCGGCCTGCGCGCGCTGCATCCGGTCACCGGCGAGCCGGTGCCGGTGTGGGTCGCCAACTTCGTGCTGATGGGCTACGGCACCGGCGCGGTGATGGCCGTTCCGGGCCATGACCAGCGCGACAACGAAGTGGCCAACAAGTACGGCCTGCCGATCAAGCAGGTGATCGCGCTGAAGGATGCGCGCACCGAAGAGGAGCGCAACTGGGACGGTAGCCGCTGGCAGGACTGGTACAGCGACAAGAGCCGTGCCTTCGAGCTGGTGAACTCGGCCGAGTTCGACGGCCTGGATTTCCAGGGCGCCTTTGAAGCCTTGGCCGAACGTTTCGAGCGCAAGGCCCAGGGCCAGCGCCGCGTCAACTACCGCCTGCGCGACTGGGGCGTGAGCCGCCAGCGCTACTGGGGCTGCCCGATTCCGGTGATCTACTGCGCCAAGTGCGGCGCGGTGCCGGTGCCGGAAGAGCAGCTGCCGGTGGTGCTGCCGGAAGACGTGGCCTTCGCCGGTACCGGCTCGCCGATCAAGACCGACCCGGAATGGCGCAAGACCACCTGCCCGGATTGCGGCGGCGCGGCCGAGCGCGAGACCGACACCTTCGACACCTTCATGGAGTCGAGCTGGTACTACGCCCGCTACACCTCGCCGGGTGCCCGTGATGCGGTCGACAAGCGCGGCAACTACTGGCTGCCGGTGGACCAGTACATCGGTGGCATCGAGCACGCGATCCTGCACCTGATGTATTTCCGCTTCTACCACAAGCTGCTGCGCGACGCGCGGATGGTGGACAGCAACGAACCGGCGCGCAACCTGCTGTGCCAGGGCATGGTGATCGCTGAAACCTATTACCGCCCGAACCCGGACGGCTCGAAGGACTGGATCAACCCGGCCGACGTGGAAGTGCAGCGCGACGAGCGCGGCCGCATCACCGGCGCCACCCTGATCGCCGACGGCCAGCCGGTGGTGGTCGGTGGTACCGAGAAGATGTCCAAGTCGAAGAACAACGGCGTGGACCCGCAGGCGATGGTCGGCAAGTACGGCGCCGATACCGTGCGCCTGTTCTCGATGTTCGCCGCACCGCCGGAACAGTCGCTGGAGTGGAACGAAGCCGGCGTGGACGGCATGGCCCGCTTCCTGCGCCGCCTCTGGGCCCAGGTGCAGAAGCACGCTGCCGACGGTGCCGCCCCGGCACTGGATGCCGCGGCGCTGGATGCCAACCAGAAGGCGCTGCGCCGCAAGACCCATGAAACCATCGGCAAGGTCGGTGATGACTATGGCCGCCGCCACAGCTTCAATACCGCGATCGCTGCGGTGATGGAGCTGATGAACGCGCTGGCCAAGTTCGAGGATGGCAGCGAGCAGGGCCGCGCGGTGCGCCAGGAAGCGCTGCAGGCGATCGTGCTGCTGCTCAACCCGATCACCCCGCATGCCAGCCACGCCCTGTGGCAGGTGCTGGGTCATGGCGAGACGTTGCTGGAAGACCAGCCGTTCCCGCAGGCCGACAGCAGCGCGCTGGTGCGCGATGCGCTGACCCTGGCGGTGCAGGTCAACGGCAAGCTGCGTGGCACCATCGAGGTGGCGGCCGATGCCGCGCGCGAGCAGGTCGAGGCGCTGGCCCTGGCCGAGCCCAACGCGGCCAGGTTCATGGAAGGCCTGACGGTGCGCAAGATCATCATCGTCCCGGGCAAGATCGTGAACATCGTCGCTGCCTGATGTCCCCGGCACCGGTCACCCGCGCGGTGGCCGGTGCCATTCCATGAGCAGGGCCGGGCGCCTGATGGCCCTGCATTCACGCGGCTTCGGGCACGCTGTGTGTTGCCGTGATCGCCCGGCTCCGCCAGACTGTCTCCATGACCCGAATCCTGCTTGCCCTCGTTCTTGTCCTCGGCCTCGCCGGCTGCGGTTTCCATCTGCGCAACAAGCTGATGCTGCCGACCGACACTGCCCCGGTGAAGGTGGTCTCCACCGCCCCGTACAGTGAACTGGTCAAGCTGCTCAACCGCAGCCTGCTGGCCTCCGGTGCCAAGCTGGCCGATGAGGACAGCAAGGGACCCAACGCCCAGCTGCAGGTGCTGTCCGAGCGCTGGGGTGACCTGCCGATCGCCATCGACTCGCAGGGCCGCGCACAGGAATACAGCCTGCGCTACGCGGTGATCTTCATCTTCCGTCGCGAGGATGGCAGCGAACTGGTGCCGCAGCAGGTGATCGAACTGTCGCGCGACTATGTGTCGCCGCCGACCGACGCCACCGGTACCACCACCGAACGCGAAATCCTGGCCACGGAGCTGCGCCGGGAAATGTCCGCCTCGATCATCCGCCGTATCGACAGCGTGGTCCGCGCCGAGATCGAGAAGGGCGGCAGCCTGTCCGCGCCGAAGGCCAAGCCGATCGAGGGTGCGGCGCCGGCCGCCGACGCCAAGCACTGAGCGGCAGCGACGATGGAACTGCGTCCGGAGCAGCTGGCCAGCCAGGGCGCTGACATCCCGTTGGCGCCGGTGTACCTGATCGCAGGCCCGGAAACCCTGCGCGTGCTGGAGGCGGCAGATGCCGTCCGCGCGCGCGCGCGCGCTTCCGGCATCGGCGAACGCGAAGTGTTCGACGCCGACGGGCGGGATTTCGACTGGAACCAGCTCGACGCCAGCTTCAATGCGCCCAGCCTGTTCAGCGCCCGCCGCCTGGTCGAGGTGCGCCTGCCCAGCGGCAAGCCCGGCAAGGACGGCGCCGAAGTGATCAGCCAGTTCTGCGCCAATCCGGCGCCGGACGTGGTGCTGATGATCACCGCCAATGAATGGAGCAAGGCCCATCAGGGCAAGTGGGCCGAGGCGGTCAGCCGCATCGGCGTGCTGTCGGTGGCCTGGGCGATCAAGCCGCACGAACTGCCGGACTGGATCGAGCGCCGCCTGCGCGGCAAGGGCCTGCGTGCCGACCCGGCCGCCGTGCAACGCCTGGCCGAGCGGGTGGAGGGCAACCTGCTGGCCGCCGCTCAGGAAATCGACAAGCTGGCGCTGTTGGCCGATGGCCAGCCGCTGGATGTGGAGCGGATGGAATCGCTGGTGGCTGACGCTGCCCGCTACGACGTGTTCCGGCTGGTGGAGGCGACGTTCTCCGGCCAGCCGCCGGCCGTACTGCGCATGCTGGCTGGCCTGCGCGGCGAAGGCGAAGCGGTGGCCGCACTGATGCCGATCGTGATCCGTGAACTGCTGGCCGGTGCCGGCCTGGCCCGTGTGCAGGCCCGTGGCGGCAACCTGGCCGCCGAAATGAAATCGCGTGGCATCTGGGAATCACGGCAGGCGCCCTACAAGCGCGCGCTGCAGCGGCACCCGGAAGGCAAGCGCTGGGAACGCTTCGTGGCCGAAGCCGGGCTGGTCGACCGCATCGCCAAGGGGCGGGCCGACGGCGATGCCTGGCTGGCGCTGGAGCGCCTGCTGGTGGCCGTGGCCGAACCGCGTGCCGTGCGCCTGCTGGCGCGGGCCTGAGCGATGAGCCTGCGGATCTATTACGGGGGCACCTTCGATCCGGTGCACCTGGGGCATCTGGCAATCGCGCGAGCCGCCCGGGACGAACTGCAGGTGGCCGTGCGCATGTTGCCGGCAGGCGATCCGCCGCACCGTGCGGTGCCCGGCGCCACCGCCGAGCAGCGCTGCGCCATGTTGTCGCTGGCCATCGGCGACGAACCGGGCCTGCTGCTGGACCGTCGTGAACTGGACCGTGCCACGCGCTATCCCGGTCGTCCGTCCTACACCGTCGATACCCTGCGCGAGCTGCGTGGCGAGCTGGGCCCAAGCCGGCCATTGGCCTGGCTGGTGGGCGCCGACAGCCTGCTGGGCCTGTCCGGCTGGCACGAATGGGAGGCCCTGTTCGGGCTGGCCCACTTCGTGGTGGCCGAGCGGCCGGGCAGCCCGCTGCAGGCGTCGATCGACGGTGAACTGGGGCGTGCCCTGCAGGGGCGCTGGGCCGACAACGAACAGGCCCTGTTCGCCAGCCCGGCCGGACGCATCCTGCGCCTGCACCACCCGCTGCGCGAGGAATCGGCCAGCGCCGTGCGCTCGCAGATCGCCGCCGGTGGCCCCTGGCGCGCCCTGCTGCCGCCGGCCGTCGCGGACTACGTCGCTGCACACGGGCTGTACCGCCCGGCCACAGCGTGAATGGCGCCGCCGTGCCATCCCCGTATAATCGCCCCCACGTTTATCGAGTCGATCCACTTTGAGCAACCAGACCCAGCCCCAGACCATCAAGGTCGATCTGCCCAGCCCGCCGCCGTCCGTGCCGGAACTGCTGGCCAGCGTCCGCCAAGCCACCGAAGACCTGAAGGCCAAGGACCTGGTCGAGATCGACGTGCGCGGCCGGTCCAGCGTTGCCGACTACATGATCGTCGTTTCGGGCACCTCGACCCGCCACGTCAAGTCGATCGCCGATGAAGTCGTGCGCTTCGCCAAGAACATCGACGTGATGCCGCTGGGTGTTGAAGGCGAGCGCGAAGCCGAGTGGGTGCTGGTCGATCTGGGCGACGTGATCGTCCATGTGATGCTGCCGCGCGTGCGTGAGTTCTACGCCCTCGAGCGCCTGTGGACCGTTGGCGACCAGCCGCCGTCCAGCGACGACGAAGTGGCCTGAGCCGCACGTTGATGCATCCCTTCGACGGCGCCGATGGCGCCGTCGACGTTTTGGAGGACCGTGTAGATGAAAGCCCGCCTGATCGCCACCGGTGAACGCGCGCCCAGCTGGGTCGCGCAGGGCTTCGCCGAGTACCAGAAGCGGCTGTCGCACTGGCTGCCGTTCGAGCTGGTGGAAATCGAGCCCGGCTTGCGCGGCAAGGGACGTGATCCGCGCCGCG
The DNA here is from genome assembly GCF_059369475.1 of Stenotrophomonas sp. YJH_SMC_65. Taxonomy (NCBI): domain Bacteria; kingdom Pseudomonadati; phylum Pseudomonadota; class Gammaproteobacteria; order Lysobacterales; family Lysobacteraceae; genus Stenotrophomonas; species Stenotrophomonas sp. YJH_SMC_65. The sequence continues at coordinate 194,383 of NZ_JCAFSR010000001.1, forward strand.
CCACTGAAGATGAAGGCAAGCGGGTCATCGCTGCGCTGCCGAAGAACGCCTATGTGGTGGCACTGGATGTGCCAGGACGACAGCTGAGTTCCGAACAGCTGGCACAGCGCCTGGAGCATTGGCGCGGGCAGGGCCGCGACCTGGCGTTCCTGATTGGTGGCCCGGAAGGGCATTCGCCGGAGGTGTCCGCGCTGGCCGATGAGAAGTGGTCGATCGGACCGCTGACGCTGCCGCACATGCTGGTGCGCCTGGTGGTGGCCGAGCAGCTGTATCGGGCCGCCGCAATGATTGCCAATCACCCCTACCATCGCGCGTGAAGAGTGGTTATACTAGTCGTCTGCCCGAATAGCTCAGCCGGTTAGAGCACTTGACTGTTAATCAGGGGGTCGTTGGTTCGAGTCCAACTTCGGGCGCCACCTTGAGAAACCTGCATCGCAAGATGCAGGTTTTTTTTTGTCGCTACACTCTGCTGCTGCAACCATGGATGCCGATCATGCGCGTGCTGCTGTCCTCGAGCTTCCTGCTGCTGGCGATGGTGCCGTTCGCCACAACGAAGGCCGCGCCTTCCACCTGGCATCCGCCACAGGGCACCACCGAGCTTCCGTTGTGGCCGCAGGGCACGGTGATCGCGCCGCCGAAGTTGAAGGGGCCCGAGCAGGTCAGCGAAGTGATCTCCGAAGCCAGTGGCGAACACTGGATGATGCTGCAGAACGTCGCTGCGCCGACCCTCACCGTGTTTCCACCGAAGGGACCGGCCACCGGCACCGCAGTGATGGTGGTGCCTGGCGGAGGCTATCGGGTGCTGGCGATGGACCTGGAAGGCAGCGAGATCTGCGGCTGGCTGACCGCACAGGGCATCACCTGTGCATTGCTGAAGTACCGGGTGCCAGCCTCTGGCCCGAACTGGGACCCCGAGTGCAACTGCCGCGACATTCCGAAAGTGCCGATGGCCCTGCAGGATGCACAGCGTGCAATGGGCCTGCTGCGCGCACAGGCCGAGCGCTGGTCAATCAATCCCAAGCGGATCGGGGCGATCGGCTTTTCCGCCGGTGGTCACGTGGTGGCGGGACTGAGCACGCACGCGCTGCGCAGCTACGCGCCGGTCGATGCTGCGGATAAGCAACCCAGCCGTCCCGATTTCGCGATGGTGATGTATTCCGGGCACCTGTGGGCAGGGCACGGGAAGGGATTGTCGCTGGTCAGGGACATCACCGTGGATGACAAGGTGCCGCCGACGTTCATCGCGCAGGCCACCGACGATCGCACCGATGACGTGCGCGAATCGCTGGCCTATTACCGTGCCTTGGCGGACGCGGGCGCGCCGGTGGAAATGCATCTGTTTGCACGCGGCGGCCACGCATTCGGGCTGCGCATGAAGGATGCACCGGTCGCGGCGTGGCCGCAGCTGGCCGAGCGCTGGATGCAGGATATCGGCATGCTGGCGGATCGCCAGTTGTAGAGCCGAGCCATGCTCGGCTGCCTGTGTGAAGCCGAGCGCGGGCTCGGCTCTACAGTGCCAGCTCACCTCTGCAGAAGGCCACCAGCGTGGCGATCGCCACCGCCAGGATCGCGCCGAACAGTACCCACTCCCAGCGCGTGAATACCCGCTCGCCGCGCTGGCGCCGGGTCAAAGCGAACAACACCACGCCGGGCACGTACAGCAGTACCGACAGCAGCAGGTTGTCCAGGCCGCCGGCATACACCAGCCACAGCGCATAGGCGCTGGCCAGCAGTGCGACCCCGAAATCGCGCCAGCGCACGCCTGGTTCGCCGGTGTAGGCCTGCCCGCGCCAGGCCAGCTGCACGCCGAACGCGGTGGACAGGAAGTAGGGCACCAGGCTCATCGACGCAGCGAGCAGCACCAGCCCGGTGTAGCTGCCCGAACTGACCAGCACCATCAGCAGGAACAACTGGATCAGGCCATTGCTCAACCACAGTGCATTGGCCGGCACGCCACGCGCGTTCTCGCGGCCGAGGAAGGCCGGCATGGTGCCGTCACCGGCGGCGGCATACAGCACTTCGGCGCACAGCAGCACCCAGGCCAGCAATGCGCCGAGTACGGAGACGATCGAACCGATGATGATCACCGTCGCGCCCCATTCGCCGACGATGGCGCGCAGCACGTAGGCCATCGACGGATTGGGCAGCCCGGCCAGTTCGGCCTGCGACAGCACGCCCATCGACAGCAGGCTGACCAGTACCAGCAGCAGCCAGACCCCGAGGAAACCGATCACCGTGGCACGGCCGACGTCGGCACGGCGCGCGGCACGCCGCGAATAGATGCTGGCCCCTTCGATGCCGATGAACACCCACACGGTCACCAGCATCATGCCGCGCAGCTGCTGGCCGAGGTCGCCGAGTGCGGGCGTACCGAGGAAATCGGCGCGGAACACGTCCATGCGGAACGCGCCCGCCGCCAGGATCAGGAACAACGCGATCGGCAGCAGCTTGGCCACCGTCACCAGGCCGTTGACGATGGCGGCCGTGCGCAGGCCGCGCAGCACCAGCAGGTGCACGGTCCACAGCAGCAGTGATGAAGCGGCTACGGCGGCGGGTGTATTGCCTTCACCGAAGACCGGCACGAAGTGGCCGAGGCCACTGAAGATCAGTACGAAGAAGCTGGCGTTGCCGAGCACCGACGCCACCCAGTAGCCCCACGCCGCGGAGAAGCCGATGTAGTTGCCGAAGCCTTCGCGCGCATAGGCGTATATGCCGGTATCCAGGTCGGGGCGACGATTGGCCAGGGCCTGGAACACGAAGGCCAGCATCAGCATGCCGGCGCCACTGACCGCCCAGCCGATCAAGGCGGCGGCCGGGCCGGCGCTGCGCGCGACGTTCTGCGGCAGTGAAAAGATGCCGGCGCCGACCATCGAGCCGACTACCAGTGCAGTCAACGCGGGCAGGCCCAGCCGTTGCGATGTCGCGGCCATGGAGATCCCCTGCGGCGCGGATGCCGCGAGCATACGGTAGCCATGTCCTCGTGAACATGTCCGCAAGAGCCAGCGGGCAAGCGCCAGCCTGCACGAACCGGCCCGCGTGAAAACGACGAAGGCCCGGGCAACGGCCCGGGCCTTCGAAGGTGACGCTGCAACCGGTCTTACTTGAACGTGTACTTGAAGCCGACGGTGTAGTAACGGCCCAGCGCACCGGAGAAGTGCATCGGGTTGTAGTTCACCGCGCCGTAGGTGGTCGGATCGAGCGGGGCGATGCGGTCGAACACGTTGGCCACCGAGGCGTTGAGTTCGAACGAGTCGTTGATGCTCCAGCGACCGGACAGGTCCATCGTGGTGAAGGAAGAGATCTTCTTCACCGGCGTACCGTCAGCGTAGAAGGCCAGGTAGCTGCCACCACGGCTGTCGATGTTGTCCATCTTGCTGATGTAGTTGACGATGCCGCTGACGCTCCACGGGCCCTGCTTCCAGGTGGTGCCGAAGTTGACCTTGTCCTTCGGCGTACCGATGCAGTTGGTGACGTCGCAGTTGCCGTGGGTACCCACGTAATCAACCGTGTCGCCGCCTTCGGTGCGCTCGAACTTCAGGATGTGGCTCCACTGCAGGTCCAGCTCCAGCTGGCCCGGGCCGATCTCGAAGGTCTGGCGGATATCGGTATCGATACCGCGCACGCGCGACGAGCTGGCATTCACGTAGCCGGTGTTGACCGCCAGGATGGTGCCGCTGTTGGCCACGCCATTGAGATTGTTGCTGTCGCGCAGCACGTTGCCGGCCAGGATCGCCGCCGCCGTGCTGCCCTGCACGATCTCGTTGGTACGCTTGATCTGCCAGGCATCGACGGTCATCGAGGTGGTCGAAGTCGGCTGCAGCACGATGCCGACCGAGTAGCTCTTGGACTCTTCCGGCTTCAGCAGCTTGTTCGGCTTGGTGATGATCGCCACCGAATTGGCGCCACATTCGCTGGCAGCGCCGCCGCTGATCTGGCAACGCACCGGGTCGACCGCAGTGGAGAAGGCGGCCAGGCCACCGTCACCGTTCTCGGCCGGGTTCGGCGCGCGGAAACCTTCGGCGTAGCTGGCGCGCAGGGCGATCCAGTCGGCCGGGGTCCACTTCACGCCCAGCTTCGGCGTAGCCTTGCCTTCGCCGCTTTCGTACTTGTCGTAACGCAGGGCGCCGGACAGTTCCAGCTGTTCCAGCACCGGTGCCGACAGTTCGACGTAGCCGGCGTAGACGTTCTGGGTGCCGTCATAGGCCGAGTAGCCCAGGCCGATGATGTCGCCCTGGTCGGTGTAGGTCTGCGGGGTCAGGCTGTTGCTGGTCTTGCGCCACTCGGTACCGATCGCCAGGCCCAGCGGACCACCCTTCAGGTCCATCAGGCTGCGCGAGACGGTGAAGTCGAACATGTCCAGGCTGGACTTGGCGCGCGCGCTGATCGTGGGCGAGATGTAGTCGTACAGCGCCTGCGAGTTCTTGCCGGCATCATCACCGATACGCCACACGCCACCGGCGCAGTTGGCATTGCCCAGTGCACACTGGACGGCGCTGTAGCGCAGGAAGCCGGTGCGCTTGTTGGTCAGGTCGGTGCCCGAGTGCAGGTAGGCGGTGTCGTAGCTCCAGTCGCCCCAGTTGCCCTTGATGCCGACCAGGAAGCGGTTGAACTCATTGGTGTTGTCGGTCACGCGCGGGCCGACATCCCAGGCCGAGTAACGCACGCGGCGCGCCGTGCCCGGGGTCGGGTTGTCGGGATGGTTCGGGCCCAGCACGGTGGCACCGGGGCCACTGTTGGCATTGACCGGGCCGCCCGGATAGCCCCAGCCGCCCGACACGCCGGACGGGGTGTTGCTGAAGATGGTTTCCTTCTTCGAGTAGCCGATCTCGGTGTAGATCTCGCCGCCTTCACCGAAAGCGAAGCTGGCGCGACCGAACACGTTGACGTACTTCTCTTCCGGAATCAGGTCGCGGTACTGCTGCGCCGGATCCCACAGGCAGCCATCGGCGGCGATGCTGGCCGGGGTCTGCCCACCGATGGTGGTCAGGCCGGCGCAACCCGGCAGCGGCACCAGATGGCCGGTGGCGTCGAGGTAGGAGCCGTTCGGGCCGGAACCGCCGGAGGTGCCACCACGGGTGTAGGCACCGCCGAGGAACTGGGCGGTCTTGTCATAGCCCCACGGGCGGGTGTCACCGGTACCGATCCACTTGCGGTTCTTGCGGTCGCTGATCTTGATCGCGTCGGTCTTGCCAACGTCCAGGCTGAAGAAGGCGTTCCAGCCATCGGTGGCCAGGTCGCCGGTACCGGCGGTCAGGGTTGCCTTCCGGGCGTCGCCATCGCTGTCACCGGACAGGCCGTAGGAGCCACGCAGGATGGCGCCCTGGAAGTCGCTGCGCAGGATGATGTTGACCACGCCGGCGATGGCATCGGAGCCGTAGATCGCCGAAGCGCCGTCCTTCAGGACTTCCACGCGCTCGACGGCATCGAGCGGAATGGTGCTGAGGTCGGTGAAGACCTTCTGTCCGTCATCGGCCAGGCCATAGGTGGCCATGCGGCGGCCGTTCAACAGTACCAGCGTCGAGCCGGCGCCCAGGCCGCGCAGCGAGATGCCGGCACCACCGCCGGCGAAACCGTTGCCGAAGGTCTTGGGAATCGAGCCGGCGCCATCGGCGGTGATGGTCTGCAGGTACTCGGCCAGCGAGGTCTTGCCGGTGCGGTCGATTTCCTGGCGGGTCACCACCTGCACCGGCGACGGTGTCTCGGTGTTGGTGCGCGGGATGTTGGAGCCGGTGACCGTGATGCGGTCGAGGTTGGTGGCCTTTTCCTGCGCGAAGGCGGAGGAGGAAGCGACGGCGCCGGCCAGCAGCAGGGCGCCGCCGGTGAGGATGTGGGTGATGGACGATGCCAGGGTGCTGCGGCGGCGGCTGGCGGGCCGTTGGATCGGGTGTTTCACAGCTTCTCTCCTAACTGGAAAACCGTAGCGTTGAGGGCTGTCGCCGGATCGATACCGGGACGCGCCAATCTAGGTTTCCTGCAGGTGACGAAGTCGTGAAATTTTGCTTAATCGGTAACGCTTGGTCCCTGGCCTGTCCGCATTTCCCGGGCAGCGGCAGGGACCGGCCCGGCGCGAGGCCGGGCCGGTGGTGGGGCTCAGTCGGGCAGCGAGAACTGTACCGGTACCAGGCCGATGGCCGGAACTGCCACGCCGTCACGCTGGGCAGGCTCGAAGCGCCAGTGCCGGAGCACCTGCTGGCGGGCGGCCTGGTCCAGGTTGCGCGAGCCGCTGCTGCGCTCGACGCTGACCGCGACCGGTTGGCCATGGCTGTCCACTTCCACCCGCAACAGCACTGTTCCCTGTTCGTGGTTGCGCAGGGACTGGATGGGGTAGGTCGGCGGCGGGGCGCTGCGGTACTGCAGCTGGGCGCCGGCCAGAGGGGTGGACGTGTCGATGCTGGGCGCCAGCTGCGGCGGAGCCGGTTCGGCGGCCGGCAACGCGATGCCCTGGGTCTCCTCCACGGTCGCGGTGGGCGCGGGCAGTGGCGGCACCACCGGCTGCGTTCGCGGTTTCGGCACCACCTGGACGATCTCCTTGGGCGTGACCGGAACCGGCGGCGTTGGCGGTGGCGGGATCTTCTCGATCAGCCGGACCGGCGTCTTTTCACGCGGGACCTGCACGGCCTGGTAGGTCGCAGGGATGAGCAGCAACAGGAAGGCCAGCAGGTGCAGGGCGATCGCCGCGCTCCAGGCGGCCACCCGGGCGGGGTCGAAATGCAGGGATGCAACGGGGTACGTACGAACCATGATCCACCTCCATGCCAGTGACGAAGTCCTCAACGCACCAGGGCCCGTGGCGGGGTTGCCGCACGCGGCTGGCAGTCCATCAGTAGCGCGGCACGACGGCTACTGCCTAGAGGCAGGGGCATGATCGTTGGGCTGGCCTTCAGCCAGTGTCGGCGGAGGGCACGAAAAAGGCGGGCCCCCTGCGGGACCCGCCTGTGTCGTCGACCGCGGCGGACGCGATCAGCGGCCCAGTTCGAACACCACGTCCAGGTTGACCGAGACGGTCGATTCGCCCGGTGCGACCGGGGTGGCCTTGTCCATCGCCGCACCGGCCGCCATGGTGCGCATCATCTGCATCGGGCGGAAACCGCCGCTGCTGTTCTCGGAGATGCTGACGATGCGGCGCACCTGCAGGCCCAGCGACTTGGCATAGGTCTGGGCGCGGGCCTGGGCCTTCTTCAGCGCGGCCAGGCGGGCTTCGTCATAGACCGGTTCGGGCTGGTCGATCTCAAACTGCGGACCGTTGATCTGGTTGGCGCCCTGAGCGGCCAGCGCATCGAGCACCTTGCCGAGCTTGGCGATGTCACGGACCTTCAGGCTGACCGTGTTGCTGGCCTGGTAGCCGGTGATCTTCGGCGCCTCGTTGTCGGCATAGCGGTACTGCGGGTTGAGGCTGACGCCGCTGGTCTGCACGTCGCGCTCGGCGATGCCGGCGGCCTTGATCGCGGCCAGCACCTTGTCCATCTGCTGGGCGTTCTGGCGCATGGCGCTGTTGCCGTCGGCGGCCTGGGTGACCACGCCGGCCGACAGGGTGGCGACGTCCGGCACGCGGGTGGCCTCGGCGTTGGCCGAAATGTTCAGCAGGGTGCCTTCGGCCGCGGCGGCGATCGACGGCGACGACGGAGCGGCATGGGCAGTCATCGAGGTTCCAAGGGCGAGGGACAGGGCGAGCAGCAGCGGGGTGGCGGTCAGGCGCATGGGATCTCCTTGTTGTGCGGTGAGGGTGGTGTCGTAGCGATGAACGCGCTGTGAGCCTGTACGGGGTTGTACGCGTTCCGTAACGGGTTGCCGACGATTCAGGTGACGGGCTCAGGTTATGCTGTGCCGATGCTCTATCTTGCTTCCCGCTCCCCCCGACGCAACCAGTTGCTGGCCCGACTCGGACGCCCCTTCCAGGCCCTGGACCTGGAGGTCGTCGAGCAGCGCGCCGCGACCGAGAGTGCCGAACAGTATGTGTGCCGGGTCGCCGCCGACAAGGCGCGCGCCGGCCTGGCCCGGGTGCTGGCCGAAGACCCGCAGGCGCGGGTGCTCGGCTCGGACACCGAGGTGGTGCTGGACGGTGAAGTGTTCGGCAAGCCGGCCGACGCCGCCGGCGCGCGCGCGATGCTGGCGCGCCTGGCCGGGCGCACCCACCAGGTGATGACTGCGGTGGTGGTGGTCGGCGCCGACGGGCTGGACAGCGAACTGGTCATTTCCGAAGTGACCTTCGCCCCGATCGCCGCCGCCGACATCGCCGCCTATGTCGCCACCGGCGAGCCGTTGGACAAGGCCGGGGCCTACGCCATCCAGGGCGGGGCCGAGCGCTGGATCGAACATCTTTCCGGCAGCTACTCCGGCGTCATGGGGCTGCCATTGCTGCATACCGATCGTCTGCTGGCGCGCTGTGGCGTGCCGGCCCCCACTGCCGATGCCGCCAGGGAGGCTGCCGATGTCTGAGGAAATCCTGGTCAATGTGACCCCCCGCGAAACCCGGGTCGCGGTGATCGAGAACGGCATGCTGCAGGAACTGCACATCGAGCGCGGCTGGCGCCGGGGTGTGGTCGGCAACATCTACAAGGGCAAGGTGCAGCGGGTCATGCCCGGCATGCAGGCCGCGTTCGTCGAGGTCGGCCTGGAGCGCGCCGCGTTCCTGCACGCCAACGACGTGGTGCGCCCGGCCCCGGTGGCCAGTGCCGACACCGAGAACACGACGCTGCCGCCGCCGGCCAGCGTGCCGATCGTCGAGCTGCTGCGTGACGGCCAGGACATCGTGGTGCAGGTGGTGAAGGACCCGATCGGCACCAAGGGTGCACGCCTGACCACGCAGATCAGCATTCCCTCGCGCTACATGGTGCTGCTGCCGCAGTCCAAGGTGGTGGGGGTGTCCGCGCGCATCGAGGATGAAACCGAGCGCGCCCGCCTGAAGGCGCTGGTGACCGAGTTGTCGGCGCAGCACGGCGGCTACGGCTACATCGTGCGCACCAACGCCGAAGGGCAGCCGGCCGAGGCCATCGCCGAGGACATCGCCTACCTGTCGCGCGTGTGGAACGTGGTCGAGCGCCGCGGCCGCGAAGCGCCGTCGTGCAGCATCATCTATGAAGACCTGAGCCTGCCGCTGCGGTCGGTGCGCGACCTGATCCGCAAGGACGTGGACAAGGTGAAGGTGGACTCGAAGGAGACCTTCGGCCAACTGCAGGCCTTCGTCGCCAAGTACATGCCGGTGCTGGCCGAGAAGCTGGAGCTGTACTCCGGTGACCGCCCGATCTTCGACATGTTCGGCGTGGAGGACGAGATCGGCCGCGCGCTGGACAAGCAGGTGCCGCTGAAATCCGGTGGCTACCTGGTGATCGACCAGACCGAGGCGATGACCACCATCGACGTCAACACCGGTTCGTTCCTCGGCCAGCGCAACCTGGAAGAAACGGTGTTCCGCACCAACCTGGAAGCGGCGCAGGCGGTGGCGCGGCAGCTGCGGCTGCGCAACCTGGGCGGCATCATCATCATCGACTTCATCGACATGGATGATGCGGAGCATCGTCGCCAGGTGCTGCGCACGCTGGAAAAGGCGCTGGCCCGCGACCATGCCAAGACCACGGTCTATGATTTCTCGCCGCTGGGCCTGGTGGAGATGACCCGCAAGCGTACGGTGGAAAGCCTGGAGCGCCAGCTGTCGGAGACCTGCCCGCAGTGCAGCGGCCGCGGCAGCATCAAGACCACCGAGACGGTGACCTATGAGATCTTCCGCGAGATCACCCGTGCCGTGCGCCAGTTCGATGCTGCGCGCCTGCTGGTGATCGCCTCGACCAAGGTGGTCGCGCGAATTACCGATGAGGAATCCTCGGCGGTGGCCGAGCTGGAAGAGTTCCTCGGCAAGAGCATCCGCTTCCAGGCGGACGAGCAGTACCTGCAGGAGCAATTCGATGTCGTTCTGCTCTGATCCTCGCCGGCTGCAGGCCGGCGGTGGCCGATGAGCGCGCCGCCGCGCCTGCGACTGCGAAGGATCCGCCGTCATTTCATTGCCGCCTGTGCGGTGGGCCTGGTCGGGCTTGCACTGCTGGTGGGCACGCTCAGCCAGCTGCTGCCGCTGGCCGAGCGTCATCCTGACAGGATTGCCGCCTGGCTGAGCGAGCGTGCCGGCCAGCCGGTGCGTTTCGACCAGCTGCAGACCGCCTGGACCCGTCGTGGCCCGCTGCTGCAGCTGAAAGGCCTGCGCATCGGCGCCGGGCAGGGCCTGGCGATCGGCGAGGCCGAGGTGCTGGTATCGATGTACAGCGGGCTGCTGCCCGGGCGCTCGCTGACCGAGCTGCGCCTGCGTGGCCTGGCGCTGGATCTGCAGCAGGGCGAGGACGGACGCTGGACGGTGCGCGGGCTGCCGCAATCGGACAACGGCGGCGATCCGCTGGATGCGCTGCGCCGGCTGGGCGAGCTGCAGGTGATCGGAGGGCGCCTGGGCGTGCACGCGCCGACGTTGGGCATCGACACGACGCTGCCGCGCATCGACCTGCGCATGCGGGTCAATGGCGATCGCCTGCGCGTGGGCGTACGCGCCTGGGCGCAGCCCGAAGCGCTGCCGCTGACCGCGGTGCTGGACGTGGACCGTGCGCGCGGCAACGGCGAGGCCTGGCTGGGCGCCGACCCGGTCGATTTCCACGCCTGGGCGCCCTTGCTGGCGGCTGGCGGCGTGCGCCTGCGCGAGGGCAAGGGCGAGTTGAACCTGTGGTTGACCCTGCGCGATTTCGCGCCGGTGGCGCTGACCACGGATTCGGATCTGCGCGACGTGCGTATCGATGGCGCACCGATACCCGGCATGGCGGCGCCGCAGCTGCAGCTGCAGCGACTGCAGGCCCGCCTGCGCTGGCAGCGCCAGGCCGAGGGCTGGGCGCTGCAGGTACCGCAGCTGCGGCTGAAGAATGAAGACGGCGAGCAGCGCCTCGATGGCCTGCAGCTGCAGGTCGGCAAACAGCTGCAGGTCCGTTCCGGTGAAGTGCAGGCCGGCATCGCACTGCGTGCGCTGGCCCTGAGTGATCGCCTTGAGCCGGGCCTGCGTCGCTGGCTGTTCCTGTCCAGGCCGCAGCTGGACGTGCGCGCCTTGCAGCTGTCGGGCGAACGCGATGGCCCCCTGTGGGCGCAGGGTGAACTGCAGTCGCTGGGTTTCGCCAGCGTGGGCAACTCGCCCGGCCTGCGCGGCCTGGGCGGGCGCTTTGAAGGCGACGCCGACGGCTTCAGCCTGCAGCTGCAACCGCAACGGCAGCTGCAGTTCGATTGGCCGACCGGCTTCGGCGTGCGCCATGACCTGCACCTGGCCGGACAGATCGTGGGCTGGCGCGACGAGGGCGGTGGTTGGCGGATCGGGACGCCGGCGATGCGTGTGGAAGGCACCGACTACGCGGCCGACGTGCGCGGCGGGGTCTGGTTCCAGGGCGACGGCACGCGGCCGTGGCTGCAGCTGGCCGCGAAGCTGGACGACGTGCCGATGACGGCGGCCAAGCGCTTCTGGATCCACTCCAAGATGAGCAAGGGCGCCACCGACTGGCTGGACATGGCGCTGGCTGGCGGCCAGGTGCGCAATGGCGTCGGCCTGGTCACCGGTGACCTGGACGACTGGCCGTTCGACAACAATGATGGCCGCTTCGAGGCCACCGGCCACATCACCAATGGCGACATCCGCTTCCAGCACGACTGGCCGCTGATGAGCCAGGTCGACGTCGACATCGCCTTCATCGGCCCTGGCTTCGACATGCGTGGACGGGGTGATCTTGCCGGCGTGGCGGTACAGAAATTCGAAGCGGGCATTCCGGACTTCGGGCACCAGCCGTTGTACGTACGTGCCGACGCGCCGAGCGAGGCCGGCAAGCTGCTGGCGATGCTGCGCCAGAGCCCGTTGCACAAGGATTACGGCGATACGCTGGACAATCTGGTCGCCAGTGGTCCGGCCCATGTGACCTTCGATCTGCTGCAGCCGCTGCATCAGGACGAGGGCGAGGGCCACCTGCAGGGCACGGTCGATCTGGCCGGCGTGAAGCTGGTCGACAAGCGCTTCCAGCTGACCTTTGACAACATGCACGGGCAGGCGCGCTACAGCAATGGCGGTTTCGGCGCCGAGGACCTGGCGGTGCGCCACCTCGGCCAGGAAGGACGGCTGAGCCTGCGTGCCGGCGGTTACGTGCATGACAGCACGCGCGCCTTCGAGTCGCAGCTGACCGCCCGCCTCGATGCCAGCGTGCTGATCGACCGTGCTCCGGAGATGGCCTGGCTCAAGCCTTACATCAACGGCAATTCGGCCTGGACCATCGGCGTCAACCTGCCCAAGGTGGCGCCCGGCGCGCCTGCGCCGCCGAGCGAGCTGCGACTGAGTTCGGACCTGGTCGGCACCCGGCTCGACCTGCCGGCGCCGCTGGACAAGCCGGCCGCCGAGCCGCTGGCGACCACGGTGGCCGCGCAGCTGCCGATGGGCGCCGGCCGCATCGATGTGGCGTTCGGCCAGCGCCTGGCCCTGGCCGCGCGCAGCCACAACAACCAGACCGGTGTGCAGGTCACGCTGGGCAGCGACCATGTCGACCGCGAGCCGCCGGCGAGCGGACTGACGGTCAATGGCCGCAGCCCGACCCTGGATGCGCTGGAGTGGATCAGCCTGGCGCGCGGTGGGAGTGACGACGACGCGATGCCGCTGCGCGCGGTCGACGTGCAGGTCGGCCAGCTCAAGCTGATCGGCGGAGTCTTCGAGCAGACCCGGCTGCAGCTGCACCCGGGCCCGCAGGCACTGGACGTGCGCCTGGACGGGCCGTCGCTGGCCGGCCGCCTGACCGTACCCAACGCCGACGGCGGCACCATCAGCGGCCAGCTTGACCGGGTGCACTGGCAGTCACTGCCGGCGGTACCGGGGGCGGCCGCCGCGCCGGCGCGGGTACAGGCCGGTGCCAATGACATGGACCCGGCCAAGCTGCCGCCGTTCGCGCTGGACATCGCCGACCTGAAGTTCGGCAAGGTGGTGCTGGGCCAGGCGGTGCTGCGCACGCGCCCACTGGCCAACGGCCTGAACGTGGACGCGTTGCGCTTCCGCGCGCCGGACCAGGAAATCGACATCACCGGCCGCTGGCTCGGCCGTACGGGCGGCGCCCGTACCGAACTGACCGCGCAGGTGCGCAGCGAGGACCTGGGCGGGCTGATGCAGAACCTTGATTACGGCGGCCAGCTGCGCGGCGGTTCCGGCCAGGCGCAGCTGCAGGCGGCCTGGAGCGGGGGGCCGTCGGACTTCCAGCTGGGCAACCTGCAGGGCAGCCTCGACCTGCATGCGCGCAATGGCCAGCTGCTGGAGCTGGAGCCGGGCGCCGGCCGCGTGCTGGGCCTGCTCAGCGTCGCGCAGCTGCCGCGGCGGCTGATGTTCGATTTCCGCGACTTCTTCTCCAAGGGCTTCGCGTTCAACCAGATCGAGGGCAGCATGCAGTTCGGTCAGGGCATGGCGCGCACCGACAAGGTGCTGATCGAAGGCCCGGCGGCCAACATCACCATCCGTGGCCAGGCCGACCTGCGCAACCAGCAGTTCGACCAGACCATCGACGTCAACCCGCGCGCGGGCAACCTGCTGACCGTGGTCGGTGCGGTGGCCGGCGGCCCGGTGGGGGCGGCGCTGGGCGCGGCCACCAATGCGGTATTGTCCAAGCCGCTGGGCGAGATTGGCGCCCGTACCTACAAGGTGACCGGTCCATGGAAGGAGCCGAAGGTGGAAGTGATCGAGCGCAGCCGCGACAAGACCCCATCACCGCCCGTGCCGGCACCTGCACCGGCCATTCCGCCGACCGTCACCGACCTGCCGCGCTCGCGCTGAGCACGGCTTCCTGTTCACGGGGCTTGCCTGAGCGCCCCCGCACCCCCAGATCGAAACCATGACTGATATCGCCCTGACGCTTGCCCAAGACCGCCTGCTGCGCCCCGGCGGCCTGGATACCGCCGGCCTGGAGCGCACCTTCGGGCAACTGCTCGGCCCTGGTGTCGACTTCGGCGACCTATATTTCCAGCACGCCCGCCGCGAGAGCTGGAGCGTGGAAGACGGCATCGTCAAGGACGGCGCCCATTCCATCGAGCAGGGCGTGGGCGTGCGGGCGATTTCCGGCGAGAAGACCGGCTTCGCCTACTCCGATGACATCCATGCCGATGCGCTGCTGGCGGCGGCGCAGTCGGCGCGCGCGATCTCGCGCGAGGGCGGTGCGCAGACCGGACGTTCGCTGCTGCGCGGCAATGCGCGCGCGCTGTACCCGGCGCTGGACCCGATCGACGGCATCGGCAACGAGGCCAAGGTCGAGGTGCTCAAGCGCCTGGATGGCTACCTGCGTGCCGCCGACCCGCGCGTGAAGCAGGTGATGGTGAGCCTGTCCGGCGGCGTCGATACGGTGCTGATCGCCCGCAGCGACGGCGTGCTGGCGGCCGACGTGCGCCCGCTGGTACGCCTGAACGTGCAGGTCATCGTCGAACACAACGGCCGTCGCGAGTCCGGCTACGCCGGTGGTGGTGGCCGTTATGGCTACGAAGCGCTGTTCGCCAGCGGCCGCCCCGAAGCCCTGGCCCAGGAAGCGCTGCGCCAGGCGCTGGTGAACCTGGACGCGGTGCCGGCGCCGGCCGGCATGATGCCGGTGGTGCTCGGCCCGGGTTGGCCGGGCGTGTTGCTGCACGAAGCGGTCGGCCACGGCCTGGAAGGCGACTTCAACCGCAAGGGCACCAGCGTCTACGCCGGCCGCATCGGCGAGCGCGTCGCCGCACCGGGGGTGACCATCGTCGACGACGGCACCCTCGACGGTCGCCGCGGTTCGTTGAACATCGACGACGAAGGCCACCCGAGCCAGTGCACCCCGCTGATCGAGGACGGCATCCTGGTCGGCTACATGCAGGACAGCCTCAACGCGCGGCTGATGGGCATGGCCCCGACCGGCAACGGGCGCCGCGAATCGTTCGCGCACCTGACCATGCCACGCATGACCAACACCTACATGCGCGCCGGCGAGCACGACCCGCAGGAGATGATCCGTTCGGTGAAGAAGGGCCTGTACGCGGTGAACTTCGGCGGTGGCCAGGTCGACATCACCAGCGGCAAGTACGTGTTCTCGGCCACCGAGGCCTACCTGATCGAGGATGGCCGCATCACCACCCCGGTGAAGGGCGCGACCCTGATCGGCAACGGCCCGGAGACCATGCAGAAGGTGCGCATGGTCGGCAACGATCTGGCCCTGGACGAGGGCGTGGGCATCTGCGGCAAGGACGGGCAGAGTGTGCCCGTGGGTGTCGGCCAGCCCTCGCTGTTGATCGAGGGCATCACCGTCGGCGGTACGCAGGCCTGAGCGTGGCGATGGCCGCGGCCACCGCCCGGGCCGGCGCGGACTCAGTCCTCGTCGGCCTCGTCGACCGGATCGCCGGCGTGTTCGTCGCCTGCCGTCTTCAAGCCCAGCGCCGCCGGCAGCATCAGCGTCCGCAGCACCTGGAAGATCTCGCGGTAGGCGCGCGGCGGCTTGTTCTTCGCCTTTTCGGCCTGCGCGTTGCGTACCAGGGTGCGCAGCTGCTGGCGGTCGGCCTGCGGGTAGTCGTCAAGCAGGGCGGCCAGCGCCTTGTCACCGTCGGCCAACAGACGGTCGCGCCAGTCTTCCACGCGGTGCATCATCGCCACTTCGCGGCGGCCAGTCTCGCTGTTGGCGTCCAGCGCATCGCGGATCGCGTCCAGCGTTGCCTCGTCCTCGCGGCGCATGTGCTTGGCCAGGAACGCCAGCTGGCGCTTGTGGGCGATGTGGGCGGTGATGCGCTTGCACTCGGCGATATGCGGCAGCAGGTCTTCCGGGATCGGCAGGCGCGCCAGCTGGGCCGGGGTCAACGACACCAGCTTCTCGCCCAGGGCCAGGACGTCGAGCGCGTCGCGCCGGTTCTGGCTGCGGCTCTTGTCGTGGAATTCACCGGTTTCTTCGTCGCGTCCGCGCATCGTCCCTACCTGATCTCAAAAAAAGTCGCCCGGCGTGATGCCGGGCCCAACCTGTACAGGATAAAGCATTGAACGTGATCGCCCCTGAAGTGGCCGTCGGCGACGACAGCCCGGCCCGGCTGGAACGGCTGGCCGACCTCTCCCAGCAGCTGCTCGACCGCGCCCGCGCGCTGGGCGCCAGCCAGGCCGAGGTCAGTTGCAGCGAGGACCGCGGACTGGAGGTCAATGTCCGCCTCGGCGAGGTCGAGACCGTGCAGTCCACGCGTGACCGCGGCATCGCCGTGACCGTCTATTTCGGCCAGCGCAAGGGCAGTGCCAGCACCGGTGACCTGAACGAGGCCAGCCTGGCCGCTACGGTCGAGCAGGCCTGCGCGATTGCCCGGCATACCGAGGATGACCCGGCTGCCGGCCTGGCCGAGGCCGCACTGATGGCCACCGACTTCCCGGAGCTGGACGGTTGGCACCCGTGGGCGCTGCAGGCCGATGAGGCGGTGGACCTGGCCCTGGCCTGCGAGGCGGCCGGTCGCGAGGCCGACGCGCAGATCCGCAATTCCGACGGCGCATCGGTGTCGAGCATGCAGAGCCTGTCGGTGTATGCCAATTCGCATGGTTTCTTTGGTCGTGAGCGCGGCACCCACCATTCGGTCGGCTGCGCGCTGATCGCCGGGCAGGGCGATGGCATGCAGCGCGATGGCTGGTACACCAGCGCGCTTGCCCGGGAGGACCTGGAAGACGTGGGCCTGGTCGGCCGTCGTGCCGCCGAGCGCACCGTGGCCCGCCTGCAGCCGCGTTCACTGGCTACTGGCAGCATGCCGGTGCTGTTCGCCCCGGAAGTGGCGCGCAGCCTGGTCGGCCACCTGCTGTCGGCGGTGTCCGGCGGCGCCTTGTACCGCCAGGCCAGCTTCCTGCTGGACAGCGTCGGCCAACGCCTGTTCCCGGAATGGATGCAGATCGACGAGCTGCCGCACCTGCGCCGTGGCCTGCGCTCGGCCGCCTTCGACGGCGACGGCGTGGCCACCCGTAGTTCGGCGCTGGTCCGAGACGGCGTACTGCAGCGCTACGTGCTGGGCAGCTATTCGGCGCGCAAGCTGGGCCTGCAGACCACCGCCAATGCTGGCGGCGTGCACAACCTGCAGCTGGCGGCCAATGCCGGCCCGCTGGAAGAGATCGCCCGGCAGATGGGTGACGGCCTGCTGGTGACCGAGCTGATGGGGCAGGGCGTGAACGGGGTGACCGGCGATTACTCACGAGGCGCGGGCGGCTTCCGTGTCGAGAACGGCGAGATCCAGTACCCGGTGGACGGCGTCACCATCGCCGGCAACCTGCGCGAGATGTTCAGCAGCATCGAGGCGGTCGGCAGCGACGTCGACCCGCGCTCGCACATCCGGACCGGTTCGATCCTGCTGGGGCGGATGACCGTCGCCGGTAATGATTGATGGCATTGATGACGTAAGCTATGCGCGCCTGACGCAACCAGCTTGGTGCTGGTGGGTCAAGACCACCCAATGAAAAGGAGTTTTGTCGTGAGCGAATTCGATAACGTCCCGCCGCCGCCGGCAACCACCGATGCCCCGGCCGACCAGCGCACCATGGCGCTGGCTGCGCACCTGCTGGGCATCTTCACCTGGTTCATCGGCGCCCTGATCATCTGGCTGATCAACAAGGATGACGCCAGCAAGGCCTTCGTGACCGACCAGGCCAAGGAAGCGCTGAACTTCCAGATCACCGTGACCATCGCCATGGTCATCAGCATCATCCTGATGGTGGTGATCATCGGCGGCATCCTGGCGCCGATCGTGGGCATCATCAACCTGGTGTTCTGCATCATTGCCGCAGTCAAGGCCAACAACGGCGAAGCCTATCGCTACCCGTTCACCCTGCGCCTGATCAAGTAATACCGGCCGCATGCGCAAGCAGGAACGCCCGGCATTGCCGGGCGTTCCTGTTTGAGGGCAGCGTCACCGGCGGCGATCAGTGATCGCGTTCCACCGCCAGCGTTGCCAGCGCGCGCAGCGCATCGGCCTCTTCGCCATGGCCGGCCAACGTGGCCTGCATGCGTGCGGCCAGTTCGCGCAGCTGCGCCTTCGCGCCGTCCATGCCGAGCAGCGCGGGGAAGGTGCTCTTGTCCTGCGCCTGGTCCTTGCCGGCGGTCTTGCCCAGCTGTTCGGAACTGGCTTCGACATCGAGGATGTCATCGCGGACCTGGAAGGCCAGGCCGAGTGCATCGGCGAAACTGTCGAGCTGGGCCAGCTGCGGCTCGTGGGCCTGGCCGCACAGCGCCCCCATGCGCACCGCTGCACGGATCAGCGCGCCGGTCTTCAGCGCATGCATGCGGGTCAGTGCCGCCAGGGTCTGCTGCTGGCCGGTGGCATCGATGTCCAGCGCCTGGCCGCCGCACATGCCGGAGGCGCCGGACGCGTGAGCGAGGGTCTGCAGGCAGGCCACGCGCAGCGTGGCCGGCAGCGGCGCATCGGCCAGCAGGCCGAAGGCACGCGTCTGCAGGGCGTCGCCGGCCAGGATCGCGGTGGCTTCGTCGAAGGCGATGTGGGTGGTCGGCTTGCCGCGGCGCAGGGCGTCGTCGTCCATCGCCGGCAGGTCGTCATGCACCAGCGAATAGGCGTGGATCAGCTCGACAGCCATCGCCGCCGCGTCCAGCTGTTCCGGCTGCGCGCCGAACAGGTCGCCACTGGCATACACCAGCAGCGGGCGCATGCGTTTGCCACCGCCCAGCACCGAATAGCGCATGGCCTGGTGCAGGCGCTGCGGTGCTTCGGCGGGCGAGGGCAGGGCGGCATCGAGCTGGCTTTCGATACGGTCGCGCCAGCGCGCGAACAGGGCTTCAGCCGTCATGGTTGGGCGGATCGAAAGGCTCGGCCGTTTCCGGCTGGGCCGGATCGCTGAGCAGGCGCACGCGCAATTCGGCCTGCTCCAGCGCCTGCTGGCACTGACGGTACAGACCGACACCGCGTTCGTAAGCACTGAGCGACGCTTCCAGGCTCAGCTCGCCGGTTTCCATCTGCTCCACCAGCTGTTCCAGCGATTCGAGCGACTGCTCGAACTGGGCGACCGGGGAGGCGTTTTCGGGGGACTTCTTGGCCATGCGGCAAGTGTGGACGGGCTGCGCGCGGGGGTCAATTCACCAGCCGCCGGGACGCCACTGCAGCTGCGCGTCGTGGGCCTGCAACCAGGCCTGCAGGGGAGCTGCGATGACCACGTCGGCGGCGGCAAGCAGCTGCGCTCCATCGAAGACCAGCGGCAGCTGGGCGCGTCGCCAGGGGGCAAGGTGTTCGCGTTGCAGGCAGTCCTTCAGCGCATGCGAATGCTGGCGACCGGGCAGCAGGATGCGTTCGCCGCCCACACGCGCACGGACCTGGAGCGGCCGTTCGAAGGCCTCGGCGCCGTGCAGGTGCAGCTGACCGCCATCGGGCAGCGCCAATGGCGCGCGTCCATCCCATCCGGCCTGCCAATCATGGGGAAGCGCCGGCAGTTGCGCGGGCAGGAGATAGGCATGATCGCGCCATTGCTGGATGGCATGATCGTGCCAGCGCACCCGCGCCTGGCGATCGTTGCTGGCTGGCAGCAGCTCGTCCAGCGCCTGCTGCAGCACCGTGGCCGGCAGTTGGGCGGCCCCATGGCCGATCACCCAGGCACGCAGCACGCGCGCGGCGCGGCCCGGTGACACCTGGCGCAGCAGCTGCAGCGACAGCACACGCGGTGCCACCTCCAGATGCGCGATCAGCTCGGCGTCCTCCTCGTCCAGCAGCTCGCGGGTTTGCCGGCAATGCAGGGCGCTGCCCGCCAATGCCGCGGCGGCGTGCGGCCAGCGCTGGCGCAGCAACGGCAGCACCTGCAGGCGCAGGAAATTGCGATCGGCGTGGTCGTCGGCGTTGCTGGGGTCTTCAACCCAGCGCAGCGCGTGCTGGTGCGCGTAATCGAGCAGCGCACGGCGCGGCACCGCCAGCAGCGGTCGCCACACACGGTGTTCGCCTACGCGGCTGTCTGCGGACATCGCGGCAAGACCATCGACGCCGGAGCCACGCAGGGCACGCAGCAGGAAGGTCTCGGCCTGGTCGTCCAGGTGCTGCGCCAGCGCCAGTGTTTCGCCGTCGCGCAGTTCGGTGGCGAACGCGGCGCGTCGCGCCTGCCGTGCTGCGCCTTCCAGGCCCAGGCCCGATGTGGGGTCGATCTGCACGCGATGCACGGCCAGTTCGATGCCCAGCGCTGCGCATTGGTGCTGGCAATGCAGCACCCAGTCGTCCGCATCGGGGTGCAGGCCATGGTGCACGTGCACCGCGCGCAGCGCCGTGCCGGAGGCCTTGGCGCAGCGCCACAGCCAGTGCAGCAGCACGGTCGAGTCGACACCGCCGCTGTAGCCCACCAGCAGTGGTGCATCCAGCGGAACGAGGGCAGGGAAGGCAGTCACGGCGGCAAGTATAGGGTTGCTCGGCAGGGCTGCGCCCTGCACCCGCTACGATCCAGAGCAACGGCAACAGCAACAGCAACAGCAACAGCAGAAGCTGGTTTCCTGAGGGTAGGCGGGGTGGGTCCGGTTGCGGGAGACGCCGTAAACCCCCAGGCCGGCCCAGCCGCTGGCGGCTGTGCGTTCGGGCGCTTGCGAAGCAGTGCTTCGCAAGCAAAGCGCCCTCACCCATGGGGGCTTGTCCGCGGCATCCATGCCGCGGACACTCCCGCAACCGGACCCATCCCGCCTTTGACAGTTTCCTGCGAACTGTCGGAATGGCTCTTGGGGTCAGATCCGTTTTCCTGCGGAAAACGGATCTGACCCCGTATTCAATTCGATATCTGAGAGAAAAATCGTGTCGACCAAGCTCGACACCTACCAGGAGCAACAGCAACCGCCGTGGTTGCCGGCCGCCCCGCCATCCCACGGAATGCACGCTGTTGCTGTTGCTGTTGCTGTTGCTGTTGCTTCGGCCGTTGCCGTTGCATCGGCAGGTGCAGGGCGCAGCCCTGCCGAAAAACCTACTTCACCCGACGGCCCGCGCGGTCGATGCGGAACCACTCCCCGCCTTCCATCGGCGTGTGGCCATCGGCATCCGGCGTGCCGCGCCGACAGCCGTTGCAGACCTCGGCCACGCCATCCTGGAACGGCCACCCGAAATCGTAGGTGCCGGGCACCACCTGGCGGAACGTCAGGTCGAAGTAGCCGACGCGGTTGCCGACGCGGCCGCGCAGCAGGCCTTCCTGCGGTGTTTCCGGGCCGTTGTCCCAGGTCAGCACAGGCAGGCTGCGGCCCTTGCGGTCGACGTAGTGGAAGCCCTGGTCGGCATACACCACGGCCAGGCCGTGGTCGTCGTAGTTCAGGTCCTTCAGCGCATCGGCGCTGATCTTCGGCCGGTGATCGACCACCTCGCAGTTGGGCAGCGGCCACAACCCGTGTTCGTCGGTCAGCAGCTTGCAGGCCGGCGCCTGCGCCAGCGCGCTGGAACCGGCCAGTACGCCGAGCAGGACCAGCGACCGCGCGAAGCGGCCGCGGTCGAGGCGGGCCTGCCGCACGATCACTTGGCCTCGGCCTTGCGCTCGAAGGCCGTCGGTGCCGGCAGCTGCACCGGCACGCCCTTGTCATCGCAGGTGCCGGCCTGGCACAGGCGCTCGCGCAGGGCCGGGGTGGCCTGCACGATCATGTGGTAGATCGCGTTCTGTTCCAGCGTGCCGCGGATCGCCTTGCTGCCCGGGCCACGCGCCCAGATGCCGACATCCTCACCACCGTGCGATTCGGACTTCATCGGCACCAGTGCTTCCTGCATGTAGTCCGGATGCTCGGTGTCGACCTCGCGCAGGTTCGGGCGGCCGTTGGCCGGTTCGAAGCTGCTCGGGTTGTGCGGGTAACGCTTCGGGCCGGCCGGCTGCTGGTTGCTGCTGCCGGTATGGCCCGGGCCGTTGGCATAGCTCAGTGTGGTGTACGGCTGGCCGGTGCCGTCCAGCGCGTAGTCCAGCTTGCCGGCACCATCTTCGCCGCCCTTGTCCTTCACCTTGCCCAGGATCGGATTGCCACGTGCCGGGTAGCCGACGAAGTTCAGCGTATGCGAGTGGTCGGCGGTAACGATGATCAGGGTGTCGTCGGCCGAGGTCAGTTCGTTGGCCACGCGCACCGCGTCGGACAGCGCCACGGTCTCGGTCAGTGCACGGTAGGCGTTGCCGCTGTGGTTGGCGTGGTCGATGCGCGCGCCTTCGATCATCAGCACGTAGCCTTCCTGGTGCCTGGCCAGATTCCTGATCGCTGCAGCCGTCAGTTCGGCCAGGCTCGGCTCACCGCCCGGATCCTGCGGGCGCTCGTATTCGTAGCGCATGTGGTCCGGTTCGAACAGGCCGAGGATGGCCGGCGCATTGGCGGCCGCCGCCAGCTGCTTGCTGTTCCACACGTAGGCACCCTGCGGGTGCGCCTGCTGCCATTCCTGCACCAGGCTGCGGCCATCCAGGCGCTGGCCGACCTTGTCGTCGTATTCCGGATCGCGCTCTTCCACGGTGGTGAATTCACCGCGACCGCCGCCGAGAGCGACCAGCGGGCCGCGCCCATAACGCGAGGTCGACAGCAGCTGCTGTGCGATGTCCTTGCAGCCTGCAGCCTTGGCCGCTTCAGTCAGGTCGGTGTCGTTTTCCCAGTTGCGCTCGGGCGAGTGCGCATAGGTGGCAGCAGGGGTGGCATGGGTCAGGCGCGCGGTGGACACCACACCGGTGGCCAGGCCGGCGCTGTCGGCCAGCTGCAGCCAGGTCAGCAGACCCTTGGACAGGCTGTCGGCGCAGTCGGTGCGGCTGCCGGCGCTGACACCGATCGCGCCCATGTGGGTCTTCACGCCGGTGGTGATGGCGGTCATGGTGCCGGCCGAGTCCGGCGTCTGCGAATCGGTGTTGTAGGTCTTGCTGAACGCCGTGGCCGGGAAGCGCTCCCAGGACAGCAGGTTCTCCTCGCCCGAGCCACCCTTCTGCTGGCCTTCGTAGATGCGCGAGGCGGCCACGGTGGTCAGGCTCATGCCGTCGCCGAGGAACAGGATGACGTTCTTCGCCTTGCCGGACATCGCGCCGTTGGCGGCGGCCTGGGCGGCGCCACTGCGGTACCACCATTGCGGGGTCTCGCCGGCCGGATGGGCGACCGGGTCGACGGCGACCTTCAGGCCGGCCGGGGCAGAGGCGGGGGTGGTGCTGGCGCAGGCGCCCAGCAGCAGGGTGGTGGCGCAGGCGGCCAACAGGGAGACGGAACGGCGCATGGACGCTGGGATCTCACAAACTGTAACGGGACGTTCATTATGCCCGCCCCTGCAAGGCACGCCGATGACACACTGATTTGCCGGCCGGGCGGTCGTTCTGCGGGCCGCCTTGGGCTATCGTGCCAGAATCCCTTCCTTCCCCTCTGGATTGCCTATGAAGCTGGTCTCTGCCTGGCTGCGGATTCCATTCTGGCAGCGCGTGGTCGGTGGCTTCGTGCTCGGCGCGCTGGCCGGCTGGGCGCTTGGCCCGGCCGCGGAAACGTGGTTCGGCCCGCTCGGTGAGCTGTACGTCACCCTGATCAAGATGATCGCCGTGCCGCTGGTGTTCTTCGCGGTCATCAACGCGATCTCGTCGCTGCACGGGCAGAAGTCGGTCGCCGCGCTCAGTGGCCGCACCTTCCTCTGGTTCGTGATCACCGCGGCGCTGGCGGTATGCGTTGGGCTGGGCGTGGGGACCGTGCTGCAGCCCGGTGCCGGCGGGCTGCAGCTGACAATGGCCAGCAACTACGTGCCGCGCGAAGTGCCCAGTGTGATGCAGGTGCTGCTGGACGTGGTGCCGGCCAATGTCTTCTACGCGCTGTCCGGCATCGGTACCAAGGTCAATGCGGCCGGTGAGACTGTGCTGGCGGCCGGTCGCGGCTCGATCCTGCCGGTGATCTTCTTCGCCGGCCTGGTGGGCTTTGCCATCGTCAAGCTGGGCGAGAAGGTGACCGAGGCGCGCAAGCTGGTCGGCCAGATGAGCGACATCATGATCCAGGTGACCCGCTTCGTGCTGGAAGTCACCCCGATCGGTACCTTCGGCCTGATCGCCGGCCTGGTCGGC
Source organism: Stenotrophomonas sp. YJH_SMC_65 (assembly GCF_059369475.1). Taxonomy (NCBI): domain Bacteria; kingdom Pseudomonadati; phylum Pseudomonadota; class Gammaproteobacteria; order Lysobacterales; family Lysobacteraceae; genus Stenotrophomonas; species Stenotrophomonas sp. YJH_SMC_65. Next base: position 218,369 of record NZ_JCAFSR010000001.1, read on the forward strand.
AGCTATGGCTTCGAGAAGCTGCTGCCGCTGGGCCATTTCGTGCTAGCCCTGTACGTGGCCTGCGCCCTGCACATCGTGGTGGTCTACAGCGCGCTGCTGCTGGCGCACGGCCTGAACCCGCTGAAGTTCTTCCGCGGCGCGGCGCCGGGCATGCAGGTGGCCTTCGTCAGCTCGTCCAGCTTCGCCGCGATGCCGGTGGCGCTGCGTTCGATCACCCACAACCTGGGCGTGAACAAGGACTACGGTTCATTCGCGGTGCCGCTGGGCGCCAGCATCAAGATGGATGGCTGCGGCGCGATCTATCCGGCGCTGTGCGCGGTGTTCATCGCGCAGTACAGCGGTGTGCCGCTGACCCCGGAGCAGTACGTGGTGGTGCTGATCGCCTCGGTGCTGGGCAGCTTCGGTACGGCCGGCGTGCCGGGTACCGCGGTGATCATGGCCACGGTGGTGCTGAGCGCAGCCAACCTGCCGCTGGAGACCATCGGCTATCTGTATGCCATCGACCGCATCCTCGACATGATGCGCACGATGACGAATGTGACCGGCCAGATGCTGGTGCCGGTGATCGTGGCCAAGGAAACCGGGCTGCTGGACCAGACGGTGTATGACAATCCGTCCAGCAATGTGGGCGTGGACGATCCTGACCCGACACCGCCACGCAGCTGAGGTTGCGTGGAGATGAAAGGCCCGCCCTGACCGGCGGGCCTTTCGTTTGGGAGATGGCTGACGCGCTGCCGACCGTGGTAGATCCACGCCATGCGTGGATGGAGGCGGTGCCGACCAAGGTCGGCAGCTACCCACCATTACGCGGGCCCCAACAAAAAAGCCGCTGCAGGGCAGCGGCTTTGCTTTGCGTATCAGGCGGCGCTGTGACGCCAGCCGGTCAGAGGTCGACCCGGCGGGCCTGCATGAACTTGTTGCCCCAGTAGCCACTGAGCAGGGTGTCCACGCGGACGTCCTTGCCCGAGCTCGGCGCATGCAGGAAACGGCCATCGCCGACGTAGATGCCGACGTGGTCGACGCGGCCCTTGCGGCCGAAGAACACCAGATCACCCGCGGCCAGCGCGGTGCGGTCGTTGATCAGTTCGGCATTGTCATCGTGGGCCATCTCGCGCGAGACGCGCGGAAGTTCGATGCCCAGGGCCGAACGGAACACATAACCGACCAGGCCGCTGCAGTCGAAACCGCTGTCCGGGTTGCTGCCACCCCAACGGTACGGGGTGCCCAGCAGGGTCATCGCGCGGCGCAGCAGCGACTGCACCTTGCCGTTGTCGGCGGCGGTGCCGACGACGCTGCCATTGGCGGCGCTGCTGGTGTCGTAGTTGGCGAGCAGGCGGCTGAGGTCGCCGGCCACCACGGCCGAGCGGTCCATCAGCGGAATGGTGTCGTTGGCGGCCAGGTGCGGCAGCAGGGCGGCCAGCGTGGCACTGGCGGCGGCATCGACGCGGCTGCGCTGCGGAGCGGCAGCCTCGGCCTTGGCGGCCGGTCGGGCGGTGCTCTCGGCCACCGGGGCCGGGGTCACATCGGAACGGTTCGGAGCAGTCTGCGACCAGGCCGGAAGGCTGGTCAGACACAGTGCCAGGCCAAGCAACAGCGGGCGGGCACTACGTGAAGATACGGAAGTCTGGCCTTCGCTTTTCAGGTCGTCAGTCGTCACGCGTCGGTCACAGGAAAAAAACGATGGGGCATCATGCCCTGTAAAAGCGCGGATAAGTTAAAAATTCCGTTAGTAATTCGTTAGTTGCACAGTGATGCTCGTCACAGTTTTGAATATATCGCCTGTTCATTTTAGCGAAGGACGCGTTTCGCCCCTGTGTAGTGGTCCTTCCAGTAGGGACCGCTGAGCGAGTCCAGGCGCACGGTGCCGCCGGTGCTCGGCGCATGCACGAAACGCCCTTCACCTACATAAATACCGACGTGGGTGACGCTGCCGCGGCTGCCGAAGAACACCAGGTCGCCGGTGGCCAGGCGCTGCGGGTCGATCTTCGGGCCCTGCACCGCCGCCAGGTCGCGGGAGGTGCGCGGCAGCCGCAGGTCCAGCATCTCGCGATAGACATAGGCGACCAGGCCGCTGCAGTCGAAGCCCGAATCCGGGGTGTTGCCGCCATAGCGGTAGGGCGTGCCGACCAGGCTGATGGCGCGCATCAGCACCGAGTTGGCAGCCTCGGGGTTGTCCGGCACGGTCTTTGGCCAGTTCGCCGTGGGCGGGGGCGGGGGCGGGGCCGGGCGGGTGGCCTTGCCACCGCCACAGGCCGTCATCAACAGAGGCAGGGCCAGCAGCAGGGCCGGGGCGAGAAACCGGCGCTGGCCGGACAAAACTGGCGTGATGTGCATGATCTCCGGATAATGCGCCACCTTGGATTGGCCGTCATGATGGCGGCGTCCCCGCCGGGCGACAACCCGCCCCAACCCGCCTGCCTCCGGCAGATCCAGACAGAGTTGCGCATGAAGATCGAAAAAGACCGCGTTGTCCGCTTCCACTACACCGTTTCCGAAGTCGGCCAGGAGCCGATCGAATCGTCCAAGGACCGCGGCGAGCCGCTGGCGATCCTGATCGGTCACGGCAACATCATCCCGGGCCTGGAAAACGCCATGATGGACAAGGAAGCCGGCGCGACCTTCAACGTCGACGTCAAGGCGGCCGATGCCTACGGCGAGCGTCGTGAGGGCCTGTCCCAGCGCGTGCCGAAGAAGCACTTCGGCAATACCAAGCTGGCGCCGGGCCAGCAGGTCGTGCTGCAGACCAACTTCGGCCCGCGTGCGGTGACCGTGCAGAAGGTCGGCATGAGCGTCGTCGACGTTGACCTGAACCATCCGATGGCTGGCAAGGACCTGCACTTCGACGTCGAAATCGTCGACGTGCGCGAAGCCGGCAAGGAAGAGCTGGACCACGGCCACGTCCACGGCGACGGCGGTCACCAGCACTGATCGCAGCGCGATCGTGATGGCAGCAATGGCCCGCTTCGGCGGGCCGTTGCGTTTCTGGAACACGCCGCGGCCATCCATGGTGCACGGGCCGGCGGCATAATGGCGGACCTGCCTGACGGACGCCCCGTGAACGCCGCTTCTCCTTCCCTGCAGCCGGTGGCTTCCGGCGAACGCATCGCCGTGCTGGACGTGCTGCGTGGTGCTGCGCTGCTGGGCATCCTGCTGATGAACATCGAGGCTTTCAGCGGCCCGCTGGACCTGGCCTTCACCGGCATTGACGTGCACTGGCGGGGCATCGATTACTGGGCCGACGCCTTCGTCTATGTGTTCGTGCAGGGCAAGTTCTTCACCCTGTTCTCGCTGCTGTTCGGTGCCGGCTTTGCGGTGATGGCACAACGCGCCGAGGTGGCCGGGCGCGACTTCACCCCGTTCTACCTGCGCCGCAGCGCCGGCCTGCTGCTGATCGGCCTGTGCCATGCACTGCTGGTCTGGTCCGGCGACATCCTGGTGATGTATGCGCTGGTCTCGTTGCCCTTGCTGGCCTGCCGCGAGGCGCCGCGCAGCTGGCTGCCGTGGATGGGCGTGATCGTCTACCTCGGCGGTGTAGCGATGATGCTGCTGGTGGGTGCGATGGTGTCGATGGCTTCGGCCGAAGAGGTGCAGGGCATGCTTGCCGAGGCGCAGCAGAGCATCGACCTGCAGCGGCAGGTGTACGGGCAGGGCAGCTGGGCGCAGGCCACTGTGCAGCGCCTGAGCGAGTTCGGCACCTCGATGGGCGCGTTGCTGATCAGCGGCCCGGAAGTGCTGGGCATGTTCCTGCTCGGCAGCTGGTTCGCCGGCAGTGGCGCGCTGGCGACGCCGGAGCGCTTCCCGCGGCTGTACGCGTCGCTGCGCTGGATCGCACTGCCGCTGGGGCTGCTGGTCACGCTGCTGGGGGTTGCCTGGAAACCCTACCTTGCACCCGGCGCCTACAACCTGCCGGTGACCGCGGCGATGGCCCTGGTCACGGTTGGCGGGCTGCCGATGTGCCTGGGCTACCTGGCGTGGATCGTGCACTGGCGCACGCGGCTGGCGTGGCTGGCGCCGGTGGGGCGCATGGCGTTGACCCACTATCTTGGCCAGTCGCTGCTGTGTACCTGGACCTTCTACCACTACGGCCTGGGCAGGTTCGAGATGATGCCGCGCAGCGTGCAGCTGCTGTTCGCGCTGCTGTTGTTTGCCGTGCAGGTGGCTGTTTCGCACGCGTGGCTGGCGCGCTTCCGCTTTGGTCCGATGGAATGGCTGTGGCGTGCAATGACCTACCGGCAGTGGCCACCGATGCGGCGCAGGACGAAGCAGGGGTGAGCGATGAGCGCGCACGCGCTGTGCCGATCGGCCGCGCGCCCGCGCATCCTCACGTCTGGCCTGCAGCGGGGCATGGCATGCTCGGCGTCAGCATGAGCGCCGGCATCGGCCAGCGGATCGCCGATCTCGTCTGCGGCCACACGCCAGCGATCGATCCTGCCCCTTACCGACCCGAGCGATTCCGATGAGCACTGCATCCTATGATTACGACCTGATCGTCCTTGGCGGCGGCTCCGCCGGCCTGGCCGGCGCGATCCGCGCCGCGCAGCACGGCAAGCGCGTGGCAATGCTGGAACCCGGCGAACTGGGCGGAACCTGTGTCAATGTCGGCTGCGTGCCGAAGAAGGCGATGTGGCTGGCGGCCGACCTGCACGAGCGCATCGGCCTGGCCAATGCGATGGGCTTCGATGTCGAGGCACGCCCGGCGCTGTCGTGGAAGGAACTGGTGATCCATCGCCAGGCCTACATCAGCAACATCCACACCAGCTACCACAAGCGCCTGGACGAAACCGGCGTGGTGCGCATTCCGGCACGTGGCCATCTGCTTGATGCGCACACCGTGGCCTGCAGTGATGGCGTGCACTACAGCGCCGAACACATCCTGATCGCCACTGGCGCGCATCCACTGCGTCCGGATATTCCCGGCGCGGAGCTGGGCCTGGTCTCCGACGATTTCTTCGACCTGCGTGCGGCGCCGGCCGAGGTGGCGATCATCGGTGGTGGTTACATCGCGGTGGAGCTGGCTGGCCTGCTGCAGGCGCTCGGCAGCCGCGTGAGCCTGCTGGTGCGCGGCAAGCGCCTGCTGGAGCGCTTCGATTACGAGCTGACCGATCAGCTGGCCGAGAACCTGAAACAGCAGGGCGTGCGGATCCATTTCGACTATCGCCTGCGCGAACTGCAGCGCGATGGCGAGCGCGTCCGGGCGTTCGGCCATGACGGCCCGATCGACAGTGTGTTCGATGCGGTGTTCTTCGCTGCCGGCCGCCGCGGCAACAGCCGTGGCCTGGGTCTGGAAGCGCTCGGCATCGACATCGGCGAGCACGAGCAGGTGCAGGTGGACGAGTGGCAGACCACCCGTGTGCCGAGCGTGCACGCGGTCGGTGACATCGCCGGCAAGGTCGGTCTGACCCCGGTGGCGGTGGCCGCTTCGCGGCGGCTGATGGACCGCCTGTTCGGGGGGCGCCCGCAGTCCAAAATGGATTACGAGAACGTGGCGAGCGTGGTGTTCTCGCATCCGCCGCTGGGCGCGGTGGGCATGAGTGAGGAAGAAGCGCGCCGGCGTTTCGACCAGGTGAGCGTCTACCACAGCCGCTTCCGCCCGATGCTGCAGGCGCTGGCCAATGGTACCCAGCGCAGCCTGTTCAAGATGGTCTGTGCCGGTCCGGAAGAACGCGTGGTAGGCATCCACCTGCTGGGCGAAGCGGCCGACGAGATCCTGCAGGGCTTTGCGGTGGCGGTGAAGATGGGCGCGACCAAGGCCCAGTTCGACGACACCGTGGCGATCCACCCGACCTCGGCCGAAGAAGTGGTGCTGATGCGCTGAGCCGGGCCGTTGTGGGGCCGAGCCCTGCTCGGCAGCCTTTCGCCCACACCTGGCGACGCCGAGCGCAGGCTCGGCTCTACAGGGCAGCGGGCGCCCCCATGCGACAATGAGCGCCCCACGCCTTACCGGGCCGCTCTGCGCGGCCCGCCGTCGTCCTGATGTCCACTCCCGCTTCCCGCATCGCCACTGCTTCCCCACGCATTGCGCTGGGCGGCATCGGCCTGGCCGCGATCGGCGCCATCGCCGCGTCGGGCAAGGCGATCATCGTCAAGCTCGGCCTGCGCCACGGCGTCGATGCCACCACGCTGCTCGCCCTGCGCATGCTGATGGCGCTGCCCCTGTTCGCGTTGATGGCAGCGTGGGCCGCGCGCCGGGCCGAGCCGTTGTCCTGGGCCGACCGTGCCCGCGTGCTGTGGCTGGGTTTCACCGGCTACTACCTGTCCAGCCTGCTCGACTTCCAGGGACTGCAGTACATCAGCGTGACCCTGGAGCGGCTGATCCTGTACTTGAACCCGACCCTGGTACTGCTGATCAACGTGCTGCTGGCGCGCCAGCGGCCGGGCCGCTGGCAGATCGGTGCGCTGGTGCTGAGCTACCTCGGCGTGCTGCTGGCCTTCGGCCACGATCTGCAGCGCGAGGGTGGGCAGATCATCGTCGGCAGCCTGCTGGTGCTGGGCAGTGCCCTCAGCTATGCGCTGTACCTGTTCGGCAGTGGGCAGGTGGTCGCGCGCATCGGTGCGGTGCGGCTGACCGCCTATGCCAGTTGCGTGGCCAGCGTGCTGGTGCTGCTGCATTTCGCGGTGACCCATCCGCTGCCGCTGCTGTGGCAGGCACCGGCGCCGGTGCAGTGGCTGTCGTTGGTCAATGCCACCGTGTGCACGGTGCTGCCGGTGCTGGCGATCATGCTGGCGGTGCAGCGCGTGGGTTCGTCGCTGGCCGCGCAGGTCGGTATGCTGGGCCCTGTTTCCACCATCGTGATGAGCCTATGGCTGCTCGACGAACCGATGGGGCCGGCTCAGATCGCCGGCACCGTGCTGGTGCTGATCGGCGTTCTGCTGGTGACCCGCCTGCGGCGCTGACGCCGGAGCAGGCGCGTGCGCGCATCCTGGCGGTGATCCGCGCAATCCCGGCGGGGCAGGTGATGGGCTACGGCCAGGTGGCGATGCGCGCGGGCCTGCCCGGGCGTGCACGCCTGACCGCACGCATCCTGGGCCAGAACGACGACCCGGACCTGCCCTGGCACCGCGTGCTGCGCTCGGACGGGCGCATTGCCATGGAAGAAGGGTCGGCCGGCTGGCGCGAGCAGTCACAACGGTTGCGCGCCGAGGGTGTGCGGGTGGAGAACGGCCGGGTGCGGATGCCGGCGACCGATCCGGCGGCGGCGCTGGACGCAGCGGTGTGGGGCCCGGGCTGAGCACCGCTGGCGACTGAACAGGCCGGACCTGCGGGTCGCCAACAAGACACGATGCTGCGGCTATGATGGAGGCCGTTCCATGCCGGTGCTCCCATGTTCCCGCGACTGCCAACCGTCACCAAGGCCCTGCTGATCGCCAACGCGATCCTGTTCCTGCTGCAGCAGCCGTTCCTGCTCGGCATGCAGACCTTCGAGCCGTTCATGCTGCAACCGTTGCAGCAGGGCTTCGACGCGTTCTCGCCGGGTGGCAACTTCCAGCCTTGGCAGCTGCTGACCTACGGTTTCCTGCATGGCAGCTTCGGCCATCTGTTCTTCAACATGCTGGCGGTCTTCATGTTCGGCGCGCCGCTGGAGCAGACCTGGGGCGAGAAGCGCTTCCTGCTGTACTACCTGGTGTGCGTGGCCGGTGCCGGTGTCTGCCAGCTGCTGGTGGGTACGCTGCTGGAAAACCCTGCCACGGTGCTGGGCGCCTCCGGCGGCGTGTTCGGCCTGCTGCTGGCCTACGGCATGCTGTTCCCGAACCAGCGGGTGATGCTGCTGTTCCCGCCGATCCCGATGAAGGCGCGCACTTTCGTGATCCTGTTCGGTGTGGGCGAGCTGGTGCTGGGCATGACCGGCTGGCAGCCGGGCGTGGCCCACTTCGCGCACCTCGGCGGCATGCTGTTCGGCTGGTTGCTGATCCGCTACTGGCGCGGGCAGCCGCCGTTCAGGCGCCGCCCGCCCGGCCCACCGAAGCGCCCGAACCATCTGCGCAGCGTCAAATGATCCGAAGGATCATTTGACGCTGCAGGTGCCGACCGTTGGTCGGCACGCCTTCTCCCACGCGGGCAGGTGCCAACCCTGGCTGGCACGCTTTGAATGGGATCATTTGACGCTGCAGGTGCCGACCGTTGGTCGGCACGCCTCTACAGATCCTGCAACACCACCTGCGCCGCGTTGTGCCCCGGTGCACCGGTGACGCCGCCGCCGGGGTGTGTGCCCGAACCGCACAGGTACAGCCCGGGCAGGGCGCCACGATAGCCGGCCTGGCCGACCATCGGCCGTGCCGAGAACAGCTGGTTGGCGCTCAGTGCGCCGTGGAAGATGTCGCCGCCGACCAGGCCGAAGGTGCGTTCCAGATCCAGCGGCGACAGCACCTGCCGACCGAGCACGCTGGCGGTGAAGCCGGGCGCATGCTGTTCGACGGTGGCGATCATCAGGTCGGCCACGGTCTCCCGGTGATCGTCCCAATGGCGGCCTTCAGGCAACACCGGCGCCACATGCTGGCAGAACAGGCTGGCCACGTGCTGCCCGGGCGGCGCCAGCGAATCGTCCAGCGTGCTCGGAATCAGCATTTCCACGATCGGTTCGCGCGCCCAACCGTCGCGGCGCGCATCCAGCCAGGCGCGGTCCATGTAATCCAGGCTGGGTGCCATGATGATGCCGGCGCTGAGGTGATCGCCGGGCCCGGGCAGGGCGCGGAACTCCGGCAGCCGCGACAGCGCCACGTTCATCCGGAACGTGCCGGAACCGCAGCGCCAGTTCGCCATGCGTTCGCGTGTCGCGTTGGGTACCTGTGCCGGTTCCAGCAATTGTTCGTACAGCAGTTTCGGATTGACATTGGCGACCACCGTGCGTGCGCGCAGGATCTCGCCGTTGGCCAGTTCGACGCCCACCGCGCGGCCCTGTTCGATTCGCACGCGCTGCACGCCGGCCTCCACGCGCAGTTCCGCTCCGGCCTCGCGTGCCGAGGCTGCAATCGCCTGGCTGATCGCGCCCATGCCGCCGATCGCATGGCCCCACGCACCCTTCACGCCATTGCACTGGCCGAATACGTGGTGCAGCAGTACGTAGGCACTGCCCGGTGTATAGGGGCTTGCGTAGTTGCCGACGATGCCATCGAAGCCGAACAGCGCCTTGATCGGTTCGCTTTCGAACCAGCGATCCAGATACTCGGCTGCCGACAGCGTGAACAGGTCCAGCAGCTCCTGCCGTAGCGAGGCATCCAGCGTGGCCAGTTCACGACCAAGACGACCCATCTGCCACAGCGCAGGCAACGCGCGCCAACCACCCGCAACGCCGGCATCCGGTGGCGCGCGCAGGGCCCACGCGCGCAGCACATCGGCGAAGATCTCCAGGCGCGCTTCGTATTCGGGTAGCCGCTGCGCATCCCGCTCGGAGAACTTCGCGACCTCTGCCTGGGTGCGGCCCGGTGCCGACAGCAGGTAACGACCATCCTCCATCGGCAGGAAGTTGTTGACCGGGCGATTGATGATGCGCAGCCCATGCGCATGCAGTTGCAGGTCGTCGATCACCTTGGGCTGCAGCAGGGACACCGTGTACGACGCCACCGAGTTGCGGAAGCCGGGATGGAATTCCTCGGTGACTGCAGCACCGCCGAGAACGCCACGACGTTCCAGCACCAGCACCTTCTTTCCAGCGCGCGCCAGATAGGCCGCGCAGACCAGGCCGTTGTGGCCGCCACCAACGACGATCGCATCCCAGGACATCAACACCTCGCAAAAAGGGGACGGAGGGGATTAAGTCGCAATCTGCATCTGCACACGGGGCATGGGGAGAAACGACTTAATCCCCTCCGTCCCCTTTTTTGATTGCCGCTTCGATGGTGGCGATGTCGATCTTCTTCATCGGCATCATCGCGTTGAAGGCGCGCTTGGCCAATGCCTTGTCCTTGCTGGTCACGGCTTCGATCAACATGCGCGGGCTGATCTGCCAGGAGATGCCCCAGCGATCCTTGCACCAGCCGCATTGGCTCTCCTGTCCGCCATTGCCGACGATCGCATCCCAGAGGCGGTCGGTCTCGGCCTGGTCGTCGGTCTGGATCTGGAACGAGAACGCTTCGCTGTGCTTGAACGCAGGTCCGCCGTTGAGGCCGACGCAGGGAATGCCGCAGACCGTGAACTCGACCGTCAGCACGTTGCCTTCCTTGCCATCCGGAAAGTCGCCGGGGGCGCGATGCACGGCGATCACCGCGCTGTCGGGCAGGATGCTGGCGTAGAAGGTGGCGGCCTCGAGCGCGCCGTTGTCGTACCAGAGGCAGATCGTGTTCTTGTGTGCCATGTCGGGGCTCCGCGATGGACGAAGCCGCAGCGATAGCACGCGCGGTGTTAACCCGGGATCGTGCTGCACCCGCAAAAAAGGGCGCCCGAAGGCGCCCCCTGTACTACGGGTAGTGCGCGTGGCTCAGCGCCAGACCTTGATCTGGTCGGCTTCGCTGCGCTGCATCGGCTGGCCGGCCTTGCAGCTGAAGGTGGCACCGAATGCCGGCAGGTTGGCCAGCGTGCCGTTGCTGCGCCACAGGCCCGGCGCGCGGATGTCGGCGGTCAGGCGGCGCACGGCCTCGTTCGGCGACAGCTGCTGTGCCCACAACGCCGACCAGGCGCGGAAGAAGCCCTGCTGCTGTGCCGGCTTGGCCTTCGGCTCCTGCGCGGTATAGGCCGCCCAGGCCAGTTCCAGACCGGCGATGTCGGCCAGGTTCTCTTCCTGGGTGAGCGTGCCGTTGACCTTGGCACCCTTCACGCCCGGGAAATCGTAGGCGCTGTACTGCGCGGCCACGCGGTTGCCAAGCAGGGTCCAGGCGGTCTTGTCGGCCGGGGTCCACCAGCTGCGCAGTTCGCCCTTGGCGTCGACCAGTGCACCCTTGGCGTCGATCGCACGGGTCAGCTCATGGCCGACCAGGCCACCGAAGCTGCCGAACTTGTCGGCGGCGTCGGCCTTGGCATTGAACACCGGGCCCTGCAGGATCGCCGCGGTAACGATCAGGCGGTTCTGTGCCAGGTCGTAGGCCAGCGACGGCTGCTGCGGCAGCACGTCCCAGCGGCGGTCGGCGTTGCCCTTGCCGATGCGCTTCATTTCCTCGCGGTGGCGCCAGGTCGACGCGATCAGCATGTTGCCGCCGAACGAACCGCGGCCCATCGGCTGCACGCTGTAGTCGAGGTCGCGCAACGGGGTGCCGATCTCGATCTTCAGCGCAGCCAGCTTGGCCTGCGCTTCGGTCTTGGCTTCGGCGCTCATCCAGCTGTTGTTCTTGACCGCCTCGATCTGCACTTCGCGCAGCTTGTCGACGATCCACGCCGCCTGGCGACGGTCTTCGGCCGACAGGTAACGGGCCGCATATTCGCGGCCGACCATCGGGCCGGCGGCCACGTTGATCGCCTCCAGCACGTCTTCCCAACGCTGCGGCGGCAGCGTTTCGCCACGCAGCACGCGGCCACGGAATTCAAACTCCGCGTCGCGGTAGGCCTTGGACAGGTACGGTGCCATCGAGTCGCCCACGCGCCAGCGCAGGTAGGCCTTCCACTGGTCCGGCTTGAGCTTGGTGACCATGCCATCGAGCTGCTTGAACAGGCCCGGGTCGGCCAGCGAGACCAGGTCGTCGTCCACGCCCTGTGCCTTCAGGAACGCGTCCAGCTGCAGGTTGCGGTAACGGCTGTTGAGCTCCTTGGTGGAGATCGGCGCGTAGTTGTTGAACGGGTTGTTGATGCCGGCCAGCGATTGCGCATTGCGCGCCAGCTCGGTCTCCAGCGCGATCACCGACTGCGATTCGGCATCGAGCCTGGCCGCCGGGGTGCCGGTCAGCGCCAGGATCTGCTTGACGTAGTTGCGGTAGCGCCCCATCAGCGCCACGGTATCGGCGTCGGTGCGGGTATAGAACGCCGGGTCCGGCAGGCCCATGCCGCCCTGCATGAAGTAACCGATGTGGCGGTCCAGTGCCTTCAGGTCGACGTCCGGGCCGAAGTTGAAGGCCACCGGGATGCCCACCTGGTGCAGCGCGGCGATCGAGGCCGGCACATCCTTGGCCTTCTTGATGGCGTTGATGCGGGTCAGCAGCGGCGCGATCGGGTTGGAGCCGTCCGCTTCCACGGCGGCTTCGTCCAGGCCGCTGGCCCAGAAGTCGCCCAGCAGCTTCTGCACGTTGCCCTGCGGCGACTTCATCGCGGCGTCGAGCAGTTCACGCTGCTGCTGGCGGCTGCGCTCGACCAGCTGGCCGAGCGCGGTGGTGGCACCGGTCTGCGGCACCGGGTTGGCCTTCAGCCAGCCTGCGTTGGTGGCATCGTAGAAGTCGCTGCACTGGGCGCTGACGGCCGGGGCGCGCGCGGCCTTCTTCTTGGCGGCGAACGCATCGTGGGTCGGGACCAGGGTCGCCAGGCTGATGCCCAGGGCGATGGCAAGCGGACGGAAATTGGGCATGTGGAACGAATCCGTGATGGATTGAGGGCGCGCGCACTATAGCAAGCCGTGCATGGGCGCGGCATGCACGCGTCACGGTGGCGCCGCCGGGCCGTGCGCCGACCAGGGTCGGCATCTACCAACGGCCTGGGCCATGCGTGGATGACGGGCGCTGTGAAAAACAAAGGCCCGGGATTCCCGGGCCTTTGCAGGTCTGCCGCAGCGTCAGCCGTGGCTTACCAGATCACCACCTGCTGCTCGCCGGTGCGGGCCATCGGCGAACCGGCCTTGCACTGGAACGCGGCAGCGAAGGTCGGCAGGTTCGACGGCGCACCCATGGCGCGGAACTGCGCCGGGGCGTGCGGGTCGGTGGCCAGGCGGACCTTGGCGTTTTCCGGGGTGTACTTGGTGCGCCACACGGTGGCCCAGTTGAAGAAGAAGCGCTGGTCGCGGGTGAAGCCGTCGACCTTCGCATCTTCCTTGCCGGCGGTGGCCTTCTGCAGGGCGTCGTAGGCGGTGGCCAGGCCGCCCAGGTCGGCGATGTTCTCGCCCAGGGTCAGGTGGCCGTTCACTGCCTGGCCGTCGACCTTGTACTGGTCGAACTGCTTGACCAGCTTGCCGGTGAGGCCTTCGAAGTTCTTCTTGTCGGCCGGGGTCCACCAGTCTTCCATGTTGCCGGTCGGCCCGAAGCGTGCGCCCTGGTCGTCGTAACCGTGGGTCATCTCATGGCCGATCACCGCACCGATGCCGCCGTAGTTCAGCGCGTCGTCGGCCTTCGGATCGAAGAACGGCGGCTGCAGGATGGCGGCCGGGAACACGATCTCGTTCTGCAGCGGGTTGTAGTAGGCGTTGACGGTCTGCGGGGTCATGCCCCACTCGGTCTTGTCCACCGGCTTGCCGATCTTGGACAGGTTGAACTTGTAGTTGAACTCGTTGGCCGCGCGCACGTTGCCCAGGTAGCTGTCGCGCTGGGTCTGCAGGCCCGACCAGTCGCGCCACTTGTCCGGGTAACCGATCTTCGGGGTGAAGGTTTCCCACTTGGCGATGGCCTTGGCCTTGGTTTCCTCGCTCATCCAGCTCAGGCCCTGGATGCGGTCCTTCAGCGAGGCGGCCAGGTTCTTCACCAGTTCTTCCATCTTCGCCTTGGCTTCCGGCGAGAAGGCAACCTTCACGTACAGCTGGCCGAAGGCTTCACCGGCATCGTTTTCGATGGTGCCCAGCACACGCTTCCAGCGCGGCTTCTGCTCCTTCTGGCCGTTGAGGGTCTTGCCGTAGAACTCGTAGTTCTCCTGCACGAAGGCATCGGCCAGGTACGGCGAGGCGCTGTCCACGGTGTGGAAGCGCAGGTAGGCGCGCCACACCGACGGATCGGTGTCGGCCAGCGACTTGCTCACTTCCTCATGGAAGGCCGGCATGGCCAGCGAGAACTTCTCCGGCGCGGCCACGCCCTGCGACTTGAAGAACTCGGTCCAGCTGAAGTTCGGGGTCAGCTTGTCGGCGTCGGCCAGGGTGACCGGGTTGTAGTACAGCTCGACGTTGCGCGACAGCTCCACGCGCGACTTGGAGGCCTTGGCCAGGCGGGTTTCGAACTTGACCACGTCCTCGGCCTGCTTGGCTGCATCGGCCGCGGCCACGCCGGACAGCTCCAGCACCTTGGCGACATGCGCCTGATAGGCCTTCAGCTTGTCGGCGTTCTTGGCATCGGTGTAGTAGGTGGTATCCGGCAGGCCCAGGCCGCCCTGGCTGGCATAGGCCATGTTCACCCCGGAGTTCTTGAAGTCGGCTTCAGCGCCGAAGCCGAACAGGAGGTTGTCACCCTTGGCGGCGCTGGTGCGCAGGTAGTTGGCGATGGCCGCCTTGTCCTGCAGGCCGTCGATCGCAGCCAGGTCGGCCTTCAGCGGCTCGATGCCCTGGGCGTTGATCTTGGCTTCGTCCATGCCGGTGGCCCACAGGTCGCCGACGATCTTCTCGATGTGGTTCGGATTCTTGACCTGCGCAACCTGTTCGGCCAGCTGGTGCTGCACGGCCACCGAACGTTCGTCGAGGATGGTGAACGCGCCCCAGCTGGTGCGGTCGCCCGGGATTTCATTGGCGGCCAGCCACTTGCTGTTGACGTAGTCGCCGAAGGCGGTGCACGCGTCCTTGGTGGTGTCCAGGTCGCTCGGCTGGAAGGCGTTGTAGGCCGGCAGCTTGCTGTCGTCCAGCTTGTAGGTGGTGGCTTCGGCGGTGGCCGGGGCGGGGGTCGCGGCATCCTTGGCCGGGGTTTCGTTCTTGCCGCAGCCGGCCAGCACGGCCGACACGGCCAGGCTGAGCAGGACGATCTTGGGAGTGCGCGTCATCACTATTCTTGGCCTCCAGGCCGAGTGAGTCAGGGAGAAGCCGCAGGTACGGCCGTGGGCCGAACGATACGCCGCCGGCCTGGCCTGCAAGGGTGTCGAAGGTCATGTCCGGGCGCAAGGGCCAGAACGTGCAAGGGCGCCCCGTGGGCGCCCTTGCAGGAAGCGGTGCGGCTTACAGGCCGCCGCCGCCGCAGCCCTTGCCCAGGTAGTCGTCGATCAGCCTGAGCTGGTCACCCATGATCGCGCGGGTCCAGGCGGGACCATGCGCGTAGTCGGCGATGGCGTGGAACTCGACCGGCTGCCCCGAACCCCTGGCCTTGTTCACGAACCACTCCGACTGCTCGATCGGCACCGTGCGGTCGCGGTCACCGTGGTAGACCATCAATGGAATCTTCATTTCACCGGCCTTGTCGACCGGGTTGAGGCCGGCCACGGTCGGCGCCTGGGCCTGGCGGAAGAACGGGTTGGTATAGAAGCGCGACCAGATCTTCTTGATGTCCGAAACGCCGGCACCGGCGATGGCGCACTTGTACAGGCCATTGGGACGCACCGAAGCCGCGAACGCCGAGTAGCCGCCATAGGAGAAGCCGAACATGGCGATGTGGCCGGGCTGGGCGATCTTCTGGTCGATCATCCACTGCGCGCCATCGTCCTTGTCGTCCTGCATCTTCTGGCCCCATTCGGCATCACCGGCCATCCACAGCTTGCGGCCCCAGTCGGCCGAGCCGCGGAACTGCGGGCGCAGGACCGCCATGCAGCGTGATGCCATCAGCGGTACCCACATCGAGCCGTCGAAGTCCATGCCATCGCGTGCCCACGGGCCGCCGTGCGGATGCACCACGGCTTTCCACGGGCCGGCACCGCACAGCTCGGCGCTGGGCGTGGTCAGGAATGCCGGAATGTCCAGCCCGTCGCGTGCCTTGTAGTAGACCAGCCGGGTGGTGCCCAGCGCGGCTGGCTGGATCTGCGGATAGGTCTTGGCCAGCAGGGTCAGCTTGCCGTCGTGCAGCAGGTGATACTCGGGCGGGTTGGAAGGGCCGGAGGTAGCCACCAGCACATTGGAAAGATCGGCGGTGTAGTCGACGATGCGGTAGCTCAGGCCTGTATCGTAGTTGGCGGTGTAGCGCTGGCCGTTCGCGGTATCGACCATCGCCAGCGGCTCCTGGCGGATGCCAAGCGCCTGGCGCAGCCCCTGGTCCAGGGCCTTCATGCGCGGAGAGGTCCACTGGATGTCGTCGCCGCGCGGACCGGCGTAGCCGATTCCCATGATCTCGCCGAAGGGTACCGCACCGCTCCGGTGGCGGTTGATCAGCATCGAGCCGGCGTTGAACAGTTTGTGCTCGAACAGCACTTCCTTCTGCTTGCGGGCCGTGATGTCGTACTCGTAGACGATTGATTTGTCGCGGCCGACATTGCTGAGTACGAACGCGATGTTCGGATCATCGGCAAAGCCGATCACCTGGTTGACGTCGCGGTTCTTCACGTAGGAGCGGAAATGCTCCTCCCAGGCACCGTTGGCAGGCGAGCGGAACTCGGTGGCGACGTAGGCGCCGGTACCGTCGACGTCCTGCCGCAGGCGTGCCCGCAGTTCACTGTCCAGGTCGGTGATATAGCCCGCCACGCGCTCTTCGGTCTTCTGGATGCGCTGGGAGGTGAAGTTGCGCAGGTCGACCTTGTAGACGTCACCGGAACTGCTGCCCGAACCGTTGACCACCAGGATGTGGTCGGGATCGTTGGGCAGGGTGTCGAGCACCGTGGCGTTGGCCAGTGCCTGCTCGAGCTCTTCATTGCGACTGGAGGCGCGCGGCGGCGTGATCGGCTCCTTCCACTGCTTGCCTTCGATGTCGGTGATGAAGAACTTGCTGACGAAGGTCTTGGTCACCCGGTCGGCGCGCAGGTCGTAGGGTTGCCACAGCACGACGGCCAGCTGTCCGTTCTTGATGAACGACACGCTCTGGAACTTCATGCGGTTGGCGCCGATCACCGTGGGTGGCTTGTCCAGTGCATCGGTCCGCCAAACCACGATCACGCGCTCCTCGCCATCGGCGCGAAGGCCGGCGATGTGTTTTCCGTCTGGTGACAACGACAGGCTGGAGATGGCCGGGAAGGCGGCCATCTGTTCGATGGTGGGCGCCACAGGCTTGGCGTGCAGCAACGGTGAAAGGCTGGCCAGGGCCGCCAGCAGCAGGGCTCGCTTCATTGCAACCTCGGAATGCGTTGGCACCGGCCTGCGGAGAATCCGGTGCCTGAAATGGAACCGCCGCCCCGAAGGGCGGCGGTTGCAGGGAGCAGGATCAGAACGAACGCGTGATGTTCAGGAAGTAGCTGCGACCGAAGTAGTCGAAGCCGCTGTACAGCAGCGCGTTGCCGACGGTGCTGTAGACACCCTGCGAGATGGTCGGCGGCTTGCGGTCGGCGAAGTTGCGCACGCCACCGGTGACCGACCACTTGTCCGCTTCATACTTCACCGAGATGGCCTGCAGGAAGTAGTTCGGGGTGTACAGCTTGTACGCCGAGGTGGCCGGATCGAAGTCACCCGGGTTGCGCTCCTCGTAGTACGCGTAGCTGTCCATCTTGTCGATCCAGTCCAGGCCGTAACGCACCTGCCAGTTCTTCCACTTGTAGCTCAGGTCCAGCGAGGCGGTGTTTTCCGGACGCGACAGCATGCCGTTGTAGTCCACCAGCGGATCGTCGGAGAAGACCTTGCTGGCCTGTTCCAGGTAGTGGGTGAACTGCAGCGTGGTGCGCAGGGTGCCCGGGCCGATTTCGCGGACATAGCGGGTGGTGAAGTCCAGGCCACGGACCTTGTCGGTGGACAGGTTGATGAAGCCGTTGGTCACCACCAGTTGGTTGTTGACCGGGTTGCGGGCCACCAGGCGGCACAGACCCGAACCGGAGGAGAAGTCGGCACTGCCGCTGTCGTAGCAGCGCGACAGGATGTTCGCGCCGCCCGCGCTGTCGACGCCGTTCTTCACTTCGATGTCGAAGTAGTCGGCGGCGAAGGACAGGTCACCGAAGCCGCTGCCGAATTCCGGCTGGATCACCACGCCCAGGGTCTTGGCCTTGGAGGTTTCGGCTTCCAGGCCGGCCTCGGCACCACCCTGGGTGACCACGGTCACGCCCTGGGTGGCCAGGTAGTCCGGTGCCAGGCCCAGCGATGCGCAGTTCTGGTAACGCGGCGAGCTCGGGTTGCGATCACCATACTCGTTGCAGGGGTCGGCACTGCTGCTCAGGAAGCCGGTGGTGCCGCCCAGGAACTGTTCGAACAGCGCCGGTGCGCGGTAGGAGGTGCCGTACGACGCACGGAACGACAGCCACTTCACCGGGGTCCACAGCGCGCCGATCTTGTAGGTCTCATCCGAGCCGTAGGACTTGTAGTCGGTGTAGCGGCCGGACAGGTTGACCGTCAGTTCCTCGGCAGCGGTGACGCCGGACAGCAGCGGCAGTTCCAGTTCGCCGTAGGCTTCGAACACCGAGTCCGAACCGCGGGTCGGAGTGGCGTTGGTCAGGTTGTACAGGTCGGCATTGATCGAGTACGGCGACGGGGTGTCGTCGATGCGTGCCTTGCGGTACTCGACGCCGAATGCACCACCGGCCGAACCGTACGGCATGTCGAACAGCGGGCCGTTGACGTTGAAGTTGACCGTCGTTTCCTTGTACAGCGTGTTGCCGGTGACCGGCACGAACACCCAGTCCTTCCAGTCCTGCGGCAGCTTGCCACCGATGGTGTTGGTGTTCAGCGCCGGCGCGGCGATGCAGCCGTTGGAGCCGTCCCGGCAGACATAGCCACCGGCACCGTTGGAGACCACGTCCAGGCTCTGGCGCAGGCGGCTGGTCAGGAAGCTCTCGAAGGTGTAGTCGGCGTCGCTGCGCGAGTGCATGACGTTGAAGTCATAGTTCCACTCCGAGCTCAGGTGGCCACGCAGGCCGGCATTGAAGCGCAGGAAGTCGACGTTCTGCTTGTTGGTGTCGTTGCCGAAACCGATGAACGCACGCACGCCCAGGTTCTTGCCGCTGGTCTGGTCGGTCGGAGCACCGGCAACGCTGTCACGCAGGTTGGCCGGGATCAGCGGGCTGCCCACGGCATAGTCCAGGGTCAGCTGGCGATAGCCGGTCTGGGTCGACTTGCGCTTGTTGCCCAGGAACTCGTAGTACAGCTCGGCATCGCCCAGTGCGTTGAGGTCGAAGCCACCCTGCAGGTACAGGGTGTGGGTCTTGGTCGGCGAGATCAGCGACTGGTTGCGCATGGCCGGATCGAAGGTGTCGCGGGTGTTCAGGTCCACGCCTTCGTAGCCCACCAGGCCGGTGGTGATGGCCGCATTCGGGCGCCAGCGGTTGAAGCGGGTGCCGGCGCCGCCCGGGGCCGCAACACCGGTACGGGTGTTGGTGCCGATGGTGTTCAGCGTGGTGCCGCCGGCATCGAGCGACCAGCACTTCGGCTTGCCGGTCAGCGGGTCGATGAAGTCGCCGCTGCCCCAATAGTCGCCCGCGTCGATGTCGCGGTACATGTCGGTCGGGCAGCCACCGGCCCAGCTGCGGTCGGCCAGGGTCAGCTCGTTGCGGGTGTAGTACTCATAGGAGCCGGAGAAGTGCGAGCGCTCGCCGGTGGCACCGAACATGATGGAGTAACGGCGCTCTTCACCGCCGCCGCCATCGGTGGCGTTGTGCTGTGCTTCGAAGCTGACGCCATCGACCTTCTTCTTGGTGATGATGTTGATTACGCCGGCAACGGCGTCGGAGCCGTAGATCGAGGACGCACCGTCCTTCAGGATTTCGACGCGGTCGACGATCGAGTTCGGCAGCACGTTCAGGTCGGTCGAGCCCACCGAGCCGCGGGTACCGGCCGGCGACACGCGGCGGCCATTGAGCAGGATCAGGGTGCGGGTCGGGCCGAGGCCGCGCAGGCCCAGGGTGTTGGCGCCCGGGCCACCGTCGGTGACGTAGCCGCCATAGGCGTTGTTGATCTGCGCCGCACCGGCGGTGACCGCGGTGCTCTGCAGGGCCGCCGTGGTCGAGTTGAAGCCGGCCAGGGTGGTTTCTTCACGGGTGACGACCTGCACCGGCGAGACCGAGTTGAACACGTCGCGGCTGATGCGCGAGCCGGTGACGGTCACCGTATCCAGATTGGTGGCCTTGGACTTGGATGCCTCTTCGGTGGTCTGCGTCGAGCCCGAGGCGTCCTGTGCGATCGCCGGGGCAGCCGCAGCGAGCAGCACGGCGGAGGCGAGGGCGAAGCTCAGCGGGTGCTTGCTGAGCGACTTGCGATTGATCATCTGAAATCCCCTTGAATCGAATGATTGCGTCGTACACCGGGACAGGTCCTTGTCGGCGTCTCCGTGTGCCCCTTGCCCGGGGTCGGCAGCGTGCTGCCACCCGGCGCTGGTACCGGCTTCACGTGCCGATGACCCGAGATTAACACGACATTAACCGAGCCTGTCAAACGTTCACGAGGGAGTCATGAAGCTGTGGGTGATGGGCGCGCCTTGCAGTGACAGGAGCGCCCATTTCTCCTTCATCTCATTGATATGTATTGATTTGTTTCGGTTCATGTCAAACGTGTCTGAGCCGTGAACGGGATGTGGCCGTGCTGTGCGACGGACAAAAAAAGGCCCCGCCGAAGCGGGGCCTGGTCCAGACACGCAGTCCGGAATACGACGGGATCAGAAGTCGTACTTGACCTGGGCCGAGATCTGACGGCCGTAGACGCTGTAGAAGCCGTCGTTGAACGGGGTCGATTCGTTGCCCGGGTAGTTGTAGCGCTGGCCTTCCGGCAGCTTGTTGAACACGTTGTTGACCATCAGCGACAGGGTCAGATCGTCCTGCGCCTGGTAGTTCAGGCTCATGTTGTAGGTGGTGTACGAGCCCCACTTGCCGGCCTTGGCGCCGGAGGAGTGGACGTAGTCATAGCTGCGGCCGGTGTAGGCCAGGTAGTTCGGGGTGCTGCCGACGTAGTTGGCGTACAGGGTGGTGGTGAACTTGGAGATGGCCCAGCCCACCGACACATCGCCGCGCACCTTGGCGAAGTTGTCGTAGTACCACATGTTGTACGGATCGCTCAGCAGATCCAGCTTCTGTGCGCCCGGCAGCGGCACCACTTCACGCTTCAGCATGTTGGTGTAGTTGCCCGAGAACATCAGCGAACCGAAGCGGCCCAGGTCCTGCTGGTACTTGGCGCCGACGGTCACCGCTTCCAGGTTCTGGCTGGCCACGTTGAGCTTCGGGGTGTACACGCGGGCCAGGTTGCCACCGGCGTCGCGGGACACCCAGTCGGTCACGTTCTGGCAGCTGGCCGAGGTGTTGTTCGGCAGGCCGTTGCGGCACTGGTACTCGGCCAGCAGCAGCTGGTCGGTGCTCAGGGTCTTGACCTCGTTCTTGATCTTCCAGTTGTAGTAGTCGACCGACAGCGAGAAGTTGCTCACCGGGGCCCACACCACGCCCGCGCTCCACACGTCGGCGGTGATCGGCTTCAGGTCCGGGTTGCCGGACTTTTCGCTGTACACCGAGGTGGTCTTGTAGAACGAGCAGGCTTCGTCACGCAGCGCGTAGCCCATCTGGCTGCAGCGGTAGTAGTCGTTCTGGCCGGAGGCGAACGAGCCGCTCATGCCCTGGAAGGCATCGGACAGGGTCGGCGCACGGAATGCGGTGCCGTACTTGCCGCGCAGCAGCAGGCTCTCAACCGGGCGGTATTCCAGGCCGATGCTGTAGGTGGCCTTGTCAACGGTCTTGTCGGCGATCTTGAAGGCGTCGTAGCGGCCCGAGGCGCTGATGGTCAGCGACTCGAACACCGGCATGCGCAGTTCGCTGGTCACCGCGTAGTTGCTGCGGTGGCCGGCACCGGCCACGGCGGTGGCGCCCCAGGCGTTACCATCGACGAAGGCCTGGTCGGGCGAGTAATCCCAACCTTCGCTGCCACCTTCCAGCACCACGGCCAGGCCGGCGTCGCCGCCCGGCAGGGAGAACAGCGACCCGTTGGTCACCTGCACGCGACCCAGGTTCTGCCAGGTCTTGCTGCGGTGGGTGCCATAGCCGGTGAAGCTGGCGAACTGGTCCGGGGTGATCGGCGAGTAGAACGCGGCGTAGTCCGGGTTGTAGATGCCGAAGCCATCAGCGGTGGTACCCAGGCGCGGGCCCAGCACGGTGTCGCCGAAGAAGCCTTCGATCTTGTCCTTCCAGCGCGCGAAGCGGTTCTGGTCCAGGCGGTATTCGCCGCGGGTGAAGCTGGCGCTGTAGTCCCAGTCGCCGACCATGCCCTTGCCACCCAGGGTGACCTGGTAGGAACGGCTCTCATCGGAGTTCAGGATGTTGTTGTAGTGGCCCGGGCCGATTTCTTCCGGTGCGAAGGCGCGCTGCAGGTTCACGACCTTGCCCAGGCCCTGGTCGTAGAAGCCGCCCATCACCGACTTGGTGCCCCACCACAGGGCGCTGGAGCCGGAGGTGAACTCGGTCTTTTCCTTGCTGTACAGCACATCGGCGAACAGCTGGAAGTTGTCGTTCACGTCGAAGGTCATCGACGAGTAGAACTGGCCGCTGTTCTTGCCGTTCTTCAGGGTCTTGTAGCCGGCGCTGTACACCGAGCCGCACGATTCGCCCGATGCACGCTTGCCGACGGTGGTGGTGCCGTCGTACAGGCCTGCGACGTTGGCGCAGCGGGTCGGGTCCATCATGTACAGCTTGTTGTCGGCGTTGCCGATGACGGCAAAGTCGTTCGACGGCAGCTGTGCGGTATAGCCGACCGGGTTGTTCTGCTTGGTGATGTCACGCTGGTAGCCCCAGATCGGGCTGCCGTTTTCGATCTGCACGTTGACCAGCGCGTGGAAGCGGTCGTCGAATGCGTTGAAGCCCTTGGCGGCGCTGAAGCGGATGTTGCTGCCACCACCTTCGGTGTAGGTGCCGCCACGGATCGACATCGTGCCGCCGTCCATGCGTTCCTTCAGGATGATGTTGACCACGCCGGCGATCGCGTCCGAGCCGTACAGCGACGACTGGCCGCCCGGCAGGACCTCGATGCGCTCGACGATGTCGATCGGAATGCCGCTGATGTTGTTGAACGACTCGCTGCCGTTGTACAGCGCCGGATACGAGAGCATCGGGCGGCCGTTGATCAGGTACTTGGTGTAGCCCGGGTTCAGGCCGAACATGCCGGCGGCTTCGGCGCCCTGGGTGAACGCACCCGAGGTCTGTCCACCCTGCAGGCCGCCGGTGGTCAGCGACGACTGCTGCAGAACTTCAGCAACGCTGCTGAAGCCGCGGGTCTGGATGTCTTCGGCGGTGATGGACATCACCGGGGTCTGGGTTTCGACCTGGGTCTGCGGGATCAGCGAACCGGTGACGGTGATCTTGTCCAGGTTGGTCGCCTTGTCCTGGGCCATTGCCGGGGCGGCGGCCATCAGAGCGGACATCAGGGCGACGGCGAGCGTGTTGCGACGTGCGGTATTGCTGACGTGTTTCATGTAATTCCATTGGAGAGCAAAAACAAAAACGGCACTGCGCATGCGCCATCGCGCGGGCTGGAATATCCGGCTCCGCAGCTCAAAACAGTGCTCATCGAACGTAACATGAACTTAACAATCTGTGCACGAATCTGTCGCATTCCTGAATTTCAGTCAGCTTGCATCCAGCTTGTATGATGTCGGGTTATCCCCCTGACCCCGCCGGTGCCCGTTGTGAACAGTTCTCCCCGCCGTCCCCATGTCAGCCAGGTCCAGAAGGGACTTACGCCGCATGCCCGCATCCGCAACGTGATCGCGGTCGGTTCGGGCAAGGGCGGCGTCGGCAAGTCCACCACCTCGGTGAACCTGGCCGTGGCGCTGCAGCAGCTCGGTGCGCGCGTGGGCGTGCTCGATGCGGACATCTACGGGCCGAGCGTGCCGGCCATGCTGGGCCTGTCCGGTCGCCCGGAAAGCCCGGACAACAAGAGCATCGAGCCGTTGCGTGCCTTTGGCGTGGACACCATGTCGATCGGCTACCTGATCGAAGAGGACACGCCGATGATCTGGCGGGGCCCGATGGCCACCTCGGCGATGACCCAGCTGTTCAACGACACCCTGTGGGACGACCTGGATTTCCTGCTGATCGACCTGCCGCCGGGCACCGGTGACATCCAGCTGACCCTGACCCAGAAGATTCCGCTGGCCGGTGCGGTGATCGTCACCACGCCGCAGGACATCGCCACGCTGGACGCGAAGAAAGCGCTGAAGATGTTCGAGAAGGTCGAGGTGCCGGTGCTGGGCATCGTCGAGAACATGGCGGTGCACACCTGCAGCAGTTGCGGGCACATCGAGCACCTGTTCGGCGAGGGCGGCGGCGAGCGCATGGCCGCGCAGTACGGCGTGCCGCTGCTGGGCTCTCTGCCCCTGCAGATCGGCATCCGTGAACAGGGCGATGCAGGCACCCCGATCACCGTCGCCCAGCCGGATTCGGCGCCGGCCCAGGCCTACCGCCATGCCGCACAGCGCCTGATCGAGGAAGTGGGCAGGCGCCCGCGGGCTTCCATCCCGATCCTGTCGTCGCTGCTGTAAGGGCCGGGGCAGGGGCCGCCGGCCGAGGCCGGGCCCCTGCTAGAATCCTCGCGCCCCCTCGTACCCCCAGGACAAAGCATGAGCATCAAGAGTGACCGTTGGATCCGCCGCATGTCCGAGCAGCACGGCATGATCGAGCCGTTCGAGGCCGGGCAGGTGAAGCAGGCCAACGGCCAGCGCATCGTCAGCTATGGCACGTCCAGCTATGGCTACGACGTGCGCTGCTCGCGCGAGTTCAAGGTGTTCACCAACATCAACTCGACGATCGTCGATCCCAAGCACTTCGACTCGGGCAGCTTCGTCGACATCACCGCCGACGAATGCATCATCCCGCCGAACAGCTTCGCGCTGGCGCGTACCGTCGAGTACTTCCGCATCCCGCGCGATACCCTGGTGGTGTGCCTGGGCAAGAGCACCTACGCGCGCTGCGGCATCATCGTCAACGTGACGCCGCTGGAGCCGGAATGGGAAGGCCACGTCACCTTGGAATTCAGCAACACCACGCCGCTGCCGGCGCGCATCTACGCCAACGAAGGCGTGGCACAGATGCTGTTCTTCCAGGCGGCCGCCGACGACGTCTGCGAGACGTCCTACCGCGACCGTGGCGGCAAGTACCAGGGCCAGACCGGCGTGACCCTGCCGCGGACCTGACGATTGCAGGCGATTTGTAGAGCCGAGCCATGCTCGGCTGCCCTGCATTGAAGCCGAGCATGGCTCGGCTCTACATGAGGGAAGGCGGCGCAATGCGCCGCCTTCCTTATTTGCCGCGACCGAACAGCATCGCGATGCCGACACCAACCAGGGCCACCGGCCACCAGGTCAACAGCAGCTTGGACAGGTTCAGGTGCGTCCAGCCGAGATTGCTGGCGAGCATGAACAGGCCGATCAGGATCAGCAGGACGGCGGCAACGAGGTTGAATCGCATCGGGTCGGCGAAGGCTCAGGACTGGGCCGGATATCCTAGCCGTTCCTTCCAGTAGGCGACATGCTGGTCCAGCGCCGCCGGCTCGTAGCGGTGCGCCGGGCCACTGCCCCAGACCGGGCCCGGCCAGGCCGGATCACCGTCATGGCGGCCGATGACATGGAAGTGCAGCTGGCGCACGATGTTGCCCAGCGCCCCGATGTTGATCTTCTCCACCCCGTCGGCACCCTTCAGGGCCTTGCAGGCGCGGTTGAGCTCGGTGCGCAGCTTGTCCTGCTGCTCGCCGTCCAGCTCGATCCACTCGGTCACCCCGGCCAGGCGCGGTACCAGCACCAGCCAGGGGAATCGTTCGTCGTTCATCAGCCGCACTTGCGACAACGGTCCTTCCGCCACCAGCACGCTATCGGTGGCCAGGCGTGAATCGAGTTCGAATTCGCTCATCCAAGATGCTCCGAGAAGAAGTCCAGGGTGCGTTGCAGCGCCAGGGCGGCGCTGTCTGGATCATACGCATGTCCGACCTCCCGGTTGAAGGCGTGATCGGCCGGATAGACGTAGGTGGCCATCTGCGGCAGCTTCTCGCGGTGGGCCTGGACCGCTTCCGGCGGGATGCTGCGGTCCTGGGCGCCGAAGTGGAAGATCACCGGGGCCTTGGGCGCCTCGTCGAGGAACTGCACGTTGCGCGCACCGTAGTAGCTGACCGACGGCAGCCCCAGGCGCAGTGCGGACAGCATCGCCACCGTGCCGCCCCAGCAGTAGCCGACGGTGCCGACCTTGCCGTAGGGCGCCAGTCGGGTGGCCGCCGCGCGCACGACCTCCAGCGCCCGTTCCATGCCCAGCGCGCCGACCCGTTCCAGGCCCTGCTTCACGCCCTCGGCGTCGTAGGGCAGCGCATCCGGGTCGGCGTCGGGGCCGTCGACCAGGTCGAAGAACGAGGGCGCCAGCACCGCATAGCCTTCGGCTGCGAAGCGCTCGGCCACGCTGCGGATGTGCGGATTGGCGCCGAAGATTTCCTGCACCACCACCAGGCCGCCGCGCGCGGTGCCGTCCGGCAGGGCCTGCCAGGCCCGTACCGGGCCGTGATGCGTATCCAGGGTGATCCACTCGGCCATCGTCATCTTCCTCGTTGCTGGGAACAGAGCTGCATTGTCGGCGCTGCGCCGGTTAGCGCGGCGTCAGCGGCTGTGCCGGATCGGGCGGCTGCGGGTTTGCGGCAGTGCGTTCCCAAGGCGGTGCAGAGGGCTGTTTCTGCATTGACCGGTGCACACCCGCAGCCTAAGCTTTCAGCCACGATGACATACAAGCCTCCGGCGCGAGCCGGGGGCTTTTTTGTTGTCCGCGTGTTGCGGGTCGCAACGCGCAACCGGTGGCTGTGACGGGCCAGCCACGATGACCCACTGCAGGCAGCCCCGAGCCTGATCACCCCGAACCCCAGCCGCCGCAAGGCGGCTTTTTCATTTCCAGGAGATTCAACACCATGTCCATCAATCAAGCCATTTCCGCCCAGGACTCCGCGCTGTACGTGAAGGCCGGTACCGCCCCGACCGCGCCGAACAATCCGGCCGGCTATACCGAAATCGACGGCCTGACCGCCTTCCCGTTCGGCCGCGGCCAGGCCAACACCCTTGATGCCACCAACCTGCGTTCCAAGCAGATGGAGAACATTGCGGGTCTGTCCGGCGGCCAGGCCGTGCAGGTGTCCGGCCACCGCTGGCCGGTCGGCAGCTCGGCAGGCCAGGAGATCCTGCGCGACGCCGATCCGGATGCCGACCTGCACTTCCTGATGGTGCTGCCCACCGGCGATGCCGCTACCTTCGTCGCCAAGGTCGCCGCCTTCAACGTGGCCCCGGGCACCAACCAGGTGCTGACGTTCACTGCGGACCTGCTGCCGCGTGAGTTCGCGCTGGTAACCGTGGCCGCTGGCGGCACCCCGTGATGCTGCTGGGCAAGCAGCAGATCCTGGACGCGCAGGATCGCCGGCACGAGGACGTCGCCGTACCCGAATGGGGCGGCAGCGTGCGCGTGGCGATGATGTCGGCGCGTGACCGTGATCGCTGGGAGCAGGAGACCTATGGCGGTGACACGCCCAAGGTGGATGACTTCCGCGCGCGATTCGTCGGCCTGTGCCTGGTCGATGAAATGGGCGAGCGCCTGTTCTCCGACCATGAGGTGGCCCAGCTGGGCACGAAATCGGCCGCGGCGCTGGATCGCGTGTTCCGTGTCGCGCAGACGCTCAATGCGCTCGGCGATGCGGCCGTGGGAGAGCTGGAAAAAAACTGATCCGCCGGCCTGAGCGCCGGCTTCAGTTCCGGATCGCGTGGAGGCTGGGCCTCCCGCATCCGGACCACCTGCTGGCGGGAGTGACCTCCCGCCAGCTCTCGGAGATGTATGCGTTCGCACGCCTGGAGCCGTTGGACCAGCCCCTGCAGGGGATGCTCGCCCAGCTGACCAGTGTGCTGGCGCAGGTGCACGGCAATACGACCACTGCCGACGACTTCCTGCTGGTGCGACCGCGTGCGTCGCCGGAGAGGGCGGCAAAGGAGCGCTCGCAGCAGCTGCTGGAACTGTTCGGCAGCGCATCGCGGCGCAACGCTGCGGCGTGATTCCGGGCGGGGCAGGGCATTGCTTCTCCGATGCGTGGCATGCAATCGAACCTGGGGCCCTGCGGGGCCCCTCATCATTCTTGGAGGAACGCGTATGGCGTCCACTAACCAGAATCTAGACGTAGTACTGCGGGTCAACACGACGGGCTTCCGTACCGCAATGGCGGAGGCCAGCCGCCTGGCAACGCAGAATCTCAAGACACTGCGCGCGGAGGCCGAGCGGACGGCCGCCGCGCTGGCGCGCGTGCATGCGGCACCGGAGGGCGCAACGGGCAAGGCCGCGACAAAGGCAAAGGCCAACGTCGGCGGCGATGTGCTCGGCAGCGGCTTGAAGGAGCTTGGTAGCGGCCTGCTGACGGCCGCCGGTGGCCCATGGGGCATCGCCATCGCGTCGGTGCAGAAGCTGGGCGAAGCGTACCTGGACATGGTCAAGGCGTCCGAACGTGCGCGCAGCGAGTACAAGGAGCAGATGCAGTCGCTGCAGCAGATGTCGTTCTCGATGGACCAGGCCGGCCTGGGCATGGGCGCGGGCACGCTGCCCCTGGAGCAGGCGGTCGCCACGCTGCATGAGCAGGCCAGGGCGCTGCGCGAGCTGGAGGCACGCGAGAAGGCGCTGCAGGGCTCGGTCGTCCATTGGGAAGGCCGAGTGAGTCATGGCCAGCGATCGGGACGGGAAGGGGCGGGCCTGAGTGCAGCCTCGGACTACGCCGAGCTGGAGAAGGCCAGGGCGAACCTGGAAGCGTTCCAGGCGGAGGTCGCGCCGGTCCAGGAGAAGTTCCGTGGCCTGAAAGAAACGATCAGGGGCGCCCTCGACGAGAAGCTGTTCAATGCGATTGCCGCGGCCATCCAGAACGTGGACAACCAGACGCTTGACCAGCTCATCGCGTCTCTGGGTGCGACGCAATGGAACGCATTGAAGGCGACCGATGCCTTCAACGGCATGCTGGGCGCCATGCGCGGAGAGGCGTGGCGGGACGAGGTCGAGTGGATCCGGCTGACCCGTGGCGAGTACGCGGCCTGGATGGCTGAACGCGGCGCGGAGATCAACGCAAGGGGCGGCCCGGACAAGATGGACCCGGCCCAGCGCGCAGAGTTCAACAGGGATGCCGCGCGCAAGAAGGCCGACATCGAACGCAAGGCCCAGTTCCGCGAACAGCAGCAGGCCGCCCAGCAGTCGGTCAGGGGCGTGCACGAGCAGGCTGATGCGTACGCCGGGCTGATGGATCGCATCGAGAAGCAGATCGCCCAGGACCGGGTGCGGCAGAAGCTGAAGGAGGGGATGACAGAGGCGGAAAAGCTGCAGGTCACCCTCCTTGACGAGATGGAGCATGCCGAGAAGAAGCTCAGCGAGCAGAAGCAACTGCGGGTGAAGGCCTCGCTGGACGCCGCGGTGGCCCTGGCCAAGGAAGCGGCAGCCGCTGAAGCGTCGAAGAAGGCCCAGCAGGATCTGCTGAAGCTGCAGCGGGAGCTCCAGCAGGCGGCGCATGCACAGCAGCGCGGCAACGACCAGGCGCTGTTCGGCATCGGCCATGGCGCAGCGAGCGTGGATCGCATGCAACGCCGTTCCGCTCTGGATGAGGACCGGGACAATCGAAAGCGCGCGCTGGACGACGAGTCGCGTGGTGAGGACGGCAAGGTCATCGAGTCGGAGCGCTACAGAGCCCGGCTGGCCGAGCTCGATGCATTCCATGAACAGTCACTGCAACGCGAGGCAGAGTTCCAGGAGAACAAGAAGGCATACCAGTCCGATTGGAAGAACGGCGCAATGCGGGCGTTCGAGGACTATGCCGATGCCGCGGCCAATGCCGCCGAGTTGAGCCACGGCGTCTTCAGTAATGCATTGGGCGGGTTGGAAGACAGTCTGGTCAAGTTTGCCCAGACCGGAAAGCTGTCCTTCTCCGACCTCGCCGACTCGATCATCGCCGATCTGGCGCGCGTGGCAGCCAAACAGATGGTCAGTGGGCTGATCAGTTCGATCGGGCAGATGTTCGGGCCGAAGATCACCGGCTTTTCCATCGGCGGGTACACGGGCCCAGGGGGCAAGTACGAGCCGGCCGGCATCGTCCACAAGGGCGAGGGCGTGCTCAGCCAGGAAGACATGGCTGCGCTCGGCGGCCCATCGGCATTCTTCGCCCTGCGCACTTCGCTGCGAACCGGCAATGGCCTGTCCGGTGGTGATAGCGGGGGTTATGTGCAGGTACCGATCGCCCGTGCCGGCGAGGGTGGGATGAATGTGGAAATCAACAACTACGGCGAAAGCCGGGTCAACACCCGGGAAGAGCGGCAGCGCATGCCCGATGGCAGCGAAGTACGGCGGCTGGTGATCGACATCGTGGGCGACAGCCTCAACGGTGGTGAGCTGGGCGCCATTGGACGGGCCCGATACGGATGGACGGAGGCAGTGGGATGAGCAGTTGGCCAGAATATGCAGAAATCCGCTTTGCGGATTACGGCGAGGAGATCGTCGCTTCGGAAGAGCGGACCGAGATGGAGCGCGGCCCCAGCAAGATGCGCGCGCTCAACAGCCGGGTGATGAAGAACGTGTACGCCTCGGTGCAGTTCCGCACCGCGGCTGACGCCGAGGCATTCGAAGCGTGGTACCTGCACGATGTCGGTCGCGTCGGCTGGTTCACGATGGAGCACCCGCGGACCGGGCAGCCGATCAGCGCCCGCTTCCCGCAGGGCATCGGCCGCCTGGTGCCACTGAACACCCGGTTCCGCTTCTCCAAGCGCGATCTTGTACTGGAGTACATGCGATGAGTTCCTTCCATGAGCGCCGCCAGCGCCTGGCCGACACCCAGGGACCGCTGATGCTGTTGGAAGTGTCGGCGCCGTCGATGCCGGAGGTGTTGCGGATCGTCAACGACAACGTCAACTGGACCAGCAACGGCAAGGAGTTCATTGCCGCACCGTTCGGCTTCCAGCTTCCCGACGATGTCAGTGGACAGGCACCGCGCGCGCAGCTGGTGATCGACAACATCGGCCGCGCACTCACCGAGGACCTGGAAGGGCTTGCCCCCGGAGAGATGGTGACCGCACGGTTGATGCTGACCGATCGCGCCGATCCGGATGCCATCGAGGCCGAGTACGACCTGCCGATGACCCAGGTGTCGGTCAACACGCGCACGGTCAGTGCCCAGTGTGGTGTCGACTTCCTGATGCGCCAGCAGGCCGTGCTGCTGCATGCCAATCCGTTCACGCTGCCGGGAATCTTCTGATGCGCCTGGTCGACGTCGAGCGATGGGTGGGCATCCCCTATGACGAAGCAGCGTGCGACTGCGCCGACCTGGTGATGCAGGTGCAGCGGGCTCTGTTCGCCCGTGAAGTGGCACTGCCCGGACGCCGGCCGCGCGGGCGGCGCGGCTCGGCCGAGCTGGGCGCATTGTCGCGCGCGCAGGCGGTACCTCGCGAGGGGCCTCCACAGGACGGCGACCTGGTACTGATGATCGAACGCGGACAACACAACCCCGGCCACGCCGGGGTTTTCTTTTTCCTGGCTCATGAGGGCTGGGTCTTGCACAGCAACGAAACGAACGGCTGCAGCGTGCTGCACCGCGTTCGTGACCTGCCCGGATTTGGGCTGAGGATCGAGGGATACTACGCATGGAACTGACACCACAACCGGCGGTCGACGGCCGCCTCATCATCACCCCGCACCCGGTGCTGCTGGATGGCCAGCGCAACGTGCCGGTCGAACTGCGCCCGGGTGAAAGCCTGTACGCATTCCTCATGCGCCATGTAGACGGGCTCGATGGCCGCGCATGGCAGGTCTGCGTTGACGGGCTGGAGGTGCCGCGCGAGCAGTGGATGCACACGCGACCGCGCCATGGCCAGTTGATCGAAGTGCGCAGCGTGGTGGGCAAGGCGGTGATTCCGCTGGTGGCGATGATCGCGCTGACCTATTTCACCTTCGGCATCGGCACGCTGGTGGCCGGTTCCGCGTGGGGCGCAGGCGCCATCGCAGGCACGTACGGCACGCTGGCCGCATCCGCGGTCTACGTGGCCGGCAGCGTGCTGATCAACAAGGTTCTCACGCCGAAGCCGCCCAAGCCCGGTGGCGGCGGTGTCGCCGACACGGCGTATTCCCTGGCAGCGCCGCGCAACCGTGTGCGCGCCTATGAACCGCTGGGCCTGCTGTTCGGTTCCACGCGCCTCGCTCCGGACCTGATCAGCCGCCCCTATACCTGGTTCGAGGGCGATGAGCAGTACGTCGGCCTGACCCTCAGCCCGGGCATCAACGTTGGCCGGGTGGAGGCCCTGCAGAACGGTGATTCAGCGCTGTCCAGCTACGAAGGCGTGCGCACCTGGTTCCGCGGCTTCCCGCAGATGCCCGACGAAGCGATTCCGCTGTACAGCAACGCGGATGTGATTGAAGGCGCGCAGCTGCTCGATACCGGCAGCGATGCCAAGCACGTGGCCAGCCCGTGGGTGGAGCGCACCAGCTCCGCTGACTCTCTGCGCCTGCAGGTGAACATCGAGTTCCGGCTGTGGGATACCACGTCCAAGGGCAAGGACAAGGACAACCGCGAGCAGATCCAGATCCAGTACCGGCCGGTCGGCTCCGATGCCTGGCAGTCGTTCGGCAATTACAGCGTCGTGGGACGCACGCAGAAGGCGCGCCGCGTCAGCTACGGCCGCGACGTGGAGCTGGGCCAGTACGACGTGCGCGTACGCGTGGCCGGGCAGAACACCGATGGCAGTGGCGCGCAGGCGAATTTCACCTGGACCACGCTGGTCAGCGTGCAGCGCGACGACGCCAGCCATGCCGGCATTCCTGCCATCGGCCTGCAGATGAAGGCGTCCGGCCAGCTCAATGGCACCCCGGATGAGATCCGCTGCGTGGCCCACGCGCGACCGATTCCGGTGTGGAAGGGTGAAGCGGCCGGCTGGGTGACCGAGGAAACCAGCAACCCGGGCGCACAGATCCTGGCCTACGCGCGTGGCATCCATGATGAGAACGGCAAGCGCATCGCCGGCCTGGGCATGGCCGACCGGCGCATCGATATCGAAAGCCTGAAAGCCTTCATGCTGCACTGCGCGGACAACGCGCTGGGCTACGACTACTGGCTGACCGAGGTGCGCAGCCACCAGGCAGTGCTCGACGCCATCGCGCTGGCCGGCTTCGGCCAGGTGACCTGGGCCAAGGGCCGGCTGGGCGTGGCCTGGGCGGCCGATGAGCAGCCCCTGTCCGGCGTGGTCAACATGGCCACGATCAAGAAGGGCCAGTTCCAGGTCGATTACACCCTGGCCAACGCTGCCGACGGCATCGAGTACAGCTACCTGGACCGCCGCACCTGGAAGGCGGCGACGCTGCGCGTGCCGGCGCCGGGCGTGGAGGTGATGCTCAATCCGGCCAAGATCACCGGTGAGGGCGTCAGCTCCGAAGCCCATGCCGCGATGCTGGCGCGTTGGCATCTGGCGCAGAGCGTCTATCAATACAAGTCGATCAGCTACAGCACCGACATCGAGCACCTGGCCTACTCGCGGTTGTCGGTGCTGGCGTTGCAGCACGACCTTACCCAGTGGGGCTTCGGTGGCCGCCTGATCGATGCCGCCGTCGACGCTGCAGGCGTTGCCACGCTGCAACTGGACGAGACGGTCCCGGCACCTTCGCTGGGCAGTGCGTTCATCGGCCTGCGTATTCCAGGCGAGCGTGTCTACCGCGTACTGCGCGTGGTTCCGGGCGCTGAGCCAAGTGACAGGCTGGTGCTGGCCGATCCGTGGCCGGCAGATGCACCGCTGCCGGGCCACAACGACGGCAATCCTGCACACGACACGATCTGGATCTACGACTTCAAGCAGACGCCGGGTACCCGCGTGCGCGTGACCGGCATCCGCCCGGAAGGTGACCTGAAGGGCGCCGCTGTGGAGGTGGTGCAGGAGGGGCCCGAGTTCTGGCACTACGTGCGGACCGGGCAGTATGTGCCGCCGTCGAATGAATCCTCGCTGCAGACCCGGCCGGTGGCCAGCAATCTGAAGGTGGTCGAGCGCCAGGTCAGCCGGGGTGGCAGCGTGCATACCGAACTGCAGGCCAGCTTCGATATCAGTGGACCCACCGGCGAAACGCGGGTCCTGTCCGATCCAGACGGCAATGCCGCGCTGGAGGAAGTGGCACGCACCACCACGCGATCAGCGAGCTGGGCGATTCCCGGAGCGGGTACCTATCCGGTGGTCGTTCGTCCGTACAGCCCCGATGGCCGTGCCGGCGTTGCCGTGTCCACCCAGTACACCACGCTGGGTGCCGATGCGCCGCCGGTCCTGGTCGATCTGTTCGACATCGAAGAGCTCAGCGGTGGCGTGCGCCGGTATGTGTGGGGCTTCTCCGGCGACACCGTGCAGTCGGCTGATTTCGCCGGCGTGGAAATCCGCTATACCGCCGGCAGTATCGACAACCCGCTGTGGGAGCACATGACCCCGCTGGGCGATGCCGGTGGCTTCTTCACCTCCGCAATCGAAGCCGTATTGCCAGAGGCGGGCAGCTGGACGTTTGCGTGCCGCAGTCGCAACACCGCTGGCGTGCTGTCCGTCGGTGCCCGCTACCTGCGACGCTCGCTGGGGCGCAATACCGGGCAGACGCTGGAGGGAATCGGCGGTGTGGTCGAATCTGTCAAGCAGGACCTGGGCAAGGAAATCAACGCCCGCATCGACAGCGACCTGGCCGCCGCCACCCGTGCAGCCGAGGCGCTGCGTAGCGAATCGCTGCGCCTGCAGGACCAGATCACCGCCAGCGCCCAACGACTTGCCGGCCAGGCCGAACGGCTGGACCAGCAGGCGCAGGCGCTCAAGGCGAACACCGATGGCCTGGCGCGCGAAGTGCTGGACCGTGCTGCCGGCGATCTGAATACCCGCACCGAGCTGACCACGGCGGTGACCCGCGAAACCAGCGAGCGCCGGTCGGATGTGGAGAACCTGACCCGCATGGTGAGCCAGCTGTCGGCAGGCAGTGGCGTGCAGTTCGACAGCAAGCGCATCTGGTACTTCGACAGCAGCGTGGAAGGTTGGGGCGCGAATGGCGGCAGTCCAACGCTGGTGGAGGGCTGGCTGCGCCCGGCCAACCATGCCAGCGACGCCTTCGTGACGAGCCCGCGCGGCCAGGATGTCCAGGGCGCGGCGCACCGCTTCGTCAAGCTGCGCATCCGCAAGGTGGGCAGTCCTGCCTGGGACGGGCGCCTGCTGTGGAATGGTCCCGGCCAGTCGTGGGACAACGCACGCATGGTGCAGTTCGCGGAGCCAAGCTATGACAGCAACGGCATCGCGACGCTGGACGTGGACAACATTCCATGGAACGGGACCATCGTCGACCAGATCCGCCTGGATCTGTCCAAGGCGCAGACCGATGCCGACTACTTCCTGCTGGACTGGGTGGCGATCGGCCGCCCGACGCCGGGTGCGTCGGTGGCCATGTTGCAGGACGAAGCCACTGCACGCGTCGCAGCAGACAGCAGCGAAGCGGGCCGGCGCGAGTCGCTGGCCGTGCAGTTGCGCGGCAGCTACGAGGGCGGTGACCTGGCAGGGGTCAGCCAGGGCCTGATCGCGGCCGAGAAGACCGCACGGCTGAGTGGCGACCAGGTCAACGCGCAGTCGATCCAGGCACTCCAGGCACGGATGCCGGCAGGCACCGGCGCGCTGGCCACCAGTGCCAGTGTCAGCAGCCTGCAGCAGGCGATGGTGACCGCTGACACCGCGCTGGGGCGGCGCGTGGACAGCCTCGATGCCACGATGGGGGACAAGATCGGATCCAGCGCCTTCAATGCGTTGAAGACCGAAGTCGGGCAGCTCGATGGCCGGGTTACCAGCAGCAGCCAGGACCTGGTGCAGCTGAAGAGTCGCATGGAAGCGGTGATGGGCGCGGGCAGCAACCTCGCGCTCAATGGCGACTTCAACCTGGGCGCTGGCACCGGCTGGACGTTCTTCAACACCACCGCAGCATCGGTGGTGCGCGAGGGCCGCGGCAACAGCCTGTGCTGGAAGGCGGAGCCCTATGCGGGCGGAAGCAATACGGTGGTCAGCGCCGCGGTCAATGAGGGGCGCGTCATCACCCTGACCGCCGGCCGTCGCTATCGAGTGTCGTGCTGGACGCGGACCAGCGAGGACTTCGACGGCACCGCCGACAATACCAAGCTGCGCGTCGCCGACCACAACGGCAACCTGATGGGCGGCGCCACGCAGTCGTTCCCGAAATCGGCGGACTGGGTCAAGACCGAGACCTTCGTGACGTTGTCGCCTACCGGCACGGTGCAGGGCATCAAGGTCACGATCAACCGCAATGGCACGGCCGGCACGTTGTGGCTGGACGATCTGTGGGTGGAGGATGTGACCGATGTCGACGCGAACGCTGCGGCGGTCAGTGGCCTGTCGACCAGGGTGGAACAGATCGATGGCAAGCTGAGCAGTGCCGCCGAGGACGTCACCCGGCTGGCCTCGGGCATCGGCAACATGGTGGCCTACAACATCATCGCCAACGCACATATCCTCGCCTGGCCCACCGGTGGCCCCCGTGCATCGGGTGTGTACCGTGCCAATGGCAGCATCGTGCCGGGCATGGGCGCCAACCGGGGGCTGCGGGTGGGCATCATCAATGCGGACAACAGCATCACCGATACGGCGGTGTTCGATACCCATGGCAATCTGCAGAGCGAGTCGGCCCGCTTCAACACCTGGTACGACCAGACGCTGAAGGACAACCAGTACTTCATTGCCTATACGTCCGATGCAGTGGGGGCGATCAGTAGTGCCAGCAACAGCGACACCAGTGGCCTGCGCACCCGCCTGCTGGACGCGGGCCTGTCACAGGAAAACCTGGCGGCCCTGTCGGGGTCGCGGATGCTGGTGATGATCGGGCGGCGCAGGAGTGGTGCCGGCGGTGGCAGGCAGATCCTGTCGCCCTTGCCGGAGACCGGCCGTACTGGCATGTGGGTGGAAATGACCGTCACCGTGCTCAATGGCGTGCCGACCGGATCGCAGGATTCGTCGATGCTCGATCGTACGGCGCGGAGCAATGCGGACGCATTGACCGGGCTGCGCACCGACGTCAGCAAGCTCGGTACCGACCTGGTGTCCGCCGCCGACAGCCTGACCAGCCTGACCGCGCGGGTCGACACCTCGGTGACCAGCAGCGACAACGTGCTGCGCAACAGTAACTTTGCTGGCAGTGCCGCCTGGTGGACGCTGACCCGTACCGTGTCGGCCAACACCGTGGAGTGGGTGAAGGCATCGGGCCAGAGTGGTGATGCGTTGCTGATGACGCACGGGCCGCAGGCCGGGCAGAACCCCTTCATCACGGCCAATGACGCGCGGTGGTTGCCGGTGGTTGCGGGGCGGTCGCGCCGGTACCGACTGGTGATGGTGGCTCGCGCCTTTGATGAAGCCACGGCGACCCTGGTCTGCCGGCTGCGCGTGCGGACCAGCGGGGTGAGTGAAAGCCATGCCGACGTGACGCTGAACCTGTCCGATGCGTCCTGGAAAACCTACACGGCCGAATGGTCTGCCGCGCAGGATCGCAACGAGATCATGCCGCAGGTGCATCTGACCAACGCCGGCGGCAAGGTGCTGTTCGACCGGATCGAGTTCTACGACATCACCGATGCGCAGGACATCGCCGGCAACGCGACGGCCATCGCCAACCTGCGCAGCGACGTGGTGCAGCTGGGCGATCGTGTCACCAGCAGTGCGTCCAGTGTGCTCAAGCTGCAGTCGGACGTGCAGTCGGTCCTCAATGGCAGCGACAGCCTGTTCCCGCTGGGTGCGTTCGAAACGTTCCAGGATGGCCAACTGCTGGGCAGTGCGGCGGGCACGATCTACACCGCCCGCGCCGATGCTCGCCGGACCGGTGAGCGCGGTCTGGATGTGAACGTTGCGGCCAACACCAGTCCGAACACCAATGCGGACCTGTACCTCGGGCAGTGGACCCCCATCACCGGCAATCGCCGCATCTATGTGGAGTACTACGCCCGCCTGCATCCGGACAGTATCCAGCCGACCGGTGGTTCCATCCGGGTGGGCTGGCAGACCACCAACGAAGCCAACGCGGAGAATTCCTGGCCCTTGCAGGCTTACGCACTGGCCTCGCTGCGCAAGGATGGCTGGACCAAGGTCAGCGGTTACCTGAACACCGCCGCGTCTGCGGCGAAGTGGCGGATGCTGGTCAGCATTCCGGGAGGAAGTGGTGCGCGCGAAGTGGGCGTGCGCGTGCAGGTGGACGACATCCGCATGATCGATGTCACCGACGCCTACGCCGCGCAGCAGAGCGCCGCTGCCACGGCCACCGCGGTGACCGCGCTGACCACCAAAGTCGATCAGCAGGGCACGAAGGTCGACGCGCAGGCGCAGCAGCTCACCGACCTGTCCAGCGGGCTGAAGGGCGTGCTCAACACCGGAAGCGGCCTGCTGCCCAATCCCGACTTCGCCGAAGGGCTGGGGGGGTGGACGGCATCGGCGGCGGCCAATGGGGCGGTGTGGAGTACGGTCAACGGCGACGGACGCCCAGGTGTGCTGCTCAACCGCTACACGAACGTGAATCCGACCCTGCAGGCCAACGGTGGCAAATGGGTGCCGATCAACGGCGCGCGCCGCCTGCGGGTGATCGTCCGCGCCTGCGGTGCTGGCGGCGCCAACAATCTGCTGGTGCGGATATATCGCAAGAATGCGGCAGGCCAGCAGTCCTACCAGGATCTGCGTGCCGTGTTCGCGGTGGAGGCGTTCGAGACCCGATCGTTCGACTTCGATGCCTTCAACAGCGGCATCGATGCCTGGCGCTTGAACCTCTATGTTCATCCCGACAACGGTCAGGTGCGGGTGGACAGCGTCCAGGTCTATGACATCACCGACCAGGTGGCCAACGATGCCAATGCCTCGGCCATCACGGGGCTGAGCACCTCGGTAAGCCAGCAGGGCACCAAGCTGGACACCACCGCGCGTGACCTGACCCAGCTCAAGACCCAGGTGGGCGACGTATCGGCCAGCGGCTTCTCGCAGCTGAACAGCCAGGTCAGCCAGCAGGGTACGCAACTGACTGCGCTGTCCGGGCGGATCGATGGCGTGCAGGCCTCACTGGGTGGCAAGGCGGATGCAGCCGTGGTCACCAGCATGCAGGCGCAGGTCAAGAATCTGGGCGCCGGTGGCAACCTGCTGATGAACACCACGTTCCCCTTCTGGCAGCGCTCGGGGTGGGGCTGGGGCAGTAATCCGAACGGGCGGTGGACCGAACTGGGCAACCCCACCGGCGATGACAGCTGGCATCCGCAGGGGATCTTCGGGCTGGGCGCGGTGACGCCCGGCGTCGTCGCAGCAGGCGAAATGGCATGGTGGGGAACCGAGTACGACATCGCCATCGAAGGCGGCAAGACCTATTGCGCGTCCGCCTGGATCAATACCCATCGCGTGGAAGCCAAGCTGGAGATGACGTTCTTCGATGCGGCCGGCAATCACCTGGGGCTGGTGCACAGCCCGGGCGTGAGGAGCGATACCGGAACCCCGATCACGCTCGACCGCTTGACGCGCACGTTCCTGATCACCAAGGCGCCCGCCACGGCGACCTTCGCTCGCTTTCGCGTGATCGTGATCGGCACCGGTGGAAACACGCCCTATTTCTGGATGTTCCGCCCGATGCTCAGCCAGGTGGACGCGGCAGCAACCGCCCCGCCCACCTGGTCGGCCGGAGGCACCGAGTCTTCCGCGCAGTGGTCGGTCAACGTCCGTGCAGATGGCCGGGTAGGGGGCGTGCAACTGGCGTCCAGCGGCCAGGTCTCGCGTTTCGATGTGGTGGCCGACGCGTTCAGTGTCAGTGCCCCCGGTGGCGGGCGTCGTACCGAGTACAGCGATGGCAACTGGCGGGTCTATGACGAAGCCGGACGCCTGCGCGTGCGCATGGGCGTGTGGTGACCCGTGCACCTGCCCGTCGCGGTGGGTGCCCTGCATGAAAACCGTTCGGGCCGCCGGTGGATGCGGCCCTTTTTTTTGGAGATCCAACATGAAGTTCAACGCACGTCTTGTCCTGCTGACCCGCGCAGTGGAGCAGTCGGGGGTGGTCAATCTGCATTTCCGGCCGGAGGGCGAGAACCTTCTTCCGCAGATGGTGATCCCGGTATCGCCGCTGGATGCGTATGCCTTGAAGTTCGGGGCACTGTACCGGTTCGAGGCGATCGAGGTGGAAGAAGCGCTGCCCATTGAAGCAGCCGCTGGCTGAGACCGGGCGGTTGCAGTGGTGCTGGATATGACCGGGTACTGACCCTTCACGGGCCAGGCGCCGCAGGCGGCAGCGGCGATTCAGGGCGCTGGCCCGAAGCCCGGTATACTGGCGCCCTTTCAGGCCCCGGCCCCCAGGAACCCCTGCCATGCCGGCAGGGGCCCAGGCCCCCAGAGTCCCGCGATTCCATGTCCCAGCTGAACCCCAAAGTCGGCTTCGTCAGCCTTGGCTGCCCGAAGGCCCTCGTCGATTCCGAGCGCATCCTCACCCAGCTCCGCTCGGAAGGCTACGACATCGTCCCGTCCTACGATTCGGCCGACGTGGTGGTGGTCAACACCTGTGGCTTCATCGATTCGGCGGTGACCGAGTCGCTGGATGCCATTGGCGAGGCGATGAACCAGAACGGCAAGGTCATCGTCACCGGCTGCCTGGGCAAGCGCCCTGAGCAGATCCGCGAGGCGTACCCCAACGTGCTGGCGGTGTCCGGCCCGCAGGATTACCAGAGCGTGATGGAAGCGGTGCATGAAGCACTGCCGCCCAAGCACGATCCGTTCGTGGATCTGGTGCCCGACTACGGCATCAAGCTGACCCCGCGCCATTACGCCTACCTGAAGATTTCCGAAGGCTGCAACCACAAGTGCAGCTTCTGCATCATTCCGTCGATGCGCGGCAAGCTGCTCTCGCGCCCGGTGGATGAGGTGCTGCGCGAAGCCGAGCGCCTGGTGCGTGGTGGCGTGCGTGAGCTGCTGGTGGTTTCGCAGGACACCTCTGCCTACGGCGTGGACGTGAAGTACGCCGAGAAGATGTGGCGCGACAAGGCCTACCAGACCCGCCTGAAGGCGCTGTGCGAAGGCCTGTCCGAGCTGGATGCGTGGGTGCGCATGCACTACGTCTACCCGTATCCGCACGTGGACGAAGTGGTGCCGCTGATGGCCGAGAACCGCATCCTGCCGTACCTGGACATCCCGTTCCAGCATGCGAGTCCGCGCATCCTGCGCCTGATGAAGCGCCCCGGTGCGGTCGAGAAGACCTTGGAGCGCGTGCAGAACTGGCGCCGTATCGCGCCGGACATCACCGTGCGTTCGACCTTCATCGTCGGCTTCCCGGGCGAGACCGAGTCCGAGTTCGAAGAACTGCTGTCGTTCCTCGACGAAGCGCAGCTGGATCGCGTGGGCGCGTTCGCCTATTCGCCGGTCGAGGGGGCCACCGCCAACGATCTGCCCGATGCTGTGCCGGAGGAAGTGAAGCAGGAGCGTCTGGCCCGCTTCATGGAGAAGCAGGCGCAGATCTCCGCCGCACGCCTGGAGGCCAAGATCGGCACCGTGCAGCAGTGCCTGGTCGACGCCATCGAAGGCGATATCGCCGTGGCCCGTTCCAGGGCCGATGCGCCGGAGATCGACGGACTGGTGCACATCCAGAACGCCGACCAGGTGCCGCTGCGCGTGGGCGAATTCGTCGACGTGGAAATCACCGAGAGCGACGAGCACGACCTGTACGGTGACGCGCTGCCCGCCGCTACCCGCCCGGCATTCGACCTCAAGATGCTGTGACCGCAGCGACGACCGCCGCCAATGACGGGGGCGGCGTCCGGCGCTTCGTACCGCCGCCACGTGCGGCGATCGATCCGCAGGTGTTCGCGCAGCCGCTGTTTGCCGGGCTGCAGGATTTCCGTGATCTGCTGGTTGGCTCCCACTGGCCGTCCATCGCGGCGCTTGACGCACGCCTGTCCCTGCCGGGTTGGCAGCTGGTCGAACAGGATGCCGCGTTGCTGGCCGATGGCCTGCACTACGAGGCCCGCATCGCGCAGGGGCGCATCGCCACCCGTGCCGACAACTGGCACGACCTGTTCAACGCGCTGGTGTGGGCCTCCCACCCAAAGCTCAAGCGGGCACTCAACGTGCAGCAGTGCCGGCATATCGAAGCCATGCCACCCGGCCAGCGCAACCGCGCGCAGGCCGCCTTGACCCAGTTCGACGAAACCGGCGTGATCGTGCGTGTGGATGATGTCACGTTGCTGCGCGCGTGGGATGGGCATGACTGGCCTGCGTTGTTCGAGCCGACGCGCTGGCAGA
The DNA here is from genome assembly GCF_059369475.1 of Stenotrophomonas sp. YJH_SMC_65. Classification (NCBI taxonomy): domain Bacteria; kingdom Pseudomonadati; phylum Pseudomonadota; class Gammaproteobacteria; order Lysobacterales; family Lysobacteraceae; genus Stenotrophomonas; species Stenotrophomonas sp. YJH_SMC_65. The sequence continues at coordinate 260,402 of NZ_JCAFSR010000001.1, forward strand.
GCGGTGACATCGCCATTGCCACGATATTCGGGCACGCGTTGATGGAACAGGCACTGCTGCCGGGGCGATTGCTGGTGGGCAAGTGCGTGGTGGTGCAGGGTGATGCCGATGCTGCCTGCGTCGACGCGGTGACTGCGGCCATTGCCGAAGGCAGGGCAGTGACCGATCCGCTGCAGCTGCGGCCCCTGCCGTTGGCCGGTGTTCCTGGCTGGCACGGCGTGCAGGATTCCGCCTTCTATCGCAATGCCGGGTATTTCCGCCCGTTGCGCGCAGGGCGCACATACCCGCCGCCGTTGTAGAGCCGAGCCCATGCTCGGCTGCGTTTGCCCATCAGCCGAGCATGGGCTCGGCTCTACAACGGCAGCGAGGTCGGGCATGACTCGACTCTACAACGGCGCGTACTCCACCCCGATCACCGCAAAGGTGAACTGCCCGCCGGGCAGCTCCACCGAGAATTCGTCATCCAGTCGCTTCTTCAGCAGCGCCCGCGCCAACGGCGAATCGATGCTGATCCAGCCCAGCCCGGCATCGGTCTCATCCGGCCCGACAATGCGATAGCGGCTGGTCTCGCCACTGTCCACATTCTCCAGTTCCACCCATGCGCCGAAGAACACCGCCAGCGGGTCGGTCGGCGTGGTGTCGACCACGCGCAGTGATTCCAGCCGCTTGGTCAGGTAGCGCACGCGACGGTCGATCTCGCCCAGCTGCTTCTTGCGATAGGTGTATTCAGCGTTCTCGGAGCGGTCACCTTCCGCGGCGGCCGCGGCCAGTGCCTTCACCACCTCCGGGCGGCGCACGCGCCACAGCTCATCCAGTTCGGCCTTCAGCCGGGCATGCCCGGAGGCGGTGATCAGGGCCGTGCTTTTTTCTGCGGGGGGACGCCAACGCGACATGCAATACGACTTCTTTTCTGGATGACGAACGGGGAGCGGGGTCGGAGCCCTCCCTGGCGGGGGGGATCCGACCCTGGGGTCAGATCCCTTTCCAGCGGAAAGGGCTCTGACCCCGGCCGTGGCAGATCAACGCTTTCCGCCGAAGATGCCACCCAGGATGCCGCGCACGATCTGGTTGCCCAGCTTGGTGCCGACGGTGCGCGTGGTCTGCTTGGCCATCGTCTCGATCATGCCCTGGCGGCGCTTGGTGCCGAAGATCGCATCCTTGATCGCCTGGCCGAAACCGCCTTCCTGCGCTTCGTCCTGCTCGCGGCTGCGCGCGGCCGGCGCCTGCGCCTGTTCGACAGTCTTCTGTGCACGCTGGGCCAGCAGTTCGGCGGCCGATTCGCGGTTGATCGCGGTGTCGTAGCGACTGCCGACCGGGCTGCCGGCACGCACCTGGGCGCGTTCGGCTTCGGTGATCGGCCCCATCCGGCAGCGTGGCGGCGCGATCATGGTCTGCTGCACCGGCATCGGGATGCCCTTGTCCTGCAGCGTGGAGACCAGGGCCTCACCAGTGCCGAGCTGGCTCAGTACCTTGGCCACGTCCAGCTTCGGGTTCGGCACGAAGGTTTCGGCCGCGGTCTTCACCGCCTTCTGGTCGCGCGGGGTGAACGCGCGCAGTGCGTGCTGCACGCGGTTGCCGAGCTGGCCGAGGATGTTGCCTGGCACGTCGTCGGGGAACTGCGAGCAGAAATACACGCCCACGCCCTTGGAGCGGATCAGGCGCACCACCTGCTCGATGCGCTGCACCAGCGATGGCGGCGCATCGTCGAACAGCAGGTGCGCCTCGTCGAAGATGAAGACCAGCTTCGGCTTGTCCAGGTCGCCCACTTCCGGCAGCTGCTCGAACAGCTCCGACAGCAGCCACAGCAGGAAGGTGGAGTACAGCTTGGGCTTGAGTACCAGCTGGTCGGCGGCGAGGATGCCGATCATGCCGCGGCCGTCGTGGTTGACGCGCATGATGTCGGCCAGCTCCAGCGCAGGTTCGCCGAAGAAGTGCTCGCCACCGTCCTGCGCCAGGCGCAGCACCGAACGCTGGATCGCGGCGATCGACTGCGCGCTGACCAGGCCGTACTCGGTGGAGATGTCCTTGCGCTCCTCGGCGACGAGGCCGAGCAGGGCGCGCAGGTCGTCCATGTCCAGCAGCAGCAGGCCGCGGTCGTCGGCCAGCTTGAACACGATGTCGAGCACGCCGGACTGGGTGTCGTTCAACTCGAGGATGCGCGCCAGCAGGGTCGGGCCCATTTCGCTGACGGTGGTGCGCACCGGGTGGCCCAGCTTGCCGTACAGGTCCCAGAAGAGGGTGGGGCTGGCGGCCGGCGCATAGTCGGCCACGCCGATCTCGGCGGCACGCTGGAGCAGGTTCTCGGCGCCGCTGCCGGGCACGGCCAGGCCGGAGACATCGCCCTTCACATCGGCCAGGAACACCGGCACGCCCAGTCGCGAGAAGCCCTCGGCCAGCGTCATCAGGGTCACGGTCTTGCCGGTACCGGTGGCGCCGGCCACCAGGCCGTGGCGGTTGCCGAGTTTCGGCAGCAGGGTGACGGCAATATCGTCGGTAATGCCTTTGCCGAGCAGAATCGGATCCATGGTCCAGCCCTTGTGATGAATAGCCCAATGTTAACCGCCGGCAGTGACGGTCCGAAGGTCGGCTTGCCCGGACCTTGGCGGCGCCGCTACTCTGCCTGCCTGTTTCGCACACAGTGCCATCAATGCCCGTTCCTGTCCTGATTTCCCGCGGTTGGCCGCTGCTGGCCCTGGCCGGCCTGGTTTCCCTGGCGCCCGACGCCCATGCGCAGCGGGTTTCGGCCCGGGACAAGGTGAAGGTGGATGCGCTGCAGCAGCGCATGACCGTCGCCGAAAAGCGCTACAGCGACGCCCTGCTGCTGGTCGCCAATGCCGACCCCAAGGGCAGCAACGAGGCCGACGCCGCGCTGGAGGACATGGAAGATGTCCTCAACGACTGCGTGAAGCAGAAGGGCTGCCAGATGGGCACCCTGCTGGCCAGCTACAAGCGCCTGCTCAAGCACGACGCCGATGCCGCTGCCAGCGATGACGTGGCCGACGAGGGGGGTGACCGCCTGGAAGCCGACCCGGATCACATCGGCCCGCTGACCGCGGATGTGCCCGAGGCCGCGCGCGCTGCCGCGCTGCTGAACGACAAGCGGCACGCCTTCGACAGCATGGTCGAGTACAACCCGGCGGTGCAGGCCGGCATCCGTCGCTGGCTGACCGACATGCGTCCTGCGCTGCTGACCAGCTACGAGAACTACCAGAACCTGCGCGCGGTGATGTGGCCGGAGTGGGAGAAGCGTGGCCTGCCCGAGGCGCTGCTGTTCGGCATCATGGCCAAGGAATCCAACGGCCGCGTGCACGCTTCCTCGCGTGCCGGCGCCGCCGGCCTGATGCAGTTCATGCCGGCCACTGGCCGTCGCTTCGGCCTCGGCCCGGATGGCACCGGCTTCGACACGCGCTTCGATGCGCGCAGCGCCGCCGAGGCCAGCGCCAGCTACCTCAACGAACGCCTGCGCGAACTGAACAACAACGTGGAAATGTCGGTGGCCGCCTACAACGGTGGCGAAGGCCGTGCCGCACGCGTGTTCAAGCAGAGCGCCGGCCAGAGCTTCTGGACCGACAGTGTCTACAACCAGTTCCCGGGCGAGACCAAGGACTATGTGCCGATGGTGATTGCCGCGGCCTGGATCTTCCTGCACCCGCAGCAGTATGGCGTGGAGTTCCCGAAGATCAGCGCGCAGCCGGCCACGCTGCGCCTGGCCAAGTCCACCACCATCTATGAACTGACCATCTGCCTGGGCAGCCACGGCACCCGTGATGGCTACATGCGCGCGCTGCGCAACCTCAACCCGCGCTATGAAGCCGATGGCTGGATTCCGGCCGGCACCCTGATCAACGCCACCACCCGCATCGCCGGGCTGTACCAGCGCAACTGCGTCAGTGGCCCGCGTGCCGACATGGCCCGCACCCTGATCACCGCCGATCTGAACGCGGCGATCAAGCGCCCGACCGCGGCCAGCTACACCGGCAGCGTCGCCGTGGGCGGCGTGGTGCCGGTGGCCGACGCTGCGGCCTCTACCAGTGTGCCGACCACGCCGGTGGCGGCGGTGGCGACGCCTCGCCCGGCGCCGGCCGCGCGCCCGAAGCCGGTGCGCAGCCACAAGGTGGGCAAGGGCGAGACCCTGGGCGCCATCGCGGCGAAGTTCCAGTGCGACGTGCCGACCCTGGCCCGCGCCAACGGCCTGAAGGCCCCGGCCTACAGCCTGCGTCACGGCCAGACGCTGAAGCTGCAGGGCTGCGACAAGTAATTCCCCCGACCCCTGGAACCCGCATGGATCTCGAAGACACCCGCAACCTGTTCGCCAACCTCCGCGAAAACACCGACTGGGACATCAACGGCCCGTTGCTGTGGGGGTACTTCTTCGTGCACTCCACTGCTGAGCCGTTGCAGGCACTGGCAGAGCACCTGCAGGCGCAGGGCTACACCTTCGTGGAACTGTTCGAACAAGATCCGGAAGAGGGTGACGCGCCGTTCCACGTGCTGCATGTGGAGCGCGTGGAGATCCACGACGAAGCCTCGCTGGACCGTCGCAACCAGGAATTCGCAGCGCTGGCCGCGGAGAAGGGCGTGGAAGACTACGACGGCATGGACGTCGGCCCGGCCCCGGCCCTGCAGTAACGCGCGTACCGGTAGTGCCGGCCGCTGGCCGTCATCCCGTTGTGGAAAAGGGGACGGAGGGGATTAAGTCGTTTATGCATAAACGACTTAATCCCCTCCGTCCCCTTTTTATCAGCGCAGCTTCGCCAGGGCCTGGCCCAGCTGTACCGGGCTTTCGGCGCCCAGCTGCGGGGCGAATTCGGCCACGCCCGGCGGCAGCAGCACGATCACGGTCGAGCCATAGTTGAAGCGTGCCATCTCGGCGAAACGCTCCAGCCTGATGCCCTGGCCGCGGTAGTCCTTGCGGGTGATGCGGTCGCCGTAGTGCGGAATCTCCTCGCCGCTCCACACGGTTTCCACGCCGGACACCAGCAGTGCACCGACCATCACGCTGACCATCGGGCCGAAGCTGGTATCGAAATGGCAGACCAGGCGTTCGTTGCGTGCGAACAGGCGCGGTACGCCGTTGACGGCCGCCGGGCCGACACTGAACAGGCGCCCTGGCACGTGCACGGTTTCACGCAGGGTGCCGGTCCAGGGCATGTGCACGCGGTGGTAGTCGCGCGGGGACAGGTACACGGTGGCGTACAGGCCGTCGTTGTACGGCTTGGCATCCTCGGCGCCGCCCAGCAGTTCGGCGGCGGTGAACGACTGGCCCTTGGCCTGGAAAATGCGGCCGGCCTCGATCCTGCCGAGCTGGCTGATGCGGCCGTCGGCCGGCATCACCAGGCTGCGCGGATCGGCATCGGCCACGCGTGCGCCCGGCTTCAGCGCACGGGTGAAGAACTGGTTGAAGGTCGCATAGCTGCGCGGGTCCGGGTTGGCCGCTTCGTCCAGGTTGACGTTGAACTTGCGGGTGACCGTGTCGATCAGCCAGCGCGACACGCGCGGATCGTCCGAGTACGCCAGCGAACGCGCCATCGAGGACAGCAGGCGGTGGGGCAGGGCATACGTCAGGGCGGTGGTGAGGCTCATGGGGCGGTTTTCTCGGTCAGCTTCTGCAGGTCGCGGGCGATCGCCGGCGCGTTGAACGGGGGGCGTACCAGGCCGGCGAGGCGGCCCTGCGGGTCGAGCACGGCCAGGCTGGCCGAATGCTCGACGGTGTAATCCTCGGGGTTCTCGTCGAAATGCTTGCCCGGCACCTTCTGGAACACGAAGCCCAACGAGGTGGCGAAGCGCTCCAGCGAGGGAACGTCAGCGGTGGCGGCCAGGGTGTCCTTGTGGAAGCCGTGCACGTACTCGCCCAGCCGGGTGGCGCTGTCGCGGTCGGGGTCGACCGAGATGAACAGCACGCGTGGGCGCAGGCTGTCGGGCAGGGCTTCCCACTGGTTCTGCGCGCCGGCCAGCGCGGCCAGCGTGGTCGGGCAGACGTCCGGGCAGAAGGTGAAGCCCAGGAACACCAGGGTCCAGTGGCCCTTCAGTTCGCCCGGGATCAGGCGGGTGCCGTCGGACTGGGCCAGGTTGAAGTCGGGCAGTTCGCGCGGCTGTGGGTACAGCGTGATCGCTTCGGTGGCCGGGGCATTGGCCGGCGGCTTCGGCGCGAACACCTGCTGGGCGGCCAGCAGGCCGAGACCCGCCGCCAGGGCGATCAGCAGGATGATGCCGGCGTTGCGATTGAACATGGGGGCTCCCGCGCGAAGTGGGCCCCATCATACCGGCTGTGGCCCGAATCGTTTCCGCCGCAACGGATGCCGCCACGGGCGCCAGCCCCTATAATCGGGGGCCACTTTGCCCGCAGTACCGCCATGACCGCTGAAACGGCCGCCGAACTCCACACGATCATCGATCTGATCCGCTACGGCACCAGCCGTTTCAACGAAGCCGGGCTGACCTTCGGGCACAGCTACGACAACGCGCTGGACGAGGCCACCCAGCTGGTGCTGCACAGCCTGCACCTGCCGCACGACCTCGGCCCGGCCTACGGCCAGGCGCGCCTGCTGCAGGCCGAAAAGCTGCGCGTGCTGGAGCTGTTCCAGCGCCGCATCGATGAACGCATCCCGGCCGCCTACCTGACCGGTGAGGCCTGGTTTGCAGGATTGAGCTTCAAGAGCGACAAGCGCGCCCTGGTACCGCGCTCGCCGATCGCCGAACTGATCGAATGCGGCTTCGAGCCGTGGCTGGCCGGCCGCGACGTGTACCGTGCACTGGACCTGTGCACCGGTTCGGGCTGCATCGCCATCGCCATGGGCCACTACTACCCGAACTGGCAGGTGGACGGCGTCGACCTGAGCGACGATGCACTGTCGCTGGCCGAAGAAAACAAGGAGCGCCTGCAGGCGCACAACGTCACCCTGATCAAGTCGGACCTGTTCAACGGCCTGTCCGGCCGCCACTACGACCTGATCGTCACCAATCCGCCATATGTCACCAACGACGAGACCGATGCCCTGCCGCAGGAATACTCCTACGAGCCGGAGATGGGCCTGCGTGCCGGCGACGACGGCCTGGACCTGGTGCTGAAGATCCTGCGCGATGCCCCGCTGCACCTGAGCGAGGACGGCCTGCTGATCTGTGAAGTGGGCGAATCCGAGCAGCATCTGGTCAAGCTGCTGCCGGAAGTCGATTTCGCCTGGATCGAATTCAAGGTCGGCCAGATGGGTATCTTCGCGGTTGAATGCCGCGAGCTGATCGCCCACAGCGCACGCATCACCGAACTGGCGGCGCAGCGCCCGTGAGCTCCAATTCGTTCGGCAAGCTGTTCACCGTCACCACGTTCGGCGAGTCGCACGGGCCGGCCATCGGCTGCGTGATCGATGGCTGCCCGCCGGGGCTGGCGCTGGACGCGGCCGAATTCGCCCACGACCTGCAGCGCCGCGCCACCGGCAAGAGCCGGCATACTTCGGCGCGGCGCGAGGCCGACGAGGTCGAGATCCTGTCCGGCGTGTACGAGGGCCTGACCACCGGCACCCCGATCGCGCTGCTGATCCGCAACACCGACCAGCGCAGCAAGGATTACGCCAACATCGGCCAGCAGTTCCGGCCGGGCCATGCCGACTACAGCTACTGGCACAAGTACGGCATCCGCGACCCGCGCGGTGGCGGCCGTTCCTCGGCACGCGAGACCACCATGCGCGTGGCCGCTGGCGTGGTCGCCAAGAAGTGGCTGGCCGAGCGCTTCGGCGTCACCGTGCGTGGCTACCTGTCGCAGCTGGGCGACATCACCCCGGCCGGTTTCGACTGGTCGGCGGTGGAAGACAACCCGTTCTTCTGGCCGCACGCTGCACAGGTGCCCGAACTGGAGGCGTACATGGACGCGCTGCGCAAGTCCGGAGATTCGGTCGGCGCGCGCGTGGACGTGGTCGCCGACAATGTGCCGCCGGGCTGGGGTGAGCCGATCTACGGCAAACTCGACGGTGAACTGGCTGCCGCGCTGATGAGCATCAACGCGGTGAAGGGCGTGGAGATCGGCGACGGTTTCGCCAGCGCCGCGCAGAAGGGCACCGAACACCGCGACCTGCTGACCCCGCAGGGCTTCGCCAGCAATCATGCGGGTGGCATCCTCGGTGGCATTTCCACCGGCCAGCCGGTGGTCGCCTCGATCGCGTTGAAGCCGACCTCCAGCCTGCGCCTGCCGGGCCCGTCGCTGGATACGTCCGGCAACGTGGTCGAGGTGGTCACCACCGGCCGCCACGACCCCTGCGTCGGCATCCGCGCCACCCCGATCGCCGAGGCGATGGTAGCGATGGTGCTGATGGACCAGGCGCTGCGCCACCGCGCGCAGTGCGGCGATGTCGGCACGATCACCCCGCGCATTCCCGGGCAGATCGATGGCTGACACGCGGCCGACCGTGTGGGTGAGCCAGCCGCTGATCGACGCGGCCATCGCGCCGCTGCGCGATCGCGTGCAGCTGCGCAGCACCGACACCGTCACCGCTTGGGCGCCGGACCAGATCGCCGGACAACTGGCCAGCGCCGACGGCGCGATCATCACGCTCAACGAGCGCATCGGCGCGGCCCAGGTGGCCGGCGCCGCGCAGCTGCAGGTGATCGCCAATGTCGGGGTGGGCTACAACAACCTGGACGTCGACGCGCTCAGCGCCGCCGGCATCCTGGCCAGCAACACACCGGACGTCCTGACCGAAACCACCGCCGATCTCGGTTTCGCCCTGCTGATGGCCACCGCGCGCCGCATCACCGAGTCCGAGCGCTGGCTGCGCGAAGGGCAGTGGCAGCAGTGGTCGTTCCAGACCATGCTCGGTGCCGATATCCACGGCAGCACGCTGGGCATCCTTGGCATGGGCCGCATCGGCCAGGGCATCGCCCGTCGCGGCGCGCACGGTTTCGGCATGAAGGTGCTGTACCACAACCGGTCGCAGCTGCCGGCGGCGACCGAGGCGGAAGTGGGCGCGACCTATGTGGACCTGGATACGCTGCTGGCACAGTCCGACCACCTGCTGCTGGTGCTGCCGTACACGCCGGCCTCGCATCATCTGATCGATGCCGCCGCACTGGCGAAGATGAAGCCGTCGGCGACGCTGGTGAATATCGCCCGCGGTGGCCTGGTCGATGAGATCGCGCTGGCCGATGCGCTGGCCAACGGTCGCCTGGCTGCGGCGGGTCTGGATGTGTACGAAGGCGAGCCAACGGTACGCCCGGAACTGCTGGCGCTGCGCAACGTCGTGCTCACTCCGCATATCGGCAGCGCCTCGCTGGCCACGCGCACGGCGATGGTACAGCTGGCCGTGGATAATCTGCTTGCCGGGCTCGGCCTGGACGGCGGCCCGTCGCGGATGCCGAGCGCGATCAACGCTGACGCGGCGATGGCCGCGCGCGTGACGCTGGGCAAAAAAACCGGGAAACGATAGGGAACCTCCGCGCGCCCCGCTTGAGGAGGTTCCCCGAACCCAGCTGTCGTGCGTGTTTTTCCCCATTCCCGTTTTCGTGAGAGTTCCCCCATGAGCAATGCACAGCGCAGTTTCCACGTCGCCGTCGTCGGTGCCACCGGCGCCGTCGGCGAGACCATGTTGTCGATCCTGGCCGAGCGTGATTTCCCGGTCGGTACCCTGAGCGTCCTGGCCTCCGAGCGTTCGGCCGGTGGCGAGATCGAGTTCAACGGCCAGAAGGTCACGGTCCAGGACCTGGCCACCTTCGATCCGGCCGGCGTCGAGATCGCGCTGTTCTCGGCCGGTGGCAGCGTGTCCAAGGAATACGCACCGAAGTTCGCCGCCGCAGGTGCGGTGGTGATCGACAACTCCTCGGCCTTCCGTTACGACGATGACGTGCCGCTGGTGGTGTCCGAAGTCAACCCGGAACAGGTCGCCAACCGTCCGCGCGGCATCATCGCCAATCCGAACTGCTCGACCATGCAGATGCTGGTGGCGCTGGCGCCGCTGCACCGCAAGTACGGCATCGAGCGCATCAACGTCTCCACCTACCAGTCGGTGTCCGGCGGTGGTCGTTCGGCCACCGAGGAGCTGGGCAAGCAGACCGGCCAGCTGCTGAGCTTCCAGGAGATCGATCCGCAGCGCTTCCCGGTGCAGATCGCCTTCAACCTGATCCCGCACATCGACGACTTCCAGGACAACGGCTTCACCAAGGAAGAAATGAAGCTGATCTGGGAGACCCGCAAGATCCTCGGCGACGACAGCATCCTGGTGAACCCGACTGCAGTGCGCGTGCCGGTGTTCTACGGCCATTCCGAGTCGGTGGCGATCGAAACCCGCGACAAGGTCACCGTGGCCGAAGCACGTGCGCTGCTGGAGCAGTCGCCGGGCATCGAAGTGGTGGACCGTCACGAGGCCGGTGGCTACCCGACCCCGGTCACCCACGCCTCGGGCACCGACGCGGTGTACGTCGGCCGCATCCGTGAGGACCTGTCGCACCCGCGCGGCCTGAACCTGTGGATCGTATCGGACAACGTGCGCAAGGGCGCCGCCCTGAATGCCGTGCAGCTGGCCGAGCTGGTCGCCGCCGAGCAGCGCTGATCACAGCGGTTGCCTCACCGGTAGTGCCGGCCGCTGGCCGGCATTGCCGTGATGGCACGTGCGTGTCTGCCGGCCAGCGGCCGGCACTACCGAAGGTCTCCATCGGTGGGTGCGGACCGCGGTCCGCACGCTTTATAGTGTCGCCATGAATAAACGGGCCAGGGGCGCAAAGCGCCCCCTCCTCTATCTTTCCACCGCGCTGCTGGCCCTGGCCAGCAGTTCGGCGCTTGCCCTGGGCTTGGGCGACATCCGTGTCCTGTCCAAGCCGGGCCAGCCCCTGCTGGCCGAAATCCCGGTGGTCTCGGCCGATCCGTCCGAGCTGGAGAACCTGCGTGTCGCGTTGGCCTCACCGGTCACCTTCGAGCGCGTCGGCCTGCAGCGGCCGACCGGGCTGGTCGGCGAACTGCAGTTCGAACTGACCCGCAATGCGCAGGGCAGGGCAGTGGTGCGGGTGACCTCGCAGACGCCGGTCGAGACCCCGTCGCTGAGCTTCCTGATTGAGGCGGACTGGGGCCAGGGCCGCCTGGTGCGCGAGTACTCGGCGCTGGTCGATGCACCGTCCAGCGCACTGGCCGTGGCCGAGCCGGAAATCGTTGCACCCGCAGGTACGCTCTCCAACACCATCGCCCGTGAGGCCGCCCCGGCGCCCGCCGCCGCGGAGAGCGTGAGCGCGCCTGCGCCGTCCACCGCCACCACGCCGGCACCCGCACCGGCTCGTCCGCGTGCAGTGGCTGCACCCGCTGCCGCACCGGCAGCCGATGGCAGCGTTACCGTCCAGCGTGGGCAGACCTTGTCGCAGATCGCCAGCGTGGTGGCCCGCGGCAACCAGGTCAGCCGCGACCGCGCAATGATTGCGCTGCTGCGGGCCAACCCGGAGGCCTTCATCCGTGGCAACGTCAACCTGCTCAGGCAGGGCGCCGTGCTGCGCATGCCCGGCAGCGATGCACTGGCGGCGGTCGATGCCGCCGAGGCCGCCGCGCTGGTGCGCGAGCATGCCGCACAGTGGCGTCAGGCGCGCACCGTGCCGCAACCGGCGGGTACTGTCGCCCCGGTCGCCACGGCGGGAACCACGAAGGCTTCTTCCCCGGCTGCGGCCACTGGGGCACGACTTGAAATCGCTCCGGCGCTGGCCTCCGACGCCGCGCACGCGGGCACAACCACCGGCACTGCAGCCGGCAGCGAGGGTGACATGCTGGGCAACGAACAACTGCGCCAGGCACGCGAGGACATCGCGACCCGCGATGCCGAGATCGGCGAGCTGAAGCAGCGGGTGGCCGACCTGGAAAAACTCAAGGAACAGCAGCAGTCGCTGATCGCGATGAAGGACAACGACCTGGCCGCGGCGCAGCAGCGCCTGGCGCAGGCACCGGCTGCCCGCGATGCGGCAACGCCGTGGTACTGGCTGGGTCTGCCGGTGCTGTTGCTGGCGGCCGGCGCGGCCTGGCTGCTGCGTCGTCGCAAGCCGTCGCCACTGCCGCCGCTGCGCGAGGAAGGCGACGCCGCCGGCCTGGCCGCTGCGGTACCGGCCGGCGCGGCGCTGGATACGCTGGCCGAGCAGTCTTCGTGGTCGACGGCGGTGTCCGACAGTGGCCGCCAGGAACCGGCGATGCCTGCCTGGGCGACCGAAGCCGAGGTGCAGGATGACGTGGCTGCCGAAGCGGCCGCCGACGTCGCCGCCCAGACTGACTGGCAGGCGCAGACGCTGCGCGATGACGAAGTGGTGGAGCTGCCCGGGGCCGTGACCGACCTGCCGCGCTGGGACGAGCCGGTGGCCATGCAGGACACCCCCGTGCAGGATGAGCCGCCCGCGCAGGCGGTCCCTGACGAGATCGCAGTACCGGACTACGCGCTGCACGCCGAACAGCAGCCGCAGTTCCGCGGCGTGTTCGACCTGCCGGCCGAGCATCATGACGGCGGGGATTCGAGCGCGGCGCCGCACGACGCGCTGGCCGCGGCCGCGCATGAAGACGGTACTGCCGCGCCGGCCAGCGATGCCGGCTGGGCGCCGCGCGCCGGGCAGGAACGCCTGGAACTGGCCATCGCCTACCTCGACCTGGGCGATGCGCAGACCGCACGGACGTTGCTGCTGGAAGTGGCCGAGGGCGGCGACCTGCACTGCCAGGCCCAGGCTCGCGAACTGCTGGCCCGCCTGCCGTGACCGAACCCGCCGACAAGGACCGTGCCATGAGCCGCGAGCGCCGTATCGACTACGTTGAATTCGCCTCCAGTGACCCGGCCGACAGCCGCGCCTTCTTCGAAAAGGTGTTCGGGTGGTCGTTCGTCGACTATGGCAGCGACTACACCGCCTTCGACGATGGCCGCCTGCAGGGCGGCTTCTTCCGCGGCCAGCCGCAACGGGCCAGTGACAGCGGCGCGCCGCTGCTGGTGCTGTATGCCGACCAGTTGGCGCCCATCGAGGCGGCGGTGCGCAACGCTGGCGGTGAGATCGTACGGCCGGTGTTTTCTTTCCCCGGTGGCAGCCGCTTCCAGTTCGTCGAGCCCGGTGGCAACGAACTGGCGGTCTGGTCCGAACGCGATCCGGCCTGAGCGCCGCCCCTCCCGCAACATCGAGGTAGCACATGCGTTACGCGCTTGGCGTCGAGTACGACGGCAGCGATTTCAGGGGCTGGCAGAACCTGGGCGAGGGTGGTCCCAGCGTGCAGGCCAGCCTTGAGCAGGCCCTGTCGTCGGTGGCCGATGCGCCGCTGCAGGTGGTCTGTGCCGGTCGCACCGATGCCGGCGTGCACGGCCAGTGCCAGGTCGTGCATTTCGACACCGACGTGGTGCGCGATCCGCGCGCCTGGATGCTGGGCACCACCACCCGCCTGCCGCGCTCGATCGCGGTGCGCTGGTGCGTGCCCGTGGCCGATGATTTCCACGCCCGCTTCTCGGCGCGGGCACGCCGTTACCGTTATCGCCTGCTCAACCGCGAAGTGCGGCCGGCGCTGCAGCGGCAGACCCTCAGCTGGGAGCGCCGTGCGCTGGACGCGGGCCTGATGCATGCCGCCGGCCAGGCCCTGCTAGGCGAGAACGACTTCAGCGCGTTCCGCTCGGTGCAGTGCCAGGCGCTGCATGCACGGCGTGAACTGCAGTCACTGCAGGTCAGCCGCCAGGGCGAGGTGATCGAGGTCGCCGTGCAGGGCAATGCATTCCTTCATCACATGGTCCGCAATATCGTCGGATCGCTGATCCTGGTGGGCAGTGGCGAGAAGCCGGTGGAATGGATCGCCGAACTGCTGGCCGGGCGCGATCGCACCGTAGCCGGTCCCACCGCACCGCCGCAGGGCCTGGTGTTCCTTGGGCCCCTGTACCCCGACAACTGGCATCTGCCCGCCGAGGTCACGCTATGAGCCGCTCCTACTACCGCACGCGCATCAAGTTCTGTGGCATGACCCGGGCCGGCGACGTCCGCCTGGCCGGTGAGCTGGGCGTGGACGCGGTGGGTTTCATCTTCGCCCGTGAAAGCAGCCGCCGGGTCGCTCCGGCCGAGGCACGCGCGATGCGCCAGGCGATCGCGCCCATGGTCGACGTGGTGGCGCTGTTCCGCAACAACAGCAAGGAAGAAGTGCGCGAGGTGCTGCGCACGGTACGACCGACCCTGCTGCAGTTCCACGGCGAGGAAGACGAGAGCTTCTGCCGCAGCTTCAACATGCCGTACCTGAAGGCGATCGCCATGGGCGGCCGTGAAGAGATCAACGCCCGCACCCTGCAGCTGCGCTATCCCAGCGCCGCCGGCTTCCTGTTCGACAGCCACGCGCCGGGTGGCGGTGGCGGCACCGGCGTGGCCTTTGACTGGGGCCGGATCCCGACCGGCCTGCATCGCCCGTTCCTGCTGGCCGGCGGCCTGAACCCGGAAAACGTCTACGACGCGGTGCTGGGTACCCTGCCGTGGGGCGTGGATGTCTCCAGTGGCATCGAACTGGAGCCGGGCATCAAGGACGGCTACAAGATGCGCACCTTCGTCGAGGAAGTGCGCCGCGCCGATTGCACGGTTCTCGAGTGATTGGCGTCATTATTTGCCGTGATTTGGACCTGGATTTGAGCCTGCACGCATTCTTCACATAGGATGGTCCCAAGCGCGCCTGCCATGAGGGCTGGCGCGGGGATCGACGGGACGCGCGCGGCGCGCCCCGAACGGGCGGCCGCCGCCCACAGCCCAGGAAGGCAAGCGATGCAGGAGTTTCTCACCGTCGTACTCGGTTACCCGACGCTGCCGTACAGCATTCTGCTGTTGGTGTCGGTGATGTATTGGGCGGTTGCGGCGTTCGGCCTGGTCGATGACGGTTTTGGCAATCTCGGCGCCGATGGCGCGCTCGAGGCGGGGACCGACCTCAGTGGCCTGTCGGCCATGCTGGCGCGCTGGGGCCTGGGTGGCGTCCCGATCATGGTGGTGGTCACCCTGCTGAGCCTGTTCGGCTGGCTCATCACCTATTTCATCCATCTGTTCGTACTGCTGCCGCTGCCGGACCTGCTGCGCTGGGGCCTGGGTACGCTCGTGGCGGTGCTGGCACCGCTGCCAGCGGTACCGCTCATCGCGCTGATCCTGCGCCCGGTCCGGCGCTTCCTGCTGCGCCTGCGGCCGGTGCCGCAGGCATCGCTGCTCGGCCGGGCCGGCGTGGTCGCGTCGCCGAAGGTGGACGCACGCAGCGGTCATGCCACGGTCGATGATGGCGGCGCCGGGCTGGTGCTGCAGATCCGCAGCGACATCGAACTGCAGCGTGGCGAGCGCATCGTGCTGGTTGAGCACATGGCCGAACAACACTATTACCGGGTGGTCCGCGCCGATGCGATCGCCCTCGATTTCCAGGACAACCTGCTTCCGGGCAACAAGGAGACTCATCAATGACGTTGGCATCCCTCTTACCGTTCCTGGCCGTCGCCGGCGGCCTGCTCGTCCTGCTGCTGGGCGTGGCCGGGCTGTTCAAGGCCTTCTACCGCAAGGTCGACCAGGGCGTGGCCCTGATCGTCAACGACATGAGCTCCACGCCCAAGGTGCACTTCACCGGTGCGCTGATCATCCCGGTGCTGTACCGCGCCGAGCTGATGCGGATCAGCCTGATCACCCTGCAGATCGACCGCCGTGGCAAGGAAGGCCTGATCTGCCGCGACAACATGCGTGCCGACATCGCCGTGGCCTTCTACCTGCGGGTGAACGAGACCCAGGCCGACGTGCTGCGCGTGGCCAAGGCCATCGGTGCCGACCGTGCGTCGGACAAGCATGCCGTCGATGAGCTGTTCAACGCCAAGTTCTCCGAAGCGTTGAAGACGGTCGGCAAGAAGTTCGACTTCACCGAACTGTTCGAGAAGCGCCAGGAGTTCCGCGACGAGATCATCGCGGTGATCGGCAACGACCTCAACGGCTATGTGCTGGAAGACGTGGCGATCGATTACCTGGAGCAGACCCCGAAGGCGCTGCTGGACCAGTTCAACATCCTTGACGCGCAGGGTATCCGCAAGATCACCGAGCTGACCGCCGCGCAGAACGTGGTGACCAACGAGCTGGAGCAGAACGAGAAGCTCGCCATCACCAAGAAGAACGTGGAAGCGCGTGAAGCGCTGCTGGCGCTGGAACGCCAGCAGGCCGAAGCCGAAGCACGCCAGAAGCGCGAGATCGAGACCATCCGCGCGCGCGAGGAGGCCGAGACCGCCAAGGTGCAGGAAGAGCAGCGCCAGCTGTCCGAGAACGCCCGCATCGAAGCACAGCAGCTGATCGAGATCCGCGACCAGAACCGCCTGCGCGAAGTGGAAGTGGCCGAGCAGAACCGCCAGCGCGCCGTGGCCATCGAGGCCGAGCGCGTCGAGCGCGCACGCCAGCTTGAGCAGGTCACCACCGACCGCGAAGTGCAGCTGCAGGGCGTGGAGCGCGACAAGGTGGTCGAGCAGGGCAAGATGGACGTGGCCAACATCACCCGCGAACGCATCTCCATCGACAAGACCGTGGCGCAGGAGGAAGAGCGCATCAAGGAAGTGCGCGAGGTCTCCGAGGCCGACCGCCAGAAGCAGGTGCTGATCCTGGAAGCCGAGGCCAAGGCGCAGGAATCGCTGGTGCGCGAGGTAAAGGAAGCGCAGGCACGCGAGACCGCTTCCAAGCACCGCGCAGTGGAACTGACCACGCTGGCCCAGGCCGAACACGAAGCAGCCGGCAAGCAGGCCGAAGCCAAGCGCCTGCTGGCCGACGCGCTGCGCGCCGAGCAGGCCGCACCGGGCCTGGCCGAAGCGCAGGTGCGTGAAGCTTCGGCACTGGCCATCGAGAAGGTCGGCATCGCCGAGGCCCGCGTGATCGAAGCCAAGGCCGAAGCCAGCCTGAAGCAGGGCAGCAACGAAGCCCGCGTGCTGGCCGAGACCCTGCAGGCGCAGGCGCAGGGTGAGGAGAAGATGGGCCTGGCCCGTGCCACCGCCACCGAATCGCTGGGCAACGCCGAAGCCGGCGTGGTGCAGAAGAAGCTGCTGGCCGAGGCCGAAGGCCTGGTGCGCAAGTTCGAAGCGATCGCTTCGCTGAGCGACCAGGCACGTGGCCACGAAGAGTTCCGCATGATGCTGGACAACAGCCTGAAGCAGGCGCTGGCCTCGATCGAAGCCGGCAAGGAAGTCTCGCGCGAGAACGCCAACGTCATCGCCAGCGCGCTGCGCAATGCCGATATCGATCTGGTCGGTGGCGACGGCGGCATGTTCGAGAACCTGGTCAAGGCAGTGTCGCTGGGCAAGTCGATCGAAGGCTTTGCCGGCAAGAGCCCGATCGTGCAGGAGCTGATGCAGCGCTACCTGGGCGTGGCCGTGGCCGAACCGGCGCCGCGCCAGATCGCCGAGGATGCCGAAGCGGTGCCGACCGTGTCGGCCACCGTGGTCGACAGCGCCCGTTGATGCATCGGGCGATGGCTGCTGCGGCCATCGCCCGCCCGCGTCGGCCGCAACCGCGGCCGTCCGCCCGTGAGCCGGAAGCCTGCTGATGTCTGATACCCATCCGTCCGCCGAATCCACTGCACCGGAGGCCGGCGGCACTACCGTCGACCAGGCCGTTGCCCAGGGCGGTGCCTATGAAGTCCTGCGCCGCCGCCTGGCCGAGCAGGGCCAGCGCCTGCAGGGCCTGGCCGAAACGCTCAACCGCCAGCGCCTGGCCGAGTTCGGCGACAGCCGCCTGGAGGTGGTCGGTCGCTTCCGCATCCGCAGCGAAAACAACTGCGTCGGCCGTGACATCGTGCAGGTCGGGCCGGACCGCCTGCTGTTCGGCTACAACGTGTTCATCGGGCTGAAGACCCAGACCCGCATCGAGGACGTGTTCGGCCTGTACCGGCTGGTGCAGGGCAGCGACGGCTACGACGTGGCGGCGCTGGAGCTGAAGGGCAGCTTCCTCGACCAGCCCGGCTTCGTGCACGACTTCAACGAACTGTACGCCTACTACAAGCACGCGCGCCTGCTGCAGCTGATCGTGGTGGGGGACAAGCTGCTGGCGTCGTTCCAGATCGGTGAGCGCAGCAGCGACGTGCGCGTGTTCCGCTGGGCGCTGTCGCGCGATGGCGAACTGACCTATCTGGATGCGCGCGGTGAGCGCGATGTCGCACTGCCGCCGCCGTTCGACTTCGAATGGACCCGGGCGACCCGCGACCTGGCGGTCAATGGCCGCCATTCGCACCTGAACATCCTCGATACCCTGTTCGTGGAGACCACCGGCGGCGACCTCACGATCAAGGTCGAGAACAACACCGAGACAGGGCAGGGCATCTACAGCGAACCGGTGGAGGACAGCACGCAGTCGCTGGACGACGCCCAGTTCGAGTTCGCCCGGGTCGGCTCGCTGGTGCTGCTGAAAGTGCTGCCGTACCGCGAGACGGAGTGGCGCGGGCTGATCTACAACACGCTGACCGGCGGCATCGTGCGCAACGATGCGATCGTGCAGGCCTGCGTGCAGCTGCCCGAAGACCACGGCGTGATCTTCCCGGGTGGCTATTACCTGCAGGGCGGCGAGCACAAGGCGTTCGACGCCTCGATGGCCGGCATGCAGTTCAAGCGCAGCATCCGTTCGCCCAACGGCGAGGACGTGCTGTACATCTTCTACGAGCGCGAAGGCGGGCGCTCGGCGCTGTTCGTCTACAACACCATCCAGCGCGTGCTGCAGAACCCGGTGTTCGGCCATGGCTACGCCTTGATGCAGGACGGGCGCATGGTGCTGTTCCATGCCGAAGGCAGCGAACCGACCCGCATCCATCCGATGCAGGTCTGGCAGACCCCGTTCAGCAGTGACGAGTTTGCTGCAAGCCGGCCACCCGGCAACACCTTCATGGGCCGCATCGGCAATGCCGAACTGGTGCGGGGCATCTCCAACCTGTTCAACTTGGCGCGCGAGATCGATGGCCAGGACGTGTCGGTGCAGCGCTACCAGCGCCTGGTGGCCGACACCCGGCGCCTGTTCGATGCCCACCACTGGTTGGGCGACGCGGCCTGCGATGGCGCCGAGGCGCTGCTGCGGCAGATCAGCGCCACCGGCGAATCGGTGCTGGACGAGTACGAGAAGGTGCAGTCGATCCGCCAGCAGTCGGCGCAGGCGATGGTCGAGGCAGAGGCCGCGCACAAGGCGCTGCTGGGCCGGCTGCAGCCGCAGAACTGGAACGAGGTGCAGGCCTTCGTCGAGGCCCTCAATGCGATCACCGCATTGCGTGGACGGCTGCTGACCATCCGCGAGCTGCGTTACATCGACACCGCGCGCATCGAGACGATGACGGCCGAGCTGGTGGAGGCGCAGGATCATGTCGGCGCCGCCACGGGTGACTTCCTCGCCGGCGATGCCGCGCTGGTGCCGCTGACCACGCGCCTGCAGGCGCTGGATGAAGCTGCGCAGCAGGCGCAGAGTGCCCGCCAGCTGGATGAGCAGCTGGAGGGGCTGCGCGGGATGGCGGCCGATCTGGATATGCTGTCTGAACTGATGGCCGGCCTGAAGGTGGACGATGCCACCGCCCGCACCCGCGTGGTCGAGTCCATTTCGGTGCTGTACGGCCGCCTCAACCAGGCCCGCGCGCGTGCCGATCAGCGCCGCAGGTCGCTCGGCTCAGCCGAGGCCGTGGCGCAGTTCGCCGCGCAGTTCGCGCTGTTCTCGCAGTCGATCACCAGCGCGCTGGCGCTGGCCACGGACCCGGAGCGTGCCGACGAGCAGCTGTCGCGCCTGCTGGTGCAGCTGGAGGAGCTGGAGAGCCAGTTCGGCGAACACGAGCAGTTCCTCGGCGACATCCTGAGCAAGCGCGAAGAGCTGGTTGAAGCCTTCGAAACGCACAAGCAGGCGCTGCTGGATGACCGCCAGCGCAAGGCACGTTCGGTGCTGGATGCGGCCAGCCGCATCCTCGATGGCCTGGCCAAGCGCACCGAGCGCTTCGCCACCGCCGATGAGCTCAATGCGTTCTTTGCCGGCGATCCGCTGATCCTCAAGCTGCGTGAGCTGGCCGAACGCCTGCGCGCGTTGCATGACAACGTCAAGGCCGACGACATCGAAGCGCGCCTGAAGGGCGTGCGTGACCAGGCGGTGCGCCAGCTGCGTGACCGCAGTGATCTGTACGAGGCGGGCGGCAACGTGGTGCGGCTGGGGCCGCGCCATCGCTTCAGCGTCAACACCCAGGCGCTGGACCTGACCCTGCTGCCGCGTGGTGACACGCTGGCGATCCATCTGACCGGCACCGACTTCCTGGAGACGCTGCACGATCCGGAGCTGGATGCGCTGAAGCCGTTCTGGCCGGTCACCCTGGACTCCGAATCACCTGCACTGTATCGCGGCGAGTATCTTGCCGGCAGCCTGTTGATGGCCGCGCAGGAGGGGAGCGACGGGCTTGACCTGGCCACGCTGCAGCACGACGTCGCCACGCCCGAAGCACTGGACCAGCGCGTGCGTGCGTTTGCCGCACCGCGCTACCGCGAAGGCTACGAGCGCGGCATCCATGACCATGATGCCGCGCTGATCCTGCGTGCGTTGCTGCCCTTGCAGCAGGCGGCCGGCAGCCTGCGGCATGCACCGCGGGTGCGTGCGCTGGCGGTGCTGTTCTGGGCTGCCGAGCAGCGGCGCGAAGCGGTGGCGCAATGGCCGGCCCGCCAGATGGGTGCTGAAGCGCTGGCACGCCTGCTGGGGTCCGACGAAGGGCGCCTGGCGTTGCGTGCGGAAATGGCCGAGGCACTGCTGGCGTATGCGCAATCCCACGCGTTGCCGTTCGATGCCGATGCCGCAGAGGCCGCGGCCGCTTATCTGGGCGAGGAACTGGCGGCCGGCGAACCGGTGTTCAGCAGCAGCCGCCATGCGGTAGCGCTGCTGGAGGCACTGGCTCGGCAGCTGGAACAGGCCGGGCAACGCGAGGCGGTCGAACGCGCCCTGCAGCGCAGCCAGGATCCGCTGGCCACGCGCTGGGCGCTGGCCGGTCAGTGGCTGCGGGCGCTGGCGCGGATGCCGGCGCATGCCCCGCATGCCGGCTACGTCGACGAGGCTGCAGCACTGCTGCTGGTGCAGCGCCAGCTGCGTACCCGTGCCAGCGACGCCGCGCTGCAGGCGGAGGTCAGTGGCCTGCTGGGTGAACACGCACGCATCAGCAACGGCACGCTGGTGGTATCGCTGGATGATTTCCTGGCGCGCCTGAAGCAGCACCTGCGTCATTTCGTGCCAGCGTTCCATGCCTACCAGGCGCTGCGCCAGGGCATCATCGGCCGCGAGCGCGAGACCTTGCGGCTTTCCGAGTTCAAGGCGCGGCCGCTGTCCTCGTTCGTACGCAACAAGCTGATCAATGATGTCTACCTGGGCGTGATCGGTGACAACCTGGCCAAGCAGATGGGCACGGTCGGCGAGAACAAGCGCAGCGACCTGATGGGCCTGCTGATGATGATTTCGCCGCCCGGCTACGGCAAGACCACGCTTATGGAATACGTGGCGCACCGCCTGGGCCTGGTCTTCATGAAGATCAACGGCCCGGCGCTGGGTCACGAGGTGCGGTCGCTGGACCCGGCCCAGGCACCGGACGCGACCTCGCGGCAGGAGCTGGAGAAGCTCAACCTGGCGCTGGAAATGGGCAACAACACCATGCTGTATGTGGACGACATCCAGCACACCCATCCGGAGTTCCTGCAGAAGTTCATCTCGCTGTGCGATGGCACCCGCCGTATCGAGGGTGTGTGGCGCGGTCGCACCCGCACCTACGACATGCGCGGCAAGAAATTCTGCGTGGTGATGGCCGGCAATCCGTACACCGAGTCTGGCGAGGTGTTCAAGATTCCGGACATGCTGGCCAACCGTGCCGACATCTACAACCTGGGTGATGTGCTCGGTGGCATGGAGGCGGCCTTTACCCTCAGCTACATCGAGAACAGCCTGACTTCCAACCCGGTGCTGGCGCCGCTGGCTACGCGCGACATGGCTGACCTGTACACGCTGGTCGACCGGGCGATGGGCAAGGAGGTCTCGACCAACGGCCTGAGCCACGCCTACAGCAGCGCGGAGATCAACGAAATCACCGCCACCCTGCAGCGCATGCTGCGCGTGCGCGACGTGGTCTACCGCGTCAACCAGCAGTACATCGCCAGTGCCGCGCAGGACGATCGCTACCGCACCGAGCCGCCGTTCCGGCTGCAGGGTAGCTACCGCAACATGAACAAGCTGGCCGAGAAGATCTCGCCGGTGATGAACGAGGACGAGCTGCAGCAGTTGATCTCCGATCATTACCTGGGCGAGGCACAGCTGCTGACCACCGGCGCCGAAGAAAACCTGTTGAAGCTGGCCGAGCTGCGCGGCGTGCTGGACGACACGCAGGCGCAACGCTGGACGCAGATCAAGCGCGACTTCCTGCGCAACAAGGCCATGGGGGCCGACGACAGCGATGTCGGCGGGCGCGTGGTCGCGCAGCTGGCCGACATCGCCACCGCCCTGCAGCTTCCACCGCCGGCGCCGGAAGCGATTGCCGTTGCCGACCCGGCACCGTGGCCGGCGTTGCTGGAGGCCCTGCATCGTCTTTCTGAAACACGTCCGGCCGCCGCGCCGGTGCCGGTCGCGGCAGCCGCCAGTGTGCCGACGACGGTCCTGGCCGACGACCTGCAGGCTGGCCTGGCACCGTTGGTGGAACTGTTGGCGGCATCGCAGGCGCAGCAGGCACAGGTGTCCCAGACCCTGGCCGCGTTCGCCGGCTGGGCGCGGCAGCAGGTCGAGCGTGGGGTGCCGAACAGTGCGGTGGCGCAGCGTGCGCGTGTGCGCCGTGCCACGACGCCGGAGGAGCGCGCGCTGGATGAGGCGCTGATGCGTCACTTCTACGGCGAGTCGTTGCCGCCGGACGACGGTGAGGAGATTCCAGCGACGACACCGAAGCCGCCGCCGCTGCCGTGACCATGCAGGCGCCACTGCCGCCACCGAGCTTGCCGGACACGGCCGATGTCGCCGCGCTGGCCGACTATGGTGCGCCGTTGCTGCAGGCGCTGGCGCGGCGCGAAACACCGTTGCCGCCGGGCGCGGGCGCAGGGCTGGTGGCCGCACTGGCACGCATCGCGCTGGCCCTGCAGGCCGATAACCCGGCGCAGATCCGGCAGCAGGCGGGCTGGTGGGGCCGCCTGCTGGGGCGCGATGTCGATCGCGAGGCGGAAGGACGTGCGCTGCAGTCGCAGCTGGGCGTGCTGGCCCTGCAGGCGCGCGAGCAGGCCCAGCAGCTGCAGCAGCAGCTGCAGCTGCGGGCCATGGCCATCGCCGGACATTCAGCGGCGGCCGCAGCGCTGGACGCCTGGGTCGAGCTGGCAGCGGTGCGGCTGGCGTCGCTGGATACCGCCGGCCAGGCCGCGCTGTCGCAACGGCTCGATCACCTGCGCCGGCTGGCCACGCTGCGCCGTCTCGAGGCCGGCCAGTGGCAGCTCCTGCAGGACCAGGACAACGTGCTGCTGCAACGCTTCGCGCGCATCCATGACGTCCTGTTGCCAGCCTGGCGGCAGGCCGCCGCGGCGGGCCAGGCCGCGGCCGGCGCCACATTGGCGGCGAAGGCCGCCACGCTGCACGCACAGATCGATGACGAGGTCGCGGCGGCTCAGGCTAGACTGCCTTGAGCCGGCCGCCGCTGCCGCTTACCCAACTGCAAGGAGACTGCCCGATGACCCAGGACAGCCAGACCCCCGGTGCCCTCGTACCCGGCACGACTACCGCCGTTCCGCTCGATGAAGGCGCATTGCAGGCGCTTGGCCTGGTCCGCGAGGATCTGCCGCGCATCGCCGAGATCCGTCTGGAGCTGGAAGACCTGCGCCCGGGCAACCTGCAGGTCTTCGGTCGCGAAGCGGCCACGCGCACCGCAGCGTTTTCCAGCCAGTTGCTGGACCAGGTGCGCAATCGTGACCTCGATGCCAGCGGCGAGAAACTGGGCGAAGTGGTGCGCATCGCACGCAGCCTGAAGCTGGACGGCTTCGCGCAGCGGTCGAAGGTGCCGGTGATCGGTGGCCTGATCGACCGCCTGCGCGTATCCAAGGGCGAGCTGGTGCAGAAGTTCAGCGACACCAATGCGCAGATCGAGCAGCTGCTGGGTGATGTCGGTGTGCAGCAGGCGTTGATGGGCAAGCGCGTGGGCGAGTTCGACCGCATGCATGACATCGTCCGCGAAGAACGCCATGCGCTGGGCCTGTATGCTGCGGCCGGCAAGCAGCGCCTGGCCGAACTGCAGGCCGAGCAGCAGGCCGGGCAGGGCAGTGAGGATCCGCAGCAGCGCATCCGCCAGAGCGAAGTCGACAACGCGATCCGCCTCCTCGAAAAGCGCGTGTCCGACCTGCAGCTGATGCAGCATGCGGCCGACCAGTCGCTGCCGATGATCCGCCTGATCCAGGCCAACGCGCTGCAGCTGATCGAGAAGTTCAACACGGTGCGCGAGATCACCATCCCGTCGTGGAAGCGCCAGTTCGCCATCCAGCTTTCGCTGGGTGAGCAGAAGGCCGCGGTCGAGCTGTCCACCGCCATCGACGATGCCACCAACGAGCTGATGCGCCGCAACGCCGACCTGCTGCGCCAGGCCTCGGTGGATACCGCGCGCAGCAACCAGCGCGGCGTGATCGACGTGGCCACGCTGCGCCACGTGCACGACCAGTTGATCGCCACGGTCGAGGAAGTGCGCAGCATCCATCGCGAAGGAATGCAGCAGCGGCAGCAGGCCGAAGTCGAGCTGTCGCGCCTGCGCGAAGACCTGCAGCAGCGACTGGTCACCCCGACTGCCAGCTGAAAAAAGGGGACGGAGGGGATTAAGTCGTTTGTGCCACTTGCGACTTAATCCCCTCCGTCCCCTTTTTGTTGTCAGCGCAGTTGCTGGCCCAGCCAGTCGGCCAGCGCATCCACGCGCCCATCTGCCGGTCCATCCGGTCGCGCCAGCACCCAGAAGCCACCGGTGGCGGCAAACCCCCACGGCGCGACCAGTCGCCCGGCGGCCAGGTCCTCGGCCACCAGGGGCTCGGGTGCGATCGCCGGGCCCAGCCCGGCCACCGCTGCCTCCAGCAGGTAGTACAGGTGCTCGAAGGCAGTACCCAGCTGCAGCTTCGAGGTGTCCAGATCGTGCGCTTGCGCCCACGCCGGCCATGCCTGCGGCCGTGAGCTGGTGTGCAGCAGCGTCTCCTGCAGCAGCGCCGAGGGCGGCACATGCCGCAGGCGCTGCGCGGCCGGATGCGAGGGGGCCACCACCACACCGACCCGTTCCGGCGCCAGCTCACGCACCTGCCAGCCCCGGGGCCACGGCCCCTGCGCCAGCAGCAGCACCGCGTCCAGTGCGGCCTGCGCCTCGGTGAAGCTGCCATCCAGCGCCGACCACTGCAGGCGTACGCCGGGCAGGGCAGCCTGCAGTGCGGGCAGGCGCGGAATCATCCAGCGCGCCAGCACGCTGCCGCTGCAGCCCAGCACCAGCGCCGGGGCCGCGGTCGGCCGGCGCAGTTCGCGCACGCAGTCTTCGAT
This sequence comes from Stenotrophomonas sp. YJH_SMC_65, assembly GCF_059369475.1. NCBI lineage: Bacteria > Pseudomonadati > Pseudomonadota > Gammaproteobacteria > Lysobacterales > Lysobacteraceae > Stenotrophomonas > Stenotrophomonas sp. YJH_SMC_65. The sequence continues at coordinate 285,845 of NZ_JCAFSR010000001.1, forward strand.
GCCGCTGAAGGCCTCGCTGCACGCTGCCTGCAGGCGCGTGCCCGCATCGGTCAGGCGCAGGCCGCGACCGGCCCGCTGGAACAGCGCCAGGCCGAGGTGGTCTTCCAGCAGCTTCAGCTGGCGGCTGACCGCGCCGTGGGTCACGTGCAGGTCCTGCGCGGCGCGGCCAACCCCGCCCAGGCGGGCGGTGGCCTCGAACGCGCGCAGCGCATTGAGCGGTGGCAACAGCGAACGGCTCATGTGAGATTTCCTGACGGTATATGCCAGATAATATCCATTTTCCGGTCACGACCCGTGCGCTAGAGTATCCACCTGTCTCGAACCAGCGGTCGCTTCCATGTCTGCCTCCCCCATTGCCGACTACCACGCCTTCCCGGATGCCCAGGGCCATTTCGGCCGCTACGGTGGCAGCTTCGTTGCCGAAACCCTGGTCGGCCCGCTGCAGGAACTCGCCCAGGCCTATGACCAGGCCCGCCAGGATCCGGCCTTCCAGGCCGCCTACGACCGCGACCTGGCCCATTACGTGGGCCGGCCGAGCCCGATCTACCACGCCCAGCGGCTGAGCGACCATGTCGGCGGCGCGCAGATCCTGCTCAAGCGCGAAGACCTGAACCACACCGGCGCGCACAAGATCAACAACACCATCGGCCAGGCGCTGCTGGCGGCGCGGATGGGCAAGAAGCGCATCATCGCCGAGACCGGTGCCGGCCAGCACGGCGTGGCCAGCGCCACGGTTGCCGCGCGGTTGGGCCTGGAATGCGTGGTGTACATGGGCGCCACCGACATCGAGCGGCAGAAGATCAACGTCTACCGCATGAAGCTGCTCGGCGCGACGGTGGTGCCGGTCACCTCCGGTTCGGCCACTTTGAAGGACGCGCTCAACGAAGCGATGCGCGACTGGGTGACCAATGTCCAGGACACCTTCTACATCATCGGTACGGTCGCCGGTCCGGATCCCTATCCGCGCATGGTGCGCGACTTCAACGCCATCGTCGGCCGCGAGGCACGCGAGCAGATGCTGGCCGAGTACGGCCGCCTGCCCGATGCGATCACTGCCTGCGTCGGCGGCGGCAGCAATGCCATCGGCCTGTTCCATGCCTTCCTCAACGACCGCCAGGTCGAGATCGTCGGCGCCGAGGCCGCAGGTGATGGCATCAGCACCGGTCGCCATGCTGCATCGATCGCCGCCGGTCGCCCGGGCGTGCTGCATGGCAACCGCACCTATGTACTGTGCGACGACGACGGCCAGATCATCGAGACCCATTCGGTGTCGGCCGGCCTGGACTATCCGGGCGTCGGCCCCGAACACGCATTCCTGGCCGATACCGGCCGCGCGCGCTACCTCGGCATCACCGATGACGAAGCACTGCAGGCCTTCCACCTGCTGGCGCATACCGAGGGCATCCTGCCGGCGCTGGAGTCCAGCCATGCGCTGGCGCAGGCGATCAAGCTGGCGCGTGAGCGTCCGCGTGACCAGATCGTGCTGTGCAATCTGTCCGGCCGTGGCGACAAGGATGTGCATACCATCGCCGCGCGCGAAGGGCTGGTGCTGTGAGCGCGCTGCTGCGCAACAGTGGCGTGCTGCTGCTGGCGCTGGGGTTGGCCGCGTGCCAGCCGCCGGAGCCGCCGCTGCTGGCACCGGCCGCCAAGGCCACCACGCAGCCGGCACAGCAGGCGGCCGCGAATGATGACCTCGACCCGATGGCACGTGCGCCGATCGTCGATCCGCCGTCCACGGAAGATATGGACAGCGATGGCGCGCCCGCGGTGGTCTCGGTGGCGCTGGACCATGCCGGCGAGGTGCTGATCGGCCAGCACATGGGCGATCTGAAGGCACTCGGGCCGTGGACCGCGCAAGGGGCGGTCGAAGCCATCGGCGGCAGTTGCGAGTACTACGACGGCAAGGGGCTGCCGCCCGGCGTGTCGATGATGACCGATGAAGATCGCGTCGTCCGTTTCGATCTCGGCCTGGATCCGGACAGCGGGGCGCCGACCCAGCAGCCCGGTCCGTTCGGCCTGCGTGTCGGCATGACCCGCGCCCAGGCCATGGCCCAGTTCCCGAAGCCGCCGGTATCCAGCCCGCATGCCTACGATGGTGACCAGGGCGAGTACCTCACCTGGCAGGACCCGGGTTCGGACCTGGGTATCCGCGTGGAACTGTTTGAAGGGCGGGTCACCCAGATGTACTGGGGAACCAGCGATGCGATTGAACTGATTGAAGGATGTGCCTGAAATGTCCGTATCCCGACTCGATGCCTGTTTCCAGCGTCTGCGCGAACAGCAGCGCAAGGCGCTGATCCCCTTCGTCACGGCCGGTGATCCCTCGCTGGAGGCCACCGTGCCGGTCATGCACGCACTGGTCGACGCCGGCGCCGACGTGATTGAACTGGGCGTGCCGTTCTCCGACCCGATGGCCGATGGCCCGACCATCCAGCGCAGCTCCGAGCGCGCGCTGGCGCGCGGCGCCGGCAGCCGCTACGTCCTGCAGGCCGTGGCGCAGTTCCGCGAGCGCGATGCGCAGACCCCCGTGGTGCTGATGGGCTACCTGAACCCGGTGGAGATCCACGGTTACGCGGCCTTCGCCAAGGCCGCCGTCGACGCCGGCGTGGACGGCGTGCTGCTGGTCGACCTGCCGCCGGAAGAAGCGGGCGACGCCCAGCAGGCGTTCGACGCAGCCGGCCTTGCGCTGGTACTGCTGGCGTCGCCGACCACCAGCGAGGCGCGAGCCGACAAGCTGCTGGCGCTGGCCCGTGGCTATCTCTACTACGTCAGCTTTGCCGGTGTCACCGGCGCGTCCGAGCGCCTGGACAGCGATGCCGCCAGTGCCCGCCTGCAGGCGTTGCGCGCGCGTGCGTCGGTGCCGGTGGTGGCGGGCTTCGGCATCAAGGATGCCGCCAGTGCCGCGGCCATGGCCCGGCAGGCCGACGGCGTGGTGGTGGGCAGCGCGCTGGTGGCGGCGCTGGCCGAAGCGGGCTCGGCGGAAGAGGCCGCGCAGCACGCCCGGACCTTCCTCGCCCCGCTGCGGCAGGCGCTGGACGCGTAACGGTAGTGCCGGCCGCTGACCGGCATCCTCCTGAGGGCTCGCGTGCAAGGGCTGCCGGCCAGCGGCCGGCACTACCCATCGGTCTGCACGCAAGGGCTGCCGGCCAGCGGTGGGCACCGCCCCAGCACCTAAACGTACGTCCCAGCATGGTTTTTTCCGGCTGCCCCGTGGCTGGCAAGGGGGTGCACGGGCGGGGAAAGCGGAGCTAGACTGTCCGCCTTTGCGGCCCCCGGGCCGCCCTGAACGGAAGTGTCCTCCCGCATGAGTTGGCTCAGCAAGTTGATGCCGTCCGGCATCCGCACCGACAACACCCCCAGCAAGAAGCGCAGTGTCCCCGAGGGCCTGTGGGAAAAGTGCAGCAACTGCGGCAGCGCGTTGTACCGTCCGGAACTGGAAGAGAACCTGGAAGTCTGCCCGAAGTGCGGCCATCACATGGCGATCCGTGCGCGTGCGCGCCTGGCCGCCCTGTTCGATGCCGACAGCACCACCGAGATCGGTGCGCGCCTGGGGCCGACCGACCTGCTCAAGTTCAAGGACCAGAAGAAGTACAGCGAGCGCATCAAGATCGCGCAGAAGAACACCGGCGAGTACGACGCGCTGATCGCCATGCGCGGCCTGCTCAAGGGCCGTGCGCTGGTGGCATCGTCGTTCGACTTCGCCTTCATGGGCGGCTCGATGGGCTCGGTGGTCGGCGAGCGTTTCGCACTGGCCGCGGAAACCGCGGTCGAGATCGGTGCGCCCTACGTGTGCTTCTCGCAGAGCGGTGGCGCCCGCATGCAGGAAGGCCTGTTCTCGCTGATGCAGATGGCCAAGACCTCGGCCGCGCTGGGCAAGCTGCGTGAAGCCGGCCTGCCGTACATCTCGGTGCTGACCCATCCGACCACCGGCGGCGTGTCGGCTTCCTTCGCGATGCTGGGTGACATCAACATCGCCGAGCCGCAGGCGCTGATCGGCTTCGCCGGCCCGCGCGTGATCGAGCAGACCGTGCGCGAGAAGCTGCCGGAAGGCTTCCAGCGCTCGGAATTCCTGCTGGAGCACGGCGCCATCGACCAGATCTGCGACCGTCGCGAAATGCGCGACCGCCTGTCCGATCTGCTGGCAATGCTGGGCCGTCAGCCGGCGCCGGAGGTGGCTTGATGGGAGGCCGCAAGTACTTCGGTACTGATGGCATCCGTGGACGGGTCGGCCAGGGCGTGATCTCGGCCGACTTCGTGCTGCGCCTGGGCAACGCCCTGGGCCGTGTCCTGGTCGACCAGCGCGGCCAGGATGGGCGCCGGCCGATCGTGGTGATCGGCAAGGACACCCGCATCTCCGGTTACATGTTCGAAGCGGCACTGGAAGCCGGCCTGGTCGCCGCCGGTGCGGACGTGCAGTTGCTGGGGCCGATGCCGACCCCGGCGGTGGCGTTCCTGACCCGTACGCTTGGCGTGGACGCTGGCATCGTCATCAGCGCCTCGCACAACCCGCACTACGACAACGGCATCAAGTTCTTCTCCGCCCAGGGCGAGAAGCTCGACGATGCCACCGAGCTGGCCCTGGAAGCGGCGCTGGACATCCCGTTCACCACCGCCGAATCGGAAAAGCTGGGCAAGGCGTCGCGTGCGCGCGAAGCGGTCGGCCGCTACATCGAGTTCTGCAAGGCCAGCGTGCCGCGCGCGTTCGACCTGCGTGGCGTGCGCCTGGTGCTGGACTGCGCGCACGGCGCCACCTACCAGATCGCGCCGCTGCTGTTCCGTGAACTGGGCGCCGAGGTGATCGGCATTGGTGCCGAGCCCAACGGCGTCAACATCAACGCCGGCGTGGGTTCCACCCACATCGACAACCTGGCGGCCAAGGTCCGCGAAACCCGCGCCGATCTCGGCATCGCCTTCGATGGGGATGGCGACCGCGTGCTGATGGCCGACGACCAGGGCAACCCGGTCGACGGCGATGACCTGCTGTATATCTTGGCCCGTGCATGGAAAGCCGAAGGCCGCCTGCGCGGCCCGGTGGTCGGCACGCTGATGAGCAACTACGGCGTCGAGAAGGCATTTGCCGACCTGCAGATTCCGTTCGTGCGCAGCAATGTCGGCGATCGCTACGTGCACCAGGCGCTGATGGAAGGCGGCGGCGTGCTCGGCGGTGAAGCCTCCGGCCACCTGCTGTGCCTGGATCGGGCCACCACCGGCGACGGCATCGTCAGCGCGCTGCAGGTGCTGGTGGCATTGCGCAACAGCGGGCAGACCCTGCGCCAGGCGCTGGAAGGACTGGTGCGGGTGCCGCAGAAGACGGTCAACGTGCGGCTGGGCAATGTCTCGGCCAAGGCCACGGTGCAGGCCGGCAGCGTGCAGGCCGCGCTGGCTGTCGCGCAGCAGTCGGTGGCCGGCCGTGGCCGTGCGTTCCTGCGCCCGTCCGGTACCGAGCCGGTGGTGCGGGTCACGGTCGAGGCCGATGATGCGACGCTGATGCAGGACACGCTGGATCGACTGTCCGCGGCGGTACGTGAAGCCGCCGCCTGAGGCCGCTGCACATCCGCCCAACGAAAACGCCCCGGCATTCCGGGGCGTTTTCGTTGAAGGGGCAGGGCGGTGGGTTGCCTACGGCCCCGGCACCATCTTCTTCTGGCGTGCCTTGAAGCCATTGAACAGCGGTGCCATCAGCGGGTTGTAGCTCTGTGCGATGCGTTTTCGCAGCCAGCTGGCCGGGCGGTTGCGGATCGCGAAACGATAGATGCGCTCCGGGTCGCCGCCCACCACATTGCGTCCGAACGGGTGGGTGGTATGCAGGTAGCGGAAGCCGTGCTCGCGCGCCACCTCGATGTGGTCCTGGTCGAAATCGCCGTAGGGCCAGCACAGCGTATCGGACACCTCGCCAAGCTTGTCCTGCAGGACGTCGCGCGAGACTGCCAGGTCGTGGCTCAGGCCGGCACGGCGCTGTGCGCGGTCCAGGTCGTCGCGGCGCAGCCAGCGGGTGTGGGTATGGGTGTGGCAATGCACTTCGAAGGTGCCGGCGGCGATGGCCGCGCGCGCTTCGCTCCAGCGCATCATCACGTCGTCGCTGCGGTTCTGCTCGTAGATCGCCGCTTCGCAGCCGCGATGGTCCGGCGTGGCAGGCAACGTTGCCCCGGCAAGCCCGGCGTGGGGCCGCTCCGGGCCTTCGCCCATCCAGCCGGTGACCACGAACACCACCGCGTGCATGCCGTACTTCTGCAGGATCGGGTGCGCATACACCCAGTTGTCCAGGTAGCCATCGTCAAAGGTGATCACGATCGACTTGCGCGGCACCGGCTTGCCGGCCAGGAAACCGGCGTACTGGTCCAGTGTCAGCGAGGTCCAGCCGTTGCCGGCCAACCATGCGATCTGGCTCTCGAAATTCTCCGGTGACACGGTGATCATACCCGGCGACGGACTGACGTGGTGGTGCATCAGCACCGGTACGGTTCGGGCATCAGCCATGTCCCAGCTCCTTCAGCCACTGGTGGTAATAGTGTTCGGTGGTCTCACCGTGGCCGTCGGGAGTGAACCGGTGCGCGCTGCGCATCCAGTCCCACCCGGCGCGGCCCATCTGCCGCCGCCGTTCCGGATCGTCCACCAGCAGGCGCAGGGCGCCTGTCAGGGCTGCATTGTCGCCCAGCCGGGTGAGGATCGCATTGCTGCCATCCACCACCATCTCCGGCACGCCACCCACCCGCGTGGCCACGATCGGCACCCCGACATAGGCGGCCTCCAGGAAGACGGTACCGGCCGCTTCCTTGTGCGATGCCAGCGCGAAGATGTCGAAGCCAGCCATCAGCCGGCATGCGCCATCACGATAGCCGAGCAGATGGACCTGCTGCTGCAGCCCGTGCTCGTCGCGCAGCGCCTGCAGCCGGTCCATGACCGGCTGGCCATCGCCGACCACCACCAGGTGCAGGTTCGGGTGCGTCTTGCACAGCGGCACCATCGCCTGCAGCAGGTCGGCATGACCCTTGGGTTCGCGCAGCACCGCCACGCAACCGACCACGATGTCCTGTTCGCCGAAGCCGAGTTCGGCGCGCACGTCCGCGCGTACCTCCTGCAGGCATTGCCAGGGGTCGTCCTTGCGAATTTCGCTCCAGCGCGGCGGGACCGCGATGGGCGGCACGATACCGATGTGTTCGGCCGGAATGCCGCGCGCGGCCAGCAACTGCTTCACGAAGCTGCTGACGGTCAGCACCCGGTGCGGCAGGCCGGTATAGGTCAGCAGCGAGTTGACCGGGCTCATCAGGTGGCGCGAGCGCACCACCAGCGGCGTGCCGCCCAGGCGTGCACCGGCGGCGGCGATCAGTGCGTCACGGCGGCTGGTGGTGTTGACCACGTCATAGCGTTCGCGGCGCACCAGGCGCGAGACCGACCAGATGCCGCGCAGCAGGCGCAGCAGGCCACCCATGCGCAGGGTATGCACGGTGAAACCATCATCGCGTGCCAGCTGGGCCAGTCGCGCTTCGGGCTGGCACAGCAGCGCCACCTCGTGGCCACGCGCGCGCATCACCTGCATGTGGCGGAAGATGTAGATCTCCTGCCCGCCCATTCCCTTGGCGGCTTCAGTGTGCAGGATGCGCAGCGGACGGTTCATGCAGGATCGATCCTTGAGGGTCAGCGGTTGCGGAAGCGGGTCAGCGCTTCCCATGCAGTGCGTACGGCGGCCGCATCGGGCGCCTGCTGTGGCAGCGGCCGGTAGCGCAGGTCCAGGGCGGTGGCGTTGCCGAACTTGTCGAACACATAGATGGCATCGCCATGGCGCACCGCGCGCTGCGACCAGCTTTCGACCACCAGCGCACGCGTGCCCTGCGGCTCGGCCAGCAGGTCCTGGCCGGTGCTGTAATCGGCCAGTGCGTTCTCGCAACCCAGTGCGTGGCGCATCAGTGTCGGCACCCAGTCTTCGTGCGAGCTGGTGCGTGCGTCGTGGCCAGCGGCCTTGCCCGGCCAATGCAGCACGAACGGGACCTGCAGCTGATAGTCGGAGAAGTTGCCGTTGTGGCCCCAGTAGTTCAGCTTGAGGTCGTTGAACTCTTCGGCATGGTCGCCGGTGACCAGCACGATGGTGTCCTCGGCCAGGCCCTGTGCGCGCAGGTCGTCCAGCAGCGAGCCGATCAGGCTGTCGGCATAGTGCACGGCGGTGCGGTAGCGGTTGAGTTCCGGCGTCGGGTCATGCTCCGGGCCGAATTTGAGGAAATCGATATCGGCGGCCATCGGTGTGGCCACCGCCGGATAGCCCTCGGGCATGTGGTAGGGCGCATGGGTGGAGTCGAGGAACACGAAGCCGAACCACGGGCGCTGCGCGGCCTGGCTGGCGCGGATGTCCTGCTGCAGCGCACTGATGATCGCGCGGTCGCGGCCGTCTGACTTCAGCGCTGCCGGCCCCTGGTGCAGCTGGTCGCGGACATCGGCGAACACCGTGCGATCGAACTCCGGGCTGTACAACGGCGCACTGCCGTACAGGTGCAGGTCGTAGCCCTGCTGGCCCAGCACCTGGAACAGCTGCGAGCCACGCTGCTCGTCAAGCATGCTCGGCCAATAGCCGCCGGGCAGGCCGTAGAACAGTCCGAACAGGCCGTAGCGGGTGGCATTGCCGGTGCTGAAATGGTGGTCGAAGACGCGCGCATCCTGCGCCAGCGTCGACGTGTTGGGCATCAGCTGCGGTGTCAGCACATCGTGGCGCAGCGACTCCAGTACCACCATCAGTACGTTGGGACGATGTGGGCTCTGGCAGCGCAGCGGATGCAGCGGGTACAGCAGCTGCGCATGGCGCGGGTCGGGCAGGCCGGCGTGCTGTTGGCTGACCACGCCCAGGCGCCGCATGAAGCTCTTGGCCGTGATCGGCTGCGCCCACGGCAGGTAGTTCCACTGCGCGATCACATCACGGTCGCCGCGGGCGTCGTAGTAGGCCGTGGCGACCTGGCCGCCGGCCATCAGCAGCGCGACCACCGCCCAGGCCTGCAGCACCCGTCGACGGCGCGGCGCGGCCGGCAGCAGTTTCCAGCACGCCCAGGCCAGCAGGCCCTCGGCGGTGAAGACCGCGGCAACCAGCAGGCCGACCTGCAGCCAGGTCTTCCAGGACAGGGCAACCTGGTCCTGCAGGGCGCCGCCGAACACCATGTTCACGACCATGGCATTGAGGTGGAAGCGGTACAGGGTGAAGACCTTGGCGTCGACCAGCAGCAGGCACAGCCACAGGCCCTGCAGCACGGCCGCGCTGATGCTCAGCGTACGCGCGCTGCGTGGCCACAGGCCCAGCAGCAGCGGCAGCAGGCCGGCCAGCACACCGAACGCGAGCAGGTGGCCGGGCAGGGCGACCGCCAGATAGGCCAGGCCGGCGCCGCCGCCCGGATTGTCACGCAGCGGTACATTGCCCAGCGCAATCGCCGCGGCCAGTACCGCATTGCCGGCGATGAACAGCGACCACCAGGCCAGCCGCCGCCAGCGCCGGGCGGAACCTTCAATGGCAGGGGCGGCAGGGGCAGCTGCGGGCATGGTGGGACAGGTTCAGGGGGTGAAGGAGAGGGGCGGGGCCAACGTGACGGAAGCGTTGCTCCGCGCGCGGGTCGCGCATTGTATCGGTTTGTTTCCGTGTATCGAGTGGCGTCCCCCGGGCGATCTGTCACAATGTTCAGGCGGGCCATGAATGCGTTGGCCCCCTCAGACCCAACGACAAGCCAGGAACCGCTGTGAGCCAGATCCCCACCCTCGACATCACCCGTTTCGACAGCGACCGCGAGGCCTTCGTGGCCGAGCTGGGCGCGGCCTACCGCCAATGGGGATTCGCGGGCATCCGTAACCACGGCATCCCGCAGGCCGACATCGACGCGGCCTACGATGCCTTCAAGGCTTTCTTCGCCCTGCCGGAAGAGGTCAAGCGCAAGTACCACGTGGCCGGCAGCGGCGGCGCCCGCGGCTACACCCCGTTCGGCGTGGAAACCGCCAAGGGCTCCAAGCATTTCGACCTGAAGGAGTTCTGGCACATCGGCCGCGAGATCGCCGACGATTCCAAGTACCGGGACGTGATGGCGCCGAACCTGTGGCCGGCCGAGGTCGAAGGTTTCCGTGAGCGCGGTTACGGCCTGTATCAGGCGCTGGACAACCTGGGGTCGCGCGTGTTGTCCGCGTTGGCCCTGCACATTGGCCTGCCGGAAGACTTCTTCGCCGACAAGACCAACTTCGGCAACTCGATCCTGCGCCCGATCCACTACCCGCCGATCACCACTGACGACATCCCGAACGTGCGTGCCGGTGCCCATGGCGACATCAACTTCATCACCCTGCTGGTCGGCGCCAGTGCCGCAGGCCTGGAAGTGCAGTCGCATGACGGCGAGTGGGTGCCATTTACGTCAGATGCGGACACGATCGTGGTCAACATCGGCGACATGCTGCAGCGCCTGACCAACCACGTGTATCCGTCGACCATCCACCGCGTGGTCAACCCCCCGGGTGACCTGGCGCGCCAGCCGCGCTACTCGGTGCCGTTCTTCCTGCACCCGAACCCGGACTTCCTGATCGACGTGCTGCCCTCGTGCATCACTCCGGAGAACCCGAGCCGGTATCCGGAGGCGATCACCGCCCACGGCTTCCTCGAGGAACGCCTGCGCGAGATCAAGCTGAAGTAAAGAAAAGTGAGGCCGCCGAAAGGCGGCCTTTTTCTTTGCAGGGTTGCACCCTGCACCCGCGGTAGTGCCGGCCGCTGGCCGGCAAGTCCAAAGCCAAAGCGGCTCTGGGGTGTTCCGTGGGGAGGCGGGGAGGTGTCGGATGGCGGGGACGCCGTAAACCCATCCCTGGGGGCTTGGCCGCGGCATCCATGCCGCGGACACCCCGCCATCCGACACCTCCCCGCCTTCGACAGTTTCCCGGTGACGGTTGGTGGGTGTCGACCTTGCTCGACACGGTAGATCCACGCCATGCGTGGATGAGATCTGTTAGATCGAAGTGGGGCAGGGCACGTGGTATGCCGCTTTTGCTCTTGCTCTTCTTTTTTCTTTCCGTGGCGGGCGGAACCGCCGGAATGTGTCGGAGGCCGGGCGGGTGGGGATGACGGGGGTGTCCGCGGCATGGATGCCGCGGCCAAGCCCCCACGGACGGGTTTACGGCGTCCCCCGCCATCCCCACCCGCCCGGCCAAGCCCACCAATCCAACCGGGCTTTCCGCGACCAACCCAAACAAACTCCCGCCACGAGGGGCTGCGCCGTTGGCTGAAAATCCATGTAACCGCTTACAATGAAACGGATTTTGCCGCAACGGGTATCATGACCGGCTGACTTCACACAGGAGCCACCCGCTCATGCGCCGCAAGATCGTCGCCGGAAACTGGAAGCTGCATGGCAGCCGTCAATTCGCCAATGAACTGCTGGGGCAGGTGGCTGCCGGGCTGCCGCTGGAGGGGGTGGATGTGGTGATCCTGCCGCCGCTGCCGTACCTGGGCGAGCTGGTCGAGGACTTCGGCGAGACCAGCCTGGCCTTCGGCGCGCAGGACGTGAGCAGCAACGAGAAGGGCGCCTATACCGGCGAGGTCTGCGCGGCCATGCTGGTCGAGGTCGGGGCCCGCTATGGCCTGGTCGGCCATTCCGAGCGCCGCCAGTATCACCATGAAAGCAGCGAGCTGGTCGCGCGCAAGTTCGCCGCCGCCCAGCATGCCGGCCTGGTGCCGGTGCTGTGCGTGGGCGAGACCCTGGAGCAGCGCGAGGCCGGGCAGACCGAAGCGGTCATCGCCAGCCAGCTGGCGCCGGTGCTGGAACTGGTCGGCGCGGCCGGCTTTGCCAAGGCCGTGGTCGCCTACGAGCCGGTCTGGGCCATCGGTACCGGCCGTACTGCTACAAAGGAGCAGGCACAGCAGGTGCACGCGTTCATCCGTGGCGAAGTTGCGCGCTTCGATGCTAGAATTGCTGATTCACTGCCCATTGTTTACGGCGGTAGCGTGAAGCCCGACAATGCCGGGGAACTGTTCGCGCAGCCGGATGTCGATGGTGGGCTGGTCGGCGGCGCCTCCCTGGTGGCCGCGGACTTCCTGGCCATCGCACGGGCGGCGGCCGCGAACTAATCCTAGAAGTATTGTCCGAGGGCGGTTTCCAATGCTGATGTTGATCCTCAATGTCGTCTACGTGCTGGTCGCTGTGGCCATGATCGCGCTGATCCTGATGCAGCGTGGCTCGGGTGCGGCGGCGGGTTCGGGCTTTGGCGCCGGCGCCTCGGGTACGGTGTTCGGTGCGCGTGGCGCCTCGAACTTCCTGTCCAAGTCGACCAAGTGGCTGGCCGTCGTGTTCTTCGGCATCAGTCTCTTCATGGCCTGGTATGCCGGTCACGGCACCCGTCCGGCGGCCGACCAGGACCTGGGCCTGATGTCCGCCCCGGCGGCCAGCGCGCCGGCGGCTCCGGCGGGCGAACTGCCGGCCGTTCCGAAGGCCGATCCGGTCCCGGCCGCCCCGGTTCCGGCGGCGAATGTGCCGGCTCAGGCGGAATCTTCGGTTTCTGGTGAAGAAAAGCCTTCGGAAGGCTCCCAGAAACACTGAAGCCGGTTACAATACGCGGCGCATCGGGAAGATAGTCTGATGTGATCGTTTGCCCAGGTGGCGGAATTGGTAGACGCACTACCTTGAGGTGGTAGCGACGCAAGTCGTAGGGGTTCGAGTCCCCTCTTGGGCACCATTTGTAAGTAAAGCGGGTTCGTCTGGCGCGCAAGGCGCCAGGCAGGTTCCCGTCCACTCCCCCATGCCAAAGCGCCTGCAGGCGCGGCGGCAGAGGCAAGAGAGAATCGCTGTGCTGGCCGAATATTTGCCTTCTCTGCTGTTTCTGATCGTTGCCACCGGTATCGGCATTACGCTGATGCTGGTTGGTCGATTCCTCGGTCCCCGCCGCCCCGATCTGGAAAAGCTGTCGCCGTACGAGTGCGGCTTCGAGGCCTTCGAAGACGCGCGCATGAAGTTCGACGTGCGCTACTACCTGATCGCGATCCAGTTCATCGTCTTCGACCTGGAAATCATCTTCATCGTGCCGTGGACCCAGGTCTTCATGGAGCTGGGCGCCCGTTCGCTCATCACCATGGGCCTGTTCGTCGGCATGCTGTTCCTCGGTTTCATTTACGTCTGGAAGAAGGGAGCGCTGGAATGGGAGTGATTCAGACTCTCGATGGCCTCATGAACAACCCGTCGCCGGAAGGCCGGGTTGATGACATCCTGCGGCCGGAAGGCGACAACCCGCTGCTGGAAAAGGGCTTCGTCACCACCAGCGTCGACGCACTGCTGAACTGGGCGCGCACCGGCTCGATGTGGCCGATGACCTTCGGCCTGGCCTGCTGCGCGGTCGAGATGATGCACGCCGGCGCCGCGCGCCTGGACCTTGACCGTTACGGCGTGGTGTTCCGCCCGTCGCCGCGTCAGTCCGACGTGATGATCGTGGCCGGTACCCTGGTCAACAAGATGGCCCCGGCGCTGCGCAAGGTCTACGACCAGATGCCGGACCCGAAGTGGGTCATCTCGATGGGTAGCTGCGCCAACGGCGGTGGCTATTACCACTACTCCTATTCTGTCGTGCGCGGCTGTGATCGCGTGGTGCCGGTGGACGTCTACGTCCCGGGCTGCCCGCCGACCGCCGAGGCGCTGGTGTACGGGATCCTGCAGCTGCAGAAGAAGATCTGGCGTACACAGACCATCGCCCGCTGACCCCTTCACCTGACAAGAGCGCGCCAAGCCCCCATGGCAGAGCAAGCATCCTTCATCGACCGACTCTCCGCACGTTTCGCTGGTGCGAAGGTCATCGTGGTCGAACCCCGCGGCGAAGTGACGCTGGAAGTGCCTGCCGCCGAGTGGCACGCCACCGCCCTGGCGCTGCGTGACGAGTTTGGTTTCGAGCAGGCCGTGGATCTGTGCGGCGTCGACTACCTCGGTTATGGCTCCGACGAATGGGACACCGCCGACGTGTCCTCGCAGGGCTTCAGCCGTGGCGTCGAAGGCAAGGCCCAGGGCCGCTTCGCGTGGGGCGAGTTCCCCACCGAGGAAAACGGTGCCGACGGTGCCCGCCCGCAGCACATGCCGACCCAGCGTTTCGCCGTGGTCGCCCAGCTGCGCTCGTACCAGCACAACCTGATGATGCACCTGCGCTGCTTCGCCCCTGACGAAGCGCTGCCGGTGGTGTCCTCGCTGACCAGCGTGTGGCCGGGCCTGAACTGGTTCGAGCGCGAAGCGTTCGACCTGTACGGCGTGATCTTCGAAGGCCACCCGGACCTGCGCCGGATCCTGACCGACTACGGTTTCGTCGGCCATCCGTTCCGCAAGGACTTCCCGCTGATCGGCAATGTCGAAGTCCGCTACGACGAAGAAAAGAAGCGCGTGATCTACGAACCGGTCACCTCGGTGGAGCCGCGTGTCGGCGTGCCGCGCGTGATCCGTGACGACGCCCGTCTGCAGACCGCAGCCGGTGAGCGCGCGCAGGAGGCAGTGAAGTGAGCCAAGTACACCAGGCCGGCGAAGCGTTCGCCAGCAACGCCGCCGAAAGCCGGCAGGAAATCCGCAACTACACCATGAACTTCGGCCCGCAGCATCCGGCCGCTCACGGTGTGCTGCGCCTGATCCTGGAAATGGACGGCGAAACCATCATGCGTGCCGACCCGCACGTGGGTCTGCTGCACCGTGGCACCGAGAAGCTGGCCGAGTCCAAGCCGTTCAACCAGTCGATCGGCTACATGGATCGCCTCGACTACGTGTCGATGATGTGCAACGAGCACGCCTACGTGCGCGCGATCGAGACCCTGATGGGCATCGAGGCGCCGGAGCGTGCGCAGTACATCCGCACCATGTACGACGAGATCACCCGCATCCTCAACCACCTGATGTGGCTGGGCTCCAACGCGCTCGACCTGGGTGCGATGGCCGTGATGCTGTATGCCTTCCGTGAGCGCGAAGAGCTGATGGACTGCTATGAAGCGGTCTCCGGCGCGCGCATGCACGCGGCGTACTACCGCCCGGGCGGTGTCTACCGCGACCTGCCGGACCACATGCCGAAGTACAAGGAATCGCGCTGGCACAAGGGCAAGGCGCTGAAGCAGCTCAATGCTTCGCGCGAAGGCTCGCTGCTGGACTTCCTGGAGAACTTCACCGTCGAGTTCCCCAAGCGCGTCGACGAATACGAAACCCTGCTGACCGACAACCGCATCTGGAAGCAGCGTACCGTCGGCATCGGCGTGGTCACTCCGGAACTGGCGCACCAGTGGGGCATGACCGGCGTGATGCTGCGTGGCTCGGGCGTGGCCTGGGACCTGCGCAAGAAGCGCCCGTACGCCAAGTACGATGCTGTCGATTTCGACATCCCGCTGGGCAAGGAAGGCGACTGCTACGACCGCTACCTGGTCCGCGTCGCCGAAATGCGCGAATCCAACCGCATCATCAAGCAGTGCGTGGCGTGGCTGAAGGCCAACCCCGGCCCGGTCATGGTCAAGAACTTCAAGGTCGCTCCGCCCAAGCGCGAGGACATGAAGGACGACATGGAAGCGCTGATCCACCACTTCAAGCTGTTCAGCGAAGGCTATTGCGTACCGGCGGGTGAAACCTATGCGGCCGTGGAAGCGCCCAAGGGCGAATTCGGCTGCTACCTGGTCTCCGATGGCGCCAACAAGCCCTTCCGCGTGCACCTGCGCGCACCGGGCTTCGCCCACCTGTCCTCGATCGATTCGATCGTGCGCGGCCACATGCTGGCCGACGTGGTGGCGATGATCGGTACCTATGACCTGGTGTTCGGCGAGGTTGACCGGTAATGCCGTCCGCCACGCCAACGCCCGCTGCAGGCAGCCGGCGCAAGCCGGCGCCGCAGTTTCTGGAATTTCACGTTATGCATTTCGCTGAGGTCGGCCGATGAAGGCGACAGGTAATTTCGAGGCGGCGCGCGACGTCGACCCGATGGTGGTGCTGAGCGACAAGACCCGCGCTCACATCGATCACTGGCTGTCCAAGTTCCCGCCGGACCGCAAGCGCTCTGCCGTGCTGCAGGGCCTGCATGCGGCCCAGGAGCAGAACCAGGGCTGGCTGACCGACGAGCTGATCGCCGCCGTCGCCAAGTACCTCGACCTGCCGCCGGTGTGGGCCTACGAGGTCGCCAGCTTCTACTCGATGTTCGAGACCGAGAAGGTGGGCCGCAACAACGTGGCCATCTGCACCAACATCAGCTGCTGGCTCAATGGCGCCGAGGACATCGTCCGCCATTGCGAGAAGAAGCTGGGCATCAAGCACGGTGAATCGACCCCGGATGGCCGCGTCTACCTCAAGCGCGAGGAAGAGTGCCTGGCCGGTTGTGGCGGCGCGCCGATGATGGTCATCAACGGTCACTACCATGAGCGTCTGACCCTGGAAAAGGTCGACGAGCTGCTGGACGGGCTGGAGTAAGGGCATGGCACATCACCACGAATCCAAGGGTCCGGTCGGCCCCGCGCCGCTGCCGCACCAGGTGGTCTACACCACCCTGCATTACGACACCCCGTGGTCGTACGAAAGCTACCTGAAGACCGGTGGCTACGCCGCCCTGCGCAAGATCCTCGAAGAGAAGATCCCGCCGGAGCAGGTCATCGAGATGGTCAAGGCCTCGGGCCTGCGCGGCCGCGGTGGCGCAGGCTTCCCGACCGGCCTGAAGTGGTCCTTCATGCCCAAGGGCAACATGCAGAAGTACATCCTCTGCAACTCGGACGAATCCGAGCCGGGCACCTGCAAGGACCGCGACATCCTGCGTTACAACCCGCATTCGGTGGTGGAAGGCATGGCGATTGCCTGCTACGCCACCGGTTCGACCGTGGGTTACAACTACCTGCGCGGTGAGTTCCACCACGAGCCGTTCGAGCACTTCGAGCAGGCCCTGGCCGACGCCTATGCGAACGGCTGGCTGGGCAAGAACATCCTCGGCAGCGGCGTGGACATCGACATCTACGGTGCGCTGGGCGCCGGCGCCTACATCTGCGGCGAAGAAACCGCGCTGATGGAATCGCTGGAAGGCAAGAAGGGCCAGCCGCGCTACAAGCCGCCGTTCCCGGCCAATTTCGGCCTGTATGGCAAGCCGTCGACGATCAACAACACCGAAACCTACGGTTCGGTGCCGGCGATCATCCGCAACGGTCCGGAGTGGTTCAAGGGCCTGAGCCTGACCGCCAACGGCGGTCCGAAGTGCTTCTCGGTGTCCGGCTGCGTGCAGAACGGCGGCAACTTCGAAGTGCCGCTCGGCACCAAATTCCACGACCTGCTGGAAATGGCCGGTGGCCTGCGTCCGGGCCGCACGCTGAAGGGCGCGATCCCGGGCGGCGTGTCGATGCCGGTGCTGACCGCGGCCGAGCTGGAGGACCTGCCGATGGACTACGACACCATCCGTGCACTGGGCTCCGGCCTGGGTTCGGGCGCGATCGTGGTGCTCGACGACAGCGTCTGCTGCGTCAAGTTCGCCTGCCGCATCAGCCAGTTCTTCCACAAGGAATCCTGCGGCCAGTGCACCCCGTGCCGTGAAGGTACCGGCTGGATGCACCGCGTGCTGGAGCGCATCGTCGCCGGCAAGGCCACGATGGAAGACCTGCACCAGCTGAAGGCGGTGGCGGGGCAGATCGAAGGCCACACCATCTGTGCGTTCGGTGAAGCGGCTGCATGGCCCATCCAGGGCTTCCTGCGCCAGTTCTGGGACGAATTCGAGTACTACATCGTCAACGGTCATTCGATGGTTGACGGCAAGAAGGTGGAGGCAGCCGCCGCATGAGCGCGCAACCCGTAAACCCGAACGTGCCACCGGATCACGTGACCATCGAGATCGATGGCAAGTCGCTGGTCGTGCCCAAGGGTTCGATGATCATCCAGGCGGCCGACAAGGCCGGTATTCCGATTCCGCGCTTCTGCTACCACGAGAAGCTGCCGATCGCCGCCAACTGCCGCATGTGCCTGGTGGACGTGGAGAAGTCGCCGAAGCCGGCGCCGGCCTGCGCCACCCCGGTGATGGACGGCATGAAGGTCGCCACCCGCAGCGAGAAGGCACTGAAGTTCCAGCGCTCGGTGATGGAGTTCCTGCTCATCAACCACCCGCTGGACTGCCCGATCTGCGATCAGGGCGGCGAGTGCGAGCTGCAGGACGTATCGTTGGGCTATGGCCGTTCGGTCAGCCGCTTCAACGAGCGCAAGCGCGTGGTGCCGGACGAGGACATGGGCCCGCTGGTCGCTACCGAGATGACCCGCTGCATCCAGTGCACCCGCTGCGTCCGCTTCACCGCCGACGTTGCCGGTACCTACGAACTGGGTGGCATGTACCGCGGTGAGAACCTGCAGATCGGCACCTTCGACGGCAAGCCGCTGACCACCGAGCTGTCCGGCAACGTCGTCGACGTCTGCCCGGTCGGCGCGCTGACCAACAAGGTGTTCCAGTTCCGCGCCCGTCCGTGGGAACTGACCGCGCGCGAATCGCTGGGCTACCACGACGCGATGGGTTCGAACCTGTTCCTGCACGTGCGTCGCGGTGAAGTGCTGCGCACCGTGCCGCGCGACAACGAAGCCGTGAACGAGTGCTGGCTGTCCGACCGTGACCGCTACTCGCACCAGGGCCTGTACAGCGAAGACCGTGCGGTCAAGCCGCTGCGCAAGGTCAATGGCGAGTGGAAGGAAGTGAGCTGGGCCGAAGGCCTGGCCGCGGCCGCCGAGATCCTCAAGGCGAACCAGGGCGACAACCTGGGCGTGCTGGTGCACCCGTCCACCTCCAACGAGGAAGGCGCGTTGCTGGCCCGCCTGGCCAAGGGCCTGGGCACGGGCAACGTCGACCACCGCATCAACAACCGCGATTTCTCCGACGCCGCAACCGCCGAAGTGTTCGGCCTGCCGCTGGCCGAAATCGAAGGCGCTGACCGCATCGTCGTTCTGGGCAGCAACATCCGCCACGAACTGCCGCTGCTGCACGCCCGCCTGCGCAAGGCGCAGACCACCAAGGGCGCGAAGATCCATGTCGTCAACCCGGTGGACTTCGACTTCGCCTTCAGCATCGCCGGCAAGCAGATCGTCGCACCGTCCAAGTTCGTCGACGCGCTGGCCAACGCCGAGCTGCGTTCGGCAGTGCAGGGCGGCAACAACACCGTGCTGATCGTCGGTGGCATCGCCGAAAACCACCCGCAGGCTGCCGCGATCCGCGCTGCTGCGCGTGAGTTCGCCGCCGCCACCGGTGCCAAGCTGTGCCGCATCCCGCAGGGCGCCAACGCCGTTGGCCTGACCCGCGCCGGTGTGCTGCCGGCTGGCAAGGACGTCGCCGCGATGCTGGCGCAGCCGCGCCAGGCCTATGTGGTGTACGGCCTTGAGCCGGGCCTGGACTTCGCCGATGCACCTGCCGCGCGCAAGGCGCTGGCCGGTGCCCAGGTGGTGGCTTTCAGCCAGTTCGCCTGTGCCTCCACCCGCGACGTCGCCGACGTGATCCTGCCGATCGGTGCGCTGCCGGAAATCGACGCCACCCTGACCAACCTTGATGGTCGCGAGCAGTCGGCCCGTGCCGGCGGCAAGCTGCCGGGCGAGGCCCGTGAAGGCTGGCGCGTGCTGCGCGCCCTGGGCGGCGAGCTGGCCGTGGCCGGTTTCGACTTCACCGACCTGGCCGGCCTGCGCGCCAGCCTGGCCCCGGTATCGGTCACCGTTGCCGCTTCGGCGCAGCCGGTGGTTGCCGGCGAAGGCCTGGAAGTGGCTTCGACCGCCGCGATCTACCGCACCGATGCGGTGGTCCGTCGCGCCCCGGCGCTGCAGTCGCATCCGCTCAACAACGCCCCGCGCATCGTGCTGAACGCTGAAGATGCCGCTCGCCTGCAGCTGCAGGAAGGGCAGATGGCCAAGGTCGGCACCGATGCCGGCAAGGCCACCCTGCCGGTGGTGGTCGACGCCCGCGTCGCTGCGGGTTCGGTCTGGATTGAATCGGGCCACGGCGCGACCGCGCCGCTGGGTGCCGCTCGCGTATCGGTGGTGGCTGCATGAACGAATTGCTGTTGAACGCGGTCGACCCGCTGCACCAGTGGCTGCTGGGCCTCGGTGACATCGGCGCGCTGATCTGGATCATCCTGAAGATCCTGGTGATCGCCGTTCCGGTGATCATCTCGGTGGCCTTCTACGTGGTCTGGGAACGCAAGCTGATCGGCTGGATGCACGTCCGCCACGGCCCGATGTACGTGGGCATGGGCATCTTCCAGGCCTTCGCCGACGTCTTCAAGCTGCTGTTCAAGGAAGTGGTTCAGCCGAGCAGCGCCAACAAGGCGATCTACCTGCTGGCCCCGCTGATCACCCTGGCCCCGGCCTTCGCGGCCTGGTCGGTGGTGCCCTTCGATTCGCAGATCGTGCTGTCCAACGCCAACGCCGGCCTGCTGTACCTGCTGGCGATGACCTCGCTGGGCATCTACGGCATCATCCTGGCCGGTTGGGCGTCCAACTCGAAGTATGCGTTCCTGGGGGCGATGCGCGCCTCGGCGCAGATGATCAGCTACGAAATCGCCATGGGCTTCGCCCTGGTCGGCGTGATGATCGCCTCGGGCAGCCTGAACCTGAGCAACATCGTGATGGCGCAGGCCGGCAGTTCCGGCTTCTTCGACTGGTTCCTGCTGCCGCTGTTCCCGCTGTTCGTCATCTACTGGGTCTCGGGCGTGGCTGAAACCAACCGCGCGCCGTTCGACGTGGTGGAAGGCGAATCGGAAATCGTCGCCGGCCACATGGTCGAATACTCCGGCGGTGCCTTCGCCCTGTTCTTCCTGGCCGAATACGCGAACATGATCCTGATCAGCTTCCTGATCTCGATCTTCTTCCTCGGCGGCTGGCTGAGCCCGGTCCAGGGCTGGGTCAACTTCGGCGATGTCTCGCCGCTGGTCGACTGGATCTGGAAGGGGGGCGCGCCGTGGCTGTTCGTCAAGGTGTTCTTCTTCGCCAGTGCCTACATCTGGTTCCGTGCCAGCTTCCCGCGCTTCCGCTACGACCAGATCATGCGCCTGGGCTGGAAGGTCTTCATCCCGCTGGCCATTCTGTGGATCGCGGTTACCGCCGTCATGGTGTTCTTCGGCGTGATTCAAAAGGGCGTCTAAAGTGATGAACAGGATTACCCATTACTTCAAGAGCCTGCTGCTGCTCGAACTGCTGGCGGGCCTCTGGCTGACGCTGAAGTACAGCTTCAAGCCGAAGTACACGATGATGTACCCGATGGAGAAGTTCCCGCAGTCGCCGCGCTTCCGTGGCCTGCATGCGCTGCGCCGTTATCCCAACGGCGAAGAGCGCTGCATCGCCTGCAAGCTGTGCGAAGCGGTGTGCCCGGCGCTGGCCATCACCATCGACTCGGCCAAGCGCGAGGACGGCACCCGCCGCACCACGCGTTATGACATCGACCTGTTCAAGTGCATCTTCTGTGGCTTCTGTGAGGAAAGCTGCCCGGTGGACTCGATCGTCGAAACCCACATCCTCGAGTACCACTTCGAGAATCGTGGCGAAAACATCGTTACCAAGCCGCAGCTGCTGGCCCTGGGCGACCGTCTCGAAAACGAGATCGCCGAGCGTCGCGCCGCCGATGCCGCTTACCGCTGAGGTCGAGAGATGGATTGGGTAAATATCGCTTTCTGGGTGTTCGCCATCGCGGCAACGGTTTCGGCCGGTGCGGTGATCAGCGTGCGCAACCCGGTTCACGCCGTGCTCTGCCTGGTGCTGACCTTCTTCTCCATCGCCTGCGTGTGGCTGCTGGTGGGCGCCGAGTTCCTCGGTGTGGCGCTGGTGCTGGTCTACGTCGGTGCGGTGATGGTGCTGTTCCTGTTCGTGGTGATGATGCTGGACATCGACCCCACCAAGCTGCGTGAGGGCTGGGTGCGCTACCTGCCGGTCGGCCTGATTGTCGCGGTCGCGATGCTGGCGCAGATGCTGATCCTGATCGGGGTCAAGGCGCGTTCGGTCACGCCGTTCCCGGCCGACAACGCCGCTGCGGTCGCCGCCGACAGCTCCAACATCACCTGGCTGGCACGCACGCTGTTCACCGAGTACCTGCTGCCGTTCGAGTTCGCCGCCGTCATCCTGACCGTGGCCGTGGTTGCCGCCGTGATGCTGACCCTGCGTCGCCGTACCGGCGTGAAGAGCCAGAACCCGGGCCAGCAGACCATGGTCAAGGCCGGCCAGCGCCTGCGCATGGTCAAGATGGGTGCCGAAGCACCGGTCGTGCACAGCAACAGCAAGCCGGTCGCCGGCGAGGAGACCCAGCCGTGATCACCCTTGGCCATATCCTCGCGCTGGGCGCGGTGCTGTTCGCCATCAGCCTGGCCGGTATCTTCCTCAACCGGAAGAACGTCATCGTCCTGCTGATGTCGATCGAGCTGATGCTGCTGTCGGTGAACATCAACTTCGTCGGCTTCTCGCGTCAGCTGGGCGATCCGTCCGGCCAGCTGTTCGTGTTCTTCATCCTGACCGTCGCCGCCGCGGAAGCCGCCATCGGCCTGGCGATCCTGGTGACTCTGTTCCGTACACGCCGCACGATCAATGTCGGCGAAGTCGATTCGTTGAAGGGCTGATCCACAGATGGAAATCACTCTCTCCAAGAGTCTGTTGATCGCAGTGGTGCTCGCACCGCTGTTCGGCAGCATCATCGCCGGCCTGTTCGGTCGCCAGGTCAAGCGCTTCGGCGCGCAGACCATCACCATCCTCGGCGTCGCGGTGGCCTGCGGCCTGTCGATGTATACGCTCTACCAGCTGCTGTGGGGTGGGGCGCAGCCGTTCAACCAGAACATCTACACGTTCTTCGAAGTCGGCCAGTACTCGGCCCACGTCGGCTTCATGGTCGACAAGCTGACCGCGATGATGATGGTGGTGGTGACCTTTGTGTCGCTGCTGGTCCACATCTACACGATCGGCTACATGCAGGACGATCCGGGCTACCAGCGGTTCTTCAGCTACATCTCGCTGTTCACCTTCTCGATGCTCACCCTGGTGATGAGCAACAACTTCCTGCAGCTGTTCTTCGGCTGGGAAGCGGTGGGCCTGGTGTCGTACCTGCTGATCGGCTTCTGGTTCAAGCGCCCGACCGCGATCTTCGCCAACATGAAGGCGTTCCTGGTCAACCGCGTCGGTGACTTCGGCTTCCTGCTGGGCATCGCCGGCGTGCTGTGGGTGTTCGGCACCCTGGACTACTCGCAGGTGTTCTCGCAGGCCGGCATGCTGGCCGACCCGCGCGCCCAGCTGCAGATCTGGGACGGCACGCTGCTGGGCATGCAGCTGCTGAACGAGCCGGTGATCTGGTCGATCGCCACCGTCATCTGCATCTGCCTGTTCATCGGTGCCATGGGCAAGTCGGCCCAGGTCCCGCTGCACGTGTGGCTGCCGGACTCGATGGAAGGCCCGACCCCGATCTCGGCACTGATCCACGCCGCGACGATGGTGACCGCCGGTATCTTCATGGTCACCCGCATGTCGCCGCTGTTCGAGCTGTCGCAGACCGCGCTGAACTTCGTGCTGTTCATCGGTGCCACCACCGCGTTCTTCACTGGCCTGATCGGCATCGTGCAGAACGACATCAAGCGCGTGGTCGCGTACTCGACCCTGTCGCAGCTGGGCTACATGACGGTTGCACTGGGCGTGTCGGCCTATTCGGCTGCCGTGTTCCACCTGATGACCCACGCCTTCTTCAAGGCCCTGCTGTTCCTGGGCGCCGGCTCGGTCATCATCGCGATGCACCACGAGCAGGACATGCGCAAGATGGGCGGCCTGCGCAAGTACATGCCGATCACCTTCATCACCATGTGGATCGGTACCCTGGCGCTGGTCGGCACGCCGTTCTTCTCCGGCTTCTACTCGAAGGACACCATCATCGAGGCGGCCGAGCTGCACGCGCACCTGTCCAACAGCTGGGTGGCCACCTATGGCTACTGGGCGGTGCTGGGTGGCGTGATCGTCACCAGCTTCTACAGCTTCCGCCTGCTGTTCCTGACCTTCCACGGCAAGGAGCGTTTCCGCGACGCGCATGACGATCACGGCCATGGCCATGACGATCACCACGCCGCCGACGCCCACCACGGCGATGCACACCATGGTGATGGCCACGACGACCACGGCCATGGCCACGGTCCGCACGAGCCGCACGAAACCCCGTGGGTGGTGACCCTGCCGCTGATCCTGCTGGCCATCCCGTCGATCGCCATCGGTTTCTTCAGCATCGGCCCGATGCTGTACGGCACCGACTGGGCCGGCAACCACGCGCACGATGCCATCAAGGGCCAGGCGCACACGTTCTTCACCGGCATCGTCGACTTCTACGATCCGGCCAAGAACACCATCGGCTTCCTGGGTGAGGAGTTCCATGGCCCGGTCGCCTTCGCGCTGCATGGCATGATGGCTCCGGCGTTCATGCTGACCGTTGCGGGCTTCCTGCTGGCCGCACTGTTCTACCTGTGGAAGCCGGACCTGTCGGGCAAGGCCCGCAAGACCTTTGCTCCGCTGGTGTCGGTGCTTGAAAACAAGTACGGCTTCGACAAGCTGTGGATCGATGGCTTTGCCGGTGGCAGCGTCAAGCTGGGCAAGGTCTCGCGCTGGATCGACAGCAACATCGTCGACGGCGTGGTCAATCTCTCGGCACGTGTTGTGGACGTCGCAGCCGGCGTGCTGCGTCGTACCCAATCCGGTTTCCTCTATCACTACGCCTTCGCGATGATCATCGGCCTGATTGCCCTGCTGGGCGTGCTGATGCATTACCTGCGTTGATGACCTGTACGGAATAAGAAGACGTGTCGAACTGGCCTCTACTCAGTGTCCTCATCTGGCTGCCGATCATCGGTGGTGCCCTGATCCTTGCGATCCGTGATGCGCAGACCGCCCGCTGGGCGTCGCTGGGCGTAGCGGTGCTGACCTTCGTGGCGAGCCTCTCGCTGCTGAGCGGCTACAACGCAGGCGTCGATGGTCTGCAGTTCGTCGAGACCCATGCCTGGATCCCGGCGTACAAGATCGGCTACAACCTGGGCGTGGACGGCATTGCCGTGGCGCTGATCCTGCTGACCACCCTGGTCAGCGTGCTTGCCCTGATCGGCGCCTGGAGCGCCATCGACAAGCGCGTGAACCAGTACGTGGCGGCCTTCCTGATCCTGGAAGGTGTCACCGTCGGCATCTTCGCCGCGACGGACGCAATGCTGTTCTACGTGTTCTTCGAAGCGATGCTGATCCCGATGTTCCTGATCATCGGTGTCTGGGGCGGTCCGCGCCGCATCTACGCCGCGCTGAAGTTCTTCCTGTACACCTTCCTCGGCTCGGTGCTGATGCTGGTGGCGCTGATCTACCTGTACATGAAGGGCGGCAGCTTCCAGCTGGCCGACCTGTACGCGCTGCCGCTGTCGGCCAAGGAGCAGACCTGGATCTTCTTCGCCTTCCTGATCGCCTTCGCGGTCAAGGTGCCGATGTTCCCGGTCCACACCTGGCTGCCGGACGCCCACGTGGAAGCGCCGACCGCCGGTTCGGTGATCCTGGCCGCGATCGCCCTGAAGATCGGTGGCTACGGCTTCCTGCGCTTCAACCTGCCGATCGTCCCGGACGCGTCGCAGGAATGGGCCTGGCTGGTGATCGCGCTGTCGCTGATCGCGGTGATCTACGTCGGCCTGGTCGCCCTGGTGCAGGACGACATGAAGAAGCTGATCGCCTATTCGTCGATCGCGCACATGGGCTTTGTCACCCTGGGCACCTTCATCGCCCTGTGGCTGGTGCGCGAAGCCGGCAACGCCGACGCCGCGCGCCTGGGCCTGCAGGGCGCCATGGTGCAGATGATCTCGCACGGCTTCGTGTCCGGCGCGATGTTCTCCTGCGTCGGCGTGCTGTACGACCGTATGCACAGCCGCCGCATCGCCGATTACGGCGGCGTGGTCAACGTGATGCCGTGGTTCGCCACCTTCGCGATGCTGTTCTTCATGGCCAACGCGGGCCTGCCGGGTACCAGCGGTTTCGTTGGCGAGTTCATGGTCATCCTCTCGGCCTTCCAGCGTAATCCGTGGATCGCCCTGGGCGCGGCCACCACCCTGATCATCGGCGCCGCCTACACCCTGTGGCTGTACAAGCGCATCTTCTTCGGTGAAGTGGCCAACAGCCATGTTGCCGAACTGAAGGACATCAACGGCCGCGAATGGCTGGTGCTGGGCGTGTTCGCCATCGGCGTGCTGGCCCTGGGCATCTACCCCAAGCCGCTGACCGACCTGATGGAGCCCTCGATCGCGAAGCTGGCGATGCAGATCGCATCCAGCAAGCTGCTGTAATTCCAGGATTTGATGATGACCACCTCGCCGCTGCTGCCATTGACCGCCGCTGACCTGCCACCGCTCGCTCCCGAGCTGGTGCTGATCGGCAGCGCCTTCGCCCTGATGATCCTCGACCTGTTCGTCAGCAACCGGAACAAGATCGTCACCCACCTGTTCTCGCTCGCTGCGCTGGCCGTGGTGCTGTTCATGCTGGCCACCGGCGTGGGCGGGCAGGGGGAGGTCTTCCATGGCATGTTCGTGCGCGATACCGCCGCGGACGTGATGAAGACCGGAATCGTGCTGCTCAGCGGCCTGACCCTGGTCTACGGCTGGCGCTACCTGCGTGATCGCGACCTGTTCCAGGGCGAGATCCCGGTGCTGATCCTGTTCGGCACCGCCGGCATGATGATCCTGGTCTCGGCCGGCAGCCTGCTGATGGTCTACCTGGGCCTGGAACTGCTGGCGCTGTGCTCCTACGCCCTGGTCGCCAGCAACCGCGAAAGCGGCCTGGCGTCGGAAGCGGCGATGAAGTACATCGTGCTGGGTTCGCTGGCCTCGGGCCTGCTGCTCTACGGCATGTCGCTGATCTACGGCGCCACCGGCAGCCTGCACCTGGATGTGATCCGCGAGGCCATCCCGCACTCGGAAGAGCGCGTGCTGCTGATCACCGGTGCGGTGTTCATGATCGCCGGCGTCGCCTTCAAGCTGGGTGCCGCGCCGTTCCACATGTGGCTGCCGGACGTGTACCAGGGTGCCCCGGCACCGATCGCACTGTTCATCAGCTCGGCGCCGAAGCTGGCCGCGTTCGGCATGGCCTACCGCCTGCTGGAAATGGGCGTGGGTCCGCTGTCGACCGAACTGCAGCTGCTGATCGCCGGCCTGGCCGCGGTATCGCTGGTCATCGGCAACCTGATGGCCATCGCGCAGAGCAACCTCAAGCGCATGCTGGCGTTCTCCACCGTCTCGCACATCGGCTTCCTGCTGATGGGCATCGCCGGTGGCGGTTCGCAGGGCTACGCCGCCGCGCTGTTCTACGCACTGGCCTACGCGATCATGTCCACCGCCGCCTTCGGCGCGATCATCGCGCTGTCGCGTGCCGGCTTTGAAGCCGAGAACATCGAGGACTTCAAGGGCCTGAACGCCCGCAACCCGTGGATGGCCGGCCTGGTGCTGTGCATCATGGCGTCGCTGGCCGGCATCCCGCCGTTCCTGGGCTTCTGGACCAAGCTGGCGGTGCTGGGCGCGGCCGTCAACGGCGGGCTGCTGTGGCTGGCCATCCTCGGCGTGCTGTGCGCCGTGGTCGGCTGCTTCTACTACCTGCGCGTCATCAAGGTCATGTACTTCGATGAGCCGGTGGGCGAGGCCATGCCGCGCAGCAACGACCGCGTGCTGGGCGTGGTGCTGGGCGTGAATGCCCTGGCGCTGCTCGCGCTGGGCCTGGCCTGGAACCCGATCATGGTCTGGTGCCAGCAGGCATTTGCGCATCTTGCATAAAAGTTGACACAAAGCTGCGCGATTCGTGTAATATGCGCAGCCTGAGTTGTCACTGCAGCGGTTCAGCCAGAACATCGTTGCGGTAGTCCTCCTCGAAAGAGCAGGGCAGCAGTTCAAACACTTCCGGTGCGGGGTGGAGCAGTCTGGCAGCTCGTCGGGCTCATAACCCGAAGGTCGCAGGTTCAAATCCTGCCCCCGCTACCAACGTCGGATCGGCGCCAACCGGTTCGATGAATGAGGGAAAGCTTGCATTTTTCGCAGCAATGCCTCATGATTCCGCTTCTGATGCGGGGTGGAGCAGTCTGGCAGCTCGTCGGGCTCATAACCCGAAGGTCGCAGGTTCAAATCCTGCCCCCGCTACCAAGTAAAGAGATCGCCTTCGAAGTCCTGCTTCGAGGGCGTTTTTCTTTGGGGTCTGCGTTGTTTCTGTGTGATCGGGGTCAGATCCCTTATCCACGGGAAAAGGGATCTGACCCGGGTCCGCACCTTGCACCAGCGCGGTGCAGTCGCTATCATCAGCGGCCTAGCAGTACCCCTGAAGGCGGCCTCCCAGCGGGAGTCCGGACCCGGAAGGAGGGCCGCAACCGGCAGGCAATGCAGGTTGCAACCGGAATCCAGTCACCGGAGTCTTTCCGGAAAAGGGGCCCAACGGGCCCTTTGTCGTTTCCGGGGCGTCACGTTTCCACGCCGGCCAAGGCCGGCACCCAACCATAGAGATCAAGGCAGGCTGTGAGCGACAAGGCAACCGACATCGCGAATCTGCTCGCCCCGACCGTTGTGTCGCTGGGCCTGGAGCTGCTGGGCGTTGAGTATCTGCCGGCCCCCGGCGGTGCGACCCTGCGCCTTTACATCGACGTGCCGCTGGCTGAACAGCCCGAGCGCATCATCAATGTCGACGACTGCGAGCGGGTCAGCCGCGAAGTGTCGGCGCAGCTGGACGTCGAGGACCCGATCAGCGGCAATTACACGCTGGAAGTGTCCTCGCCGGGCGTCGACCGTCCGCTGTTCAGCCTGGAGCAGTTCGGCCGTCACCTCGGCGAATCGGCCAAGGTCACGCTGAAGCTGCCGCAGGACAACCGTCGTCGCCTGCAGGGTCGTATCGAGGCGACCGACGAGGCGGCGGGGACCATCACTTTCATCGTCGACAAGGCCGAAGTGGTCGTGTCGGCCGACAACATCGACAAGGCACGGATCATGCCCGACTGGGTGGCGCTGGGGCTGGCCCCGAGCAAGCCGACCGGTCCGGCACCGAAGCGTCCGAAGCCGAACACGAATTCTTCTTCCAACGAGCCGGCGGCAAAGAAGCCGCGCGCGGAGTGAGCCAATGAGCAAGGAACTGTTGCTGGTAGTCGACGCAGTCGCCAACGAGAAGGGCGTGCCGCGTGAAGTGATCTTCGATGCCATCGAGGCCGCCCTGGCCTCGGCAGCGAAGAAGCGCTATCCCGACGAGGAAGTACTGACCCGCGTGGTCATCGACCACAAGGACGGCAGCTACGAAACCTTCCGCCGCTGGGAAGTGGTGGCCGATGACGTGGTCATGGAATCGCCGGACCGCCAGATCCGCCTGATGGACGCCGTCGATGAAGCCGAAGGCGTCGAGGTCGGTGACTACATCGAAGAGCAGATCGAGAACCCGGATTTCGGCCGCATCGCTGCCCAGGCCGCCAAGCAGGTCATCGTCCAGCGCGTGCGCGAAGCCGAGCGCCAGCAGGTCGTGGATGCGTGGAAGGATCGCGTGGGTGAGCTGATCACCGGCGTGGTCAAGCGCGCCGAGCGCGGCAACATCTATGTCGACCTCGGCGGCAACGCCGAAGGCTTCATCCCGAAGGACAAGGGCATCCCGCGCGACGTGCTGCGCGCCGGTGACCGCGTGCGCGGCTACCTGGCCGAAGTGCGCTCGGAGCCGCGTGGCCCGCAGCTGTTCATCAGCCGTGCCGCCCCGGAATTCATGATCGAGCTGTTCAAGCTGGAAGTGCCGGAAGTCGGCCAGGGCCTGGTGGAAATCAAGGCCTGTGCACGTGACCCGGGCGACCGCGCCAAGATCGCCGTGCTGGCCCACGACCAGCGCACCGATCCGATCGGCGCCTGCATCGGCATGCGCGGTTCGCGCGTGCAGGCCGTGTCCAACGAGCTCAATGGCGAGCGCGTGGACATCGTGCTGTGGAACGACAACCCGGCCAACTTCGTCATCAACGCGATGGCGCCGGCCGAAGTGCAGTCGATCATCGTCGATGAAGACAAGCACTCGATGGACCTGGCCGTTGCCGAAGACCGCCTGGCCCAGGCGATCGGCAAGGGCGGCCAGAACGTGCGCCTGGCCAGCCGCCTGACCGGCTGGCAGCTCAACGTGATGACCCAGGACCAGGTCACCGCCAAGTCGGAAGCCGAGCAGGCTGCGGCCCGCCAGCTGTTCATGGACAAGCTGGAAGTGGACGAGGAAATCGCCGGCATCCTGGTCAGCGAAGGCTTCGGCACCGTCGAGGAAATCGCATATGTCCCGGTCGGCGAACTGCTGGCCGTGGAAGGTTTCGACGAGGACATCGTCGAAGAGCTGCGCGCTCGTGCCCGCGATGCGCTGCTCAATGAGGCCCTGGCAGTCGAGGAAGGCCTTGAAGACGGCCAGCCGGCGCAGGACCTGCTGTCCCTGAAGGGCATGGACGAAGCCACCGCGTACGCGCTGGCCGGCCACGGCGTGCGTACCAGCGAGGATCTGTCCGACCTGGCCGCCGACGAGGTCATGGACTTCGGCATCGAAGGACTGGATCAGGCGCGCGCCGCTGCGCTGATCCTGGCCGCCCGTGCCGAGGAGATCGCCCGACTGGAACGCGGCGAATGAGCCGGCAATGAACAGGGCCCTGAGCCGCTCAGGGCGTAGAATCCGCGCCACCTCCACATGCGGGGGGGCGCCCACAAGATCATAGGATCCGAATGTCGCAGCAAACCACCATCCGCAAGCTTGCCGAACTGGTCAACACGCCGGTCGAAAAACTGCTGGAACAGCTGGCCGGTGCCGGCATGAAGTTCAGCGGTCCCGACCAGGTCGTGACCAGCTCCGAGAAGGTGAAGCTCCTGGGCTTCCTTCGTCGTTCGCACGGCAAGCCCGAGCAGGCCCCGGAAGAGACCGATCAGTCTGCGAAGAAGATCACGCTCAACCGCCGGAAGCAGCAGGAAGTGACGGTCAATTCCGGTCGCAGCAAGACGACCGTGAATGTCGAGGTGCGCCAGAAGCGTACCTACGTCAAGGATGGTGCTCGCGCCATGACCCCGGACGAAGAGCGCGCCGACATCCTGCGCAAGCTGGAAGAGTCGCGTGCCCGCAACCTTGCCGAACAGCAGGCCCTGGCCGAGAAGGATCGTCTGCGCGACGAAGCCATCGTCCGTGCCCGTGAGGAAGAGGCCGCCGCCAAGGAACGCGCCGAGGCCGAGAAGAAGGCTGCCGAGGAAGCTGCGGCTGCCGCCAAGGCGGCCGAGACGCTGGCTGCCAGCAAGCCCAAGCGTGCTCCGATCGACGAAACCGCGCCGCGCCCGCCGCGCACCCCGGCCGCAGCCCCGGCTGCGCCGCGTGGTGCACCGCCGCCGCCGCGCAACGACGACCGCAACAACCGCAGCGCGCCGCGCAACGAGCGTGGCCCGGGTGACCGTTTCGCCGGCCAGATGCACCTGTCGGCCGCCGACCGTGCGCGTCGTGGCAACAGCAACAACAGCAACACCCGGGGTCGTCCGGGCGGGCGCAACCAGGCCGGTGGCCGTCGCGACATGTCGCGCGGTGGCAACAATGCCGGCCCGCACGCCTTCGAGCGTCCGACTGCACCGGTGGTGCGTGAAGTGGCGATCGGCGACACCATCACCGTGGCCGACCTGGCGCAGAAGCTGGCGCTGAAGGGCGGCGAGGTGGTCAAGGCGCTGTTCAAGATGGGCGTGATGGCGACCATCACCCAGTCCATCGACCACGACACCGCCGCGCTGGTGACCGAAGAACTCGGCCACAAGGCGATCCGCGCCAACGACAACGACGCCGAAGACGCACTGCTGGCCTCGACCGGTGAAAACCAGGGCGAAGCCACCCAGCGTCCGCCGGTGGTCACCATCATGGGCCACGTCGACCACGGCAAGACCTCGCTGCTGGATTACATCCGCCGCACCAAGGTCGCCACCGGCGAAGCGGGTGGCATCACCCAGCACATCGGCGCTTACCACGTCGATACGCCGAAGGGCGTGATCAGCTTCCTGGACACCCCGGGCCACGCCGCCTTCACCTCGATGCGTGCGCGCGGCGCCAAGCTGACCGACATCGTGGTGCTGGTCGTGGCCGCCGATGACGGCGTCATGCCGCAGACCAAGGAAGCGATCCAGCACGCGCGTTCGGCGGGTGTGCCGCTGATCGTGGCGATCAACAAGATCGACAAGTCCGACGCGGATCCGATGCGGGTCAAGAACGAACTGCTGTCCGAGCAGGTCGTGGCCGAAGACTTCGGTGGTGACACCCAGATGGTGGAGATCTCGGCCAAGACCGGCCTGGGCATCGACGACCTGCTGGACGCCATCTCGATCCAGGCCGAACTGCTGGAACTGAAGGCGGTCGATGAAGGCCGCGCCTCGGGCGTGGTGATCGAATCGTCGCTGGACAAGGGCCGCGGCCCGGTCGCGACGGTGCTGGTGCAGCAGGGCCGCCTGAAGAAGGGCGACTACCTGGTGTGCGGCATCCAGTACGGCCGCGTGCGTGCGCTGTTCGACGAAACCGGCAAGCAGCCGGAGTTCGCCGGCCCGTCCATCCCGGTGCAGGTCCTGGGCCTGTCCGGCGTGCCGGAAGCTGGTGACGACTTCGTGGTCGTCGAGGACGAGCGCCTGGCCAAGGACGTTGCCCAGCAGCGCGAGACCAAGCGCCGTGAATCGCGCCTGGTGGCCACCGCTGGCAGCCGCATGGAAGACATCATGGCGACCCTGGGCAAGGGCGAGGGCCAGCAGGTCCTCAACCTGGTCATCAAGGCCGACGTGCAGGGTTCGGTGCAGGCGCTGAGCCAGGCACTGGTCGCGCTGTCCAACGAAGACATCCGCATCAACGTGATCCACTCCGGCGTGGGTGGCATCACCGAGTCGGACGCCAACTCGGCCGCCGCTTCGAAGGCCACCGTCATCGGCTTCAACGTGCGTGCGGACGCTTCGGCCCGTCGCATCATCGAATCCAATGGTGTCGACCTGCGTTACTTCTCGATCATCTATGACGTGATCGACCAGGTGAAGCAGGTGGCCTCCGGTCTGCTGGGCGTGGAGATCCGCGAAGAGATCATCGGTATCGCCGAGGTCCGCGACGTCTTCCGCAGCTCGAAGCTGGGTGCCGTCGCCGGCTGCATGGTCATCGAGGGTGTGGTCAAGCGCAACAAGCCGATCCGCGTCCTGCGCGACAGCGTAGTGATCTTCGAGGGCGAGCTGGAATCGCTGCGTCGCTTCAAGGAGAACGTCGAGGAAGTCCGCAACGGTACCGAATGCGGTATCGCGGTGAAGGCCTACAACGACGTCAAGCCGGGTGACCAGATCGAGTGCTTCGAACGTATCGAAGTGCCGCGCACCCTGTAATGCTGCAAGGTGGCCCGACCAACGGTCGGGCCCCACCATGTACCTGTAGCGCCCGACCGTTGGTCGGGCGACAATCGAATCAAAGGTAGTGCCCGACCGTTGGTCGGGCGACAACTGAACCAAGAGCTCCTCGTGCCCAAGACTTTCCATCGAACCGACCGTGTCTCCGCCCAGCTGCGCCGTGAACTCGGCACCCTGGTGCACAACGCCGTGCGCGAGCACGGGTTGCCCTCGGTGAGCGTGTCCGACGTGGAAATCACCCGCGACATGGCCCATGCCAAGGTGTTCGTCACCGCGCTGATGCCGGAACGTTCGGCTGAAGCCGTGGCCGGCCTGAAGGAACTGGGCTACCGCCTGCGCATGGACCTGGCCCGCGCGATGAAGCTGCGCCACGTGCCGGAGCTGCATTTCCACTACGACGACTCGGTCGATCGTGGTGAGCACATCGACAACATCCTGCGCGACCTGCCCGATACGCTGGCCGCCGAGAAGCGTCGCGAGAGCGACGAAGAATAACCGCGCGACGCCGGGCATGCCCGGCGTTGCTGCATTCCGGCTGCGCGATGTCTGATGCAGGCCGCGCTGCGGCAGCCGAGCATGGCCCGTCTCAACACTTTCCTGTCATGACCCGAATTCAGTTCCGTCGCCTGGATGGCATCCTGCTGCTCGACAAGTCGACCGGCATGAGCTCCAACGCCGCCCTGCAGGTGGCGCGCCGCCTGTTCCGCGCCGAAAAGGGCGGCCATACCGGCAGCCTCGACCCGCTGGCCACCGGCCTGCTGCCGCTGTGTTTCGGCGAGGCGACCAAGATCGCCGGCCTGCTGCTGGGTTCGGCCAAGGCCTACGACGCCGAGATCGTGCTCGGCCAGACCACCGATACCGACGATGCCGAAGGCCAGGTACTGCTGCAGCGCCCGGTGCCGGCGATCAGTGCCCAGGCCCTGCAGGCTGCGCTGGCGCCGCTGACCGGCACCATCCGCCAGCGTGCCCCGATCTATTCGGCGCTGAAGCAGGGCGGTGAACCGCTGTATGTGAAGGCCCGCCGCGGTGACGTCATCGAAGCGCCCGAACGCGAGGTGCAGGTACACGCCATCGAGGTGCTGGAGCAGCAGCCGGAACGGCTGCGGCTGCGCGTGACCTGTGGTTCCGGCACCTATATCCGCAGTCTGGCCCGCGACCTCGGCGAACGCCTGGGCTGTGGCGCCCACATCAGCGCGCTGCGCCGGCTCTGGGTCGAGCCGTTCCGCGAGCCTGCCATGGTCACCCTGGACCAGCTGCGGGCGATGGTCGAGGCCGGTGACGAGGCTGGCATGGACGCGTTGCTGCTGCCGCTGGCGGCCGGCCTGGCTGAATACCCGAGGGTCGACCTGGACGCCGACCAGGCCCACCGGTTCTGCGTGGGCCAGCGCCAGCGCGACCTGTCCTGGCCGCGCGGCCTGGTGGCCGTGTTCGGTCCGGACGATGCTGTCCAGGGCCTGGGCCAGGTCGACGAGAGTGGCCTGCTGGCCCCGCAGCGCCGTTTCAACCTCTGACCGGGGCCTGCCGGTTCAGCCCCGGTCCTTGTCCCGGACGCCCCCGGCCGTTACAATTTCGCGGCCGTTTTCCGGCAACCTGCCTCGCGCAGGTTTCATCCTCGTAGTCCACGGCGAGCCTGGCGGTGCGCGAAGCGCGTTCCTGCCGGCCACGCATCACAGAGAAAAAAGAAATGTCGATCGACACCCAGAAGGTCATTGAAGACAACAAGCGCAGCGCGGCTGACACCGGCTCCCCGGAAGTCCAGGTTGCACTGCTGACCGCCCGCATCGAACTGCTGACCGGCCACTTCAAGACCCACAAGAAGGACCACCACAGCCGCCGCGGCCTGCTGCAGATGGTCAACCGCCGTCGCAGCCTGCTCGACTACCTGAAGAAGAAGGACGTCGAGCGCTACAAGGCCCTGATCGAGAAGCTTGGCCTGCGTCGCTAAGCAACGAATCCCCCGCGGCGCAGCGATGCGCCGCGGTTTTGTTTTGTAGTACCGCAATCCCCGATTCAGGCCGGAACGATCCGGCCACCCGCTGGCGGCAAGGGTCGCCGACGGTCCAAATTCGCAGACAGCATCCCCAAGGACACCCTCCGTGGCAAAAATCACCAAAACCTTCCAGTACGGCAAGCACACCGTCACGCTTGAGACCGGCGAAGTCGCCCGTCAGGCCAGCGGCGCCGTCATCGTCAAGATGGACGACACCGTACTGCTGGTCACCGCCGTCGCCGCCAAGAGCGCGCGCGAAGGCCAGGACTTCTTCCCGCTGACCGTCGATTATCAGGAAAAGTTCTACGCCGGCGGCCGTATCCCGGGTGGTTTCTTCAAGCGCGAAGGCCGTGCGACCGAGAAGGAAACCCTGATCTCGCGTCTGATCGACCGTCCGATCCGCCCGCTGTTCCCGGAAGACTACAAGAACGAAGTGCAGATCATCGCCACGGTGATGTCGCTGAACCCGGACGTGGACGGTGACATCCCGGCCCTGATCGGTGCTTCGGCTGCCCTGGCCCTGGCTGGCACCCCGTTCATGGGTCCGATCGGCGCGGCCAAGGTCGGTTACAAGAACGGCGAGTACATCCTGAACCCGACCGTCAGCGAACTGGCTGACTCGCAGCTGGAGCTGGTCGTCGCCGGTACCTCCAACGCTGTGCTGATGGTTGAATCCGAAGCCGCGCTGCTGTCCGAAGAAGTGATGCTGGGCGCCGTGACCTTCGGTCACCGCGAAATGCAGAAGGTCATCAACGCGATCAACGAGCTGACCGTCGAAGCCGGCACCAAGCCGTCGACCTGGGAAGCCCCGGCCAAGAACGAAGCGCTGATCTCCGCCCTGAAGGAAGCCATCGGCCCGCGCCTGGGCGAAGCCTTCCAGGTGCGTGACAAGCTGCAGCGCCGCGACGCCATCTCGGCGATCAAGAAGGACGTGTTCGAAGCCCTGGCTGGTCGCGTGGCCGCTGAAGGCTGGAACCCGGCCGAGCTGTCGAAGGAATTCGGCGAACTGGAATACCGCACCATGCGTGACTCGGTGCTGGACACCAAGGTCCGTATCGACGGCCGTGCGCTGGACACCGTCCGCCCGATCACCGTGAAGACCGGCGTGCTGCCGCGTACCCACGGTTCCTCGCTGTTCACCCGTGGCGAAACCCAGGCCATCGTGACCATCACCCTGGGCACCGCCCGTGACGGCCAGGTCATTGACGCCGTTGCCGGTGAGTACAAGGAAAACTTCCTGTTCCACTACAACTTCCCTCCGTTCTCGGTGGGTGAGTGCGGCCGCATGATGGGCCCGAAGCGCCGCGAAATCGGCCACGGTCGCCTGGCCAAGCGCGGCGTGCTGGCTGTCATGCCGTCGCTGGAATCCTTCCCGTACACCATCCGCGTCGTCTCGGAAATCACCGAGTCGAACGGTTCCTCGTCGATGGCATCGGTCTGCGGCTCGTCGCTGGCCCTGATGGACGCCGGCGTGCCGGTGAAGGCGCCGGTGGCCGGTATCGCCATGGGCCTGGTCAAGGAAGGCGAGCGCTTCGTCGTCCTGTCCGACATCCTGGGTGACGAAGATCACCTGGGCGACATGGACTTCAAGGTGGCCGGTACCGCTGAGGGCATTTCCGCCCTGCAGATGGACATCAAGATCGAAGGCATCACCGAAGAGATCATGAAGCAGGCTCTGCAGCAGGCCAAGGCTGGTCGTCTGCACATCCTGGGCGAAATGGCCCACGGCCTGACCGCTCCGCGTGAAGAGCTGTCCGACTACGCGCCGCGCCTGCTGACCATCAAGATCCACCCGGACAAGATCCGCGAAGTGATCGGCAAGGGTGGCTCGACCATCCAGGCCATCACCAAGGAAACCGGCACCCAGATCGACATCCAGGATGACGGCACCATCGTCATCGCTTCGGTCAATGCCATCGCTGCCCAGGCCGCCAAGGCCCGCATCGAGCAGATCACCTCGGACGTCGAGCCGGGCCGCATCTACGAAGGCAAGGTCGCCAAGATCATGGACTTCGGTGCGTTCGTCACGATCCTGCCGGGCAAGGACGGTCTGGTCCACGTGTCGCAGATCTCCAGCGATCGCGTCGAGAAGGTCGGCGACGTGCTGAAGGAAGGCGATGTGGTCAAGGTCAAGGTGCTGGAAGTCGACAAGCAGGGCCGTATCCGCCTGTCGATGAAGGCCGTGGAAGAAGGCGACGCCGTCAGCGCCGAATAATCGGTACTGCTGATTGTGCGGTGGGTGAGGCCCGTCGGTCCTCACGCTTTCGCAAATGAAAAAGCGGGCTTCGGCCCGCTTTTTCTTTGCCTTGATGTCATGCAGTGCCGCTCATCCAGGTCGCTGCATGTCCTGCTGCAGTGCGTGAGCGCCGCCACGTGGCCATCGTTCTGTCACGGTTGCGCGGATCACGAATGTCCACGGGACGACATGCCGCGACAACCGTCCCACAGCCACATCGGTTTGCTAACGTGGCGGCGCCTTCGAACCGGGAGATCCCATGTTCCGCCAGACCGTGGCCGTCCTTGCCGTGCTGATCGCCGGTGCCGTGCCCATCGCTGCGCGCGCTGCGCCGGCGCCGCCGCCGATCTTCGGTGCCTACTACCCCGGCGGCTCGGCCGAGCGCTATCCGGTGTCGAGCATTCCCGCCGAGCGCCTGACCCATCTGTTCTATGCGTTCTCCACCATCGAGGACGGCCGCTGCGCGGTCGGCGCGGAAGCGCCGAAGAACTTCGCCGCGCTGGCCGAGCTCAAGAAGGCGCATCCGCACCTGCGCACGCTGATTTCGATCGGTGGCTGGGGTGCGGGTGGGTTCTCCGATGCAGCGTTGACCGAGGCCAGCCGCAAGCGCCTGGTGGACTCATGCATGGCACTGTTCTTCGATCACCATGCCGGCAGCTTCGATGGTGTGGATATCGACTGGGAGTTCCCGGTCAGTGGCGGGCCGAAGGAGCTGGCGCATCGCCCGCAGGATCGCGCCAACCTGACCAGGCTCGCGCAGGCGTTCCGCGTGGCACTCGACACGCACGGGCGCAAGGTGGGGCAGCCAATGCTGCTGAGCGCCGCGCTGGCCGCCGGTCGCCTCCAGACCGATGGCCCCTATGATCCGGCGGCGAGCTACGACCTGCCGGCGCTGGCCAAGGTGTTCGATTTCATCAACCTGATGAGCTATGACATGGGCACCGGCTTCTCATCGGTGTCGACCTTCAATGCGCCCCTGCATGAAGTGCCGGCCGATCCGCTGGCGCCGGAGCTGCGGCGCTGGAACAACGTGGCCGGCGCGGTGCAGTACTACCGCGAGCACGGCGTGCCGGCCGACAAGCTGGTGCTGGGCGTGCCGTTCTATGGGCGCGGCTTCAAGGTCACCGGCGATGCGCCGGATGGCCTGTATCAGCCCTACAGCGCACCGGCCGACGCCGGCGACTGGCGGGTGATCAAGGCGCGCTATCTCGACCAGCCGGGTTGGGTGAAGCACTGGCAGCCGCAGGCGCAGAGCCCGTGGCTGTACAACGCCGTGCAGAAGATCTTCATCAGCTATGAAGACCCGCGCTCGATCGGCCTGCGTGCCCGGTTCGCCCGCGAGCAGGGCCTGGCCGGGGTGTTCATGTGGGAGCTGACCGGCGACGACGAGCAGGCCAGCCTGCTCAACGCGATGCTCGGCCCGTGGCAGAAGGCGCGCATCGGCGATTGAGTCACTGGTGGCGCCGGGCCATGCCCGGCGCCAGGCGGCAACGCCATCGGCCCGACACCGCACATTGCGACGACGCCGGCGGCGCTACGCTTTGGGCATGATCCATCTCGAACGCCTGGACCACCTGGTCCTCACCGTCGCCGACATCGAACGCAGCTGTGACTTCTACCAGCGCGTGCTCGGCATGCAGGTCGTGCGCTTCGGCGCTGGCCGTACCGCGCTGCAGTTCGGCCAGCAGAAGATCAACCTGCATCCGGCCAGCGCGCCACTGCAGCCGCATGCGCTGCGACCCACGCCGGGCAGTGCCGATCTGTGCCTGGTCACGCATACGGCAATGGTCGATGTGCTGGCGCACCTGCGGGCGCAGGCCATCGCGGTGGAGGAGGGGCCGGCCACACGTACCGGTGCGCTGGGACCGATCGAATCGGTGTACTTCCGCGACCCGGATGGCAACCTGATCGAAGTGAGTCGTTACCCGGGCGAAGAACACCCGCAGCGGTAGCGCCGGGCCATGCCCGGTGAACGCTTAGTTGGCCCAGACGCTGTTGGGGTCGCCGTTGCGGGCGCGGCGCTGGCTGGCGACGGCCAGGCGAGCGAAGCCGAAGGCCATGGCCAGCGCGATGGCATCGACCCAGAACAGCGGCCAATGGCCACGCGCGGCGGCGCGCCACAGCCAGTCACCATTGAGTGCGCCGTGCAGGACCGGCACCAGTGCAGTGCTGAGCGCTGCGGCCCACAGCAGCTCGCGCGCCGCCTGCGCGGGGCGGCGCAGTGCAGCCCACAGCGCACAGGCTGCCCAGCTGCCGAAGCAGGCCCAGCGGATGCCATGGTCGACCGCCGACGGTGCCAACCGCTCCAGCACCAGCGCGGTGATGAAAGCGACCGAGATCGCCACGCACAGGCCGATGCACACGCCAACCGTGGCCCGTGCCATGTTCACCCCGGCACGCGGCTGTTGCGGCTGGCGACGCTTGCGCCGCGACTCGATCCACAACAGGTTGCCGGAGTAGAACAGGAACGCACCGCCGAGGCCGAGCAGGAAGTACAGCCAGACCACCACGCCGTTGCCGAACTCGCCGAAGTGCAGGGCATAGGCGGCGCTGAGCGTGGCGTGGTTGGCATCGCGCTGGCCCGGCAGCTGGGAGGCCAGGACGTTGCCGGTGGCCACGTCCAGGGCCACCGAACCGAGCGGCCCGAGTGTGCCGGTGGATTCGCCCGTGATCTCGATCGTGGCGTTGGCATCGCCGGCGTTGGCCAGTTTCAGGTAGGCCGGCTCGAAGTTGGCCACGCCCTGTGCGCGGGCTACTTCAAGCGCGCGCGCATGCAGCAGGCGCAGGCTGCCCGGCGGTGCCGGGATGCCACTGGCGTCGCGCACCGGCGCGGTGTCCATTGCAGTCGGTACCGCCTGCAGGGCCTTGCCGTCGTAGATCAGTGGATTGAGCAGGGCCATCTGCACGAACACCAGGCAGAGCAGGGCGCCCGTGACCGCGAACATCAGGTGGAAGGGCAGGCTGAGCACGCCGATCACGTTGTGCGCGTCCTGCCACAGCTGCTTCAGGTTGCGGCCCGGCCGCAGCGCGAACAGGTCGCCGAACAGCTTCGGCAGGTGGATCACCAGGCCGCTCAGCAGCGCCATGCCATACAGCAGGCTGACGATGCCCATCACGTAGATGCCGGCCACTGGCAGGCCGAGGCTGTAGTGCAGTTCGTTGACCAGTTCGGCCAGCCCGGTCTGTGGCGGCGTCGGGCTGCCGGCGATCTGGCCCGGCCAGGCATAGCGCCAGCTGCCGTCGTCGGCCTGCCAGTAGGCCAGGGGTTGCGGATGTTCGGCGCCGGGGAACGTCATGCCGACGTGGCGGCGGGCCTCCGGGTGTGCCGCCAGCACGTCTTCCAGCAGGTACTGTGCGTCGTCCAGGCCCGCCGGCAACGCGGTGGCTGCACCGGGCGTCTGCCACAGCGGCAGGTCGTGGTGGAACAGGGTCAGCGCACCCGCGTAGAAGGCCACGAACAGGCCGAAGCCGGCAACCAGGCCGACCCAGGTGTGCAGGGTGGTGAACGTACGCAGGGTCTGCGAGCTGAACTTCATGGGGGGAGTCTCATTGCACCGCGCCGGTCAGGCGCAGCAGCGTCAGCACGGCGAAGCCGGCCGTAGCGCTGCCGGCCAGTGTCACCCAGGCGCGCAGCGCGCTGCGGAAGCTGAACGCCCACAGGGCAGCCAGCATCCACAGCGGGATGAACGTGATCAGGCTGGGCACCAGCGCGTTCTGCCAGGGGCCCGGCGGCAACCACGTCACCAGCCCGGTCGCGGCGGCGGCCAGCAAGAAGCCGGCCACGATGCCGGCGAAGGCGCGCGGCCACATCAGGGCGACTCCGTGCCCGGGCGATGCCAGGCGGCCAGTGCCGGCAGCAGCATCGCGGCCAGCATCCAGGTGCACAGCATCGCCACCAGGCCAGCGGCAAAGCCGAGTTCGGCCATCCACAGCCACAATGCGGCAGCCGCGGCGACCAGGCCGATCTCGCGGCCGAGGCGGCCGGCGCGGCGCAGGCGGGGCCAGCGGCAGTGCGGCGAGGCGGCATAGAAGGCCAGTGCCGAGAACATCGCTGCCAGCATGCCCAGGCTGCAGAAGCCCAGCGTGGAAAGGCCGACGGTGATCATTGCGGGCGGCCGCCATGGCAGCGGGCCAGCGAACGCGGGGCACGGGCGGGGCCGGCGGGAGCCGGTCGGAGCGGGTGGCGCATCACGAGGTCCTGGGGGGAAGCGGGCAGGCTGGCACGGGGCGGGCTGCGCGGACATGGTAATCATTGCGTTTTCACGCCGCCAGCGAGGGCCATTCAGCGGACCGTACGGTAGGCCTTGGGCTTTCCGGTGTGCTGGTTTAAGATCGTCGCAGAACCCTGACTGGAACAAGGTGGCCCGCGCCCAGCGCCGGCCGAGCGTGCGACATGAGCACTACCACCGCCCACTGTTGACCTGCCCCCGAAGGCCCTGTGTTCCAGGCGCCCTCGCGGCGCTTTTTTATTGCCCGGGCAATGGCCCGGGAACGCTTTCCAGCCCGCCCAGCGGGCCCCGCACGAAGCCAATGCGATGATCAACATTACCCTTCCCGACGGCAGCCGCCGCGAGTTCGAAAACCCCGTCAGCGTCATGGACGTCGCCCAGTCGATCGGTGCCGGCCTGGCCAAGGCCACCATCGCCGGTTCGGTCGATGGCGTGCTGGTCGATGCCAGTGACGTCATCGACCACGATG
Source organism: Stenotrophomonas sp. YJH_SMC_65 (assembly GCF_059369475.1). Taxonomy (NCBI): domain Bacteria; kingdom Pseudomonadati; phylum Pseudomonadota; class Gammaproteobacteria; order Lysobacterales; family Lysobacteraceae; genus Stenotrophomonas; species Stenotrophomonas sp. YJH_SMC_65. The sequence continues at coordinate 328,079 of NZ_JCAFSR010000001.1, forward strand.
CCAGCCTGCGCATCATCACCGCCAAGGACGAGGAGGGCGTGGAGATCATCCGCCACTCCTGCGCCCATCTGGTCGGCCACGCCGTCAAGCAGCTGTACCCGGACGTGAAGATGGTGATCGGCCCGGTGATCGCCGAGGGCTTCTATTACGACATCTATTCCGAGCGCCCGTTCACCCCGGACGACATGGCCGCGATCGAGAAGCGCATGGGTGAGCTGATCGCCCAGGATTACGACGTCATCAAGAAGATGACGCCGCGCGCCGAAGTGATCGAGATCTTCAAGGCCCGTGGCGAGGACTACAAGCTGCGCCTGATCGAGGACATGTCCGACGACATCCAGGCGATGGGCATGTACTACCACCAGGAATACGTGGACATGTGCCGCGGCCCGCACGTGCCGAACACGCGCTTCCTGAAGGCCTTCAAGCTGACCCGCATCTCCGGCGCCTACTGGCGCGGCGATGCGCAGAACGAACAGCTGCAGCGCATCTACGGCACCGCCTGGGCCGACAAGAAGCAGCTCGAGGCGTACATCAAGCGCATCGAGGAAGCCGAGATGCGCGACCACCGCCGCATCGGCAAGCAGCAGGACCTGTTCCACCTGCAGGAAGAGGCGCCGGGCCTGGTGTTCTGGCACCCGAAGGGCTGGGCGTTGTGGCAGGTGGTCGAGCAGTACATGCGCAAGGTCTACCGCAGCAGCGGCTACGGCGAAGTGCGCTGCCCGCAGATCCTGGACGTGAGCCTGTGGAAGAAGTCCGGCCACTGGGACAACTACCAGGACAACATGTTCTTCACCGAGTCGGAGAAGCGCACCTACGCGGTCAAGCCGATGAACTGCCCGGGCCACATCCAGGTGTTCAACCAGGGCCTGCACAGCTACCGCGACCTGCCGATCCGCTACGGTGAGTTCGGTTCCTGCCACCGCAACGAGCCGTCCGGCGCGCTGCACGGCATCCTGCGCGTGCGTGGTTTCACCCAGGACGACGGCCATGTGTTCTGCACCGAGAGCCAGATCGAATCGGAAGTGACCGCGTTCCACCAGCAGGCGCTGGCGGTCTACCAGCACTTCGGCTTCGACGAGATCCAGATCAAGATCGCGCTGCGTCCGGAATCGCGCCTGGGCGACGACGCCACCTGGGACAAGGCCGAGGGCGCACTGCGTTCGGCGCTGTCCGCCTGTGGCGTGGAATGGCAGGAGCTGCCGGGCGAGGGCGCCTTCTACGGCCCGAAGATCGAGTACCACCTGAAGGACGCCATCGGCCGTACCTGGCAGCTGGGCACCATGCAGGTCGACTTCATGATGCCGGGCCGCCTGGGCGCCGAGTACGTGGACGAGAACAGCCAGAAGAAGCACCCGGTCATGCTGCATCGCGCCATCGTCGGCTCGATGGAGCGCTTCCTGGGCATCCTGATCGAGCACCATGCCGGCCAGTTCCCGGCCTGGCTGGCGCCGATCCAGGTGGTGGTGGCCAACATCACCGACGCCCAGGCCGACTACGTCTCGGGCGTGACCAAAACCCTTGCGGAGCAAGGCTTCCGCGTCAGCTCGGATTTGCGTAACGAGAAGATCGGCTATAAAATCCGCGAGCATACGTTGCAGCGCGTGCCCTACCTGCTGGTCATTGGTGACCGCGAGAAGGAAAATGGGGCTGTGGCGGTGCGTACGCGTTCTGGCGAAGACCTGGGCAGCATGAGCCTGCAGGCCTTCATCGAGCGGCTCCAGGCCGAGGGCGCGTAAGCAAAGGTCCGGTCCGGGGGCACAGGCACCCGGACCGGTTCGATACCCTTGGGAGAACGTAATATCAGCACCCCTGACAACAAACAGAACCGCAAGAATCAGGAAATCCGTGTGCCGCGCGTCCGCGTGATCGGCAGTGACGGAGAAATGATCGGCGTGTTGTCGCGCGACGAAGCGCTGTCCATGGCCGAAGATGAAGGCCTGGACCTGGTCGAAATCCAGCCGCAGGCCGATCCGCCGGTCTGCAAGATCATGGACTTCGGCAAGTTCAAGTTCGAAGCGCAGAAGAAGGCCAGCGAGGCCAAGAAGAAGACCAAGCAGGTCGAGATCAAGGAAGTGAAGTTCCGTCCGGTCACGGACGAGGGCGACTACCAGATCAAGCTGCGCAAGATGCGCGGGTTCCTTGAAGAAGGCGACAAGATCAAGGTCAACATCCGTTTCCGTGGCCGTGAAATGAGCCACCAGGAACTGGGTCGCGAAATGGCCAACCGGATCGAGACCGATCTGGGCGAGGACATCGTCATTGAATCCCGTCCGCGCCTGGAAGGGCGTCAGATGGTCATGATGATCGCGCCGAAGAAGAAGACCTGAGGCCTGACGGGCCGCCTTCCGGGGCGCCTGGCTGAATGGTTCAGGGTAAGGGGACGCCACTGGCGTCCCTTTGCTTTTGCAGGATGCCGGTGAAATGCCGGCGCAAGGGGTGCTGGGGCTGGTGGCAGGGCGGTTTTGCCTGTATCATGCCCGGCTCGACCCACCCAGGACGGGTCGTACGCCGATCATGGCAGGACGGAAAGAGCGGCCCAGGCCGCCGCCAGATCAGTCAGAAACCAGGGTCAAATCCCATCAAGGACATTGCAATGCCCAAGATCAAGACCAACCGGGCAGCGGCCAAGCGTTTCCGCAAGACCGCCTCGGGCAAGTACAAGTGCGGCCACGCCAACCGTAGCCACATCCTCACGAAGAAAGCGACCAAGCGTAAGCGTAATCTGCGTCAGACGGGCCATGTCCGTGCAGAAGACGCAGGCCGTCTGGACCGCATGCTCCCTTACCTCTGAGGAACTGAAAAATGGCACGAGTTAAGCGTGGCGTACAGGCGCGTCGCCGCCACAAGAAGATTCTGGATCTCGCCAAGGGCTATTACAACGCCCGCCGCAAGGTCTTCCGCGTCGCCAAGCAGGCGGTCATCAAGGCACAGCAGTACGCCTACATCGGCCGTAAGCAGAAGAAGCGCAACTTCCGTTCGCTGTGGATCACCCGTATCAATGCGGCTGCCCGCATCAACGGCCTGAGCTACAGCCGCTTCATGAACGGTCTGCTGAAGGCCGGCATCACCCTGGACCGCAAGGTCCTGGCTGACATCGCCGTGCACGACGCAGCCGGTTTTGCTGCGCTGGCCGAAAAGGCCAAGGGCGCGCTGGCGGCATAAGTCCTTCCCGATGCCGTAACCGTTCATCCGGAACGGTGTCAGGTCAAGGCAATGCATGGGGAAGGGCGCAAGTCCTTCCCCATTCTTTTTTGGGTCCCGGCGAGGCCATGGCGGCAGCGCGGGGACGGCGGTGGCGACAGGGGTCGGCCCTTCGCGCATCGCGATGGCAGATCGACTGGAGTTCCGGCCCCCCATGAGCGACATCCAATCCCTCACCACCCAGGCGCTGGCCGATGTGGCCGCCGCACAGAGCCCCGACGTGCTGGAACAGCTGCGCGTGGCCCTGCTTGGCAAGAGTGGCAGCATCACCTCGCAGCTCAAGCAGCTCGGCGCCCTGCCGGCCGACGAGCGCAAGGCCGCCGGTGAAGCGATCAACCAGGCCCGCGACGCGCTGACCCGCGCGCTCGGCGAGCGCAAGGCGCTGCTGGAAGATGCGGCACTGGATGCACGCCTGGCCGCCGAAGCCATCGACATCACCCTGCCGGGTCGCAACGGCGACCGCGCCGGCCTGCATCCGATCACCCGCACCCTGGAGCGCATCACTGGCATCTTCGGCCGGCTGGGCTACGAGCTGTCGGAAGGGCCGGAGATCGAGGACGACTGGCACAACTTCGAGGCGCTGAACTTCCCGCCGCACCATCCGGCGCGCGCCATGCACGACACCTTCTACTTCGGCGACGGCCGCCTGCTGCGCACGCACACCTCCGGCGTGCAGGTGCGCTACATGGGTGACCACGCGCCGCCGCTGCGCATGATCGCCGCCGGCAAGGTGTACCGCAGCGACAGCGACCAGACCCATTCGCCGATGTTCCATCAGGTGGAAGGCCTGCTGGTGGACGAGCATTCGACCTTCGCCGACCTGAAGGGCACGCTGGCCGAGTTCGTGCGCGCCTTCTTCGAGCGCGATTTCGAAATGCGCTTCCGCCCCAGCTATTTCCCGTTCGTTGAGCCGGGCGCGGAAGTGGACATCGCCTGGCAGCAGCCCGATGGCAGCACCCGCTGGCTGGAAGTGCTGGGCTGCGGCATGGTCCATCCGAACGTGCTGCGCAACGTCGGCATCGATCCGGAGCGCTACACCGGCTTCGCCTTCGGCATGGGCGTGGAGCGCTTTGCAATGCTGCGCTACGGCGTCAACGACCTGCGTGCGTTCTTCGAGAACGACGTGCGGTTCCTGAAACAGTTCGCGTAAGCCGCAACCGTGTAGGGCCGAGCCATGCTCGGCTGCTCCCAAATTCGCAGGCCCAGGCGCATGCGCCGGGCCCACCAGGATGACACCATGAAATTCTCCGAAAACTGGCTGCGCAGCCACGTCCCGACCGGCGCTTCGCGCGATGAACTGAGTGCAGTGCTGACCGCCATCGGCCTGGAAGTGGAAGACGTGACCGCGCTGGGCGAAGGCCTCGACCACGTGGTCGTGGCACGCATCGTCGACGCGGTGCGCCATCCGGAAGCGGATCGCCTGCAGGTGTGCAGGGTTGATGCCGGGCAGGGCGAACTGCTGCAGATCGTGTGCGGCGCCCCGAACGCGCGCCCGGGCCTGGTCGCGCCGCTGGCGATGGTCGGTGCGCAGATCGGCGAGCTGAAGATCAAGCCGGCCAAGCTGCGTGGCGTCGAGTCCAACGGCATGCTGTGCTCGGCCAAGGAACTGGGCCTGGACAACGATGCTTCCGGCCTGCTGGAACTGCCCGACGACGCACCGGTCGGCCAGACCCTGGTCGAGTACCTGGGCCTGCCGGATGCCAGCATCGAGATCAAGCTGACCCCGAACCGCGCCGACTGCTTCAGCCTGCGCGGCATCGCCTACGACGTCGCCGCCGCCACCCGCAGTGAAGTGCTGGACTTCGCTGCCGACGCCATTCCGGCAGTCGGCAGCCGTGAGCTGAGCATCCAGCTCGACGCCGGCGCCGAAGCGCCGCGTTACCTGGGCCGTGTCATCGAAGGCGTCAATGCTGCCGCCAAGACCCCGTTGTGGATGGCCGAGCGCCTGCGCCGCAGTGGCGTGCGTCCGGTCTCGCTGCTGGTCGACATCACCCAGTATGTGATGCTGGAGCTGGGCCAGCCGATGCACGCCTACGACCTGGGCACCCTGCAGGGCAGCATCGCCGTGCGGCGTTCGCGCGCGGGCGAGACGCTGAAGCTGCTGGACGGCCGCGATGCTGCGCTGGACGACAGCTTCCTGGTGGTCACCGACGCTGACCGCGCGGTCGGCCTGGCCGGCCTGATGGGCGGCTTCGACACCCGCGTCACCGACGCGACCACCGCCGTGTTCCTGGAAGCCGCGCACTTCGCGCCGGCCGCGATCATGGGTCGTGGCCGCAAGCTTGGCCTGCACACCGATGCCGGCCATCGCTTCGAGCGCGGCGTCGATCCGGCGCTGCCGCGCACCGCGATCGAGTACGCCACCCGCCTGGTGCTGGACCTGGCCGGCGGTACCCCGGCACCGGTCACCGAGGCCGTGCGTGAAGCCGATCTGCCGCAGCCAGCGACCATCGTGCTGCGCCGCGCCCGCATCACCCGCGTGCTCGGCATCACCATCGACGATGCGGAAGTCGAGCGCATCCTGCGCGCGCTGGGCATGGACGTGGTCGCCGCCGCCGACGGCTGGCAGGTGGTCGCGCCGAGCCGCCGCTTCGACATCGCCATCGAAGAAGACCTGATCGAAGAGCTGGCCCGCATCCACGGTTACGAGCAGATCCCGACCACGCTGCCGGGCGGTGCCTCGCGCGTGGCGATGCCGAGCGAGACCCAGCTGGACGCGCTGAGCGTGCGCCGCCAGCTGATCGCCCGTGACCAGCAGGAAACCGTCAATTTCGCCTTCGTCGACGACGCGCTGCTGACCCAGTGGCAGCTGCGCGACGGCCTGGTGCCGCTGGCCAACCCGCTGTCGGCCGAACTGGCGGTGATGCGCCCGTCGCTGCTGCCGGGCCTGGTCGCCACGTTGGGCCGCAACGCCGCCCGCCAGTTGGGCCGTGTGCGCCTGTTCGAGCTCGGCCGCGTGTTCGCCCAGCAGGCCGGAGACGGCCAGCCGGCACCGCTGGAAACCCCGCGCGTGGCCGCTGCGGTCTGCGGTGAGGCGCAGGCGGTGCAGTGGGGCCTGCCGACCCGCAAGGTCGACTTCCATGACCTGAAGGGCGACCTGGAGTCGCTGGCGGCCGCCAGTGGCGCGCAGCTGGAGTTCCGCCCGTCCGTCCGCGCCTACGGTCACCCGGCGCGTTCGGCCGAGGTGTACCGCGATGGCGTGGCGATCGGCTGGATCGGCCAGATCCACCCGCGACTGACCCGGGCGATGGATATCGAAGCCGACGTCTACGCCTTCGAGCTGGACCTGGAGCCGCTGACGGCCCGCCGACTGCCGCGCGCCGGCGAGCTGTCGCGCTTCCCGGCGGTGCGTCGCGACCTGGCGTTCCTGGTGCCTGAACAGGTGGCCTGGGCCGATCTGGCGGCCACCGTCCGCCAGGCCGCCGGCCCGCTGCTGCGCGACCTGAACCTGTTCGACCGTTACGTCGGCCAGGGCGTCGAGCCGGGATTCAAGAGTCTCGCTATGGGCTTGATTTTGCAGGACAAGTCGCGCACTCTGACGGACCGCGACGTGGATGCGGTGGTGGCCGAGGCGGTCACTGCCATCGAGCGTGAACACCACGCCCGGATCCGCGGCTGAGCGGGCAGCACTCGGGGGTAGCAGGCAATGGCATTGACCAAGGCGGAGATGGCGGAAAAGCTGTTCGACGAAGTCGGTCTGAACAAGCGGGAAGCCAAGGAATTCGTCGACGCGTTTTTCGATGTGCTGCGTGAAGCATTGGAACAGGGACGTCAGGTGAAGCTGTCGGGCTTCGGCAATTTCGATCTGCGGCGCAAGAACCAGCGCCCGGGTCGCAACCCCAAGACCGGCGAGGAAATTCCGATTTCCGCCCGTACGGTGGTCACCTTCCGTCCGGGCCAGAAGCTCAAGGAGAGGGTGGAAGCTTATGCTGGATCCGGGCAGTAACCGCGAACTACCGCCGATCCCGGCCAAGCGCTACTTCACCATCGGTGAAGTCAGCGAGCTGTGCGACGTCAAGCCGCATGTCCTGCGCTACTGGGAAACCGAGTTTCCCAGCCTTGAGCCGGCCAAGCGCCGAGGCAACCGCCGCTACTACCAGCGCCACGACGTGCTGATGGTGCGGCAGATCCGCAGCCTGCTGTACGAACAGGGCTACACGATCGGTGGTGCACGCCTGCGTCTGGACGGCCCCGATGCCCGCGAGGAATCGGCGCTGAGCAACCAGATCATCAAGCAGGTGCGCATGGAGCTGGAAGAAGTGCTGCAGTTGCTGCGCCGCTGATCCCATTTCCATCGTAATCCGCTATACTTCACGGCCCGCCGCAGTGGCGGGCACATCGCAGCATCAGTCGGGGCGTAGCGCAGCCTGGTAGCGCATCTGCCTGGGGGGCAGAGGGTCGTCGGTTCGAATCCGGCCGTCCCGACCACTGTGATGAATCAAGAAGCCCGCGCAGCGATGCGTGGGCTTTTTTGTGCGTGCGGTGTATGCTGCGCGCCACTCGTACTACCGCGGCTGCTGAACCCGGTACTCACGAGAACACATCATGGATTCTGCAAGAAGCCGTGCCTGGCGTCGCAGCCAGGCTCGCAACCGTGGTGGCGACCGCGCCACGACCGCCTACAGCTACAAGCCCGAGAAGAACTGGAAGCTGCTGTATACGCGCGATGCCAAGCTCGCGCGCGCACGCCAGCTGGGCTTCACCTATCCGGTCCTCAGCGCCCGCCAACTGCAGGAACAGGAATGATCAACCTGCTGTTCGTCTGCAGCCGCAACCAGCTGCGCAGCCCGACCGCCGAAGCCATGTGGCGACGGCGACCCGGCTTCGCTGCGCTGTCGGCCGGCACCAGCCCGCATGCACGACGCCCCATCGGCCCGGCGGATATCCGCTGGGCCGATGTCATCTTCGTGATGGAGGCCAAGCACCAGCATCGCCTGCAGGCCGCCTATGCGCGCCTGCTGGAACACAAGCGCCTGCATTGCCTGGATATCCCCGACGACTATCGCTGCATGGATCCGCTGTTGATGGACCTGCTGGATGCAAAGGTGACCACGTATCTCGATCAGCTGCCGGCAAAGCGGTAGATCAGTTCCGGATCGCCTTCGTCCAATCCGTGCACGATGCCGCTGTCGATGAAACCCGAAGCGGCGAGCAGGCGTTGCATGCCGGTATTGGAAGCATTGGTCGAAGTGAACAGCCTGCCGTGGCCGTGCAGCGCGATGGCATGGCGCAGCAGGGCGGCGCCGACGCCCTGGCTGCGTTGTTCGCGCGCCACCATCAGCATCTCGACGAAGGCTTCGCCGAAGAAGTGATGGTGGATGGCCAGGTAACCGGCCAGCTGGCCGGCCCATTCGGCCACGTGCATGCCACCATTGGCCTGCCAGTCGCTGATCTGCCGTGCGCGTTGCGGATCGTGGACCGCAACGCTGTCGAGCGCGATCAACGCGGAAACGTCGGCGGGCATTGCCTCGCGGATGTGCAACATCGTCGAGGAGGGATCGGGCGGCACCATCGAAGGCTCCTGGGCTGGGTGCGCCCAGTCTATCGATCGCGTCGGCCGTGTCTGCGCATCCGCCACAGCCAGCGTGTGGTCGGCAGTCAATACACACGGAACTCGGCACGGCAGCCGTCGCTGACCCACACGCCGCGGCGGTCCCAGCCCCAGTTGCGATCCTCGACGCACGGTGTCACCGACTTCTGCTTGACCAGGCGTACCTCGTGGCGCACACGGATGCGGCATTCCTTGTCCTTCTGCTCGTAGGACTCGCAGACCAGGCGCTCGCCATGGTCATCGCGGTCACGGTCACGGCCGCGCCCCGGCCAGCGGCCGCGTCCCTGTCCGTCGGCCACGAACTCGGCGCGACAGCCGTCGGTGACCCAGAGCATGCGGCGGCTCTGGCCCCAGTTCTGGTCCTCTACGCAGCGGGTGACCGACAGCTGCCTGGCCAGGCGCATGCGGCCTTCGATCGGGCACTGCTGGGTCTTGTTGAACTGCGATTCGCAGCGCAGCGGCGCAATGGGATCGCTGTCGTAATCCTGGGCGGCCACCGTGGTGGCGGCCAGCAGCAGGGCCAGGGTGGGGAGGGCAATCGGCAGCAGCAGGCGATGGGTCATGGGGGGCCTCGGCAGGGGAACGGGCCGCAAGAATGGACCAGCCCGGGGCCCTCGGAACGGATCGTTCCGGCGTTGGCTCAGTGGGGATTTAGTAGTGTGCACCGGCCCATGCAGAGCCTTACATCCCTTATCATCGCGGCACATCCGATCGCATCGGCTTACACCTTCTTACATCTCTCCCACGCTTGCCGGCCCAGCCTGTGGCTGCCGTCACTGGCGTGCAGCCGGCGTGTGGAGGAGGATGCGCGGACCACGACGACCACAGGGGGTTGCGTTGATCAGCAGTACCGTCATTCATCGCTCGGCTGGCGCAGAGGCCGGGCAGGTGCGTGTCCTGGACACCACGTTCAAGGGCAAGCATGTGTTCATTGCGTGGGGCCTGCGCGGGCCGGAACTGGCCCGCAGCGCGGACCCGCCCGCCACCGTGGCTGCGCGCAAGGCGCTGCATGCCGTGGCCGGCCACAGCGAGGGACCGCGCAGCCCGGAGGTGTTCATCGCCAACCAGTCGGCAGTGGCGATTACCGTCTATCGGCTGCTGACTGAGGCGCGTTCGGGCGATGCCATCTTCTTCCTGTGTGATTCGCAGGCCGTGGTCGACTGGTTGATCACCGCACTGGAAGTGCAGGGCGAAGACTGACAGCGCGCAGGGTCAGGCCAGTGCCGCATCCACCGCCGCCAGGGCGTGCAGGGTGGTGGTGTCGAACAGCGGCACCGGGCTGTCCTCGGCGCGGACCAGCAACATGATTTCGGTACAGCCGAGGATGATCGCTTCGGCGCCGCGTGCAACCAGGCGCGCGATCACGCCGGCGTATGCCTGCCGCGAATGCTCGCTGACCACGCCGCAGATCAGCTCCTGGTAGATGATGTCGTGCACGCTGCGGCGATCATCGGCCTCCGGAACCAGTACCTCCAGCCCGAAGCGGTCCTGCAGCCGGTCGCGGTAGAACGCCTGCTCCATGGTGAAGGCGGTGCCGAGCAGTCCCACCTTGCGGATGCCGGCCTGCAGGATCGCCGCGGCGGTCGGGTCCGCGATATGCAGCAGGGGCAGCGGGCATCCGGCTTCGATCCGGCCGGCCAGCGTGTGCATGGTGTTGGTGCAGATCACCAGCAGCTCGGCGCCACCGGCCTGCAGCCGCCGTGCAGCATCGAGCATGTGGTTGCCCAGCAGATCCCATTGGCCGTCGTGCTGCAGCTGCTTGATGCCGGCGAAATCCACCGACCACAGCAGCAGTTGCGCCGAATGCGCGCCACCGAGGCGATGCCGCACCGCCTCGTTGATGAGCCGGTAGTACTGCGCCGAGCTTTCCCAGCTCATGCCGCCGATCAGGCCAAGGGTCTTCATGCACTGCTCCAAGCCAGAGACGGCCATTGCAGCACAGATGGCAGTGGCGCTGCCGTGCACGGGCGCCGGCATCTGTAACCGTCGCATCCACCGCCCGCTGTATGTGCCGCGTCCTGCATGGGTGCCCTATGCTGGTGCCGTCTTCTGAAGTGGAAACCGGCAATGGCCCTGCATACCTGGTGGTGGTTCCTGGCCACGGTCTTCGTGCTGTGCGGGACGCCCGGGCCGAACATGCTGCACATCCTCGGGCGCAGCGTCGGGCTGGGGTTCCGTGGCAGCGTGCCGGCCATGGCCGGCTGCCTGCTGGCGATGCTGCTGGTGCTGGCCGCATCCGCTGCGGGCCTGAGCGCGTTGCTGCACTCCTCGCCGATGCTGTTCGAAGTGCTGCGCTATCTCGGTGTGGCCTACCTGGCCTGGCTTGGCATCAAGGCGTGGCGTGACAGCTGCCGCCCGGCACCCGCGGTGGCCGATGCTGCAGAGGTCACACTGGCGCCGGTACATGGCGCAGCGACGGTATTCCGTGGCGGCCTGTGGGTTGGCCTGAGCAACCCCAAGCTGTTGTTGTTCGCCGCGGCGTTCCTGCCGCAGTTCGTTGATCCGTCGCGTAGCCAGGCCGTGCAGTACAGCGTGCTGGTGGCGACCTTCGCGGCCTGCGAACTGTTCTGGTACGTGATGTACGCCGCCGGTGGCCACGGCCTGCGTCGTTGGCTTGCAAAGCCATTCGCACGGCGCTGGTTCGACCGGCTGGTGGGAAGCGTGTTCCTGGCCTTCGCGGTGGCGCTGCTGCGCTTCCGGCCGCGCTGATTCACGCCGCACACGCGGCCTTTTCACGACTGCCGCATCGGCTGCGGCCTAGCCTGATCACACCGTTTGCGTTCCCCGCGGGGTAAGGACTGACATGATCAAGTGGGCCATCATTTTCGCCATCATCGGCATCATCGCCGGCGTGCTGGGCTTCGGCGGCATCGCCGGTGCCGCTGTGGGCATCGCCAAGTTCCTGTTCTGGGCCGGCATCATCATTGCCGTGGTGCTGTTCCTGATCGGCATGAGCGTGGCGAAGAAGGTCAGCTAGCACCTGTCGCGCAGCAGCGTGTTCAGTGCGCGCTGCTGCGCGAGAACAGGTTGATCACCAGCACGCCGGCGCAGATCAGCGCGATGCCGGCCAGCGCAGCTGCATCCAGCCGCTGCTTGAACACCACCAGGCCGATCAGCGAGATCAGCACGATGCCGACGCCGGACCAGATCGCATAGGCGATGCCGGTCGGCACCGACTTCATGGTGACCGACAGCAGGTAGAAGCACAGCCCGTAGCCGACCAGCGCGCCCAGTGTCGGCCACAGCCGGCTCATGCCGTCCGAGGCCTTCAGCAGCGACGTGGCAATCACTTCCAGCACGATGGCGGCGGCCAGGTAGATATAGGGGTTCATCGCGGGCTCCGGGTCACTGCGGGTCGCACAGCTTGAGGGCCTGCTCGGCCATCGCCAGCGCATTGAGGCGCTCTGCTTCGTCCAGCGGCCGACCATAGGCGGTGGCCCAATAGCCATCGGCCGCGCAGCGTGCCGCGTACAGGCGCGGATCGCCCGCCTCGCCGGGGAACTCGGCCAGCATCGCGCGCTTCCAGTCGCGCCAGTGCGCCAGCAGGGCCGGCTCCATCAGGTTGCCCAGGGTCAGGCCGACGTCGTTGTCCTGTTCCTGCTGCAGCAGGTGCTCGAAGTTGGCCCGCACATAGGCGCGGCTGAAGCAGCCGTGGCCGGGCGTGCCGTCCTGCAGGAGCGTGCGCACACGCGCCTCGAATTCGCCGATGAGTGCGCCGATGGCTTCATCGACCAGCGCCTGCTTGCTGCTGAAATGGTGGAACAACGCGCCCTTGCTGACCCCGGCCACGCGCGCGACATCCTGCACGGTCAGTGCCGCCAGCCCGTTCTGGCCAATCACGGCGATGGTGGCGTGCAGCAATGACTGGCGCACGCTGTCGGGCGCTTTGCGCCGCGAGCGGGGAGGGGGCGGGGACATGATGGGAAGAAACCGACTGGACGGTATGATTGTAGCGCAGCCGGATCGCGTCACCGGCGCGACCATCGGCCACCGCCCGGTGGGAGCCGGATCAATCGTCGATGCGTGCGAAACGCGCCTGCGGGCCGTGTTTGCCTGGGACCTGCTCGACGAACATCGGGTAGGGGCGTACCCACAGGCCACCTTCGCCGTAGAGTGCGCGGTACAGCACCAATGGTTCCAGCGTCTCGCTGCTGCGGACGATGTCGATCACTTCGTATTCGCCGCCCTTGAAGTGGCGATACCGGCCACGGGCGAGGTCGGGCAGGGGACTCAGCTCAGCCATGACGGGTCGTGCTCACTTGCGCGCCGGGCTGGCGGGCGTGGCGCAGTACGCGTCGATGGCCTCGGCGCTGTTGGCCAGGCCGTGTGCCTGTGCCAGCTCCCAGGGCCGCTCGCAGCGCTGGCTGTGTTCGCACCACTGGTAGCCGGCCGAGCCGATGCAGCCGTGCGCGTCGCGATCGCCGCCTACCTTGGGCATGGTGGTCGAAGGCTTGCCGTCGGCACGCGGGGCTGCATTGTCCGGGCTCGCGCATGCGGCCAGAACCAGCAGCGCTGGAATCAGAAGAAGCACCTTCATGCGCGAGCTCCGTGCGTAAAGCAACATTTTCTGTCGCAAATAGCCCGTCAGCAAGCGCTCAATGCACGGCGGCGCGGACCAACTCTTCGATCAGAATCAGATAGCTGGCCACGAAATAGAACTTCAGCAACGTCGAACGCTGGTGCGAGAAGAAGGTGCGCATGTGGAAGGGGCCCCTGTTGATGATGGTAGTGTGAAGCCCAGCTGACTCCGTGACAAGGATCACGGAATGAACGAGCTAAACGGACTCAGGGATGTGATGAGGGTGGGGCTCTGACGCACTGGCGCGGACTTTTCGTACAAATCTGATAGGCCATCCCGGAGGCGGTCGCTAGCCTGATGGTGTAACGGCGAGCGGCACGTCTGCCTGCCACCGCACCCTCTATCCGCAGGAGCCTCCCCATGGTCATCACCGTCCAATGCACTGCCCAGCGCTGGTCCGTACTGCACCCGCAGGCACGCGAGGCCACCCGCTACGCACGTGGCGCCGACGCCTTTGACGCCGCCGCCGCGCTGGCCCTGGAGCATCACCGCCGCACCGGCCAGCGCAGCACGGTGCGGGTCGCGGCGCTTGGCAATACGGTAGACGCGCTTCACGTCGGAGAGTGACGCCAGCAACTGTGACGCAGTCAGGTCCGGTTGCGTTGTTTGAATGGGGAAAAACTGCCGTTGCGCTCCCCTCTGTGCGCCGGGCCGTGAATCCCGGATGCTTGCGCCATCGTATTCATCTGGAGATCTCGATGGGCAAGGCACTCACTTGGCGCACCCTGGCCTGCACCCTGTTGCCGATGCTGGCGGCGGCCGGCGGCGCCCAGGCGCAGAGCTATGGCTACGGCTATGACGACGACCGCTATGGTGGCCGCGATGGCAGTGGCATCGTGCGCTGCGAGTCGGTCAAGAATCGCAGCAATGAGTGCCGCCTGGACGGCCGCGCGCGGTTGATCCGCCAGTTGTCCGGTTCGCCCTGTGTGGAAGGTGAGACCTGGGGCCAGTCGCGCAACGGCGTCTGGGTCACACAGGGGTGCCGTGCCGAATTCGTCGGTGAATACCGCCGCGGTGGCGGCTGGGGTGGCAATGGTGGCGGCTGGGGCAATGGCAATGGCAACGGATGGGGCGGCGGCGATGTGGTCACCTGCCATTCCAATGGACATCGGCAGGAGTACTGCGATGCGCGCATCCGCCGGGGTGTGCGCCTGATCCGCCAGGACTCACGCAGCGCCTGCATCGAAGGCCAGAGCTGGGGCTGGGATCGCCGCGGCATCTGGGTGAGTGATGGCTGCCGGGCGCAGTTCCAGGTGAACTGAGCTTTACGGGTTCAGCCCATGAAAATCAGAATAATCTGATACAGCTCACATTTTGAACGCCGTATTGTCTGCGATCAGGGCACGTTGCGTGCCCTGAATTCCAGCGGTGCCGTGTGCCATAACCGGCATGGGCATCCCGCCGCCATCGATACGCTGCCTCAAGGAGTGAGCTGCATGTTGATCCGCCTGCAATGCGAACAGCGCCAGTGGCGCGTGCTGCATCCGGACCGGCCGGAGCCGATCGAGTTCCGCGATGGCGCCCGCGCCTACGACTTCGCCGAGACCCTGGCCCGCCTGCACTTTGTCGACACCGGTCAGCGTGCGGCCGTGCGCGTGGAAGCCAGCGGCGCATTCGTCGAAGCGGTCAGTTACGGCTGAGCGCGGGTGCCTGCCAAGGCAGGCACCCGGAATTCCATCATCCACGCATGGCGTGGATCTACGCGTTTCGAGCCTGGAGGGTGCGGACGCTGTCCGCACCCATTGCGCCCTGTGTGGATCTACCGGGTGGTGATCGGCCTCAGCCTGCCGCGCTGAGCGGCGGGGTACCTGCGGCGAGCTGCGGCCAGCGCTTGAGCACAGCGGCGCGGATGCCGGCCGCGTCGATGCCGGCTTCGGCCAGCAGGTCTTCGCGGCTGGCATGGTGCTGGTAGCTGTCGGGCAGGCCCAGGTGCAGGATCGGCCGCAGCACGCCTTCGGCATTGAGCAGTTCACCAACACCGGAGCCGGCGCCACCGGCCACCACGTTGTCTTCGATCGTCACCAGGCCCTCGTGCTGGGCGGCGACAGCCAGCACCAGCTCGCGGTCCAGCGGCTTGATGAAACGCATGTTGACCACGCTCAGGCCCAGTTCGCGGCCGACCTGCTCGGCGGCGGCCACGGTGCTGCCGAAGGCGAGCAGGGCAATGCGGCTGCCCTGCAGGCGCAGTTCGCCCTTGCCGATCGGCAGGGTCGACAGGTCGGTGCCGGCTGCAACGCCGGTGCCGGTGCCGCGCGGGTAGCGCACGGCGGCCGGGCCCGGGTGCTGCAGGCCGGTGCTTAGCATCTGCCGGCACTCGGCTTCGTTGGACGGTGCCATCACCACCAGGTTCGGCACGCAGCGCAGGAAGCTCAGGTCGAGGTTGCCGGCGTGGGTCGCACCGTCCGGGCCGACCACGCCGGCGCGGTCGATCGCGAACAGCACGTCCAGGTCCTGGATGGCCACGTCATGTACCAACTGGTCGTACGCGCGCTGCAGGAAGGTCGAGTAGATCGCCACCACCGGCTTGCCACCCTGTGTGGCCATGCCGGCGGCGAGGGTGACCGCATGCTGTTCGGCAATCGCCACGTCGAAATAGCGCTGCGGGTATTCCTTGCTGAAACGCACCAGGCCGGAGCCTTCGCGCATCGCCGGGGTGATGCCGTACAGGCGCGGCTCGGCGGCGGCGGCATCGCACAGCCAGTCGCTGAATACATCGGTGTAGGTCGGCTTCTTGGCACCGGCCTTGGCCACCAGGCCCTTGTCCGGATCGAACGGGCCCACGGCGTGGTAACCGATCTGGTCGCCCTCGGCCGGCTCGTAACCCTTGCCCTTGGTGGTCATCACATGCAGCAGCTTCGGGCCCTTGGAGGCGCGCAGCGTCTTCAGCGTGGACAGCAGGGCGGGCATGTCGTGGCCGTCGATCGGGCCGGTGTAGTGGAAGCCCATTTCCTCAAACATCGTGGAAGGCACGAACATGCCCTTCCAGTGCTCTTCCCAGCGTTTCACGAAGCGTGCCGGATTGTTCTTCTTGTCACCGAGAATCTTCTTGCCGCCTTCGCGCAGCGCGTTGAGCGTGCGGCTGCCGGTGGCGCGGCCCAGCATCTTGGTCAGGCCGCCCACGGCCTCGGAGATCGACATGTTGTTGTCGTTGAGGATCACCAGCAGGTTCGGCTCCGGCTCCATGCCGCCAGCGTGCATCAGCGCTTCGAACGCCATGCCGGCGGTCATCGCGCCGTCACCGATCACCGCCACGATCTTGCGGTCGTCGCCTTCGGACTGGCGGGCGATGGCCATGCCCAGTGCGGCCGAGATCGAGGTCGAGGAGTGGCCGACACCAAAAGTGTCGTACTCGCTTTCCTCGCGCTTCGGGAACGGCGCGATGCCGTCCTTCTGCTTGACGGTGTGGATCTCGTCGCGGCGGCCGGTCAGGATCTTGTGCGGGTAAGTCTGATGGCCGACGTCCCAGACCAGCTGGTCGTGCGGTGTCTGGTACAGGTAGTGCAGGGCCACGGTGAGCTCGATCACGCCCAGGCCGGCGGCGAAGTGGCCGCCACTCTTGCCCACCGATTCAATGAGGTAGGCGCGCAGTTCGTCGGCAACCGCCCTCAATTCGGATTCGTCGAACGTGCGCAGGTCATCCGGCGTCTGGATGCGCGCGAGGCGGGGATAGCGGGCAGAGTCGATCATCATGTTCGCACTTTTTCTGAACGCCCATTTTCGCCCTCAAACGGGGGTGGGGCAAGCAAACGCCGCCGTCCGTGACAGGACGGTGAGGGTTGCATTTTCAGGCGTTCAGGTGCTCAGTTTCGAGCGCTTGGGCAATTGCGCCTTCAGGAAGGCCATCTGGTCGGCCAGGATGTTGCGGTTGGACAGGATCAGGTGCTCGATCCAGCTGGGCCGGTAGGGCACTGCCAGCAGGGGCATGCCGGCCTGCTGCGGGGTGCGGTCGCTCTTGCGCGAATTGCAGTGGAAGCAGGCGGTGACCACGTTTTCCCAGCAGTCCAGGCCGCCCTTGGACAGCGGCATGACGTGGTCGCGGGTGAGCGTGGGGCGGCTGAACTGCTGGCCGCAGTACATGCACAGATGGGCGTCGCGGGCGAAAAGGGCCTGGTTGGTCAGGTTCGGCGTCGGGTCGATCGCACGGGAGCGGGCGTGGCCGCGGGCGGCGATGATCGGGTGCAGGTCCATGCCGCTCTGCAGGCCGCTGAAACGGTTGGTGCCGCCGTGGATGTGCAGGCAGGGGTCGCCGAGCGTCCAGGCCACCGCCTCGCGGGCGTAGAGGCAAGCCGCATCCTGCCAGGTGATCCAGTCCAGTACGCGTCCGTGGGCATCAAGCGAGAGCAGCCGGACCGAACCGGGGCGATGCAGCGTCGTGGCGTTGGGCGATGCTTCGGCGCCCGGAGCAGAAAACAGAGCTCCGGCTTCGATCAGACCCAAGCGTGTAGTGTCTGTCTCCATCGGGAGAACAGCTTATACCTGAATCATTGCGATTTGGGTATCGCCCGGAGGGCGAAACCCAAATCGCAATGATTCAGGTCCGCGCATTCCTCCTATCCCCCGCACCTGTCGGTGCGCCCCCCTTAACAAAGGGGGGCTTTTCCCCAGATGGATTTCGGTGGTTTCCATCCACGCGTGGCGTGGATCTACGCAGATCGCGGGGAACTGTCAGAGGCGGGGCGGTGTGGGTTGGCAGGACCGTTGGCGCCATGGAGGGCGCCATCGAGCCCCCAGGGGTGAGGGCGCTTTGCTTGCGAAGCACTGCTTCGCAAGCGCCCGACCGCACAGTCGCCAGCGGCTGGGCCGGACCGCGGAGCGGGGTTTACGGCGTGTCCTGCCAGCCCACACCGCCCCGCCATCCACCGGGATCCAGCTGTTGCTATTGCGGTTGCCGGCCAGCGGCCGGCACTACCGCGGGTGCCGGGCGAAGCCCGGCTCAGGCGCCGAAGCGCTCGTCGTCCATGGCCATCAGCGGCGCGGCACCGGCCTGGATCGCGGCGGCGTGGCTGAGGGTGCGCGGCAGCACGCGGGCGAAGTAGAACCGTGCGGTCTCGCGCTTGCCCTGGGCGAAGGCGGCGCCGTGCGCGCTGGCATCGGCGGCGGCCACGCTGCGGGCCCACCAGTAGGCCAGCACCACGTAACCCGAATAGAACAGGTAGTCGTAGCTGGCCGCGCCCAGTTCGTCGGGATTGGCGGCCGCGCGCTGCAGCACGTCCATCGTCAGCTTGCCCCATTCGGCGGCCTTGGCGCGCAGCGGGCCGATGAACTCGGCCAGCGCTTCGTTGCCCTCGTGTTCCTTGGCGAAGGCTTCGATCTCGGCCAGCATCAGCTTCAGGCCGGCGCCCTGGCTGGATGCGGTCTTGCGGCCGATCAGGTCCAGCGCCTGGATGCCGGTGGTGCCTTCATACAGCGTGGTGATGCGTGCATCGCGGGCCAGCTGCTCCATGCCGTGCTCGCGGATGTAGCCGTGGCCACCGAAGCACTGCAGGGCGTTGTAGGTGTTCTCGATGCCCCATTCGGTCTGGCAGGCCTTGGAGATCGGGGTCAGGAAGCTCACCAGGGTGTCGGCGCGCTCGCGCTCGGCGGCATCCTGGGCGTGGTGGGCGATGTCGATCAGGGTGGCGGCATGCAGCGCCAGCAGGCGGCTGCCTTCGACCAGCGACTTCACGGTCAGCAGCATGCGACGCACGTCCGGGTGGACCAGGATCGGGTCGGCCGGCTTCTCCGGGAACCTGGCGCCGCTCAGGGCGCGCGACTGCAGGCGCTCACGGCTGTACTTCAGTGCGTTCTGGTAGGCGCGCTCGGACAGGCCGATGCCCTGCAGGCCGACACCCAGGCGCGCGGTGTTCATCATGGTGAACATGGCCTGCAGGCCCTTGTGCGGCTGGCCGACCAGGTAACCCTGCGCACCATCGAAGTTCATCACGCAGGTGACCGACCCCTTGATGCCCATCTTGTGTTCGATCGAGCCACAGCGCAGTGCATTGCGCTCGCCGACGTTGCCATCGCGGTCGACCTTGAACTTCGGGGTGACGAACAGCGAGATGCCCTTGGCGCCCGAAGGGGCGTCGGGCAGCTTGGCCAGCACCAGGTGCACGATGTTCCCGGTCAGGTCGTGCTCCCCGGCGGTGATGAAGATCTTGGTGCCGGTGATCGAGTAGCTGCCGTCGGCGTTCGGCTCGGCCTTGGTCTTGAGCAGGCCCAGGTCGGTGCCGCAGTGCGGCTCGGTCAGGCACATCGTGCCGGTCCAGCGGCCTTCGATCAGCGGCTTGAGGAAGGCGTCGTGCTGCCACGCCTCGCCGTGCTGCTTCAGCGCTTCAATGGCGCCGTGCGAGAGCAGCGGGAAGTTGCCCCACGCCAGGTTGGCGGCGTTGATCATTTCGTTGAGCGGCACCCCCAGGGTGTGCGGCAGGCCCTGGCCGCCCAGCTCCGGCGAGGCGGTCAGGCCGGTCCAGCCGCCATCGACGAACTGGTCGTAGGCCTGCTTGAAGCCGGGCGGGGTGGTCACTTCACCGGTGGCCTGGTCGAGTACGCAGCCGATCTCGTCGCCGACGCTGTTGAGCGGGGCCAGCACGGTGGCGCTGAAGCGGCCGGCTTCCTCCAGCACGGCATCGACCACGTCGGCGGTGGCGTCGGTGAAGCCCAGGCGGGCGAACAGGGGTTCGACCTTGAGCACGTCGTGCAGGGCGAAACGGAGGTCGGAAAGCGGGGCGGTGTAGCTGCTCATCGGTACGTCTCGATTTGATCAGGGCAGAGGGGAGCGGCGCCGGGCGCCGCGACGAAAGGCGGGTTCAGCGCAGCACGCCGGGCAGGCCGGGGGCCTGGTTGAGGGTGCTGCGGCTGCTGATGTCGAAGCTGCGCTGCTTCTTTTCCTGCGGCGTGGCCGCCACCGTTCCCTTCAGGGCGTAGGCCAGGGTGCGGTTGCTGGCCAGCGCGTCGGCCACCACCAGGCGCGCGGTCGAGCTGGGCACGAGGTCGACATTGATGACGTCGGCGGAGGTGCCGCCGATGGAGATGCCGGGCTTGACCTGCAGGGTGCCGGCATCGCTGTCGCCGACGGTCAGCGCCAGTGAGACATCATCGAAGGTCATCGGCATCGAGCTGAAGTTCTGCAGGCGCAGGGCCACGGTCCAGTTGCCGTCGGCACGCACGGTCAGCTGCTGCAGGCTGGCCGCCGGTTCCGAAACACGCTTGACGATGCCGTCGCTGCAGGCAACAAGGGCGAGGGTGCACAGGACGATCAAGGCGGTACGGAAGCGGTGGAGCATGGGCGCAAGTCCTCTGGAGGGGGTGCGTTGGGGTAAGCATACTACGGCGTATGGTTTTATGGATCGCCCGGAGCGACCCGTCCGCAGAGGGTAGCGCGTGAAGATGGCGGTCGGGCATGCACAACGCCGGATGGCGCGCGCACGATGCGCCGGATGCGAAGCGGTTCAGTCGGCCGCGGGATCGCGCAGCGGGGCCATCAGGCGCAGTGGCCCGAGGTCGTACCCCATCGACTCGGCCTTGGCTTTCAACTGTTCGAACCGATCGCGCTCCATCTCCGGCAGGCGCGAGAGGATCCACAGATACTTGCGGCCGGGTTCGCCGACCAGGGCCCATTGATAGTCCGGGTCCAGCGCCAGCACCCAGTAGTCGGCCCAGACCAGGGGCGCCCAGCTCAGCCAGTCGGGGACGAAGCGCACCTGCAGTTGCCCGGGATGGCCGGCCACCGGGCGTGCCACGCCTTCGGCGACCACGCGCTCGCCGTCACCCTTGCGGCAGGCATTGGTGACGCTGATGCGGCCGTCGCGGCGCAGGCCATAGTTGGCGGTGATGTCGCCCACGCACTGCTTCTGGAACGAGACTGGAAGATGCGCGATCTCGTGCCATTGGCCCGCGTAGCGATCAATGTCCAGGTGCTCGACCGCGCGCACCGGTTCAGTGGCGATCACCGGGAAGGCGGCCAGCAGCAGGCAGGCGAGCAGGGCGGGGCGCAGATGCATCGGCAGGCTCCAGGCAGGAGTCTGGAGCGTAGGTGCCGCGGCCCGTGCCGGTGT
This sequence comes from Stenotrophomonas sp. YJH_SMC_65, assembly GCF_059369475.1. Lineage (NCBI taxonomy): Bacteria > Pseudomonadati > Pseudomonadota > Gammaproteobacteria > Lysobacterales > Lysobacteraceae > Stenotrophomonas > Stenotrophomonas sp. YJH_SMC_65. The sequence goes on from NZ_JCAFSR010000001.1 coordinate 349,449, forward strand.
AAATGTTTCGTCAACCGAGCCACGGTGGTCGCCGCTTGCGCGAAGCGCGAATAAAAAAAAGACCTGCATTTCTGCAGGTCTCTGAAGATGGTGGCCGAAGACGGAATCGAACCGCCGACACGGGGATTTTCAATCCCCTGCTCTACCAACTGAGCTACTCGGCCAAATTGTGTGGCTACCGCGGTGAGTGCGGTTTCCGGAAAAAAAAGACCCGCATTTCTGCAGGCCTTCGAAAGTGGTGGCCGAAGACGGAATCGAACCGCCGACACGGGGATTTTCAATCCCCTGCTCTACCAACTGAGCTACTCGGCCACATGTTTCGTTGCAGCGAGGTCGCTGCCAAGGACGCGTATATTACGGAGGTCGGCTGCCTTCGGCAAGCGTTTTGCCAAGATTTCTTCACATTGCCCTCTGCGCGCTCGCAAGTGCTTGATCCTCCGTTGTGGGGCGGGGCGTGCCCCATCGATTGTCGTCTGCGGTGGAAATCTGCAGGTCGCCGCGTTCGCCAAAGCTGCAAGGGCAGGGGGTGCGCCGGACCCGCGCGGGTCCGGGCAGTGGAACGCTGTTTTCGTGGCCGCCATCGGGGATCGCCGCAGCGTAGTGTCGGCAGTCCTTTCCCGATGCTGGCAACAGCAGAGACCTGGCCATGTCCGATTCCTCCACCGCGTCCCGCATCGTGCTTGCCTCGCGCCCGCAGGGGGCGCCAAATGCAGCCAATTTCCGCCTGGAACAGGTTGCGCTGCCGGCACTGGCCGAGGGCGAAGTGCTGCTGCGCAACCGCTACCTTTCGTTGGACCCGTACATGCGAGGACGCATGGACGAGGGCCCGTCGTATGCCGCGCCGGTGGCGGTAGGGGCGGTGATGGAAGGCCAGACCGTGGCCGAGGTGCTGCAATCCAAGGCCGAGGGCGTAACCGCAGGCGAGCTGGTGCTGGCGCCGGGTGGCTGGCAGACCCACGCGGTGCTGCCGGCCAAGGCGCTGGGGCGTCGTCTGGATCCGGCCGGGCTGCCGCTCAGTACGGCGCTGGGGGTATATGGCATGCCCGGCTTCACCGCCTATTCCAGCCTGCATGAAATCGCCCGTCTGAAGCCGGGCGAGACGTTGGTGGTAGCCGCCGCGACCGGGCCGGTGGGCGCGACCGTGGCGCAGCTGGCCAGGCTGCAGGGCGCGCGCGTGGTCGCCATCGCCGGTGGCGAGGCCAAGCGTGCCTATCTGCAGACGCTGGGCGTGGACGTGGCGCTGGATCATCGCGTGGCTGATTTTGCGGACCAGCTGCGCGCGGCAGTGCCTGCGGGCATCGACGTGTACTTCGAGAATGTCGGCGGCCATGTGCTGGATGCGGTGCTGCCGCTGCTCAACGACTTCGCCCGCATTCCGGTCTGCGGCACCATCGCTACCTACAACGAGCGGGGCGTCGAGCAGCCTGGCCCGGATCGGCTGCCGTCACTGTTCAGCCAGATCCTGCGCCAGCGCTTGACCGTGCGTGGTTTCATCGTGCACGACTTCAACCACCTGTGGCCGGACTTCGAACGCGAGATGCCGCAGTGGCTGCGCGAGGGCCGCATCCAGTACCGCGAGGATGTGGTGGAAGGTCTGGAGAAGGCGCCGGAGGCGTTCTTCGGGCTGTTGCAGGGGCGTAACTTCGGCAAGCTGGTGGTGAAGCTGGATTGAGTGCTTGGTGGGTGTGCCGACCAAGGTCGGCGGCTATCGGGTGGCGTCAGCCGTTGGCGACCTTTTCCCGGCGCAGCAGTTCGCGCTTGCGCGCAACGCCCCAGGCATAGCCGGACAGGTCACCGTCGCGGCGCACCACGCGGTGGCAGGGCACGGCTACCGCTAATGGATTGCTCGCGCAGGCACGTGCCACCGCACGACTCGAGCGTGGTGCACCGATATGCGCGGCAATATCCGCATACGACGCGGTCTGGCCGCGCGGAATCTGCTGCAGTGCCTGCCATACCCGCTGCTGGAAGGCGGTGCCGCGGATATCCAGCGGCAGTGTGGCGCCTCGCGAGGGATCCTCGACCAGGCCCACCACCTGTGCCACCAGTTGCTCATAGCCGTGGTCGGCACCGACCAGTTCGGCCTGGCGGAAGCGTTGCTGCAGTGACTGCAGCAGCGCCTCCGGATCGTCGCCGAGCAGGATCGCGACCACGCCGGTGGCGCTGCTGGCCACCAGCACGCTGCCCAGTGAGCTTTCGGCAAGCGCGAAGTGGATGACTTCGCCGCGACCACCTGCGCGCCATTGCTTGGGAGTCATGCCCAGCAACTTCGGTGCGTTCTCGTAGAAGCGCCCGCTGGAGCCGAAGCCGGCATCGTGGAAGGCATCGGTGATGCGCTCCTGCTGTTCGAGCCCGGTGCGCAGGCGGTCGGCGCGCAGCGCGGCAGCGTACTGCTTGGGGGTCAGCCCGGTGGCCTGTTTGAACAGGCGATGCAGGCGCGTCGGGCTGCAGCCGGCGATGTCGGCCAGCTCCTGCAGCGAGGGCTCGTCGAGGCTGGCCTGCAGATGGCGGCAGACCCGTTCGACGCGGGCGTCGAGGGCGGTGGTGGCGGTGCTGTCCATGGGAGGATTCTGGCACGTGCCGGTTCTGCGGAAACTCCGTTTCCTGCACCTGGTCGCGAGGCCCGGAAACGGAGTGTTGGTGGGCCGGAGGCGCGGCATCGTGGCGGCCACTCCACAACCGGTACCACCCTCATGCGCCTGAACAACAAGATCGCCCTCATCACCGGTGCCAGCGCTGGCATTGGTCGTGCCAGCGCCCTGCGCTTTGCTGCCGAAGGGGCAAAACTGGTGCTCAATGCGCGGCGGCCGCAACCGCTGCACGCACTGGCCGAGCAGATCCGTGGCGCCGGCGGCGAGGTGGTGATGCATGCCGCCGATGTGGCTGATCCGGGCACGGCGCAGGCGCTGGTGGATCTGGCCCAACAGTCATTCGGAGGCCTGGACATCGCGCTCAACAATGCCGGCATGCTCGGCCCCGGCGTGCCGGCAGCAGAGTTCCCGGCGGATGCGTGGCGCGAGGTGATGGCCACCAATCTCGACGCCGCCTTCCATGCCGCACGCGCGCAGTTGCCGGCATTGCTGGCACGCGGGGGTGGCTCGCTGGTGTTTGTCGGTACCTTTGTCGGCCATACCGTGGGCTTCCCGGGTATGGCCGCCTACGCGTCGAGCAAGGCCGGACTGATCGGCCTGAGCCAGGTGATCGCCGCCGAGTACGGCGCGCGTGGCGTACGCAGCAACGTGCTGCTGCCTGGCGGTACCGATACCGAGATGGGCCGGCAGGCCGCACCCACCGGCGATGCCCGCGACTTCGTGCGCTCGCTGCACGCACTCAAGCGCATGGCCGAGCCGGAGGAGATCGCCAACGCGGCGCTGTTCCTGGCCAGCGATGAAAGCAGTTTCGTTACCGGTACCGCGATGCGTGTTGAAGGTGGAGTGTCGATCACCCGTACCTGAGCGGCGTCATGAGCGCGGCGTGTAGCGGATACCGCTGCTGGCCATGAAGCCTTTCGGGTCGAACCGGGCCCATGCCTCGCCCCACTCGAACCGGGCGCGGCCACCTGCCAGTTTGCGCCCCAGAGCCGTGGCCAAGGTGCGACGCATGAAAGCGACTTCGGCATCGATCGCGACCTGGGTCGGCCAGCCGTCTTCCAGTGTCGCACCCGGCAGATCGACGCCGATCGTCACCATGTCGAGCTGTTGCCCGTGGAAGCACAGGCTGATGCCGGCGGGCGCACCGCCCAGACTGACCCGGTGCAGGCTGAGCCAGTGATAGCCGGTGCCGGCATCGCGCTCGCCATGCATCAGCGTGGCGAAGGCGATGCGCGCCTCCTCCAGTGAAAGGGTGGGGCAGATCAACGTCGTCAGGTGGCCGAGCTGGATGCTGCCGTCCGCTGGATCGAGGCGCATTGGCAGCGTACGCGCGGCGTGCTGGGCGGGAGGTGACATCGCGGACTGGCTGGGCATGTTGGTCCGGATTCTGCAGAGCCGTGAGCTGCGGCGGCAAGCGGAACTGCACACGCTGTTCGCGCGGGCCTGACCTGCGGATTACTGCGCAGCCTCTAGCGTGAAGTCCTGATCGGCCTTCGCCGGCACAGGAGACTTCGATGAGCGAGCGCGACAAAGACCCTGGCGATCCGAAACAGGGCGTACAGGAAAGCCGTCAGGACAGGGCGCAGGAGGACGTGGCAAAGCAGCGGCCGGGGCAGCGCGATCAGCAGGTGCGTGATACGCATTCGCGTGGTCCACGCCGCAAGGACGGGGATCAGGAACCTGCCTGACTCGTGATCGATGCAAGAAAAAACCCGCAGATCGCGACGATCGGCGGGTCTTCTTAATGAGTGGTGGAGCCAAGGAGGATCGAACTCCTGACCTCGTCATTGCGAACGACGCGCTCTCCCAGCTGAGCTATGGCCCCACGGCAGGGCTTCAGTGTAGCCAACTGGCTGCGCCTTGCCAAGCCGACCCGGGATGTGCCGGACGGCGTGGCATGAAGGCGTGCACTGTGCCGAAACCGTCCGGTTTGTCGGGGCCGGATGCCGCGCAACGAAATCGTAACAATTTGGGGGATAATGGCGGCTTGCGCAGTTCTCCTCCTTTTTGCCGCCCGGCTCGCGCAGGCCGCACGGACGCCTCCTCAGAGCATTCCATGCCCTCCCATTCCGATTCCCGCCGCCTGTCGGGTATGTCGTCTTCCTTCGTTTCCTTCCGCCGCCATCCGCTGGCCCTGGCCTGTGCCGGCCTGGCCCTGGTCGGCAGCTTTGGTGCCGCCGCGCAGGACAGCGCGCCGACCCCGACGGGCCTGGACACGATCACCGTGACCGCCGAGCACCGCGAGCAGAACCTGCAGGAAGTGCCGGTCTCGGTGGGCGTGGTGCAGGGCGAGCGCATGCGCGACTTCACCGCCGGCGGCGACGACACCCTGCTGGCGCTGTCCGGCCGCGTGCCGAGCCTGTATGCGGAAACCACCACCGGCCGCATCTTCCCGCGCTTCTATATCCGCGGCCTGGGCAACATCGACTTCTACCTGGGTGCCTCGCAGCCGGTGTCGATCATCCAGGACGATGTGGTGCTGGAGCACGTGGTGCTGAAGTCCAACCCGGTCTATGACGTGGACCAGGTGGAAGTGCTGCGCGGCCCGCAGGGCTCGCTGTTCGGCCGCAACACCACCGCCGGCATCATCAAGTTCGACACGCTGAAGCCGACCCAGGACTACACCGGCCGCGTCAGCGCCAGCTATGCGACCTACAACAGCGTGTCGATCGACGGCGGCTTTGGCGGCCCGATCAACGACATCGCCTCGTTCCGCGTGTCGGCGCTGTACCAGCACCGCGACGACTACGTTGACAACACCTACAAGGGCCCGAGCGCTGACGGCACGGTCAGCCCGAAGAAGAACGCCATGGGCGGCTTCGATGACCGCAACGTGCGCGCGCAGCTGCTGCTGACCCCGAGCGACCAGTTCTCGATCCTGGCCTCGGCCCACGCCCGTGATTACGAAGGCACCTCGACCCTGTTCCTGCGTGGTGCGCTGACCAAGGGCTCGAACAAGACCGACGTGCCGCGCGACCAGGTCGCCTACGACGAAGCCGACAACAACCCGCAGGCCTACAAGACCTACGGCGGCTCGGTGAAGGCACGCTACGACTTCGGCGCGATCGACTTCACCTCGATCACCGCCTATGAGACCACCTCCGGCTACAGCCGCGGTGACACCGACGGCGGCGCTGCGGTGAACTTCCCGGTCAACGGCGTGCCGAACGGCTACGGCCAGTCGATGGGCCGCATCCGCGACCTGGACCAGTGGACCCAGGAATTCCGCCTGGCCAGCCATGACGACAGCGCCCTGCAGTGGCAGGCCGGTGCGTTCTACTTCAACGGCAGCGACACCACCGACTTCTACCAGCGTGCGTGGTTCCTGCAGGGTGCGGCCCGCAACCCGAACAACTGGGTGCGACTGCGCAACAAGAACACCTCGTGGGCCGGTTTCGGCCAGCTGAGCTACGCCTTCACCGACAAGTTCACCGTCACGGCCGGCCTGCGCCAGACCAAGGACGAGAAGCACACCCGCCTGCTGAAGACCGCTGACACCGCCGCCGGCGTGGTGACCTACAAGGGCCGCACCGACGTCAAGATGTCCGACACCACCCCGAGCTGGGATCTGAGCGCGATGTACCAGATCACGCCGGACGTGAGCGTCTATGCGAAGGTCGCACGCGGCTTCCGCGGCCCGACCATCCAGGGCCGTTCGGCGGTGTTCAATGCCGACTTCACCACCGCCGATTCCGAGACCATCCTGTCCTGGGAAGCCGGCGTGAAGAGCAGCCTGTGGGACAATCGCCTGCGCCTGAACGCCACCGCGTTCACCTACACCGTCAATGACATCCAGCTCAACGGCAACGATTCGGACGGCAACGGCGTGCTGTTCAATGCCGACAAGGCCAAGGCCTACGGTTTCGAAGCGGACATGGAGCTGCGCCCGATCCCGAACCTGACCCTGAGCGCCGGCGTCAGCCTGCTGCACAGCGAGATCAAGGACAAGCGCGTCTACGCGCAGGTCTGCGGCCTCAACGGCAAGGTGGTGTGCACGGTGAATGACCCGACCATCAAGGTCGGTGCCAACACCTTCGCGCAGATCGACGGCAACCCGCTGCCGAACGCGCCGAAGTACAACGTCAACCTGGCCGCCCGCTACGACTTCCCGGTCAGCGACGCGGGCACCATGTTCGTGTCCACCGACTGGAACAAGCAGGGCTACACCAGCTTCGTGCTGTACGACAGCAAGGAGTTCAACTCCAAGGGTGATTTCGAGGGCGGCCTGAAGATCGGCTACTCGGGCAACTACGGTGCCTATGAAGTGGCGCTGTTCGCGCGCAACATCACCAACGAGAAGAACCTCAAGGGTGTGATCGAGAACTACATGGCCGCGGTCTACAACGAACCGCGCACCGTCGGTGTCTCGTTGAACATGAACTGGTAAGGCTTACCCCGTCGTGTAACGGAAACGGCGCTCATCGAGCGCCGTTTTTCGTTGCTCGGCATCATCCGTGCTCACGGCGTGGCGCTGACGCCCTTGCCCAGCGCTGCATCGGACGGCGCACTGGGGCCCAGCACCTGCAGCTGCATCGCCTCCATCCGCTCCAGTACCTTGCGCTGCTTGCCGTTGAGGCCGCGCGAGGTGATTGCGATGTGCTTGCGTGCAGCGTCCAGCGGCGCGGGTTGGTAGTGCACCGTGAAGCGGCGCAGGGCGCATCCCGTCAGCTTGTCGACCGGTGCGCAGTCGTTCGCGTTGAAATCGATATCGCCGTCGGCGGCAACAATGAAGGGGCTGAGCAGGATCTGCCCTTCGCGGGCAGTGAAGGCCAGTGGCGCGTGGGCCTTGGCAATGACCGCCTGGATGCGTACGGCAGGGATGTCTTCAGGGACGATCCTGTCATCCCAGTAGCCTTCGGTCGGGCGCGAGGTTTCGTAGTTCTGGGTGCCCCATGCCACGCAGTTGCCGGAGGCCACATGCACCGAGATGCAGACCTGCTGGGAGTGCTGATCGGTCAGGACGCCGGGTGGTACCCAGACCTTCTTCCAGGAATAGAAACGGTAATCGACGTCGGCCAGGCGGGTGGCGCCGATGTCCTTCGATACTTCGTCCGTAGTCCCCAGCGGCTTCAGCTTGGCCACGCGGGTGTTCAGGCGGTAGTTCTCCGCACCGTTCAGCAGATAGGTGCCCGGCGGAATCAGATGCACCTCGAACACGTCCATCAACACCGTCCGCTGCGGGCCGGTTTCCAGTTCGTTGGTGTTGAACAGCTGCACATAGCCCTGGGAGGGAATGTCCTTGTGCTGGAAGGACACCCGCGTCGAGAACCCGGGCAGGTCGGTCGAGCGCTTGCCCAGATGAAAGCCGGGGACCGGAGAGCCGACGCCTGGCCCGCCGTTGTGCACGACATACGGGGCCGGCACCAGCACGGCAACCAGACCGTCGCGGGTGGCACCGTCAATGATGTCCACCAGCTTGGCTGTGTTCTCCTTTTCCTGTGCATAGGAAAGCGGTGCGGCCTGCCCAGAGCATGCCAGGCCCAACGTGGTTAGCAGCAGTGCGCAGGCGGTCGCGATCTTGAGGGTCTGCATCGACGTCTCCTTGTCAGTACCGGTAAACCTAGCACGGCCCCTGCAGGCTCGAGGTGCATGGCGCCGACGTGGTCCGGCGCCTTGTGCCATCAACGTGCGGGCAGCAGCGCCTGCAGCCGCGATTCCAGTTCCTGCTGGCGCCAGCCGGCCAGTGCGGCCGGCCACTGGCGGCGTTCCAGATAGCTTTCCAGGTGCTTGCGTGAGGCCAATACGCCATCCGGCAGGCCCAGTTCGCGGCTGCGCTCGGCAACCGCGTCCTGCAGCTTCTTCAGTGCCTGCTTGTTGCTGTCGTTGGCCGGCAGCGCCAGCGGTGCTTCGGCCTCATCGGCCAGCGGCGTATCCAGCGCCTGCCACACAGCGCCCGCGAGCTTGCGCGGTGCCTTCGGGAACTGTTCGAACAGCTTGCCCAGTGCGGCGGCATCGGCCGGTGGCGTGCGTGCCAGCGTGGCGGCCAGTTCGTTGTCCAGGATCCAGCTGCGCGGGCGGTCGCTGCTGCGTGCCTGCACATCGCGCCAGCGCAGCAGACGCAGCAGCCGATGCTGTGCGGCCGTGTCGAGGAACTGCGCCGAGCGCATCGCCAGGTGCGGCCAACGGTCTTCGTCATTGGCGACGCTGGCCAGCAGGCGCTCGCCGTCGTCGTGCAGCCACTGTTGGCGGCCCAGCGCCTGCAACCTGGCATCGATGGCGTCATGCAGCGCGAACAGGTGCTCGACATCGTCGGCGGCGTACTGCAGCTGCGACTCGGACAACGGGCGGCGCATCCAGTCCGAACGGGTTTCGCCCTTGGCCAGCGCCACGCCGGTGATTTCCGCGACCAGCTTCTGGTAGCCCATACCGCCACCGATGCCGGCCAGCGAGGCGCCGATCTGGGTGTCGAACAGCGGACGTGGCAACACGCCGCAGGCCCACTTGAAGGCGACCAGGTCTTCGCTGGCGCTGTGCATCACCTTGACGATCGATTCATCGGCCAGCCACGGCGCCAGCGCCTCGGTCATGCCGGGAATCAGGGGGTCGATCAGCAGGATGTCCTGCCCGACCGCCATCTGCACCAAGGCCAACTGCGGCCAGAAGGTGCGTTCACGGATGAATTCGGTGTCCAGGCCGATGCGGGCCGGACGCTGCTGGAAGTACGGATCCAGCTCGGCGGGGGTGGTGATCCAGATTGCCACGGGTCAGGGCCTACTACTCGGGTTTGCTCAGGCAGGGGAGAATAGCCTAACGTCGGTCCGCATCCGTGCCGAAGGAGATCCTGCTTGCGTTTTCCGCTGTCGTCCGTGCTGTGCACCGCCCTGGCCCTGGCCGGCTGCACGCCGTCGCCCTCGGCGACACCGGAGCCGGGACCGGCTGCTGGCGAAGACGCACGGCCGCAGCAAGGCATGCAGGCGGACGCGACGCAGGAGGCGGCGCAGGGCAGCGTCACCATCGCCGGTGAGGATGCCGCCGAGGATGTGCAGCGGTGGACGCCACCGCGGGTCGATCGGCAGGGGCGCAGCCTGGCCCAGCTGCGTCGCGCGGCCGAGAAGGCGTTCGCCGAAGGGCGCCTGTACGAGGACGCCGACGCGGCGGTTCCGCTGTGGCTGGCGGTGCAGGAAGAAGACCCGGATGACCGCCAGGCCCGCAACGGCCTGCAGCGCGCCCGCCAGCGCCTTCAGCAGCAGGCCGATGCCCTGCTGGTCCGGCCGCTGCAGCAGCGCGAGGCGCTGGCCGAGGCCAGCCGCCAAGCACTGGTGCTGCTGACCCTGGCGCCGAAGGATGAGAAGGTTCGCGCGCTGCAGGGACGGGTGGAGCTCGCCCAGCGCGTGGTGGCCTACAACCGTGCCGGCGAGGAAGACCTGCGTTCGGGGCGGATCGGTGAGGACGGTGACGGAGCGATCGGCAACTTCCGTGAAGCGCTGGCCCTGGATGAACACAACAGCCGGGCACGGCAGGGCCTGGCGGCGGCCGAGAGTGGCCTGATCCGCCGTGCCGAGGACGCGGCGCGGGTGCGTGACTTTGCCAGCGCCGGCACCTGGCTGGCCGAAGCCAGCAAGGTCCGTGACTCATCACCGGCCATTGCCGATGCCTTCGAACGTATCGAACAGATACGCGCGGCGGCACTGCTGCAGCTGCGCGATGATGGCCTTCGCGAACTGGCGACGCCACAGGGCCTGAAGCCGGCGCGCGAGAAGCTGGCCGAGGCCCTGCGCATCGCCTTGCCAGGTGATGCGGTGGTGGCCCAGTTGCGCGAACGCATCGACCTGGCCACCCATTACGGCAGCTTCCGTCCCGGGCAGGTGTTCAGCGACGCCATGCGCGATGGCGGGCGCGGCCCGCAGATGATCGTGGTGCCGCATGGTGGCTTCCAGATGGGCGCGGGTGATGCCGAGCCCGGTGCCAGCGATGCCGAGCGGCCCTCGCATTATGTGCGCTTCGACCGCGGGTTTGCGATGGCGATCACCGAGATCACGGTCAGTGATTTCGAGCGCTATGTGAAGTCGACCAATGCGCGGCCGCGTGCGACCCGGCGCGGCCACTCGGTGGTCTATGACGAGCGCAGCGGCAATTTCATCCGCCGCAGCGGTGTGGACTGGCGTTCCGATTACGATGGCGCGCGCGCACTGGGCAATTCGCCGGTGATGCATGTGAGCGTGCGTGATGCCGAAAACTACGCGGCGTGGCTGTCCGAGCAGACAGGACGCAGCTACCGGCTGCCGAGCGAGGCCGAATTCGAGTACGCGCTGCGTGCCGGCAGCAGTGGCCGTTATCCGTGGGGCGACGCCGGCACGCCGCCGCCCGGCGCTGGCAACTTCACCGGCAGCAAGGATGTCTCGCCCTCGGGACGGCACTGGCACAACGCCTTCGTCGGCTATGGCGATGGCTGGTGGGGGCCCGCGCCGGTGGCCAGTTTCCAGGCCAATGCCTTCGGCCTGCACGACATGGCTGGCAATCTCAGCGAGTGGGTGGCCGACTGCTGGCATGCCAGCTACCGGCGTGCGCCGTCCGATGGTGTCGCCTGGTTCAACCCGGGCTGCCGGTCGCGGGTGATCCGGGGCGGCAACTGGGCCAATGCGCCCGAGCAGACCCGTGCGGCCTGGCGGCAATCGCAGGACTCGGACACCACCAACGCGCGCATCGGCTTCCGTCTGGTGCGGGGCATCTGAGCATCGGGCTTCACCCGCTGCTGGCGTCCGCGCACTAAGATTGCGCCGTGCCCGCCGGCCGGCGGGGCCTGCTGGAAGACACCGATGCGCAACGATCCCTTTTCCCGCTCGCCGCAAGGCCCGCAGCGGCGCGGCCTGTTCGGCAACATCCGCTGGTGGGTGCTGCTGCTGGCGGCGGGCTATGCGGTGTTCTACTGGTTCTCCAATCGCACGGTCGATCCCTACACTGGCGAGAAGGTGATGATCGACAGCAGCCTGGATGCGCGCCAGGAGACCGCGCTCGGGCTGCAGGCCTACCAGCAGATCCTGTCGCAGGAACGGCCGATGGATCCGAATGCGCCGATCGCGCGTGATGTGCGCGACATCGCCCAGCGCCTGATCGCCAAGGTGGACGTGGTGGAGACCGCGCTGGCACAGGAGCACGGCGTGCAGCCGGCGCATTTCGCGCGGGATTTCCAGTGGGAAGTGAATGTGATCCCGTCCGAGCAGGCCAATGCGTTCTGCCTGCCGGGTGGCAAGATGGCGGTCTACACCGGCCTGGTGCCGGTGGCGCGTACGCGTGACGCGATGGCGGTGGTGATGGGCCATGAGATCGCCCATGCGCTTCTACGCCATGGTGCACAGCGGATGGCGCAGCAGAAGCTGACCCAGATCGGGCAGATGGCTGGTGCCGCCAGCGGCATGGATGCGCAGCAGCAACAGATGATGATGTCGGCGATGGGCTACGGCTACCTGCTGCCCTATGCGCGCAGCCACGAGACGCAGGCCGATGAAGTGGGGCTGATGCTGGCCGCAGCGGCCTGCTTCGATCCCCGCGAGGCGGTGCCGCTGTGGCAGCGCATGGGCCAGGCCAGTGGCGGCCAGGCGCCGCCGGAGTTCGCCTCCACCCACCCGAACCCGGGTACCCGCATCCAGAACCTGCAGGCGCTGATGCCGAAGGCGCTCGAGTACCGGCAGAAGTTCTGCGAGCAGGCAAAGTAGGGGGGGGCGGCAGGGCTTGCAGCCCTGCACCCGCGGTAGGTAGTGCCGGCCGCTGGCCGGCAGCAGCAACAGCGGAAGCGGGTTTCCTGAGGGATGGCGGGGTGGGTCCGGTTGCGGGAGACGCCGTAAACCCTTCCATGGGGGCTTGGCCGCGGCATCCATGCCGCGGACACTCCCGCAACCGGACCCACCCCGCCTTCGACAGTTTGCTGCGGTCTGTCGGAAATGCTCTTGGGGTCAGATCCGTTTTCCGTAGGAAAACGGATCTGACCCCGAATTGATTCGATATCTGACAGGATCTACCGTGTCGACCAAGCTCGACACCTACCAACAGTCATCGGAATCTGTCAGAGGTGGGGCGGTGTGGCTGTGCAGGACCGTTGGCGACATCGAGCCCCCAAGGGTGAGGGCGCTTTGCTTGCGAAGCACTGCTTCGCAAGCGCCCGAACGCACAGCCGCCGGCGGCTGGGCCGGACCGCGCAGCGGGGTCTACGGCGTGTCCTGCACAGCCACACCGCCCCGCCAAACCATCAGCAATCCAGAGCCGCTTTTGCTGTTGCTGTTGAGGTTGCCGGCCAGCGGCCGGCACTACCGCAGGTGCAGGGCGCAGCCCTGCCGAACACCCCTTACTTGACCTGTACGTCGATCACACCGTCGCCGACGCGGGCCTGCAGTGCGTCACCTGGCTTTACCTGATCGATCTGGCGTACCAGGGTGCCATCATCGCTGCGGGTCAGGATGCTGTAGCCACGCGCCACGGTCGCCAGCGGGCTGACCGCTTCAAGTGAACGCGCCAGTCCGCGCAGTCGCAGTGCATCGCGCTCCAGCAGGCGCTGCATCGCGGCCTGCGGCCGCCCGCGCAGGGCAGCCAGACGGCGCTGCATCGCATCGAGCTGGCGCTGCGGATGGTGCCCGCGCAGCACTGCCGCCGCATGACGCAGGCGCGCGGCGCGACGCTCCTGCTGCTGGTTGAACGCCGCATGCAGGCGCCGGCCCAGATCCAGCTGGCGTCGGCGCAACAAGTCCAGCCGCGCCTGCGGGCTCTGGGCGTTCAGGCGCAGCAGGGCGCGGTCGGCGCGCTGCATCGCCTGCTGCATCGCATGCCGTTGCAGCTGCACCATGCGCGCGGCCGTGCGGCGCAGGCGCAGGGCCAGTTCGCGCTGGTCGGGTACCAGCAGTTCAGCTGCCACCGAAGGCGTCGGCGCACGCAGGTCGGCGGCGAAGTCGCTGAGGCTGAAGTCGGTTTCGTGGCCGACCGCCGAAACCACTGGGGTGTGGCTGGCGGCGATCGCACGGGCCAGGGCTTCGTCATTGAAGGCCCACAGGTCTTCCAGCGAACCGCCGCCGCGGGTCAGCAGGATCACGTCGTAGCGACCACTGGCATCGGCCGCCTGCAGCAGGCGGGTGATCTGCGCGGCGGCGCTGCTGCCCTGCACCAGGGTCGGCAGCAGGTCGACTTCCAGCAGCGGGAAACGGCGGCCGAGCACGCTCAGCACATCGCGCACGGCGGCGCCGGTCGGCGAGGTGATCACTGCCAGACGTTGTACATGCGCCGGCAGTGGCCGTTTGCGCGCCGGGTCGAACAGGCCCTCGGCCTCCAGCCGTGCCTTCAGTTCCTCGAAGGCGCGGCGCAGTGCGCCTTCGCCCGCCTCTTCCATGTGGTCCAGCACCATCTGGTACTCGCCACGGGCGTCGTACAGGGTCACCTTGCCGCGCACCAGCACGCGCATGCCTTCGCGCGGCACGAACTTCAGGTACTGCGCCTTCATCCGGAACATTGCGGCGCGCAGCTGCGCACGCGCGTCCTTCAGGGTGAAATACAGGTGACCGGAGGCAGGACGCGCCACGCTGCCCAGTTCGGCCTCGACCCAGATCGCCGGGAAACTGCCTTCCAGCAGGTCGCGGGCCAGGGTGTTGAGCTGGCTGGGGGTGAAAATGTCGTTGTTGCGTGGCTGCATGGGAACGGCGTGCTGCGGGTGGAGCGGGGGCTCAGGATCGCACGTCAGCGCGCCGTGTGCTGGCCCAGCGCCCACTGCACGTGTTCACGCACCAGCGGCGAGGGATCATCGACGCGGGTCTGCAACGCGGCCAATGCTTCGGCCGAGGACGGTGCGTTGCCCAGTGCCACGGCGATGTTGCGCAGCCAGCGCTCGTGCCCGCTGCGGCGGATCGGGCTGCCCTCGGTGCGGCGCAGGAACTCGGCCTCGTCCCAGGCGAACAGCTGGTCCAGGCGCGCGGTATCGAGGTTGTTGCGCGCGCGGAAATCGGCTTCGTCGGTGCGCTTGGCGAACTTGTTCCAGGGGCAGACCAGCTGGCAGTCGTCGCAGCCGTAGATGCGGTTGCCGATCAACGGACGCATGTCTTCGGGAATGGCGCCGTCGTGCTCGATGGTGAGGTAGGAAATGCAGCGCCGCGCGTCCAGCCGCTGCGGGCCGGTGATGGCCTGGGTCGGGCAGACATCGATGCAACGCGTGCAGGTGCCGCAGTGCGCCGTGGCCGGCGTGTCGATCGGCAACGGGATGTCGATGTAGATCTCGCCGATGAAGAACCATGAACCGCCATGGCGGTCGATCAGGCAGGTGTGCTTGCCGATCCAGCCGAGGCCGGCGTTGCGCGCCAGTGCGCGTTCCAGCACGGGGGCGGAATCGACGAACACGCGGTAGCCCAGTGGCGCTACTTCATCGTTGATCTGCGTCGCCAGCTTCTGCAGGCGGTTGCGCATCAGCTTGTGATAGTCGCGGCCCAGCGCGTAGCGCGCCACGTAGGCGCGGCCCGGGTCGGCCAGGGTCGCCCAGGCTTCGGTGTCGTCCTTGTGGCTGTAGTCCATGCCCACTGAAATCACGCGCACGGTGCCGGGCAGCAGCTCGGCCGGTCGCGCGCGCAAGGTGCCGTGGCGCGCCATCCAGTCCATCGTGCCGTACAGGCCCTGGCCCAGCCAGTCGGCCAGGTGCGCTTCATCCTCGCCCAGTTCGATACCAGCGATGCCGCAGCGCTGGAAGCCATGCGCACGCGCCAGTTCGCGGATGCGCTGCACGGCCTGGACCGGATCGACAGGGGTGGGGGCGGGGGACATGTGCACCAGTATAAAATCCCTGCATGGCCAACCTTGCCGATCTGTTCGATTCCGCTGCCGCGCGTGCGCTTGATGCGCAGGCCTCGGCGTTGGCCGCCGACGGCGGCTGGGGCCTGATGGCGCAGGCCGGCCAGGCCGCCTGGCAGTGCCTGCTGCAGCATTGGCCGCAGGCGCGGCGGATCGGCGTGGTGGTCGGCGCTGGCAACAATGGGGGCGATGGCCATGTGCTGGCCCGTCACGCGCTGCAGGCCGGGCGCGAGGTGACAGTGATCGCCCTGCCGGGCAGGCCGCCCTCGACCGCGCTGGCACAGCGTGCAGCATCTGAATTCAGGTCCGGCGGCGGCACCATCACCGATTTCGACGGCATGCTGCCCGAGGCCGACGTCTGGGTCGATGCCCTGTTCGGGCTGGGCTTTGATCGCGCGCCGGAGGGTACGGCGCAGGCGTTGATTACCGCGCTCAACGCGCAGACTGCGCCGGTGCTGGCGCTGGATGTTCCCAGTGGCGTCGATGCCGACCGTGGGGCGGTGCCGGGCGTAGCAGTGCGCGCTGCACTGACCCTGCAGTTCATCGTGGCGCATCGCGGGCTGTATTCCGGCGATGCGCTGGATCATTGCGGGCACAAGGTCCTGGCGCCCCTGCTGTTGCCCGCGGCGGCCTGGCAAGGCGTGGTACCCGCTGCGGAGCACTGGACGCAGGTGAGGTTGCGGGCCCTGTTGCCACCGCGCCGCGCCAATACCCACAAGGGCGAATCCGGGCACGTGCTGTGCGTCGGCGGCAACCACGGCAGCGGCGGTGCCATCGCGATGGCGGCCGAAGCCGCCTTGCGCGCGGGTGCGGGGCTGTTGAGCCTGGGCACCCGCCGCGACCACGTCGGTCCACTGCTGGCCCGGTTGCCCGAGGCCATGACCCATGCACTGGAAGATGGCGATGTGCTGCCGGCGCTGCTGGACAAGGCGAAGGTGGTGGCGATCGGGCCCGGTCTGGGCCAGGACGAATGGGCACGCGCCTTGTTTGCGCGGGTGCTGGCCAGCAACAAGCCATTGGTGGTCGATGCTGACGCCCTGAACCTGCTGGCGCAGGATCCGCGCGCGTTGCCCGATGCCATTCTCACACCGCACCCGGGCGAGGCCGCGCGCCTGCTCGGCTGCAGCACGGCTGAAATCCAGGCCGACCGCTACACCTGTGCGCACATGCTGGCCGAGCGCTTCCATGCCGTGGTGGTGCTGAAGGGCGCTGGCAGCATCGTGGCAGCGCCTGGGCAAACGCCCCGGTTGATCGCTGCCGGTAACCCAGGGATGGCCGCGGGAGGCATGGGCGACCTGCTCACCGGCATCATCGCCAGCCTGCGCGCGCAGGGCCTTGCGGCCTTCGATGCCGCGGCCGCGGGCGCGCTGCTGCATGCGCTGGCGGGCGATGCAGCTGCCGCCGATGGCGCGCGCGGCCTGCTTCCTACTGATCTGCTGGCGCCGCTGCGGCGACTGGCCAACCCGGACCTCTCCCCATGACCGAATTCTTCCTTGCCGACAGCGACGCCACCGAACTGCTCGGGCAGTGGCTGGCGGCCACCCGGCCGCCGCAGGCGCTGATCGAACTGCGCGGCGACCTGGGTGCCGGCAAGTCCACCACGGCCCGCGCGCTGCTGCGCGCGCTGGGCGTGCAGGGCGCGATCCGCAGCCCCACCTACACCCTGGTCGAGCGCTATCCGCTGGCCAGTGGCGGCGAGGCGTGGCACCTGGACCTGTATCGCATCGGCCAGGCCGGTGAGCTGGATTTCCTCGGCCTGGACGAGGGCAGCGCGGTGCTGTGGCTGGTCGAATGGCCGGAACGGGGCGCCGGCGCGCTGCCGCCGACCGACCTGGTGGTGGCGCTGGAGATCGAGGGGCAGGGACGACGCGTCCGTCTCACTGGGGCCAGCGACGTAGGACATGAATGGCTGGAACGGTTGCCGCAAGGGGGCGACTTGCAGGCCATTTCTGTCGGCTGACGAGAACAAAGACCGGCAGGTTACGGATTATTAAGGAAAAAAGTGTTGCATTCCGTTCAGCGCGGTGATTGAATCCTGAGCCATGCGCCCGGGGAACCGTCTCATCGCCATCTGTGCCGCCGTCGGACTGGGTCTGGCGAGCGTCAGTACGTGGGCGGGTGAAGTCCGACAGGTCCTGCTGAACACCGGCGCTACCGGCACCCGTGCCGAGATCTCGCTGGTCGGCAGTGGCGGCTACAAGACCCTGTCGCTGGCCGGCCCGAACCGCCTGGTGGTCGATTTCCCCGACTCCAGCGCCATACGCAACCTGAAGATGCCGGCCGCGCAGGGCGTGGTCACGGCGGTGCGTACCGGACAGCCGGTCCCGGGCACGTTCCGCGTCGTTTTCGACCTCGCCGAATCGGTGGCGCCGTTCCGCCCGCAGATGCAGCGCGAGGGCAATGAATCCAAGCTGGTGATCGAATGGCCGGGCGATGGCGCGGCCTTGGCCAGCAGCCGCCCGGCGGCGACGCCAGCCGTGCAGCCGCAGGCGCCCGCGGCGGGAGCTGCACCAGTACCGACTCCGGCCGAGAGCGCGCAGTCGCGCACCGATGCCGCGCGTGCCACGGCCCTGCTGACCGCACAGGTACAGCAGCAGGCCAGCGCCACTGCCGCCGCACCGGCCACGCCGACCCCGGCACCGACCATTGCGCCGGCCCAGGTTGCTGCGGCCGGTGTCACCGCCAGCAGCACGCCGTCGTCCTCGCCGGCCGCGATCCTCGCCGGCCAGCGCACCGCAGCGGTGGTGACCACGCCGCCGGCCACCGTGCCTACACCGGCACCGACGCCGGTGGAACCGCCGCGTCCTGTCATGCCCAGCGATGCGTCGCGTATCCGCATGCAGGCCGGCATGCGCCACCTGGTGGTGGCGATCGATCCCGGACACGGCGGCCAGGACCCGGGTGCGATCGGCCCGACCGGCAAGCGCGAGAAGGATGTCACTCTGGCAGTGGCGCGCGAGCTGGCCCGCCAGGTCAACGCCACGCCGGGCCTGAAGGCCTACCTGACGCGCGACAGCGACGTGTTCATTCCGCTGCCGATGCGTGCGCAGAAGGCGCGTGCGAACAAGGCGGACATCTTCATCTCGATCCATGCCGACGCGGCCGAAAACCGCTCGGCCACGGGCTCATCGGTCTACGTGCTGTCGACCAAGGGCGCCTCTTCGCAGCGCGCCCGCTGGCTGGCGGACAAGGAAAACGCGGCCGACCTGGTCGGTGGCGTGCGCCTGCAGCAGACCGAAGGCACCCTGGCCAACGTGCTGCTGGACCTGGCGCAGAGCGGCTACATGAAGGCGTCCGAAGACGCGGCCGGCCACGTGCTGGGCGGCCTGAAGCGGATCGGCAACAACCACAAGCCGAACATCGAGCGCGCCAACTTCGCGGTGCTGCGCACCTCGGACATGCCGGCGATGCTGGTGGAAACCGCGTTCATCTCCAATCCGGATGAAGAACGCCGCCTGATGGACCCGGCGTACCAGCGCAAGATCGCTGGCGCCGTGCTGGACGGCGTGCACACCTTCTTCAGCCGCCAGCCGCCGCCGGGGACGTTGTATGCGGCCCGCGCCCAGGCCGAGATCGACGCGGCCGGCACCATGGCCGGCGGCAGCAAGTAAGCCGCCGAAGGCGGGTTGCTGCTTTCCGTAGAGTCGAGCCGCGCTCGACTGGGCCTTGTCGGTAGCCCGCAGTCGAGCATGGCTCGACTCTATCCTCGGCAGCTCCGCTATCATCGACCCATGAAGTCTGCTGCCCATCACCTCCCATGAGCGCGCCCGGTCCGCGCCCGATCCGGCCGTTGCCGGAGATCCTCATCAACCAGATCGCCGCTGGCGAAGTGGTCGAACGGCCCGCGTCGGTGGTCAAGGAACTGGTCGAGAACGCGATCGATGCCGGCGCCAGCCGCGTCGACATCGATCTGGAAGAGGGCGGTGTGCGCCTGATCCGCATCCGTGACAATGGCAGCGGCATCGCACCGGAGCAGCTGCCGCTGGCGGTATCGCGCCACGCCACCAGCAAGATCGCCGACCTGGACGATCTGGAATCGGTGGCAACGCTGGGGTTCCGCGGTGAAGCGCTGCCTTCGATCGCCTCGGTCAGCCGCTTCACCCTGGCCTCGCGCCGCGCGCATGACGAGCACGGTTCGGCGTTGCAGATCGAAGGCGGCAAGATCGGCGAGGTGACCCCGCGCGCGCACGCGCCGGGCACCACGGTGGAAGTGCGCGAGCTGTTCTACAACGTGCCGGCGCGGCGCAAGTTCCTGCGCGCCGAGCGCACCGAACTGGGCCATATCGAAGAGTGGCTGCGTTCGCTGGCGCTGGCACGGCCGGATGTCGAGCTGCGCGTGTCGCACAACGGCAAGGCCTCGCGTCGTTACAAGCCGGGCGATCTGTATTCCGATACACGCCTTGCCGAAACGCTGGGCGAGGATTTCGCCAACCAGGCCGTGCGCGTGGACCACAGCGGTGCCGGACTGCGCCTGCATGGCTGGATCGCGCAGCCGCATTATTCGCGCGCGAGCGCCGACCAGCAGTACCTGTACGTCAACGGTCGCTCGGTGCGTGACCGCAGCGTCGCCCACGCAGTGAAGATGGCCTACGGCGATGTGCTGTACCACGGCCGCCAGCCGGCCTATGTGCTGTTCCTGGAACTGGATCCGACCCGCGTCGACGTCAACGTGCACCCTGCCAAGCACGAAGTGCGCTTCCGTGATTCGCGGCTGGTCCATGATTTCGTCTACCGCACGCTGAAGGATGCGCTGGCCGATACCCGCGCCGGCATGTCGGCGCAGGAGATCGGTGCCGGTGCTGCGCAGCCGGTGGATGCCACGGCCATGCCGATGGCATCGAGCGCAGGCGCGTCGGGCTTCGGGCTGGTGCGTGGGCCCGCGCCGGGTGCCGGCTCGGGAGGTGGTGGTGGCGGATTCTCCGGATGGCGCCCGCAGCAGCCGCTGGGCCTGCAGGTGGCCGATGCACCGGCTGCCTATGCCGCGCTGTATGCCGCACCGGCCGGCGCCGAGCGCGGTGCTGCGCTGCCGCCGATGCCGACCGAGAACGGACTGCCGGTCACCAGTGCCGACGCAGGCGTGCCGCCGCTGGGCTATGCGATCGCGCAGCTGCATGGCATCTACATCCTGGCCGAGAACGCCGAAGGCCTGATCGTGGTCGACATGCATGCGGCCCACGAACGCATCGGCTACGAGCGCCTGAAGAACGCGCACGATGGCATCGGCCTGCAGTCGCAGCCGTTGCTGGTGCCGATCACGCTGGCAGTGGGCGAGCGCGAGGCCGACACCGCCGAGAGCGAAGCTGAAACCCTGGCGGCGCTCGGCTTCGAGGTGACCCGTGCCGGCCCCGGTTCGCTGCACGTGCGCAGTATTCCGGCATTGTTGGCGCATGCCGAACCGGAAGGGCTGCTGCGCGACGTGCTGACCGACCTGCGCGAGCATGGCCAGAGCCGCCGCGTGGCCAGTGCACGCGACGAACTGCTTTCGACCATGGCCTGCCACGGCGCGGTGCGTGCCAACCGGCGCTTGACCCTGCCGGAAATGAACGCGCTGCTGCGCGACATGGAAATCACCGAACGGTCCGGCCAGTGCAACCACGGCCGACCGACCTGGGCCCGTTTTTCGCTGGCGGAGATCGACCGCTGGTTCCTGCGCGGACGTTGAGGGGAGCATCGATGCGTTATCGGGGAATGGCGGGCCTGCTGGCCGCCGTGGTGTTGGCCGCCTGCAGCCCGGCAACACCGCCGGTGCCGACGGCCGCTGAAGATCCGGCCTACGCGGCCGCGCAGCAACAATGGCGTGTAGCGCGCTACCAGGACCTGACCCGGCCCGATGGCTGGACGGCGCTGGTGGGCCTGCACTGGCTGCAGAACAAATCGCATTTCGTTGGCAGCGGCGCTACCAACGGCATCCGCCTGACGGTTGGCCCGGACAAGCTGGGCCTGCTGCGTCGCGAAGGGACGCAGTGGTGGTTCACGCCTGAAGCCGGTGTCGATGTCAGTCATGATGGCCTGCCGGTGCGCGGCCGCATCCGCGTTGACACCGACAAGGACGCGCAACCGACGCTGCTGGCCTTCGATGGCGGCAAGGGCCAGCTCAGCATCATCCGCCGGGGGCCGCGGGACGCGCTGCGGGTCAAGCATGCCGATGCGCCTGCGCGGCGTGACTTTGCCGGCCTGCAGTACTGGCCGGGCGGCGTGGACTGGCAGGTGCAGGCGCGCTTCATCGCGCACCCGCCGGGCAAGACCCTGCCGATCGTCGACATCACCGGCCTGACCACCGAGATGCCCAATGCCGGCGCGGTCGAGTTCGAACGCGATGGTCGCAGCTGGCGGCTGGAAGCGATCGGTGCGCCCGGGCAGCCGCTGTTCCTGATCTTCGCCGACCGCACCAGCGGCCGCGGCAGCTATCCGGCCGGTCGCTACCTGGATACCGATGCGCCCGCCGCAGACGGCACCGTGCGCATCGATTTCAACCATGCCTACAACCCGCCGTGCGCGTTCACCGCCTACGCCACCTGTCCGCTGGCGCCACCGGAAAACCGGCTGGACCTGCACGTGGAAGCGGGCGAGAAGGCGTACCACCTGCCTGAAGGAGAAGGCTGACCATGCCGATCAAACACCTGTTCCGTGCCGCGCTGCTGATGGCGGCGTGCGCGATGGCACCCCTGGCCACTGCCCGCGATGCGCCGGGCACCACGGCTGCGGCCGCGACCGCGGCGGCGGCCAAGCCGCCCGTACCGCTGTTGTGGAAAGTCACCGGCCCGGGCGATGCACGCGTGTACCTGCTGGGGTCGTTCCACCTGCTGAAGCCGCAGGACTACCCGCTGTCGCCCGATGTCGAGCAGGCGTTCGAGGCCTCGCAGCGGGTGGTGTTCGAGCTGTCGCCGGAAGACATGCAGTCGCCGCAGCTGGCCAGCCGCATGGTGCAGGCCGCGACCCGCACCGATGGCAGCGAGCTGAAGCGTGATCTGGATGCGCCGACCTGGCAGAAGCTGCAGGCCTTTGCTGCCCAGAACCAGCTGCCGCTGGCGCAGATGCAGGGCATGAAGGCCTGGTTTGTCGGCCTGAGCATTTCGGTCGGGCAGATGCAGAAACTGGGCCTGGACCCGGCGCTGGGCCTGGACCGCCACTTCATGGAGCGTGCGCAGAAGACCGGCCGCAAGACGGCGGGCCTGGAGGACATCGATACCCAGATCGGCATGCTTGACGGGATGACGGTGCAGGAGCAGCGGCAGATGCTGGCCGAAGCGCTGGACCAGGCCGGCAAGGCCGATGAGCAGGCGCGGCTGCTGCATGATGCATGGCGTCGCGGCGACGAGCGCCTGCTGTGGACCAAGATGGCGGCGGAGATGCGCCAGCAGTATCCGCAGCTGTACCAGCGCATCAACACCGGGCGCAACGATGCCTGGGTGCCGAAGCTGCAGCCGTACCTGCAGGCCGGGCAGGGCGGTACGCTGGTGGTGGTCGGCACGCTGCACCTGCTGGGCAGTGATGGCGTGGTCGAGAAGCTGAAGGCCAAGGGCTACAAGGTCGAGCGCGTGTGCACGGGGTGCAAGGCGAAACGCTGACGCATCGTTGGCGCGATGCCAAACAGAACGGCGCGCCAGGGGCGCGCCGTTTTCGTATCAGCCGTAGCTGCCGTTCAGCGGCGGGTCTTGCCGCCGGTGCCGGTGCCCGGTTCGCCGGGCTTGTTGCCGGTGCCGGTTCCCGTTCCGGTACCGCCGGGGCGCGGGCCACCGAAACCGCTGCCCATGCTGCGCTGGAATTCCTGCCACAACTCCAGGTTGCGCTCGGTCAGCTGGTTCATCATCGCCCACGGGGTCTGGCCCAGCAGGTTGCCCATCTGCTGGCGGAACTGCTGCTGCTGGTCGAGGAAGACCTGCATGCTGCGCTCCAGATAGTTGCCCATGAAGCCCTGCAGGGAATCGCCGTAGAAGCGGATCAGCTGGCTCAGCAGCTGGGTGGACAGCATCGGCTCGCCGTCCTGTTCCTGGTCGGCGATGATCTGCAGCAGGACCGATCGAGTGAGGTCGTCGCCGCTCTTGGCGTCGCGGACTTCGAAGTCTTCACCATCCAGGATCAGCTGGCGCACGTCCTCGATGGTGATGTAGCTGGAGATCTCGGTGTCGTAGAGACGGCGGTTCGGATACTTCTTGATGATGCGGGTCGCAGCCATGAAGCGGTACTCGTCACAGTAGACGCGCAGCATGGCGCAGTGCAGCAGCGGTTGCAACCGCCCCAGCCCCCGCCAGGCTTGGCTTTCAGGGGCGATCATGTTGCGCAACAAGGGTTTGCGTGCTGCGCAGCATGACCATCGGCAGGGGCCGCCGGTGCATGCCGCGGCGCCCCCTGCGCGGCTCACCAGCCCATGTGGTGTCCGCCGTTGATGTCCAGGTTGCTGCCGGTGATCCACGAGGCTTCCTCGGCCACCAGGAAGGACACGCCATAGGCGATTTCTTCCGGCTTGCCGAGGCGTCCGGTCGGGATGTCGGCGATGATCTTGGCGCGCACGTCCTCCGGAACCGCCATCACCATGTCGGTGGCGACGTAGCCGGGCGAAATGGTGTTGACAGTGATGCCGAAGCCGGCGTTCTCGCGGGCCAGCGAGATGGTGAAGCCGTGCATGCCGGCCTTGGCCGCAGCGTAGTTGGCCTGGCCGTACTGGCCCTTCAGGCCGTTGATCGAGCTGATCTGGATGACCCGGCCCCAGCCGCGGCGGCGCATGCCCTCGATGACCGGCCGGGTGACGTTGAACACCGAGTTGAGATTGGTGTTGATCACATCGTGCCACTGGTCCGCGCGCATGCGGTGGAAGGTGGTGTCACGGGTGATGCCGGCGTTGTTGACCAGGATCTCGACCGGGCCCAGCTCGGCCTCGACGGCGCGCACGAGTGCTTCGGCGCTGTCCGGATCGGAGACATCGCCCGGGAAGATCGCCACGTGGTAGCCGCGCTCGGTCATCGCCTGCTGCCAGGCGCGGGCCTTGGCCTCGTCGCGGTAGTTGGTGGCGACCCGGTGGCCCTGGTCGGCCAGGCGTTGGCAGATGGCGGTACCGATGCCGCCGGTTCCGCCGGTGACCAGTGCGACGCGAGATGTCATGGAGTGCTGTCCGGGTATCAGGTGGGGGAAGGGGGATTCTGCAACATCGGCGCGGAAAGTGCGCCGGCCGGCAACAGGATGTCGGTCCGCGGCAGCCGCGCCGGGTCGAACGCCCGTTGCGCAGCCTCCAGCAGCGCATCCCGCTCATCGGCGCCGTCCAGTGCGGCAGGCGCCTGGCCCAGCAGCTGCCAGAGCGCGCGCAATACCGGCACCGGCCGCGTGCTGTCCACCGGCAGCGACGCCAGCGACTTGGACAGTTTGTGCCCCGGTGCATCGAGCAGCAGCGGCAGGTGCCAGTAGCGTGGCACGGCCAGGCCCAGCGCCTGCTGCAGCAGGATCTGCCGCGCGGTGGAATCGAGCAGGTCGGCGCCGCGCACCACTTCGGTCACGCCCTGTTCGGCGTCATCGACCACCACGGCCAACTGGTAGGCCCAGCAGCCATCTGCACGGCGCAGCACGAAGTCGCCAACCTCGGCATGCACGTCCTGGTGCTGCGGCCCGCGCAGGCCATCATTGAAGTGCACGATGCTGCCGCGTGGCACGCGGAAGCGGACGGCAGGGTCCGGTCGTGGCTGTCGCGCAACGCAGCGGTGGTGGATGCCGCCGCTGGCGGCCAGTTCGCTGCGGCTGCAGTGGCAGACAAAGGCCAGATCGCTGGCCAGCAGCACGTCGAGCGCGGCCTGGTAGGCCTCCCCGCGCGCGCTCTGCCACAGGACCGGGCCGTCATGGGTGAGGCCGAAGGCGGCCAGCGCCTGCAGTTGTGCCTCCGCGGCGCCAGGCACCGTGCGCGGCGGATCGACGTCTTCAATGCGCAGCCGCCACAGGCCGCCGTGATGGCGGGCGAGCAGCCAGCTGCCGAAGGCGGCAAGCAGGGATCCGGGGTGGAGCAGGCCGGTCGGCGAGGGCGCGAAGCGGCCGCAGGAAATGGGGGAGGTCATGCTGGCTGAATCGTCGGTCAGGTTGGCGCTTGAATTCAAGCTGACCACACCGCAAATTGACTGGTATCGACCCCTTCCGAGCCGGATTTTCCCATGTTTACCCGCATTGCCCTGTTCCTGGCGACCAACTTCGCGGTCCTGATCCTCGCCAGCATCGTGATGTCGTTGCTGGGGGTCAATCCGAGCCAGATGAGTGGCCTGCTGGTCATGGCCGCGATCTTCGGCTTCGGTGGCTCCTTCATCTCGCTGCTGCTGTCCAAGTGGATGGCCAAGCGCTCCACCGGTGCGGTGGTGATCACCGAGCCGCGCAACCAGACCGAGCGCTGGCTGCTGGCCACCGTCGAGCGGCAGGCCAAGGCGGCCGGCATCGGCATGCCCGAAGTGGCGGTCTATGACGGCCCGGAGATCAATGCCTTCGCCACCGGTGCCAACCGCAACAACGCGCTGGTGGCGGTGTCCACCGGCCTGCTGCACAACATGAGTGAAGACGAGGCCGAAGCGGTGCTGGGCCACGAGATCGCCCACGTCGCCAACGGTGACATGATCACCATGGCACTGCTGCAGGGCGTGTTGAACACCTTCGTGATCGTGCTGGCCCGCGTGGTCGGCGGCATCATCGACAGCGCGCTGTCGGGCAACCGCGAAGGCGGCGGCCGCGGCTTCGCCTACTACATCATCGTGTTCGTGCTGGAGATGGTGTTCGGCCTGTTCGCCACGATGATCTCGATGTGGTTCTCGCGCCACCGCGAGTTCCGTGCCGATGCGGGTGGTGCCTCGCTGGCGGGCCGCCAGAAGATGATCGCCGCGCTGGAGCGCCTGCAGCTGAACCACGGCCAGAGCACGCTGCCGACCCAGATTGCCGCCTTCGGCATTTCCGGTTCGACGGCCAAGAAGCTGTTCATGAGCCACCCGCCGCTGGAAGAGCGCATCGCCGCGCTGCGGGCGTCGACGGCGGCGTAAGCCACCGCTCCACGGTAGTGCAGGAACGCCTGGCCCCGCGCCGGGCGTTTTTGTTTGCGCGATGCATTGCTGATGCCGGATCGTGCCCGGCGGATCGTTTCCGCGCCTGCGGGGAGGTGTCACTTTCTTTGCTCGTGCAAAGAAAGTAACCAAAGAAACACGCCGCCGGGGCGCGAGCCGTCGCTGCGCGACGGTTCCCTGTGCTTCTCGGCGAATCAGGGGACGGCGCCGAACTCGCTGCGCTCAGACACCGGCGCCTCTTCGCCCCTGATTCCCCTGCGATGCTCGGCTCGCTCAAGGCGGACTGGAAGATCAAGATCAAGATCAAGAACAACAGCATCCACACGTGGCGTGGATTTACTGGGTGCAGCTGTGGCATTTGACCTTGGGTCCGCCTTGAGCGAGCCGAGCACCGCAGGTCCGGCGAGGGCGAAGAGGTGCGGGTGTCTGAGCGCAGCGAGTTCCCGCACCGTCCCTCGACGGGCCGAGGAGCGCAGGGTACCGATGCGTAGCATCGGCTCGCGCCCTGGCGGCGTGTTTCTTTGGTTACTTTCTTTGCACGAGCAAAGAAAGTGACACCCCTCCGCAGTCGCGGAAACGACTCTCCGTGCGCGCAAACGAAAACGGCACCCTCGCAGGTGCCGTCTCCATGAACCGCATTACGCGAAACCTCAGAACTTCGCGTCGAACTCCGCCGCATAGCCGGTGTTGACCAGCACCTTCTGCAGCGACTCGGCCACCTTCAGGTTGCCGGCCACGATCTGGTGGGTCTCCGGGCCACGGTTGTCCATGCGGCCCAGGGTCGCGCCCTTGAAGTCGCAGACCTTGCCACCCGCCTCGCGGACCAGCAGCAGGCCGGCGGCGATGTCCCACGCCTTCACGCCGGCTTCGAAGTAGGCGTCGGCGCGGCCGCAGGCCACGTAGGCCAGGTCCAGTGCGGCCGAGCCGGTGCGGCGGATGTCCTCGCCGTGCACCAGCAGGGCGTCAACCGCCTTCAGCTGGGCGCTGGCACGGCTGCGCTCGCGCGGTGCGAAGCCGGTGTGGATCATCGTGCCTTCCAGGTCCTTGCGATCGGCCACGCGGATGCGGCGGTCGTTCAGCACGGCGCCAGCGCCACGGCTTGCGGTGAACAGTTCATTGCGCAGCGGGTCGAAGATGACCGCATCGGTCGGTTCGCCATTCTCGACCAGGGCGATCGACACGCAGTAGTGCGGCACGCCGCGCAGGTAATTGCTGGTGCCGTCCAGCGGGTCGATGACCCACATCTGGCGGCGCTCGCCCTGCACGCCACCTTCTTCGCCGAAGATGCCGTAGTCCGGGTAAGCGCGCTTGAGTTCCTTGACGATGACCTTTTCCGCGTCCGCATCCACTTCGCTGGCGTAGTCCATCCGGCCCTTCTGCACTACGTTCAGTGCCTCGAGCTTGTTGATGTTGCGCAACAGGACGTTGCCGGCGAGGCGGGCGGCCTTGACCATGACGGTGACGGCGGGTTTCTGCATGGCGTGGGCTCCCGGAAAGGCAGAAGAGATGGACTGGCGGGGGAAAAGAGCGGGTCCGGCGCAGTGGCCGGCCGCACAGTTTACCATTGGTCATCGTCCAGCTCGACCTTTTCCCTGTTCATGTCCCAGTTTCCCGCCGCCACCCGCCTCCGATTCGTCCTGGTCGGTACCCAGCACCCCGGCAACATGGGCGCTGCCGCCCGTGCCCTGAAGACCATGGGCCTGGCCCGCCTGGTGCTGGTCGCCCCCGAAAAACCGCTGGACGAGGAGGCTTTCCGCCGCTCGGCCGGTGCCGAAGACGTGCTGGGGGACGCCCCGGTGGTGGCCACCCTGGCCGAGGCCGTGGCCGATTGCCGACTGGTGCTGGGCTGCACCGCCCGTGCCCGCCGCGTCCAGCTGGAGGAGTACCTGCCGGCCGATGCCGCCGCCCGTGCGGTGGCCAAGGCGGGCGAGGGCGCCGAGGTGGCGCTGGTGTTCGGTCGCGAGCGCACCGGGCTGACCAACGAGGAACTGCAGCTCTGCCATGCGGCGGTGCATATTCCATCCGACCCGGCGTTCAGCTCGCTCAACCTGGCAGCCGCGGTGCAGGTGCTGGCCTATGAAACGCGCATGCAGCTGCTGGGCGCGCAGCCGGCCGCCGACGCCGAGCCGGGTTTCCGCGAACAGGCCGCCAGCCATGAGCAGATGGAGAGCTTCTTCGCCCAGCTCGGCGACACCTTGGACGAGATCGATTTCCACAAGGGCCGCGCACCGGAATCAGCGATGCGCAAGTTGCGCCGCCTGTTCCTGCGCAGCGAGCCGAGCGAGCAGGAAGTGCGCCTGTTGCGCGGCATCCTGGCCGACACCCAGCGCATGGCGCGACTGGCACAAGCGGGCAACAAGGACAGCTGACGACGTTCTCATTTTTTCGGGTAGTCTGTCCGGATACCCAGGGGGGATGAAGCCTGTGTCGGGTCTGCGAAGGGCAGTGCAGAGGGGACTGCTGAGCCTGGTCATGATCCTGCTGGCCGGGACGGTGCATGCAGCACCGGACCCGGTGCTGGTGCTGGGCCGGATCAGCGATGATCCCAAGGCCCATTACGAGCAGCTGCAGCCGTTGCTGGACTATGTGGTGGCACGCATGCATGACGTCGGCATCAAGGAGGGGCGGATCCTGATGGCGCGCGACCCGCAGCAGATGGCCAGCTATCTGCGGCGGGGGCGGGTCGACTGGGTCACGGAAACGTCGGGTACGGCGGTGGCACTCGGCCAGCGCAGTGGCGCGCGGCCGTTGTTGCTGACCGAGCGCAATGGCGTGCGTGAGTACCAGACCGTGTTCTTCGTGCGCCGCGACAGTCCGGTCCAGCGCATCCAGGATATGCGTGGGCATCGCCTGGCGTTGCAGAACACGGCGTCCACCAGTGCCTACCTGGTGCCGGTGATGACGCTGCTGCAGGAGGGGCTGGCGCCGCAGATCCTGGCCGGCGTGTGGGACATGCCGGGCCGGGACAGTGTGGGGTATGTGTTCGCGCGCAGCGAGTTGAACATCGCTACGTTCGTGCACAAGGGCGTGGTTGACGTGGGGGCGGTGAGCAGCGTGGACTGGAACGACGAGCGACGGATGCCGGCGGCATTCCGGCGCGACTTCCGCGAGCTGCTGCGCACCAGGCCCTACCCGCGGGCGGTGGAGATGGTGCGCGCCGACCTCGACCCGCGGGTGCGTGACCGGCTGCAGGACGTCCTGCTGCAGGCGGCCAGTGACCCGCAGGCGCAGGGGGCGTTGCATCGGTTTTTCGGTACTTCCGGTTTCCACCGCGTCGATGCGCATGCGCAGCAGCGGCTGGATGAATTGAAACAAGGATTGACGCGCGTGCGGATGGAAGTGGAATGAAGTGGCTCGGCTCGGGAATGCAGGCCCGGTTCCTGCTCGCGATGGGCGGGGCGATGGTCGTGGTGGTGGCGATCCTGGCAGTGTTGCTGGGGCGGCAGGCGGCGATGCAGGGCGAGGTGCGCAACCTCAGTGGTGGCGTCATCCATGAACTGTTCGACCGCAGCGTGCGCAGCCGCGGCGAAGCGATGGCGCGCGAGCTGTCCGACGCGCTGGCCAACCCGTTGTACTACCGCGACCTGGACCAGGTCGGTGCGCTGGTGCGCAGCACCGCACGGCAGCCGGTCGTGCGCTATGTGCTGGTGTTCGACGACCGTGGCCGGCTGGTGCATGACGGCTCGATCGAGGTGTCCGGCTTCGGCCAGCCGATGGCCGACCCGCTCGCTCCCAAGGCCGCGGTGGCGCAGGCGCTGGTGGTGCAGGAATCGCCCAAGGTGCTCGACAACACCATGCCGATCATGGTCGGCAACCAGCGCATCGGCGGCGTCCGCGTCGGCATGGCGCTGGACGAGGTGCAGCAGCGCGAACAGGCAGCCAATGCCACGCTCGGCGAGCGCCTGCAGCAGGTCGGCAGCCGCCACCTGGGCTGGCTGCTGCTGATGCTGGGCCTGCTGGTGGTGATCGGCGTGGCGGTGATCCTGTACGTGCAGCGCACCCTGGTGGCGCCGATCCGGGACCTGGCCGCTGCGGCACGCCGCATCGAGGCTGGCGACTACCAGGCGCCGCTGGCCGAGAACACCCGCAATGACGAGGTCGGCGAGCTGGTGCGCGGCTTTGCCCGGATGCGCGATTCCATCGCCCGCCATGACCGCGAGGTGCGGCGCATGGCCTATACCGATGCGCTGACCGGGTTGACCAACCGGCTGGCGTTCCGGGAAGCACTGGACCATCGCCTGATGGCGGCGCGCGCATCCAATCATCGGCTGGGCCTGCTGTTCGCCGATATCGACGACTTCAAGCGCGTCAACGATACCCTCGGCCACGAGGCCGGTGACGAAGCGCTGTTGCAGTTCGCACAGCGCATCGGGCGCGCGGTCGCCGAAGCGGGAGGCGATGAGGCGCTGCTGGCCCGCTTCGGCGGCGACGAGTTCGTGATCCTGGTCGGCGATGGCGACGTGGCCGCGAACGCCCGGCTGCTGGCCGAGGTGCTGGTGCGCGAACTGGGCAAGCCGCTGGTGGTACAGGGCAGGGAGCTGTTCCTGGGGACCTCGATCGGCGTGACCCTGTTCCCGGACGATGCCGCCGATGCGACGACGCTGCTGAAGAACGGCGATATCGCCATGTACCAGGCGAAGATGGCCGGCAAGAACTGCTACCGCCATTACAGCCGGGCGATGGACCATGCGGTCGAGCGCCGCGTGCACATGGAGCAGGAGCTGCGCGGGGCCTGGGAGCGCGGCGAGCTGCGCCTGGCCTACCAGCCGATCTTCCGCATGCGCGACCGGCGCATGGTCGGCGTCGAAGTGCTGCTGCGCTGGCAGCATCCGACCCTGGGCACGATTCCGCCGTCGGTGTTCATCGAAGTGGCCGAGCAGAGCGGGCTGATCGAGATCATCGGCCCGAAGGTACTGCGTGCGGCCTGCATGGAAGCCTCGCAGTGGCCACGGGGTGCGGGCGGCGACGATCTGTTCGTGTCGGTGAACGTATCACCGCGGCAGCTGCGCGGCGGCGAGCTGCCGGCGCTGGTTGCACAGTGCCTGCATGAGTCCGGGCTACCGGCCTCGCGCCTGCACCTGGAGCTGACCGAAACCGCAGTGATCGGCGACGAGATGGTTGCCGCGCAGCTGCTGGACAAGCTGCACCGCACCGGCGTGAAGGTCTGGCTGGATGATTTCGGAACGGGCTTCTCCGGTCTCAGCCACCTGCGCCAGGTGCCGGTGGACGGCGTGAAGATCGACAAGAGTTTCGTGGCCGACATGCAGCGCGATCCCGACGATCTGGCACTGACCACGGCCATCATCGCCATGGCCCACGCGCTGGGCATCACGGTGGTGGCCGAAGGCATCGAGCAGCAGGCGCAGTTCGAACTGCTGGTGCAGCGCGGCTGCGATCTTGGCCAGGGCTACTGGCTGAGCCACCCGGTGACTGCCACCGAAGTGGTGCGGATGATCGAATCGGGTCTCTGACCGACGGTTG
The DNA here is from genome assembly GCF_059369475.1 of Stenotrophomonas sp. YJH_SMC_65. NCBI lineage: Bacteria > Pseudomonadati > Pseudomonadota > Gammaproteobacteria > Lysobacterales > Lysobacteraceae > Stenotrophomonas > Stenotrophomonas sp. YJH_SMC_65. The sequence continues at coordinate 381,292 of NZ_JCAFSR010000001.1, forward strand.
TTGTGTCGGGGTCAGATCCCTTTTCCGCAGGAAAAGGGATCTGACCCCCTGCGGAATTACACCGGGCGCTTGCTCGGGTCGCCGGGCAGTTCGCGCACCAGCTTGGGGATCAGGTAGCCGGACAGGCGTGCGGTCAGGCCGGCAATCAGCGCCTTGGCCTGGCTGTCGTCCACTTCGAAGTGGGCCACGCCCTCGACCCGGTCCAGCTGGTGCAGGTAATAGGGCAGCACGCCGGCGGCGAAGCTGCGCTCGCTCAGGTCCTGCAGGGCCTGCACGCTGTCGTTGACCCCGCGCAGCAGGACGGCCTGGTTAAGCAGCTGGGCGCCGACGCCGCGCAGGCGGCTCATCGCAGCGTCCACGCTGGCGTCGAACTCATTGGCATGGTTGGCGTGGACCACGATCGCCAGCGGCCACGGCAGGCTGCCCAGCCAGGCCAGCAGCTCCTCGTCCACGCGCTCCGGCAGCACGATCGGCAGCCGGGTGTGGATGCGCAGGCGGCGGATGTGCGGGATCGCGCGCAGCGCATCGGTCAGCTCGGCCAGCTTGTGCGTGGCCAGTGACAGCGGGTCGCCGCCGGACAGGATGACCTCGTCGATGTCCGGGTCGGCCGCGATGGCCGCTACGGCCTCCTGCCAGCCGCCCTTGGCGGCGTTTTCCACGGCATAGTCGAAGTGGCGGCGGAAGCAGTAGCGGCAGTTGATCGCGCAACTGCCGGTGGCGACCAGCAGGGCGCGTCCACGGTACTTCTGGATGACGCCGGTGGCCTTCCTGGCGGCACCATCACCCACCGCATCGAAACTGAACCCGGGTGCCGGGCGCATTTCCTCGTCGACGGGCAGCACCTGGCGCAGCAGCGGGTCGGCCGCGTCGCCCACGCGCATGCGCGCCACGAAGCCCTCCGGCACGCGCAGCGCGAACTGGGCAATGGCCGCCTCCGAGACACCCAGCGCGGCCGGGTCCAGCTGCAGCCGGGCCAGCAGGGCGTGCGGGTCGCGCAGCGCCTGGCGCCAGAGCTGCTGCCAGCGCGCGGGCGCGCCTGGCGACTGGGGCCGGGGGAAGGCGGAAAGCTGCATGGAGAGGGGGCCTGCGGTTATCATGGGGGCAGAAAAACAGTCGCCCACCGGCACCCGGTGGGCTTTCCATTCTAACGGCTCGCCGCACCCGCGGCGTTTTTGCCACTCAGGAGTTTACGCATGGCCAGCTACGGCATGAACGACGTCAAGAACGGGATGAAGATCCTGGTCAACAACCAACCGGCCGTCATCATCGACACCGAATACGTCAAGCCGGGCAAGGGCCAGGCCTTCACCCGCGTGAAGTACCGCCTGATCAAGGACGGCCGTACCCAGGAAGTGACCATGAAGTCGACCGACTCGCTGGATGCAGCCGACGTCGTCGATACCGACATGAACTTCATGTACAGCGACGGTGAGTACTGGCACTTCATGGACCCGGAATCCTTCGAGCAGGTCCAGGCCACCAAGGCCGGCATGGGCGGCGCCGAAAAGTGGCTGAAGGGCGAAGAGTCCTGCGTGGTCACCCTGTGGAACGGTGAGCCGATCTTCGTGCAGCCGCCGAACTTCGTCGAACTGAAGATCACCGAAACCGATCCGGGCGTCCGTGGCGACACCTCGGGCGGCGGCGGCAAGCCGGCCACCCTGGAAACCGGCGCCGTGGTCCGCGTGCCGCTGTTCGTCAACCAGGACGAAGTGATCCGCGTCGACACCCGTTCGGGCGAATACTCCGCACGCGTCAAGTAAGGTTCCGGCCATAGGCCGACCTTGCGGTAATGCCGGCCGCTGGCCGGGTACGCGCCAGCACATTCGCGCTGGCGCTCCCATGATCTGCTTCGGCAGATCATGGGCCCCGCTTCACGGGTCTCCAGACCCCGCCGCTTCGCGGCAGCCCCTTACTCAGGGGCGTGTCCCCAGAAGTATCTCGCCGCCCCCACAGCCAGTGAGCCCGCATGAGCGATAGCCCGCACCTCCCCGAAGCCTGCGACCTGCTCATCGAAGCCGGTTACGTCGTTCCGATCGAGCCGCATGCGGTGGTGCTGGAAGACCATGCCGTTGCCGTGCGTGGCAGCGAGATCGTGGCCATCCTGCCGCGTGCCGAGGCGCGCGCACGCTTCCGCGCCACCCAGGTGGTGAGCCGACCCGAGGCTGCGCTGATGCCGGGCCTGGTCAACGCGCACACGCACAACCCGATGACCCTGCTGCGCGGCGTTGCCGACGACCTGCCGCTGATGACCTGGCTGCAGCAGCACATCTGGCCGGTGGAAGCGGCGGTGATCGGCCCCGAATTCGTTGCCGACGGTACCACCCTGGCCATCGCCGAGATGCTGCGCGGCGGCACCACCTGCGCCAACGAGAACTACTTCTTCGGCGACGTGCAGGCCGCGGTCTACAAGAAACACGGTTTCCGCGCGCTGGTGGGCGCGGTCATCATCGATTTCCCCACCGCCTGGGCCAAGAGCGACGACGAGTACTTCGCCAAGGCCGGTGAACTGCACGACCAGTGGCGCAACGATCCGCTGATCGGCACCGCGTTCGCGCCGCATGCGCCTTACACGGTCAATGATGCCAACTTCGAGCGGGTGCGGATGCTGTCCGACCAGCTCGACATGCAGGTGCACCTGCACACCCACGAGACCGCGCAGGAAATCAACGATTCGATCAGGCTGCACGGCCAGCGCCCGCTGGCGCGGCTGGATCGGCTCGGCCTGGTCAACGACCGCCTGATCGCGGTGCACATGACCCAGCTGACCGATGCGGAAATCCACCTGTGCGCCGAACGTGGCGTCAGCGTGGTGCATTGCCCGGAATCCAACCTGAAGCTGGCCTCCGGTTTCTGCCCGGCCTGCGCCCTGCAGCGCGCAGGCGTGAACCTGGCGATCGGTACCGATGGCTGCGCCAGCAACAACGACCTGGACATGTTCAGCGAGAACCGCACCGCGGCGATCCTGGCCAAGGCCGTGGCCGACGACGCCACTGCACTGGACGCGGCAACCACGCTGCGCGCGTCCACGCTGGGTGGCGCACGCGCGCTGGGCTTCGGCGACCGCATCGGCTCGATCGAAGTCGGCAAGCAGGCCGACCTGGTCTGCGTTGATCTGTCCGCGCTGGAAACACAGCCGCTGCACAACGTGCTGTCGCAGCTGGTGTACGCCACCGGCCGCCAGCAGGTCAGCGATGTCTGGATCGCCGGCAAGCCGAAGCTGGTGCAGCGCGAGCTGGTCGGCATGGACCTGCCGGGCATCATCGCCAACGCGCGCCAGTGGCGCGAGCGCATCCGCCATATCCGCGCCTGAACCCTGGCGCCGCAAGGACATCCCCCATGACTGCCCCCCACGCTTCCTCAAATTTCGATCAGGCCGAGCTGGACAAGTTCGCCGCGCTGGCCAACCGCTGGTGGGACGCTGACGGCCCGCAGAAGCCGCTGCATGCGCTGAATCCGGTGCGCCTGCAGTACGTGGCTGACCGCGTGCCGCTGCGCGGCGCCCGCGTGCTCGACATCGGCTGCGGTGGCGGCCTGTTGAGCGAAGCGCTGGCCCAGGCCGGTGCTGACGTCACCGCCATCGACCTGGCCCCGGAGCTGGTCAAGGTCGCGCGCCTGCATGCGCTGGAAAGCGGCGCCCAGGTCGATTACCGGGTGCAGGCGGCCGAAGATCTGGCCGCCGAGCAGCCGGGCAGCTTCGACGTGGTCACCTGCATGGAAATGCTGGAGCACGTGCCGGACCCGGGCGCGATCATCGAGGCCTGCAAGCGCCTGCTGAAGCCGGGCGGCCACCTGTTCCTGTCGACCATCAACCGCACCGCCGCCGCGTTCGCGGTGGCGATCGTCGGCGCCGAGTACGTGGCGCGCCTGCTGCCCAAGGGCACGCACCACTACCAGGAATTCATCAAGCCGGCCGAGCTGGCGCGCTGGCTGCGCGAGGCCGACCTGCAGCTGGTGGATGTCAGCGGCATGGCCTACGAGCCGTGGCGCAACCATGCCCGCCTGAGCAGCCGCACCGATATCAACTACCTGGCCTACGCGGTCAAGCCGGCATGACCGCCGCCCGCTTCCCGCGTGCGGTGCTGTTCGACCTGGACGGCACCCTGCTGGACAGCGCGCCGGACTTCGTCGCCACCTGCAACGCGATGCTGGCCGAGCGTGGTCGTGCGCCGATCAATCCGGCGGTGCTGCGCCCGGTGGTCTCCAAGGGCTCGCGCGCGATGGTCGGGGCCGCTTTCCCGGACCTGGATGCCGCTGCGCGAGATGCACTGATTCCGGAATTCCTGCAGCGCTACGAAGCGCTGATCGGCCAACACGCGGTGCTGTTCGATGGCGTGGCCGGCATGCTTGCCGCGCTGGATGACGCCGGCACCGTATGGGGCATCGTCACCAACAAGCCCGAGTACCTGGCGCGGCTGATCCTGCCGCAGCACGGCTGGCAGCAGCGCTGCGCAGTGCTGGTCGGCGGTGACAGCCTGGCCGAGCGCAAACCTCACCCGCTGCCGCTGCTGCACGCTGCGCAGGCCATTGGCGTTGCCGCCGAAGACTGCGTGTACGTGGGTGACGACGAGCGCGACATCATCGCCGCGCGGGCCGCGGCCATGCCGTCGGTGGCAGCCCTGTGGGGCTACCGCCTGCACAGCGACGATCCGCTGGCCTGGCAGGCCGACGTGCTGGTCGAGAACGCTGAACTTCTGCAACTGGCCAGTCTCTGGCCGACCCGGCCGGCAGCCCCGGCCCAGCCGTAAGGAATGGTGTAGTGAGCAGTACCGCGCTGGACAGTTTCCTCGACAAGTGGCGCAGCCGTTGGCCGGAATGGTCGGTGGCCGCCCCGTTCGTGGCCGAATCGCAACGCGAGCTTGCAGTGGCGTGGTTCGCGCTGCTGCAGGAGTTCGACGACATGCTCAACACCAGCGGCGATCCGCTGCCGGCCGACGCCAAGCTGGCGTGGTGGGGCGAGGAGCTGCGCAGCTGGGCGGGACATCGCTCGCGCCATCCGCTGGGCAGGCTGCTGGAGCCGGTGCGTGCACCGTGGGCCCAGTTGGCCGAAGCACTTCCGGATCTGGTTGAAGCGCGCACGGTCGCGCTGGATGCGGCCGGCGCCGAGCGCGCGCTGGCGAACTACGCCGAGGCCGTAGCCGCGGTGGAGGCGGCCTTGTTCGCTGACAAGCCGCGCACCGGCGCCGGTCGTGCGGTGCAGCTGCAGACCCTGGCGCAGCGCCTGCAGGACGCTGGCGTGGCGGGTGTGCCGCGCAGCCTGCTGGACGAGGACGCCAGCAATGCCGCACAGCGCTGGGCGCAGCATCTGTTGAAGGGGTGGGGCACCCGCGTGCCCGGCCCGCGCCCGCGCCGTGTGTGGTCCAGCCTGGCGCGTGCGCGGGTGGCGGCACAGGCCGCAGGCAAGCCGATCGAGGCCACCCCGGTGCGCACCCTGCTGCGCGTGTGGTGGGCCGCGCGCGGTTGATCCAACGTACCTGGTAGTGCCGGCCGCTGGCCGGCATCCAGCAGGGCGCGGAAGAGGATGAGGTTGCCGGCCAGCGGCCGGCACTACCGTTACTTGCGCTCCAGCACCAGCAGCGGGTCGATACGGGTCTCGAACCAGTTCATGCCCCAGTGCAGGTGCGGGCCGGTGGCACGGCCGGTGGCGCCGACCGCAGCGATCACCTGGCCCTGTTCAACCCGGTCGCCGACCTTTACGTCGATGCGCGAGAGGTGCAGGAAGTTGGAGCTGACCCCGAAGCCGTGGTCGAGCAGCAACGTGCCGCCGGTCAGGTACAGGTCCGGGCCGGCGAAGGTGACGATGCCGGCGGCCGGTGCTTTCACCGGCGTGCCGGTCGGCACCGCGATGTCCATGCCGGAATGACCGGCACCGGGCTGGCCGTTGTACACGCGGGCATTGCCGAAGCGGCCGCTGATGCGGCCCTGCACCGGCCAGATGAAGGTCTGGGTGAAGTCGGTGCGGTCGTCATCGCGGGCGCGTGCGGCGGTCACCTGCGCCTGTTCGCGCTTGATCCGCTCGGCAATCGCCGGCGGCGGGTTGACCGTCTTCGGCGGCACGCCATTGACCCGCTCTGTGGGCCAGTCGCGCGGCGTCACCGCAATGGTCGCGGTCTCGCTGCCACCATCGGGGCGCTGCACCTGCACGCGCAGCGGGCCCTTCTCGTCACGGCCGATGCCGAACACCACGCTGCCGTAGCCGCTCACCCGCAGCTGGCGACCGGCGTACTGCACGCGGCTGCCGGCGGGAACCTTGCCGATCACCAGTGCGCCCTGCGACGCACTGGTCGGGAACACCACGCGGCTGTCGATCAGGCTGCCAATGCCATCCTGCGCCTGCGCCTGCGCCGCGGGTACGGAAAACAGGGGCGCGGCCAGCAGCGCCCCGATCAGAAGTGCCGAGCGCATCAGCGGTCGTAGGTCATGCGCTGGCCGGCGGGTTCGCCCACCAGGTTGCTGCCGTCCCACACCAGCTGGCCGTTGACCCAGGTGGAGGCGACGCGCGAACGGAAGGTGGTGCCCTCAAACGGCGACCAGCCGCACTTGGACAGCACGTCCTCGCGCTTGACCGTGAACGGCACGTCTTCGACCAGGACCAGATCGGCGAAGTAGCCTTCGCGCAGGAAACCACGTTCTTCCACGTCGAACAGCTGCGCCGGGGCGTGGGCGAACTTCTGCACCACCTGCTCGCGGGTCAGCTTGCCTTCGTGCACGCGCTCCAGCGCGGCCACCAGCGCGTACTGCACCAGTGGCAGGCCGGAGGGGGCCTGCGCGTAGGGCTTCTGCTTCTCTTCCCAGGTGTGCGGCGCGTGGTCGGTAGCCAGCACGTCCAGCACGTCGTCGGCCAGCGCAGCGGTGATCGCCTCGCGGTCGGACACTTCCTTGATGGCCGGGTTGCACTTGATCAGGTTGCCCTTGGTCGCATAGTCCGGGCGCGCGAAGTGCAGGAAGTGCACGCAGGTTTCAGCGGTGATCTGCTTGCGGCTGCCATCGGCGCGGATCAGCGGGCCCTTCTCGAACAGCGCCAGTTCATCGGCGGTGGAGATGTGCAGCACGTGCAGGCGGGTGCCGTGTTTGCGCGCCAGCGACATCGCCAGGCGGGTCGACTTGATGCAGGCTTCGCGCGAGCGGATGTCCGGGTGCATGTCCGGGGTCAGCGCATCGCCGTACTTTTCCTGGAAGGCCTTCAGGTTGGCATCGATCATCGGCGTGTCTTCGCAGTGCGTGATGATCGGGGTCGGGCATTCGCGGAAGATCGCGTCCAGCGTTTCGGGGTTGTCGACCAGCATGTTGCCGGTCGAAGCACCCATGAACACCTTCACGCCCGGCGCCTTCTTCGGGTCCAGCGCACGGATGGCGTCCAGGTTGTCATTGCTGGCGCCGTGGTAGAAGCCGTAGTTGGCCCAGGCGCGGCCGCGCGCGAGCTCGTACTTGGCTTCCAGGATGGTCGAATCCAGCGTCGGCGGGTTGGTGTTGGGCATGTCCATGAAGCTGGTCAGGCCACCGGCCACGGCCGCCGCCGATTCGCTGGCGATGTCGCCCTTGTGGGTCAGGCCCGGTTCGCGGAAGTGCACCTGGTCATCGATCATGCCCGGGAGCAGCCAGCGCCCGGCCGCGTCCACCACCTGCTCGCCGTCGCGCGGCGCCAGCCCGTTGCCGATCTGCGCGATGCGGCCGTTCTCGATGCGCAGGTCGCCGTCGAAGGTGCGGCCTTCGTTGACCATGCGGGCATTGGTGATGAGGGTGGAGGACATGTCAATGTTTTCCTGTGCAACGGCAAGAGGGGGCGTTGGGGGACTCGGGCACGGGGTCGAAGCCGCCGGGATGGAACGGGTGGCAGCGGCCCAGCCTGCGCGCAGCCAGCCAGCTGCCGCGCAGCGGGCCGTGCCGCGAGATCGCGTCCATCGCGTATTCAGAACAGCTCGGCACGAAACGGCAGCGGGGCCCCAGCAAGGGGCTGATGAAGCGCTTGTAGAAGCGCAGCAGGGCGATGAGCAGGCGCGAGATCACCCAGTCATCTTATGCCAGTTGGCATGAAGGCCGCATTTGTGCAGGATGGGCCGTTGGTCGCATGTCGCCGATGGCCTGCGACCGGTACCAGCACCGTCGGGTGCTGGCCAGGTTCCGTACCGCGCAAGGCGGTCCGTGTTCGTCGGACTGCCCATTGGGCGCCTTGGCTCCAGGACTGAATGGAGCAGGGTGCCGAGGTTGCTGCTGCGGGTCGGGTAGGCTATAAAGGCCCGCTTTCCCGGGCCCCGGGGAATCCAAGGAAGAGCGTTTCGTGGCTGCTAAAAAAACTGCAAAGAAGGCCGCAACGGCCGCCAAGAAAACCGCCAAGCCTGTTGTGAAGAAGTTGGCGGCAAAGCCCGTTGCCAAGAAGCCGGCGAGCAAGCCGGCGACCAAGGCAGCGTCCTCGCAACCGGCGGCCAGGAAGGCCACCGCAAAGAAAACGCCGGTCAAGGCAACCAAGCCGGTGGCGAAGAAGGCCGCTGCGCCCGCCAAGGCCAAGCCAGCCGCTGCCAGCAAGAAGGCGCCGGTGAAAAAGGCCGTCAGCAAGGCTGCGCCGGTGAAGAAGACCGTCGCCAAGCCGGTGGTCAAGAAGGCAGCAGCCAAGCCGGCGCCGAAGGCGGTGGTGAAGAAGGCTGCAGCCAAGCCGGTCGCCAAGCCGGCGGCAAAGAAGGTCGCTGCGGCCAAGCCGGTCGCCACGCCTGCCGCTGCAAAGAAGGTTGCCAAGAATGTTGCCGCACCGGCCGTAAAGCCGGCCCCGGCCCCAGTAGTGAAGTCCGCACCGAAGCCTGCTGCCAAGCCGGCTCCGGCCAAGCCTGTCCCGGCCAAGACCGTGGCAGTGGCAGCAGCCCAACCGGCCTCCAAGCCGGCCCCGGCCGCCGCTCCTGCCGCTTCGAAGGCCCCGCAATCCAAGAATCCCGTGCCCGTTTCGAAATCGCCTGCCAAAACCGCCGTGAAATCCGATTCCGCCCCGAAGACCGTGTCGCGCCCTGTCGGCAAGGTTGCCGTGGCCGTCGCCGCCCGCTCGGCAGCACCGGCCCCGCGCAGCAAGTACAAGGTGGTCGAATACAAGACCGACGAGGCCACCGGCCGCCCGATCCTGCCGGCTGGCTACAAGCCGTCCTCGGAAGAGGAATACATGAGCCCGCTGCAGCAGGAGTATTTCCGCCAGCGCCTGCAGAACTGGCGCGCGGACCTGGTGGAAGAGTCCAAGCAGACCATCGAGAACCTGCGCGAGGAAGTGCGTGACATCGGCGACGAAGCCGAGCGCGCGACCCGCGAAACCGAGAACTCGCTGGAACTGCGTACCCGCGACCGCTACCGCAAGCTGATCGGCAAGATCGACAGCACCCTGAAGCGCCTGGAAGCGGGCGACTACGGTTACTGCGTCGACACCGGCGAAGAAATCGGCCTGGAGCGCCTGGAGGCGCGCCTGACCGCCGAGCGCACCATCGATGCCCAGGAGCGTTGGGAGCATCTGCAGAAGCAGCAGGGCGACTGATTCCTGATCGTTGTCTGGTCATGCAGAAAACCCGGCTTCGGCCGGGTTTTTTGTTGGGTTCGAGTTGGCTGTGTAGAGCGCCTTCCGGGTATCGGGTGGAGCCTGCGGGTGGGTCCGATGTAGAGCCGAGCCCACGCTCGGCTCAGGCCGAAGCCGGAGGGCAAGGAAGAGCAAAAGCAAAAGCAAAGGCAGCCAAGCATGGCTTGGCTCTATCAGGAGCGGTCATGCGTGCGCTCGCGGCTGTTGAGTCCGCCTTGTAGCGAGCCGAGCACCGCAGGGGAATCAGGGGCGAAGAGGCGGCTCTATCCTGTAGAGCCGACTGCTGGTCGGCTGGCTCTCCGCGTCGTCCCCTGATTCACCGAGGAGCACAGGGCACCGGCGCGCAGCGCCGGCTCGCGGATGGCGGCGTGTTTCTTTGGTTACTTTTCTTTTCGCGCGAAAAGAAACGTGACACCCCACCGCGGTCGCGGAAAGAGCCCGCCGGGCATGGCCCGGCGCGTGGGCGCACGGAAATACGCAGCCGAGCATGGGCTCGGCTCTACAGGCTCACTGCAGGTCGCGAAGATTCAACTTCCGCAGCGTCGGGTTCTTCCACGCGGTGATCCCGGCCACGCTCAGCACCGCGAACCCGCCCAGCACCACGGCCGGTACCAGGCCGAGCAGCTTCGCCATCGTGCCGGCATAGAACGCGCCCAGCTCGTTGGACGAACTGATGAAGATGCCGTTGATCGACGATACGCGACCGCGCATTTCTTCCGGCGTGGCCAGCTGCAGGATGGTCGAGCGGATCACCACCGAGACGCCATCGAAGGCGCCGTAGAACAGCAGGATCAGCGCCGACAGCCAGAAGTGCTGCGACAGCCCGAAGCTGATCACGCACAGGCCGAAGCCGGCCACCGCGAACAGCAGCACGCGGCCGGCATTGCGGTGCAGCGGGTGGCGGGCCAGCCACAGGCCCACGCACACCGAGCCCAGCGCCGGCATCGCGCGCAGGATGCCCAGGCCTTCCGGGCCGTGGTGCAGGATTTCGTGCAGGAACGCCGGCAGCATCGCCACCACGCCGCCCAGCAGCACCGAGAACATGTCCAGCGCCATCGCGCCGACCATGATCCGGTTGCCGACCACGAAGCGCGCGCCTTCGGCGATGCTCTTGAAGATCGGCGCGGCAGGGCCGGTGTGCACCGGCTCCTCCACTTTCAGCGTGGCCAGGCAGGCCATCGCCACCAGCGCGAAGGCGGTGGCCACCGCGTAGGACAGGCCCTTGCCACCGAAGCCGACCAGCACGCCGCCCAGTGCCGGGCCGGCGATCATGCCGGCCTGGAATACCACCGCGCCCAGGCCGGCGCCACGCGCGAACTGGTCACGGGCCAGTACGCGGGCGAACAGGGCGTTGTAGATCGGCGACAGGAAGGCGCGGACCATGCCGGTCAGCGCAATGGCTGCGTAGATCGGCCACACGCCGTCGATCGGCAGCCAGCCCATGGCCACGCTGGTCAATACCAGTGCGGTGGCGATCAGTCCGCAACAGGCGACCATGCCCAGGCGGCGGCGCGGCAGGTGATCCACCAGGTAACCGGCGAACGGCGCCACGCAGAAGAACGGCAGCACCTCGGCCAGGCCGATCAGGCCCAGCGAGAACGGATTGCGGGTGACTTCGTAGATGTGCCAGCCGACGGTGACCGCGACCACCTGGTAGGACAGCATCGCGAAGATGCGGTACGCCAGCAGCCTGGCGAAACCGGGCCGGGACAGCAGGCCCAGCGCGCTGTCTTCGGCTGTGGCAGGCTCGCTCACGACGGGTCGCGCTGCAGCTGGGCCTGCGCGGTCTCGCGGATGAAGGCCAGCATCGCCGCCACGCCGTTGCTGCGGGTCGGCGAGAGGTGGCGGGCCAGGCCGATGTCCTGGATGTAGCTCGGCTCGGTAGCCAGGATCTCCTGCGCCGAGCGCCCGGAGTACACACGCAGGGCCAGGAAGATCAGGCCGGAGACAATCGCCGAATCACTGATGGCATGGAAGCGCAGCGACTGCGCGTTGCCTTCGGGCACGATCCAGACCATCGACTGGCAGCCGAGCAGGCGATGCTCTTCGGTCTTCCATTCTTCCGGGAAGGCCGGCAGCTTGCGGCCGAGGTCGATCAGGTACTGGTAACGCTCGGACCAGTCGCCGAAGAAGCCGAATTCCTCGGCGATGGCGGCCTGTGCCTCGGCGGCGGTGGGTTCAAGCGGGAACGGGGAGTCGATCACAACAGTCTCTACGGTGGGGGCGTGGCCGGCGTACCGGCCACGGGGCAGGGCGGGTCAGCCGCGCTTGCGCGACCAGCGCACACCCTGCGGGGTGTCTTCCAGCACGATGCCTTCGGCGGCCAGCTGGTCGCGGATGGCGTCGGAACGGGCGAAGTCGCGCGCCTTCTTGGCAGCGGCACGCTCATCGATCAGGCCCTGGATGCGGGCATCGTCGCCGCCGTCGCTGGTCGCAGTGCCGAACCACTGCGCTGGATCGGCCTGCAGCAGGCCCAGTGCCAGTCCGGCGCCGAGCAGTTCACCCTTCAGGCGCGCCTGCTCGGCCGGATCGGTGGCACGACGCGCATCGGCGGCGATGCGGGCCACTTCGGCCAGTGCCTGCGGGGTGTTCAGATCGTCATCCAGGGTCGCTTCGACCGTGGCCGGGATCGCAACGACCGCCTCGACTGACGCCAGTTCGCGCAAGGTGCCGTACAGGCGGTCCAGGGTGCGCACCGACTGTTCGATCAGGCCATCGGACCAGTCCAGCGGTTGCCGGTAGTGGGCCGACAGCAGGGCCAGGCGCAGTGCTTCCGGCGGGTGCTGGCGCACCAGGTCGTGCACGCGCTCGATGTTGCCCAGCGACTTGCTCATCTTGGCGCCGCCGAAGTTGAGCATGCCGTTGTGCAGCCAGAAGCGGGCGAAGATCTTGCCGCCGTGGGCGCACTCGCTCTGCGCAAGCTCGTTCTCGTGGTGCGGGAACTGCAGGTCGACGCCGCCGGCATGGATGTCGATGGTCTCGCCCAGGTGGGCGGCGGCCATTGCCGAGCACTCGATGTGCCAGCCCGGGCGGCCACGGCCCCAGGGCGACGCCCAGCCGGGCAGGTCGTCGCTGGACGGCTTCCACAGCACGAAATCACCCGGATCACGCTTGTACGGGGCCACGTCGACACGGGCGCCGGCCAGCATTTCGTCCGGATCGCGGCGCGAGAGCTTGCCGTAGCCATCGAAGCTGGCCACCGCGAACAGCACGTGGCCTTCGGCAGCGTAGGCATGCCCGTTGGCGATCAGCTGCTCGATCATGGTGATGATCTGCGGAATGTGCGCGGTCACCTCCGGCTCGATGTCCGGCGGCACCACGCCCAGCGCGGCCATGTCCTCACGGTAGGCGGCGGCGAACCTGTCGGTGATGGTGCTGATCGGTACGCCCTGCTCGCGCGCGGCGGTGTTGATCTTGTCGTCCACGTCGGTGATGTTGCGCGCGTAGCGCAGGCCACCGAAACGGCGCCGCAGCAGGTCGGCCAGCACCCCGAACACCACCGGGCCACGGGCGTTGCCGATGTGCACGTAGTTGTAGACCGTCGGGCCGCACACATACAGGGTCGGACAGGCCGGATCGAGCGGGGTGAACGGTTCGAGCTGGCGAGTCAGGTTGTTGTGCAGGCGCAGGGTCATGGGGCTGTGGCTGGGGGACAAGCCTGTGATTTTAGAACGTGTCGGCCCCCTTTGGGGGCACCCGTTGCCACCGGTGGACGCCGGGGCCACCCGGGGTGGGGTGGGCAGGAGCGGCGTGGACGGGTAATGTTCAGCCCCTTGCGCTCGCCACTGCCTACACTATTGCCGTGTCCTTGCTCCCGTCGCCAATGAAATCCACCGCGTTGCTGACCCTGGCCTGCCTGTCGGCGCTGCCCGCCGTGGTGCTGGCGCAGGAGGCCGAGCCCCGCAACCGGGTGGTGATCGTTGAGAACGTGAAGTTCGACTACGCCCAGGTGCTGAACGTGGAGCCGGTGTTCCAGACCCTGCGCGCGACCCGCACCGAGGAGCACTGCGAGCCGGTGTCGACCCGGACCCTGGCCCCGGTGAACGTGACCGGCGAGGAGCCGGTCGAGGACAAGGGCCGGATCAGCCGCTTCTGGGACTCGGTGCGCTCGATGTTCAAGCGCAGCGACGAAGAGGCCGTTGAGGAGCCCGGAGCCGAGACGCCGGCCCCGGCACCGGCCAACACTGGCCCGATGCTGACCCGCGACTGCCGCATCGTGCCGGTGGGGCGTGAATTCCGCCGGCCCATCGCCTACGACGTGGATTACGTCTACAAGGGCACCAAGTACCGTTCGCGGCTGCCGGAAGACCCCGGCAACCGGCTCAAGATCCGGGTGTCGATCACGCCCTGGGTCGGCCCGGAGCAGGGCACGGCCAGCAATCCCTGATTCTGGGACCCCGGCCCTTGCGCCGGCCTCGGCCGCATGCAAAGATGGTTGACCATGAAGCTCACCGACTTCCAGCACGACAGCAGCGCAGCCCGACAGGCGTCGGGCATGACCTCGCGTGCGCGTCGACCGGAACCCCACATCCTCGCTGGGTAACCGGAGCTTTTTGCTGTTCGTCCGAAAAAACCCAGCCCGCCGGCTGGGTTTTTTCGTTTCCGCGCTTCGAAAATGCATCTTCTGAAAGCTGCAACTGCAATCTTCCCGCTCCACCTTTGATTCCTGTTTTCCCTTCCACCGCGTCGAAACCGGCGCCGCCACGCAAGGAAAGATGATGTCCCCCAAGCACTTCCTGAACACCCAGGACTGGAGCCGCAGCGATCTCGACGCGCTGTTGACCCAGGCGGCGCTGTTCAAGCGCAACAAGCTCGGCGACCAGCTCAAGGGCAAGTCGATCGCGCTGGTGTTCTTCAACCCGTCCATGCGCACCCGCACCAGCTTCGAACTGGGCGCGTTCCAGCTCGGTGCCCACGCGGTGGTGCTGCAGCCGGGCAAGGATGCGTGGCCGATCGAGTTCAACCTCGGCACGGTGATGGACGGCGATACCGAAGAGCACATCGCCGAAGTGGCCAAGGTGCTGGGTCGTTACTGCGACATCATCGCCGTGCGTGCGTTCCCCAAGTTCATCGACTGGGCCTACGACCGCCAGGACATCGTCCTCAACAGCTTCGCCAGGTACTCGCCGGTGCCGGTCATCAACATGGAGACCATCACCCACCCGTGCCAGGAGCTGGCCCACATCATGGCCCTGCAGGAGCACTTCGGCACCCAGGACCTGCGTGGCAAGAAGTACGTGCTGACCTGGACCTACCACCCCAAGCCGCTGAACACCGCCGTTGCCAATTCGGCGCTGACCATCGCCACCCGCATGGGCATGGACGTGACCCTGCTGTGCCCGACCGCCGACTACATCCTCGACGAGCGTTACATGGGCTGGGCCGAGCAGAACGTGGCCGAGAGCGGCGGCTCGCTGAAGATCAGCCATGACATCGACAGCGCCTACGCCGGCGCCGACGTGGTCTACGCCAAGAGCTGGGGCGCGCTGCCGTTCTTCGGCAACTGGGAACCGGAGAAGCCGATCCGCGACCAGTTCAAGCACTTCATCGTGGACGAGCGGAAGATGGCGCTGACCAACAATGGTGTGTTCAGCCACTGCTTGCCGCTGCGCCGCAACGTGAAGGCCACCGACGCGGTGATGGATTCGCCGCAGTGCATCGCCATCAACGAAGCCGAGAACCGCCTGCACGCGCAGAAGGCGATCATGGCGGCGGTTGCCGGGCGCTAGATCGAACAAGGGGTAGAGCCGACCGTTGGTCGGCTGCTCCCGCAGCGGCGCATCCAATATTCCAGCCGACCAACGGTCGGCTCTACCGAATTCCCATCCCCCAAGTGGACCTGACCCCCATGAGCAACAAAGACGTCGTTCTCGCCTTCTCCGGCGGCCTGGATACCAGCTTCTGCGTGCCGTACCTGCAGGAGCGCGGCTACAACGTGCACACCGTGTTCGCCGACACCGGCGGCGTCGATGATGAAGAGCGTGACTTCATCGAGAAGCGCGCCGCCGAACTGGGCGTGGCGAGCCACCTCACCGTCAACGGTGGCCCGGCCATCTGGGAAGGCTTCGTCAAGCCGTTCGTGTGGGCCGGCGAAGGCTACCAGGGCCAGTACCCGCTGCTGGTCTCGGACCGCTACCTGATCGTCGATGCCGCGCTGAAGCGTGCTGCCGAGCTGGGCACCAACATCATCGCCCACGGTTGCACCGGCATGGGCAACGACCAGGTCCGCTTCGACCTGGCCGTGAAGGCGCTGGGCGACTACCAGATCATCGCGCCGATCCGCGAGATCCAGAAGGAACACACCCAGACCCGCGCCTACGAGCAGAAGTACCTGGAAGAGCGTGGCTTCGGCGTGCGCGCCAAGCAGCAGGCCTACACCATCAACGAGAACCTGCTGGGCCTGACCATGTCCGGCGGCGAGATCGACCGGTGGGAAGCTCCGGGCGAGGGCGCGCGTGGCTGGTGCGCACCGCGCAGCGAGTGGCCGGAGCAGGCCCTGACCGTGACCCTGAAGTTCGTTGAAGGCGAAGCCGTCGAACTGGACGGCAAGGCGCTGCCGGGCGACCAGATCCTGGCCCAGCTCAACAAGCTGTTCGCCCCGTACGGCGTGGGCCGCGGCGTCTACACCGGCGACACCGTGATCGGCCTGAAGGGCCGCATCGTGTTCGAGGCCCCGGGCCTGGTTTCGCTGCTGGCCGCACACCGTGCGCTGGAAGATGCGGTGCTGACCAAGCAGCAGAACCGCTTCAAGCCGGACGTGGCGCGCAAGTGGGTGGAGCTGGTGTACGAAGGCTTCTACCACGACCCGCTGAAGACCGACATCGAAGCCTTCCTGAAGTCCTCGCAGGCCAAGGTCAACGGCGAAGTGGTGCTGGAAACCCGTGGTGGCCGCGTCGATGCGGTGGCCGTGAAGTCGCCGCACCTGCTCAACACCAAGGGCGCCACCTACGCGCAGTCGGCCGACTGGGGCGTGGAGGAGGCTGAAGGCTTCATCAAGCTGTTCGGGATGAGCTCCACTGTCTATGCGCAGGTCAATCGCGGTTGACCTGTGACGGGGTGCCGGCCGCTGGCCGGCGCCTCGCAACGTCGATGGAGGGTAGTGCCGGCCGCTGGCCGGCTCGTGGCACGGCTGGATCATTGCGGAGCCGGCCAGCGGCCGGCACTACCGATTTCGAACCCTACGGATATTCAGACACATGCTTGAACAGACGCTCGATCACCTGCAGGCCCTGGTGTCCTTCGACACCCGCAACCCGCCGCGTGCGATCACCACCGGTGGCATCTTCGATTACCTGCGCGACAACCTGCCCGGCTTCAACGTCGAGGTGATCGACCATGGCGCGGGCGCAGTCAGCCTGTACGCCGTGCGAGGCACGCCGAAGTATCTGTTCAACGTGCACCTGGACACCGTGCCGGACTCGCCGCACTGGAGTGCCGACCCGCATGTGATGCGCCGCCTGGACGACCGCGTGGTCGGCCTGGGCGTGTGTGACATCAAGGGCGCCGCCGCTGCGCTGGTGGCGGCGGCCAATGCCAGCGATGGCGATGCCGCCTTCCTGTTCTCCAGCGACGAGGAAGCCAACGATCCGCGCTGTATCGCCGCGTTCCTGGCCCGTGGCCTGCCGTATGAAGCGGTGCTGGTGGCCGAGCCGACCATGAGTGAAGCGGTGCTGGCGCATCGTGGCATCAGCTCGGTGCTGATGCAGTTCGCCGGCCGCGCCGGCCATGCGTCCGGCAAGCAGGACGCGGCCGCCAGCGCGCTGCACCAGGCCATGCGCTGGGGCAACCGTGCACTGGACCATGTGGAATCGCTGGCCTCGGCCCGCTTCGGCGGGCTGACCGGGCTGCGCTTCAACATCGGTCGCGTCGAAGGCGGGATCAAGGCCAACATGATCGCACCGGCTGCTGAGGTGCGCTTCGGGTTCCGCCCGCTGCCGTCGATGGACATCGATGGCCTGCTGGCGACCTTCGCCGGTTTCGCCGAACCGGAAGCCGCCGTTTTCACCGAAACGTTCCGTGGCCCCAGCCTGCCGGCCGGTGACATCGCCGAGGCCGAGAACCGCCGCCTGCTGGCGCGCGATGTGGCCGATGCGCTGGAGCTGCCGATCGGCAACGCGGTGGACTTCTGGACCGAGGCCTCGCTGTTCTCCGCCGGTGGCTACACCACGCTGGTGTTCGGCCCGGGCGACATCGCCCAGGCCCACACCGCTGATGAGTTCGTGACGCTGGAGCAGCTGCAGCGCTACACCGACGCCGTGCATCGCATCATCGCCGCCGGCGCCTGATCGACCCTACAACGCCGCCCGGCCCTGGCCGGGTGGAACTGCAACGCGGCGACCGCCGCCTGTGACGAAACCGAAATGTCTCCTGCCCTCCAGCCCCACCGCCAGACCCGCCAGACCATCGTGCGCCTGCTTTCCAGCATGGCCAGCGCGAAGGAGATCAGCCAGTACCTCAAGCGCTTCTCGCAGCTGGACGCCAAGCGCTTCGCCGTGGTCAAGGTCGGCGGCGCGGTGCTGCGCGACGACCTCGACGCGCTGACCTCTTCGCTGTCGTTCCTGCAGGAAGTCGGGCTGACCCCGATCGTGCTGCACGGTGCCGGCCCGCAGCTGGATGCCGAACTGTCGGCCGCCGGCATCGAGAAGCAGACCGTCAACGGCCTGCGCGTGACGTCGCCGGAAGCGCTGGCGATCGTGCGCCGGGTGTTCCAGCAGTCCAACCTGCGCCTGGTCGAGGCGCTGCAGCAGAACGGCGCGCGCGCCACCTCGATCACCGGCGGCGTGTTCGAGGCCGAGTACCTGGACGTGGACACCTACGGCCTGGTCGGCGAGGTGAAGAAGGTCAACCTGGCACCGATCGAGGCCAGCCTGCGTGCCGGGTCGATCCCGGTCATCACCAGCCTGGGCGAGACCGCTGGCGGCCAGATCCTCAACGTCAACGCCGACTTCGCCGCCAACGAGCTGGTGCAGGAACTGCAGCCATACAAGATCATCTTCCTGACCGGCACTGGCGGCCTGCTGGACGAGCAGGGCAACGTGATCGATTCGATCAACCTGTCCACCGAGTACGACCACCTGATCGCGCAGCCGTGGATCCACGGCGGCATGAAGGTGAAGATCGAACAGATCAAGGATCTGCTCGATCGCCTGCCGCTGGAATCGTCGGTGTCGATCACGCGCCCGGCCGATCTGGCCAAGGAACTGTTCACCCACAAGGGGTCGGGCACGCTGGTGCGCAAGGGCGAGAAGGTGCTGCGCGCCACCGCCTGGAACGCGCTGGACCTGCCGCGCCTGAAGGGCCTGATCGAATCCAGCTTCGGCCGCACCCTGGTGCCGGAGTACTTCGAAAAGACGAAGCTGCTGCGCGCCTACGTCAGCGAGAACTACCGCACCGCGGTGATCCTCACCGACGAGGCCGAGGGCGTGTACCTGGACAAGTTCGCCGTGCTCGACGATGCGCAGGGCGAGGGCCTGGGCCGCGCGGTCTGGAACGTGATGCTGGAGGAAACCCCGCAGCTGTTCTGGCGTTCGCGCCATGGCAATCCGATCAACCACTTCTATTACGCTGAATCCGACGGCTGCTACAAGCAGGACCACTGGAAGGTGTTCTGGTTCGGCGCCGACGGCATCGACCGGATCAAGACCTATGTCGACCATTGCGCCCGGCGCGCGCCGAGCCTGCAGGGCTGAACACATGAACCATGCCGACTGGACCAAGGTCCCTACGCTGGCGGGCACCCATGCGCGGCTGGAGCCGCTGCAGATGGGGCATATCGATGGCCTGCGCGGCGCGCTTGGCGATGGCGCGTTGTCCAGGCTCTGGTACACCCAGGTGCCCGATGCGAAGACCATGGCCGGCTACGTGCAGGCAGCGCTGCAGGCGCAGGCCGAAGGCAGGGTGCTGCCGTTCGTGGTGTTCGATGCCAACGACCAGATTGTCGGCACCACCCGCTACTACGATCTGCAAGCGGACGTGCCGCGCCTGAGTATCGGTTACACCTGGTATGGCGAGTCTGCGCAACGCACCGGGGTCAACACCGAGACCAAGCTGATGCTGCTCAGCCACGCGTTCGAGCGGTTGCAGTGCCTGAGCGTCGTGTTCGAGACCAGCTGGTTCAACTTCACCTCGCGCACCGCCATCGCACGCCTCGGCGCCAAGCAGGATGGCGTGCTGCGCAACCACAAGCGGCACGCCGACGGCACGCCGCGCGACACCGTCATCTTCTCCATCATCGATGCGGAATGGCAGGGCGTGAAGCGCCACCTGCAGTACCGCCTGGACAGCCACGCATGAACGATTCGACTTTCACCCTGGGCATCGTCGGGGCCCGCGGCCATACCGGCGCCGAGCTGATCAAGCTGGTGGCCGCCCATCCGCGCCTGGAACTGGCCTTCGTCTCCTCGCGCGAGCGCGCCGGGCAGCGCCTGTCCGACCACCACCCGGAGTTCCAGGGCGAGCTGCAGTACGAGAACCTGGATGCCGACGCGGTGGCCGCCAAAGGCGTGGACGCGGTGATCCTGGCCCTGCCCAACGGCCTGGCCGCACCGTTCGTGGCCGCGCTTGAAGCCGCCAAGCCGGACACCGTCATCGTCGATCTCTCGGCCGACTACCGCTTCGACAACAGCTGGTATTACGGCCTGCCGGAGCTGACCCGCGGCCGCTACAACGGCCAGAAGCACATCAGCAACCCGGGCTGCTATGCCACGGCGATGCAGCTGGCGGTGCATCCGCTGCTGGACCTGCTGGCCGGCCCGCCGCAGTGCTTCGGTGTCTCCGGCTACTCCGGTGCCGGTACCACGCCGTCGGACAAGAACAACGTCGAACTGCTGGCCGACAACCTGATGCCGTATGCGCTGACCAACCACGTGCACGAGCGCGAGGTGTCGGTGCAGCTGGGCGTGGCCGTCGAGTTCATGCCGCACGTCGCGCCGCATTTCCGCGGCATCACGCTGACCGCCAACCTGTGGCTGAACCGCGTGCAGACCCGCGAACAGATCGTCGAGCGCTTCCAGCAGGCCTATGCCGGCGAACCCCTGATCGAAGTGGTGGATGAAGCGCCGTGGGTCAGCCGCATCGCCGGCCGCCACGGTGCCCAGGTCGGTGGCTTCACCCTGGCCCCGGGCGGCAAGCGGGTGGTGGTGGTGGCGACCCTGGACAACCTGCTCAAGGGCGCGGCCACCCAGGCCATGCAGAACCTCAACCTTGCGCTGGGCATCGACGAACTGACGTCGATCCCGCACTGAACACGCCTTCCGGAGCCCCCATGGCAGACCTTCTTTGGCAGAAGCCCGGCGTCGCTGTCGACGCCCAGATCCAGACCTTCCTCGCCGGCGACGATGTGATCCTCGACCGCGAGTTCTTCCTGCATGACATCGCTGCCAGCGCCGCGCATGCGCAGGGCCTGCAGCACATCGGCATCCTCAGCGCCGACGAGCTGGCAGGCCTGCTGCGCGAGCTCGACGTGCTGGCGCAGGATTTCCGTGAAGGCCGCTTCGTGCTGGATACGCAGTACGAAGACGGTCACTCAGCAATCGAAGCGCGTTTGACCGAACGCCTCGGCGACGCTGGCCGCAAGATCCACACCGGCCGCAGCCGCAATGACCAGATCCTGGTCGCCACCCGCCTGTGGCTGAAGGAGAAGCTGCTGCGCGTGGCCGGGCTCAGCACCGACGTGGCCAAGATCGCGCTGGACCGTGCGCAGGCCGAGAAGGACCTGCCGATTCCCGGCTATACCCATATCCAGCGCGCCGTGGTCTCTTCGGCCGGCATGTGGTGGGCCGGATGGGCCGAGGCCTTCATCGACAACGCCATCCGCGCCCGTGACACCCATGCGCTGGTCGACGCCAATCCGCTCGGCACCGCCGCCGGCTACGGGGTGAACCTGCCGCTGGACCGCGAGCACACCACGGCCGCGCTCGGTTTCGCGCGCATGCAGATCTCGCCGATCTACGCACAGCTGTCGCGCGGCAAGTTCGAGCTGGCCGCGCTGGAAGCGCTCGGTGGCGCTACGCTGGACCTGCGCCGCATCGCCTGGGACCTGTCGCTGTTCACCAGCGCCGAGTTCGGCTTCGTCGCGCTGCCGGCGCAGTACACCACCGGCAGTTCGATCATGCCCAACAAGCGCAACCCGGACGTGATCGAGCTGATGCGTGCGACCCACGCCAGCGTCGCCGCCGCGCGCACCGAGATCGAGCAGCTGCTGTCGCTGCCTTCGGGTTATCACCGTGACCTGCAGTCGTCCAAGGGCGCCATCTTCCACGGCTTCGGCCGTGGCCTGGCCGCGCTGGAACTGCTGCCGGCGCTGCTGGCCAATCTGGAGTGGCGTGACGACAGGCTGCGCGCAGCGATCGATTCGGGCATGTATGCCACCGACGTCGCCGTGGAAGCGGCGGTGGCCGGTGTGCCGTTCCGCGAGGCCTACAAGGCCGCTGCAGCCGGTGCCGACAGCGCAGGGCAGGGACGTACCCCGGAAGGCAGCCTGGCTGCGCGTGTATCGCCGGGCTCGGCTGCCGATCTGCGCCTGGACGAACTGCGCGCACGCTGGCAGGCGCTGTCCTGATGGCGGGCACTGTCTATCTGGTGATGGCGATGCGCCGGCCGGACTTCAACGATGCGGCGGTGCAGCCGCACCGCGATTTCCTCGAGGCGTTGCAGGCACAGGGAAAGCTGCAGCTGACCGGTGGTTTCGCCGATGGCAGCGGTGGCGCCTATGTGCTGTGCAATGTCGAGAGTCTGGAACAGGCGCGGGCCATCGTCGCCACCGATCCGCTGGTGACGATGCACGCTTCCGAGCTGACCGTGCACGAATGGAATACCCGCTGAGGCCCTGACCGATGACCCTGCACGCCGCCACCGTCGCTTCGCCGTTCCCGCAACAGGCGCTGCCGCCATGGCGGCGTGCGGTGCTGAAGGTTGGCAGCAGCCTGCTGGCGGCCGATGGTGGCGGCCTGTCGCCACGCCACGCGCTGGGCCTGGCCCAGTTTGTATCCGCCAACGTACTGGCTGGGCGCGAGGTGGTGATCGTCTCCTCCGGCGCGGTTGCGGCGGGGCGCGCGATCCTGCCGCGGGCCGATGAACCCGGTGCGGCGATGGCGGCGCGGCAGGCCCTGGCCGCGCTCGGCCAGGCGCAGCTGATCGGGCTCTGGCAGCGCTTCTTCGAGCGCCCGGTGGCGCAGGTGCTGCTGACCCACGACGACCTGCGCAACCGCCGCCGCTACCTCAATGCACGCGCCACGCTGAGCGAACTGCTGCGGCTGGGTGCGCTGCCGGTGGTCAACGAGAACGACACCGTATCGGTGGACGAGCTCAAGCTCGGTGACAACGACAACCTGGCCGCGACCGTGGCCGCGCTGGTCGATGCCGATGCACTGTTCATCGCCACCGACATCGACGGCCTGTACAGCGCAGATCCGCGCACCGTGGCCGACGCGCGGCCACTGCACGACGTGCCGGAACTGAGTGACGATGTGCTGGCGATGGCCGGCGGCGCCGGCTCGCGCGCCGGCACCGGCGGCATGCGTACCAAGCTGGAGGCGGCGGCCAAGGCGGGCCGCCTCGGCATCGAGACCTACCTGTTCAACGGCCGCAGCAGCGATGTGGTGCGCGCGCTGGCGCAGGACCGCCTGTTCGGCACCCGCATCCACGCCGCACGCAGCCGCGAGGCTGCCCGCAAGCACTGGCTGCGGCACGCGCCGCTGGCCGAGGGCGCGATCGTCGTCGATGCCGGTGCGGCACAGGCGATGCGGGAGAAGGGCGCCTCGCTGCTGCCCGGCGGCATCACCGCTGCCGAGGGGGCATTCCGCCGCGGCGACATGGTGCAGGTGTGCTGGATCGCACCGCAGGGGCGTGTCTGTGTCGCCCGCGGCGTCAGCCAGTACGCGGCCGACGACGTGCGCCGGATCGCCGGCCATCATTCGCGCGACATCCAGGCCGTGCTGGGCTACAACTACGGTGGTAGCGTCGTCCATCGTGACGACCTGGTGCTGCCATGACCGGTTTGAAGGACACCCCGATGAGCGAAATCGAAGCCCAGGCGCGCGCCTGCCGTGATGCAGCGCAGATCGTTGCCGGCCTGGACAGTGCGGCGCGACGCACGCTGCTGCTGGCGATGGCGCAGGCCCTGGAAGTAAATGCCGGACTGATCCTGGCCGGCAACGCACGCGACCTCGCCGCCGCGCGCGACAAGGGCGTTGGCAGTGCCATGCTCGACCGCCTCGCACTGGACCCGCCGCGGCTGTTCGCGATGGCCGAGGCGGTGCGCGAGGTGGCCGCGCTGCCTGACCCGGTCGGCCAGGTGACGCGCGACGACGTACGTCCCAACGGCATCCGCGTGCAGAAGGTGCGCGTGCCGCTGGGCGTGATTGCGATGATCTATGAGGCGCGCCCGAACGTGACGGCCGAAGCCGCCGCGCTGTGCCTGAAGGCCGGCAATGGCGTGATCCTGCGCGGTGGTTCCGAAGCGATCCACTCCAATACCGCCATCGCCCAGGCGCTGGCCGGTGCATTGAAGGCCAACGGCGTACCGCCGGCGGCGGTGACCGTGCTCACCGACCTGCGCCGCGAGGCGATGCTGGAACTGCTGCAGCTGCATGAGCTGATCGACCTGGCCATTCCGCGTGGCGGCGAAGGCCTGATCCGTTTCGTGGCCGAGCACGCGCGCGTGCCGGTGATCAAGCATTACAAGGGGGTGTGCCACCTGTTCGTGGACGCCAGCGCCGACCTCGGCAAGGCCATCGACCTGCTGGTGGACGGCAAGTGCAGCCGGCCGGCGGCGTGCAATTCGCTGGAGACGCTGCTGGTGCACCGCGCCGTGGCTGACGCGTTCCTGCCGCGCGTGGCGCAGGCGCTGGGTGAGCGTGGGGTGCAGCTGCGCGCCGATGCGCAGGCGCAGCCGTTGCTGCCGGGCAGCACGGCGGCGACCGAGGAGGATTACGCCGCCGAGTTCCTCGATCTGGTGCTGGCGGTGCGCGTGGTCGATGATCTTGATGCAGCCATCGCGCACATCCGCACCTATACCTCCGACCACACCGAAGTGATCGCCACCGAGGACACCGGCCACGCCGAGCGCTTCGTCAACGCGCTGCGCTCGGCGGTGGTGATGGTCAACGCTTCGTCGCGCTTCTCCGATGGTGGCCAGCTGGGCCTGGGCAGTGAGATCGGTATTTCCACCACGCGCCTGCACGCCTACGGCCCGATGGGCTTGGAAGCCCTCACCGTTGAACGATTTGTCGTGCGCGGCGAAGGGCAGACGCGCACATAAGTGGATCCACGCGGCGCGTAGATGCTCTTCGCGGCAAACCCCGGTGCCGACCAAGGCCGGCACCCACCAGGCCCAAGCGCCGACCAAGGTCGGCAGCTACCAGGTCGTCGGGTTACACCACCTCGCGGCGGATGCCGACCGGCCGTGCGTGATCATCCATGTGCAGCGTGGCTGCCTTGCAGCCCATCAGGCGTTCGGCCAGCCCGGTGCTGGCGCCCAGATCGGCGGCCACTTCGTTGAGGCTGGCCAGGGGCCGCGGCAGGCGGCGTTCGCGGCCACGGAAGCGGGCGCGGTTGTACTCGGCCCAGGCGATCAGCAGCACGCTGGCGCACAGCAGCATCAATGGCAGCGCGACCAGCACGTACGGGTCGAACTGGTTCTGCCGTTCGTAGAGCTGCCGCCAGGCCAGCTGGCCACCGATCAACCACGAGAGCAGGGTCACCAGGGGGGCCCACAGATAGAAGTAGAAGCCCCAGAACGCCAGGGTGACGAAGCCCCAGGCCGTGCGCTGGAAGTGTGGCTGGCGATGCGGCTTGCGGATCATCCGCGAGTCGAAGCGGTTGGACGGGCGTTGCGCGTTCATCGGATCCCCCGGTCAGGGCTGGTCCAGGTGGCGCGCTTGCTGCGACGGCGCAGCAGCGTCTTGGGCAGCGCCACCAGGGTGGTGGAAAGGCTGATCAGCCAGTACGCCATCGGGTACCAGATGACCCAGAAGTAATTGCGTCCAATCTGTGTTTCGTAACGCCGGTCGATGATCAGGCTGCTGGCGAACTGCAGCAGGCAGACCAACGCCAGGATCACGCCATGCCACTCCGGCAGCAGGCTGGCGATATGCAGCTGCGGCGGCAGCTCGATGAACTTGCCCAGTGCCCACAGCAGCACGATGAACAGCATCGTGTAGGCCCAGACCACGCTCAACACGTACTCCAGCAGCACGCCCCACATGCGCCGCTCTTTCCAGTGCAGCAGCGAGCGCGCGTGGCGCAGCATCACTTCCACGCCGCCCTGGGCCCAGCGCAGGCGCTGCCGCCAGAGGCCCTTGAGCGTCTCCGGCATCAGGATGAAGCACAGCGCATTGGGTTCGTAGCGGATGTCCCAGTGCGCGCGCTGCAGGCGCCAGCTGATGTCGATGTCCTCGGTCACCATGTCATCCGACCACCAGCCGACCTGGTGCAGGGCAGTGCGGCGGAAGCCGGCGATCACGCCGGAGATGGTGAAGATGCGGCCATACACGCGCTGTGCCCGCTTGATCATGCCGATGATCGAGGAGAATTCCGCCACCTGCAGGCGTCCGAGCAGGGTGGAGCGGTTGCGGATGCGCGGGTTGCCGGTGACCGCACCGACCCGGTTGCCACTGACCAGGTGCCAGACCATCCAGTGCAGTGCATGCTCTTCCAGCATCGCATCGCCATCGATGCACACCAGGTACTCCGAGCGTGCGGCCAGTGCGCCCATGCGCAGCGCATTGGCCTTGCCCAGGTTGCGGTCCAGGTGCAGCACGCGAAGCCGTGGATGCCTTGCCGCCAGCGCATCCAGCCGTGCGCCGGTGTCATCGCTGCTGCCATCGTCGATGGCGATCACTTCGTAATCGGCGGGGTAGCGCTGGGCCAGCGCCGCAGTGAGCGTGTCGTCCAGGTTTTCTGCTTCGTTGTGGCAGGGCACCAGCAAGGTCGCGAAGGGAGGGGCGATCATCAAGGGCGGATCGTTGCGCGGACGTGAGTGACGCTCGCGCCGGAAGTAGTAGTACAGGCCACCGGACATCCAGAAGAAAGCCATCACCATCGGGTAGTAGAAGGCGAACTGGAACAGGACCTGCAGCAGCGGATGCATGTCCACGTCACTTCTCCGGGTACGGGAAGTTGCCGGCGGACATTGCCGCGCGGGCATCGCGGGTGGAGGGCTGGTCGGCGATGAAGTCATCGGGGTACCAGGCGAAGTGGTGCACGCCCTGCGCCTGCAACTGGCGGATCTGCGCACGCAGGCGCCCGGCGGGAATCGGCTGCCCGCTGCGCCAATCGACGGTCTGCAGCTCGAACAGCGTGTGCTGAAGCTGCGGGTCGTGCGCGCGTACCGCGGCCAGCAACTGGTCGAGCCAGCGCTCGGGGTGCCTGCTGCCTTCCATCCACGGCATCGCCATCAGCGCCGTCTGGTCGTAGGCCTTGTTGAACAGGTCCAGGCGCTGCGCGAACCAGGCTTCGCTCTGCGGGCGGAGTACCGGCTCGGCATACAGGTTGCGCACCGTTGCCAGTTTCGGCCGCCAGCGCTGCGCGCTGTTGCGCAGGGCCAGGGTGAAGTCGATCAGTGCCTGGGTACGTGCGCTGCCATCTTCGCCGGCCGCCAGGGCGGGCAGCTCGGTGTCGCGCAGGTAGCCGTCGTCATGGAACAGCAGGCCTTCGAAGTAGGAATTGACCGCCAGGTCCTCGTAGATGTCGAGCATGATCTGCCTGGCCTTCGGGTTGGTGAAATCCAACCGGTACATGCCGTCGGCATCCCCATTGCGGATCGCCAGCACCTTGCGCTGCTCCGGGTCGGGCAGTTCGAAGCCGAGCACTGGCAACCACGCGTAGACCTTCACGCCCGCGCGGGATTTCAGCTGCCAGGCGACGCGGCTGAACAGGTCCGCCCGCATCGGCATGTGCCGGTTCGGGAAATACAGCGCATCGGCGGTGTTGTTGCCGTCCGGGTCGGCAAAGGCCTGCAGATAGACATGGGTCGGCGCGATGCGCTTGACCCGCTCGATCAATGCATCGAGATTGCGTGCCTGCTGCGCTGGATCCGGGTCATACATATCATCCAGATCGATCTGCAGGGCGCGGATGCCATCGAGCGCCACGTCTCGGCGCAGTTCGTAGGCCAGGCCTTCCACGGTCGGGTTGTTGCTCACCAGCAATCGTGCCAGCCCGTGCAGGTCGCTGGCCACTGGCGTGCTACGGCCTTCCAGGTCGAACGAAACCGGCATGCCCAGCTGCTCGGCGATGTCGTTGCTCAACTGGTTGTACGCGGCATATGGCCAGACGATGGCGCGCGGGCGCACGCCCAGGTGCTGCTGGATGCGCTGCACGCTGCGCGAAAGATCAGTGCGCAGGCGCTGCTCATACTGTGTCCCGCTCTCGTAGCTGCGCGTGGCCGGGGTGTAGATGCGGGTGACCACGGCGGGCGTGGAGTTTCCCTGCGGATTGGCAAGCACGCCGTGGTGCAGGTCGTCGGTATGGCTGGCCACTTCGATCAGGCCACTGTCGTGCATCTGCTTCAGCTGCGCCCAGGTCACGAAGTCATCGTGGCCGAACGGGCGGTAGCCGTAGTCGATGGTGCGGCCCGGTGCCATGTCCACGTAATCGGTGATCACCGCCACCAGGGCCGGGTAGTGGTAGGCCTGCAGCAGCGGGAACGCCTTGTCGTAGACGCTGCGCAGGCCATCGTCGAAGGTCAGCAGCACCGGCTTGGGAGGCAGCGTGGCGCGGCCCTGCGAGGCCTCGATCAGCTGCGACAGCGAAACCGGGTGGTAGCCGTGCGCGCCCAGCCAGTCAAGGTGCGCGGCGAAGTTCTGCGTGCTCACCGCATAGGAATCGGCATCACCCTTGGCGGCCACCTTATCGCGGATGTCGTGGTAGCTGAGGATCAGCAGGCCGTTGTCGATCGCATCAAGATGCAGGGGCTGCTGCGCGAACGCCGGTGGCACGCAGGCCAGCAGCAGGAGCACGATCAGTCGCAGGAAGCGGGCCATGTCAGTCTCCCCAGCGCAATGCGGCTTCGAAGCCGATATGGCGCTCGCGATGGCCGTCGTAGACCGGTCGTGACCACCGCACGCCATACTCGAACACGCGGCCAGGGCCCAGCTGCCACTCGTGCATGTAGGACACCGACGGCACCAACGCGCTGCCGAAGCCGTCCTGCCAGTAGTCGCCCAGCGAGACGGTCAGCCGGTGCCGGAAGTGGCGCTCGTAGTGCCGCCACAGCTGCTGGTCGATGCGCAGGCCGATCTCGACCATGCGGTCGCGCTTCGGGTTGAAGTAGGGCGCATCATCGCGGCTGCCGCGACTGGTGTAGGCACTGGCCAGGCCATCGACCAGCCAGCGTGGGCGGGTCAGCAGGCGCTGTTGGACGCTGGTGCCGAAAAGCTCGCGGTGGTTGCCGTCGTCATAGCGGAAGCGGCTCGCGCCGAACGTCCAGTGGGTGAGCTCGCTGCGCCGGTAGTCCACCTGTGCGCTCACGCTGTCGGCGGTGATGCCGGCCGCGCGCGCCTGCATCGAGGCCTCCGGGTCATTGCGTGCGACCACCACGCCGGCGTGCCAGGAATCGTTGAACTGCCAGCCGACGCCGACGCGCAGGCCGGTGTCGCCGATGTGATCGTTGGCGCGCAGGACCGCCGCTTCCGCATCCAGCTGCCCGAAGCGGTAACGCACGCCCGCACCCAGCCACAGGGGATCGATGCGCTGGTCCTGGAAGTCGGTCACGCGACGGTCGGCGAGGGCGAACAAACGCCAGCGGTCATCAAGGACCGGCGTCTCCACGTCCACGCCGTAGTGGCGGTCGTTGTTGCCCAGGGGCGAAGTACCACCGCCCCCGGAGCTGCGGCCGATGTCGGTCCATGCCTTCAGCTGCCAGCCGCGATGCGCGCGCCAGGCCTGGTCCATGCGTTCGACTGCCGGCTGGGTGGGGTAGCGTGCGACCAGGTCATCGTGCAGCGGCCGCGCCAGGTCGTCGCGCTGCAGGGCGACATAGGCCTCTTCCATGCCCAGCCGCGGTTCGATGTCCCGCGGATCGAGCGCGTGTGCCATCTGCTGGCGCTGCAGCGCCCGGCGTGGCCAGCCGCGCATCATGTAGACGCTGCCCAGCGCACTCTGCAGCCCGCCGTTGCCGGGTGCGATCTCGACCATCGACTCCAGGTCGTGCTGCGCGGTGTGCAGGTCGCCGCTGTAGGCGCGCACCATCGCCAGGTTGAGATCGGCCTCGTAGCGCGACCAGTTCGCGTACGGCGACTTGCCGTTGCTCCAGCGCCACGCCGGCTCCTTGTCGCGCCATGCCTGCAGCAGGTCGATGGCTTTTTCCTGCTGCTCGCTTTCCAGGTAGGCGTAAGCCAGTTCCGAATGCGAGGCGTCGCGCGTCGGGTCGCCAGCGACGGCCGCCTGCAGCACCGGGATGGCTTCTTCAGGGTGCAGGGTGCCCATCAACGAATCGCCCACTGCGGGCAGCACGTAGTCGGGCAGGGTGTGGCCTTCGGCCTGCAGTGCCCGCGCTTCCTCGCGGACCTGTGCATGGCGGCCCAGCCGGTTGAGCAGGATCAGACGGTCCATGCGGATCCGCAGTGGTGCCTGCGAGGGCGGGGTGCCTTCGCCGCCGAGGTAGCGCTGCATGCGGGCCAGGGTCGATTCGGCTTCTTCCAGGCGGCTGTCCTCGCTGCTGCTGTAGGCCAGGCTCCAGACCACCAGCTTGGCCAGGTAGTCGCCCTCCAGGCGCTGTTTCTGCGCAGCGTCGAACAGTTGCGGGCGCTGCTGGTACAGCTCCCACGCACGCCAGGCGTTGCCGATGTCGCCCAGCGTCAATACGCGCAGCTTGAACAGCAGGTCGTCGTTGGGTTGCTGTTGGCTGGCGCGCTCGATCGCGCCCAGGGCGTCCAGCCAACGCGCCTGGTCTCGATAGCGGCCGATCTCGGCCAACGCTGCTTCGCGGTCGGGCGGGGCAGCGCTGCTGGCCCAGGCCAGGGCGGTGCAGGCGAGGCCGACGCAGAGCGCCAGCCGGCGGTGGACAACCATTGGGGACCCCCTTGGCTTCCGAACCAGACAACCTGAAAAATGTGACGCACATCACATGCCAGCTTTTGGCGTGGCCGTGGCCCGCGTCACTCCCTTCGTGCATTCCCGCCCAGCGAAGACGGATACAACCCGGACAGCGATCTGCGATGTCTTGTCTGAAACGAAGTCCCCCGCACACCGAGTGGTGGCCCGGGCGGCGCTGCCGCCCCCATGCCCGATGCCGGCACGCGGCAAGGATGGGCATTCGTGGGCACTATCCGCCCGGAATTGTCAGCCCGGCGTCAAAATGCGCAGACGGGCTGACGAATGGTAGGTGGGCCCGGTTGCGGGCCCCACGTGGCTTACCAGAGATCTTCCAGCTTGCGCGGCTTGCAGGCCACCCACGAGGCGCACAGCATCAGGGCGGCGCAGCCGAACAGGAAGCTGAACGGGAGGGTCCAGCCGTCGCTGACCGTGTGCAGCCAGCCGACCAGGAACGGGCCCAGGCAGCTGAAGCTGTAGCCCACGCCCTGCATGAAGCCGGACAGCGCCGCCGAGCCGGTCGGGGTGCGGGTGCGCAGGTTGATCAGGGTCAGTGCCAGCGGGAAGGTGGATGGGCCGACGCCGAGCAGGCAGGCCCACAGCAGGGGGGCCTTCATCGGTGCCAGCAGCAGGCCGGTGAAGGCGATCACGAACGAGAAAAAGCCGATCAGCACCAGCGGGAACGGGTTCTGCATGCGCACCGCCATCGACGGAATGACCAGCGATGGCAGCAGGCCCAGCGCCGAGAACACGGCGACCATCACGCCACCGAACGCGGGCGTGCCACCGGCCTCGACCACGATGCGCGGCAGCCAGGTGAACATCGAGTAGGTCATCAGCGAGGTCATGCCGAACATCAGCGTCATGCTCCAGCCCAGTGACGTGCGCCAGACCTTGCCGTGCGGCTGCGCGGTCGGATCGGACACGTCGGACTGCGGCTTCGGCGCGCGCGTGGCCAGCACCAGCCACGGCAGTGCGGCAGCCAGCGCCAGCAGCGCCCACATGCCCAGCGACACGCGCCAGCCTGCGGCGTTGGCCACCGGCACCGCCAGCAGTGCCGGCAGCATCGTGCCCAGCTGCAGCACGCTGATGTAGAGCGTGCTCATGGTGCCGACCTTGTTGGCGAAATAGCGCTTCACCAGCGGCGGCACCACCACGTTGCCGATGCCCATGCCGGCCAGTGCCACCACCGAACCCAACAGCAGCGTGCCGACGTTGCCGGCGCTGGAACGCAGCAGCAGGCCGGCCATCGCCATCACCATCGCCAGCAGCGTGGTGCGCTCCAGCCCGAGGCGCCGCGCCAGTGCCGGCGTGGCCACGCCGAACAGTGCGAACGACGCGGTCGGCAGCATGCCCAGCACGCCGGTCATGGTGGTACCGAAACCGAACTGCTGGCCGAGCACGTCCAGCAGCGGAGTGATCGAGGTGACCGCGGTGCGCAGGTTGATCGCTGCCAGCAGGATCGCGGCGAATGCGAGGACGCGGCCGTGCAGCAGCGACGGCGAATCGGAAGGGGAGGAACTCATCGGTGGTCCTTGCAGGTGTCGCACGCCGGGGCAATGGCATGCAGCGCCGGCATCGGTCTACGCCGAAGCGGCAGGTGGGGGAGGGGCTGCTGGCGGGCCGGCAGCGCGGCCATTGTACGTGCGGGCTCCGGCAAGGTCCCGTCATGCGGGCGGCCAGGTGCCTGATACAAAAAAACCCGGAGGACAGTGATGTCTTCCAGGCTTCTTGGTGACCACCGAAGTGGTCGGGGAGACAGGATTCGAACCTGCGACCTCTACGTCCCGAACGTAGCGCTCTACCAGACTGAGCTACACCCCGAAGGGAGCCGCCTATTCTAGCGATTCACCCCGATGGCGGCAAGGGGTGAATGCTGTTTTCTTCACACTGCCGAAGCAGTGCCACTTCAGGGAACAAAAAAGCCTGGACGACTTCACCAGGCTTCAATGCGACCACCGAAGTGGTCGGGGAGACAGGATTCGAACCTGCGACCTCTACGTCCCGAACGTAGCGCTCTACCAGACTGAGCTACACCCCGAAGGAGCCGCCTAAGATACCGTGTGAAGGCCAAGGCGGCAAGGTTTTTTTACAGCTCAGCGACGATTTTCTTTCTCGATGCGGTTCTGCTCGCGGGCTTCGAACCACATGCCGTTGAGGATGGCCACCGTCGAGGCGAGGCCGGCACCGAGAATCCAGGCGAAATACCACATGATCAGTCTCCTTCATTCCGGGTAGGTGCCGACCGTTGGTCGGCACACGTGCAAGCAATCAATACGCGTTCGGGTTGTTGCCCATCTCTTCGGTGGTGGTCTTGCCCTTCAGCACGCGGTACACCCAGGTGGTGTAGGCGAGGATGATCGGCAGGAACACCGCCGTGGCCAGCAGCATGATCCACAGGGTCAGGTGGCTGGACGAGGCATCCCACACGGTCAGGCTGGAGGTGGGCTGGCTCGAGGACGGCAGCAGGAACGGGAAGATGGCGAAGCCGACGGTCAGGATGATGCCGGCGATGGCCGCACCGGAGGCAATGAAGGCCAGGCCGCCGCGGCGGGCACGCAGCAGCACCGCACTGGCGAGCAGGCCGGCCAGGCCGAGCAGCGGGGCCAGGATCGTGGCCGGCATCGTGCTGTAGTTGCGCATCCAGCCACCGGCGGCGCCGAGTTCGGCGGTCTTCAGCAGCGGATTGGTGGCGCCGTCGGTGACCACCTGCGAGGTGATCTGGTAACCCGGCAGGCCGAAGGCCACCCAGGCGCCGCCGACCGCAAAGAGCACGAAAGCGATGATCGCGGCGATGCTGCCGAAGCGGGCCGCACGCTCGGCCACCGGGCCGTCGGTCTTCAGCACCAGCATGGCGGCACCGTGGGCGACCAGCATCGACACGCTGAGCAGGCCGGCCAGCAGTGCGAAAGGCATCAGCAGGCCGAAGAACGAGCCGGTGTAGAAGATGCGCATGCTGTCATCGAAGTGGAACGGCACGCCCAGCACCACGTTGCCCACCGCCACGCCCATGATCAGCGCCGGGATGAAGCCACCGATGAACAGCGCCCAGTCCCAGGTGTTGCGCCAGCGCTCGCTGGGCATCTTGCTGCGGAACTTGAAGCCGACCGGACGCAGGATCAGGGCGAACAGGATCACGAACATCGCCAGGTAGAACCCGGAGAAGCTGACCGCGTAGAGCGGCGGCCAGGCGGCGAAGATCGCGCCGCCGCCCAGGATCAGCCACACCTGGTTGCCTTCCCAGACCGGACCAATGGTATTGATCACCAGCCGGCGCTCAGCGTCGTTGCGGGCGACGAAGGGCAGCAGGGTGCCCACGCCCAGGTCGAAACCATCCATCACGGCGAAACCGATCAGCAGGATGCCGAGCAGCAGCCACCAGATCACGCGCAGCGTGGTGTAGTCCAGAAGAATGAAATCCATCTTGGTTCTCCTGCCTCAGGCCTGGCCGGCGGCCGGCGCCGAGGCATTGTGGGAAGCATGCGGCTGGGGCGACTGCAGCGACGGCAGCACCTCGTCCGGACCCTTGCGGATCGCCTTGAGCATCAGCTTGATCTCGACCACGATCAGCGCGGTGTAGATGGCAGTGAAGCCGGCCAGGGTCAGCACGATTTCATGCAGGGCCAGGCCCGACGCCGCATAGAAGGTCGGCAGCACGCCATCGACCGCCCACGGCTGGCGACCATACTCGGCCACGAACCAGCCGCACTCGATCGCGATCCACGGTGCCGGCAGCGTCCACAGGGCCAGCTTGAGGAACCAGCGCTTGTCCTGGAAGTTGTTGCGGCACGAGTAGTAGAAGGCCAGTGCGAAGAAGGCGATCAGGTAGAAGCCCAGGCCGGCCATCACGCGGAAGGTCCAGAACAACGGCATCACGCGCGGCACCGTGTCCATCGCCGCCTGCGAGATCTCCTGCGGGGTGGCGTTGAGGATGTCATCGCGATAGCGCTTGAGCAGCAGGCCGTGGCCCAGGTCCTGCCAGTGGCGGTCGAACATCTCGCGCGCTTCAACGTCGTTCTTGTTGGCGCGCAGGCGTTCCAATGCACCGTAGGCCAGCTGGCCGCCACGCACGCGGTGTTCGGCGCGCTCGACCAGTTCCAGGATGCCGGGAATCGGCTGGTTCAACGAGCGGGTGGCGATCAGGCCCATCAGGTAGGGGATCTTCACCGCGTAGTCGTTCTGGTGAGTCTCCTGGTTGGGGATGCCGAAGGCGGTGAAGTCGGCCGGCGCACGCTCGGTCTCCCACATCGCCTCGATCGCGGCCAGCTTCATCTTCTGGTGTTCGCTGGCGGCGTAACCGCTCTCGTCACCCAGCACGACCACCGACAGCGATGACAGCAGGCCGAACGCCGCGGCCACCGCAAACGAACGACGGGCCAGGTCCTTGTGCTTGTTGCGCAGCAGGAACAGGGCGCTGATCGCCATCACGAACACCGCACCGGTCACGTAGCCGGCGCTGACGGTGTGCACGAACTTGGCCTGCGCCACCGGGTTGAACACCACCGCCATGAAGTCGACCACTTCCATGCGCATGGTTTCCGGGTTGAACACCGCACCGGTCGGGTTCTGCATCCAGCCATTGGCCACCAGGATCCAGATCGCCGACAGGTTGGTCCCCAGCGCCATCAGCCAGGTCACCATCAGGTGCTTGACCTTGCTCAGGCGGTTCCAGCCGAAGAAGAACAGGCCGACGAAGGTCGCTTCCAGGAAGAACGCCATCAGGCCTTCGATCGCCAGTGGCGCACCGAAGATGTCACCCACGTAGTGGCTGTAGTAGGACCAGTTCATGCCGAACTGGAATTCCATGACGATGCCGGTGGCAACGCCCATGGCGAAGTTGATGCCGAACAGGACGCCCCAGAACAGGGTCATCCTGCGCCAGATCTCCTTGCCGGTCATCACGTACACGCTCTCCATGATGGCCACCATGAAGGACAGGCCGAGGGTGAGCGGTACGAATAGGAAGTGGTACATCGCGGTCAGCGCGAATTGCAGCCGCGACAGTTCTACGACTGTCTGATCAATCATGGCCTGGCTACCTCGTTGGATAGTGCCGTTGCAGGTGGCGGGAAGGGTGGTCTACGACGTGAATGATGTGACCGACTACTTCAAACAGCCTTGATCCAGATCAATGTATGAACAGGTGCCCCGGCTGATCGTATGCCAACCTGATGAAGACTGCGACCGCCGGCCGCAGGGGCGGGCTATTGCCTGCGCCTACAATGCCGTGTCTCCCCCGTTGCCCGTGAAGACCTCTTGAGCGCTGCCGAAACGACCCCTGACGGCCTGTCCCCGGAAGCTGAAACCGCCCGCCAGCGGCGTGTGCGCACGGCCTGGCTGGCCGACCTGGCACGCTCCGCCCGGGGCCGCCAGCGCCTGGCCGCGCTGTGCATCAGCCTGTCCGGCGCGCTGTTGATCGGCCAGGCTGCCGCCATCGCCTGGCTGGTGCAGCAGGTGCTGGTGGAGCGCGCGCCGCTGGCCTCTGGCCTGCCGGTGCTGGCGGGATTGGCGGTGATCCTGGTGCTGCGCACCCTGCTGGGCAGCGCCACCCAGGCCGCCGCCGGTGACGTGGCCGACGCCGCCCGGCTGGCATTGCGCGAACGCGTGTTCGCGCGCCTGCTGGGCCAGGGCCCGCTCTGGCTGCGGCAGCGCCGCACCGGTGAACTGGGCGAACTGATGCTGCATCACGGTGATGCGATCGAGAGCTATTACAGCGGCTTCCTGCCGGTGCGCACCGAAGTGGTGGTGGTGCCGCTGCTGATCCTGGCCGCTGTCGCCTGGGTGGACTGGGTGGTGGCGCTGATCCTGCTGTTCACCGCGCCGCTGGTGCCGTTCTTCATGATGCTGGTGGGCTGGGGTGCTGAAGCCGCCGGGCGCGCGCAGCTGGGCGAGCTGGCGCGCATGAGCGGCCACTTCGCCGACCGCATCAAGGGCCTGGGCCTGCTGCGCCTGTATGGCCGCGGCGAAGCCGAACTGGCCGGCATCGAGGCCGCCGCCGAAGGCGTGCGCGTGCGCACCCTGAAGGTGCTGCGCATCGCCTTCCTGTCGTCCACCGTGCTGGAATTCTTCGCCTCGGTGAGCGTGGCGATGGTGGCGCTGTACCTGGGCCTGAGCTATCTGGGCATGATGTCGCTGCATGCAGCGGTGCCGACGCTGGGTGCGGGCCTGTTCTGCCTGCTGCTGGCGCCGGAGTTCTATGCGCCGCTGCGACGGCTGGCTGCGCACTACCATGATCGCGCCAATGCACTGGCCGCCGCCGCCGAAGTGGAACGCCTGCTGCAGTCGCTGCCGGACGAGCAGGGCCTGATCGAGAACGAGGTTGCGCCGCTGGCGGTGGAGCCGGCCGAGGCCGCCTTGCCGCCACTGCAGGCGCAAGGACTGGTACTGCGCCCGTTGGGGGCGCCGCAGGATGTGCTGCGGGATCTGGACCTGCTGCTGGAGCCGGGCCAGCGCCTGGCCCTGGTCGGTCCCAGCGGGTCCGGCAAAAGCACGCTGCTGGAGGCGCTGGCCGGTTGGTTGCCGCCGCGTGCCGGCAAGCTGCAGCTGCGCCCCGGCGTGCAGGTGGCCTATGCCAGCCAGCGACCGTACCTGTTCCACGGCAGCATCGCCGACAACCTGCGCCTGGCCGATCCCGGCGCCAGCGATGCGCGCCTGCGCGCGGTGGCCGAGGCCTCGCAGGTACTGCAGTTCGCACAGCGCCTGCCGCAGGGGCTGGATACGGTGATCGGCGAACGCGGCTTCGGCCTGTCCGGTGGCGAAGCGCGCCGCATCGGCCTGGCCCGCCTGCTGCTGCGCGACCCGCAGGTGCTGCTGCTGGACGAACCCACCGCGTTCCTCGATGCCGATACCGAGGCGGCGCTGCTGCGCAGTCTGGCCGCGTATGCACGCGGGCGCAGCGTAGTGGTCGCCACCCACAGCCCGGCGGTGATCGCCTGGGCCGATCGTTGCCTGCTGTTGCCGGAAGGCCGCCTGGTCGAGCCGGCACAGGCGGTGCGCGCATGAGCCGTTCGCCTGATTCGCTGCGCGCGATATTCCTGCGGCACCGGCCGCGCCTGTTGCTGACCCTGCTGCTGCTGTGGACCACGATGCTGGCCGGCACGGCGCTGCTGGGCCTGTCCGGTGGTTTCCTCACGGCGGCCGCGCTGGCCGGTGCGGCCGGCCTCGGCCAGGGCTTCAACTTCTTCTCACCCTCGGCCGGCATCCGTGGCCTGACCATGGCGCGCATCGTGTCGCGCTACTTCGAAAAGCTGGTCGGCCACGATGCCACCCTGCGCATCGCCCGTGATCTGCGCGTGTGGTTCTTCCGTCGCGCGCTGCCACTGGCACCTGCACGGCTGGGGGCTACGCGCACCGGCGAGCTGCTGGCGCGCCTGCTGGGGGACATCGGTGAGGTGGATGGCCTGCTGGTGCGTGCGATCGGGCCGCTGGTGGCGCTGGGCGCGCTGTCGCTGGTGGCGGTTGCCTCGGCAGCGCTGATCCTGCCCTCGGCGGCGGTACTGCTGGCGGTGCTGGCGCTGCTGATCGCCTTCGGCGTGCCGTGGCTGGGCGTGCGTGGCCATGACGACGAAGAGGCCGATCGTGCCGCGCACCGCGCGGCGTTGCGCACCGCTGCATTCGAAGGGCTGGAGGGGGCCGGTGACCTGGCTGCGCTGCATGCCGATGCGGCTTGGCAGCTGAAGCTACGCGTGGCCGCCAAGCAGCTGGCCTCGCGTGATCGTCGTCGGCGTTGGCGCCTGATCGCGGCCTCGACCCTGCACGGCCTGGTGGCGGGGCTGGGCCTGGTGGCGATGCTGGCGTTGGCCCTGCACGCCGCCGAACAGCAGCACATCGCGCCGGAAATGGCCGCGGGCCTCGTCTTCCTGACCGTGGCGCTGATCGAACTTTGGGCCGGCATGGGCCTGGCCTGGCAGTCGCTGCAGTCCGGGCGCATCGCTGCCGACCGCCTGCAGGCCATCGTCGAACAACCGCCGACGGTGGAGGATCCGCAGACGCCGCAGCCGGTACCCCAGGCGGCGCGCGTGCATTGGGATGACGTGCACTTCCAGTGGCCAGGTGCCGCGCGGCCGGTGTTGTCCGGCCTGCAGCTGACCCTGGCGCCGGGAGAACGCATCGCGATCCGTGGCGACAGCGGCAGCGGCAAGACCACGCTGTCCAGCCTGCTGCTGCGGTTGTGGGATCCGCAACAGGGGCGAATCACCTATGGCGGACGCGACCTGCGCGACGTCGCCCAGGCCGAGTGGCACCGCCAGCTGGCCTGGCTTCCGCAGAACGCACCGGTGTTTGCCGGTACCGTGGCCGAGAACCTGCGGCTGGGGGATCCCGACGCCCGTGATGCCGCGTTGTGGGCGGTCCTGCGTCGCGTGCGCCTGGGGGACTGGGCCGAGTGCAACGGTGGCCTGCAGGCCTGGGTGGGCGAGAACGGCGCGACGATGTCGGCCGGCCAGGCGCGGCGGTTGGCACTGGCGCGCGCGCTGCTGCGCAATGCGCCGATCCTGCTGCTGGACGAACCCACCGAAGGCCTGGACGTGGATACCGCACGTGCGCTGTTGCAGGACCTTTCCGGGTTGCTGGACGGGCGCAGCCTGCTGATGATCACCCACGACGACCTGCCCGAAGGCGTGGTCGATGCGCAGTACCGGTTGCGCGATGGGGTGTTGGAGCGCGAAGTGCTTCGGTAGATGCCGACCTTGGTCGGCACATCCACGCATGGCGTGGATCTACTGTAGAGCCGAGCCCATGCTCGGCTCCGGAAGCAAGCCAGCCGAGCATGGGCTCGGCTCTACAGGCCGGTCAATGGGAGAACTCGCGCAGCATCACCGCGATCGAGGCCACGTTGGCCAGCACGCACAGCCAGAACACCCACTGGAATGCGGCTTTGCGATGCTTGTGGCGGAACCGCGCCTGGCCCAGCAGCGCGCCGGGCCAGCCTCCGGCGAAGGCCAGCAGCTGCAGGGTGCGCTCGGGAATGCGCCATCGCTTTCGCTGCGCCGCGCGCTTGTCATGGCCATAGAGGCCGAACGACACCGCACTGGCCAGCAGGCACCAGCCACCCAGCCACAACGGCAGCACACCGCTGATCATCAAGGCGGTCAGCGCGCCGAAGGCGGCCAGCGCGAGGTTACGCCGCCACGCCACTTACAGCGCGTCGAGGAAGCCGCGCACGGCCGGGCCGAAACGCTCGAAATCGACGAGGAAGGCATCATGGCCCTGTGGCGATTCCAGGCCGATGAAGCGCGCATCGGCACCGCCGGCACGCAGGCCGTCGGCGACCTGTTGCTGCTGCTGCACCGGGAACAGGATGTCGGTGTTGGCGCCGATGGCCAGTGCCTTCTCCACCCGGATCTTCGCCAGCCCGGCCAGCACGTCGCCGTCGGCGTACTCGGCCAGGTCGAACCAGTCCATCGAACGGCTCAGGTACAGATAGCAGTTGGGATCGAAGAAACGCACGAAGCGCCGTGCGTGGCCTTCCAGATAGCTTTCCACCTGGAATTCCAGCCCGAACGGATCGTCGTCGGCCTGGTCCGAATCCAGCCGCACGCGGCCGAAGCGGCCATCCCATTCCAGTGCCGAGCGGTAGGTGATCACGCCCAGCTTGCGCGCCATGCGCATGCCGGACTCGGGGTACTCGGCATCGTCGTAGTGGCCGCCATTCCAGCGCGGGTCGAGACGGATGGCCTCGCGCTGCAGCGAGCGGATCGCGATCGAGAACGGCAGCGCCTGCGCACTGCCGGAAATGTTGACGTGGCTGCGCGCGATGCCCGGGTGCAGCATCAGCACGGCCAGCGCGGTCATCCCGCCCATGGAATTGCCGACCACGCAGGCCAGCTGCGCGATGCCCAGCGCACGCACGACTTCGATCGCGGCGCGAGCGCCGTCTTCGATCGACAGCTCGGGGAAGTCCAGGCGGTAGGGCTCACCGCTGGCCGGGTTGATCGAGGCGGGGCCGGTCGATCCCTTGCAGCTGCCCAGCGAATTCACGCAGACCACGAACCAGCGGCGGGTATCGATGGGTTTGCCGGGGCCAACCATCGCTTCCCACCAGCCCGGCGCAGGATTGGCCTCGTTGGCCGCCGCATGCGCATCCGGCGACAGGCCGGTCACGATCAGGATCGCATTGCTGGCGTCAGCGGCCAGCGTTCCCCAGGTCTCGTAAGCCACCCGTGCGCCATGCAGGGCGCCACCGCGCTTGAACGGGAACGGCGAGGGCAGGGCGTGGAAGCGGGTGCCGGGCGGGATGAATTCGGTCATGCAGTCATTCTAGCGGGGCTGCATGTGGAGCTGGCGACACGCTGGTTTCCATGGATGGATGGACGCGGACCGGACCGTCGCATCCACGCATGGCGTGGATCTACTGTAGAGCCGAGCCCATGCTCGGCTGCGGTTGAGTTGCCGGCGCCGGGCAGCCGAGCATGGGCTCGGCTCTACAGGTCAAGGGAAGCGCAGCTCCACAACACCGTCGTGGGGCAGGCTTACCTTCACCGGAACGCTCTGCAGGTCGTCCTCGCTGCGGTTGGCGCTGCCGCTGCGCGAGATGCGTGCCACCACTTCCACTTCGCGATGGGCCGACAGCGGTGCGGTCGGCATCGGGCTGTCACCGTCGCCCAGCCCGACCGTGTCCGGGAATCCGCTCAGCGGCAGCTTGCGAGCGGCCACCGGCATCGGCGGGCCGCCGACGGCACGGGCCAGCACGAACACCTGGGTGCTGGCTGGCCACTCGGCGTTCTTCAGTGCCGGCAGCTGCACGCGCACCTGCAGCAGCGCCGGTGGCGCCGCAGCGCCAGCATCGGGCGCCTGGCCAGCGGCCTCGCGCGCGATGGCGATCTGTGCCTGCAGCGCCTGCGCGGCGCCCGGCTCCAGTCGTGGCAGCAGGCCGCTCCACACATCCGCGGCCTCGGCGTTCTTTCCGCGCTGGCGCAGGGCGATGCCCAGCAGCCAGCTGGCGCGCTCGGCATCGGGAGCCTGTGCGCGCGCCTGCTGCAACCAGGCCATTGCGGTGTCATCGAACTGCTTGCCGGCATCAGCCTGCGCGCGCGCCTGCGCGGCTTCCACCAGCACGCCCGGATCTTCCGGTGCCAATGCGGCGGCCCTCGCGAAGGCATCCGCCGCGGCTGCGGCGTTGCCCAGTTCGGCCTGCGAACGGCCGAGCAATGCCCAGCCGTCGGCACGCTGCGGGTCGCGCTCCAGTGCGTCCTGCAGTGCCTGCACGCCATCGCGCAGGGTGGCTGCCGACGGGGTCGGTTGTACCTGTGCCGCCCTTGGGTCACCGACCAGCAGATACAGGCAGGCACCGGCCACGCCCAGCGCGAGCACGCCGACCACGAAACCGCGCCGACCGCGCTGGCGCAGTGGCCACAGCACCAGCGCTGCCATCAGCGCGGCGACCAGCCCGGCCAGCATCGGCAGCCAATGGTTCACCATTCGTCTCCTTCATCGGCCTTGCCGGCCGGCGCCGCGCCGACGGTGCGTCCACGTCGGCGGACGATGCCCAGCACTACCAGTGCACCGGCGCCGAGCACCAGCAGGGGGCCACCCCACAGCAGCCAGGTGCCCGGCTGCAACGGTGGTTGATAGAGCACGAACTCACCGTAGCGCGCGACCAGGAACTGCTTGATCTGTGCGTCGTCGTGCCCCTGCTGCATCAGCTGCAGCACCTCGCGGCGCAGGTCCTGGGCGATCTGCGCGTTCGAATCGGCCAGCGACTGGTTCTGGCACTGCACGCAGCGCAGCTGCGCGGCCAGGTCATGGAAGCGGCGTTCCTCGGCGTCATCGCGGAACTGCAGCGGCTGCGGATCGTGCAGCGGCTGCTGGGCCAGCGCGGCCAGCGGCAGCGTCAGAAGCAGCAACGCCAGCAGCCAGCGCATGGGCTCAGGGCGCCGTATGCAGGGTGTTGCCGGCACTGCCCTGGGCCTTCTCGATCTTCTGCAGCGCCGGGATCAGCTTCTCGTCGACCACGCGCTGGGTCATCGCACCGCTGTACTTCCAGCGCACGATGCCGCTGCCATCGACCAGGAAGGTTTCCGGTGCGGCGGTCACGCCCCAGTCGATCGCGGTGCGGCCCTCGACATCGCTGAGCACGACCATGAACGGGTTGCCCAGCTGTTCCAGCCAGTGCAGCGCGTCGGTCGGGTCGTCCTTCCAGTTGTAGCCGATCACGCGCACACGCTTGCTTTCCGCGAAGCGGGTCAGCACCGGGTGTTCTTCGCGGCAGGCCGCGCACCAGCTGCCCCACACGTTCAGCAGGTAGGGCGCGCCGCGCAGGTCGTCGCTGTGCACGATCATTTCCGGGTCGTGCAGCACCGGCAGCGCGAATGCCGGCGCCGGTTTGTCGATCAGTGCCGACGGCAGTACGTCGCGCTGCGGATCGCCTGATTTCATCACCCCGTAGATCATCAGCCCGAGCAGGCCGAAGAAGAACAGCACGCCGATCACGATGGCTACCGGCGGCAGCGGGCGGGAGGGACGCGGGGTGGGGGACTCGGACATGGGAACTCCTACGGACGACGGAAACGGCGATCGGCGGCGGAGATGAATCCGCCCAGGGCCATCAACAGCGCGCCCAGCCAGATCCAGCGCACGTACGGCTTGATGTGCACCCGGACCGCCCATGCATTGTTGCCCAGCGGCTCGCCCAATGCCACGTAGACGTCACCATTGAAGCGTGCATCGATGCCGGCCTCGGTCATCACCTGGCCGCCGCTGGCGTACTGGCGCTTCTCCGGGTGCAGCAGGGCCAGCTCGCGGCCGTCGCGGAACACGCGCAGGTGGCCGCGGTCGGCGATGAAGTTGGGGCCTTCGCGATGGTCCACGCCTTCGAAGCGCACTTCGTGGCGACCGACCACCAGCTGCTGGCCCGGTGCCAGCGCCACTTCGCGCTGCACGTTCAGCGCCTCCACCAGCAGCGCGCCGGCCACGAACACGGCAATGCCGGCGTGGGCGACGATCATGCCGAGCATTTCGGCGGTGAAGCGACCATTGCCGCGCAGGCGCTGCCAGACGAAGCGTGCGGTGCCGAGCGCGACCCAGGCCGCAGCGGCCACGCCGATGC
The DNA here is from genome assembly GCF_059369475.1 of Stenotrophomonas sp. YJH_SMC_65. Taxonomy (NCBI): domain Bacteria; kingdom Pseudomonadati; phylum Pseudomonadota; class Gammaproteobacteria; order Lysobacterales; family Lysobacteraceae; genus Stenotrophomonas; species Stenotrophomonas sp. YJH_SMC_65. Next base: position 424,911 of record NZ_JCAFSR010000001.1, read on the forward strand.
CGGCCTTCCAGCCGTTCTGCGGCGCCTGCCACCAGGCCAGCGCGCCCAGCAGCAGCGCCAGGCCCAGCCACGGTGCCAGCAGCGCGAAGGCGCGCGAGGGCTGGTCACGCTGCCATTTCACCAGCGGGCCGAACGGCAGCAACAGGATCATCGGCGCCATCAGCAGCAGGAACAGGCTGCCGAAGTAGGGCGGGCCGACCGAGATCTTGCCCAGCGACAGCGCATCGGCCAGCAGCGGGTACAGCGTGCCGAGCAGTACCATCGCGCAGGCGGTGGCCAGCAGCAGGTTGTTGGCCAGCAGCAGGGTCTCGCGCGAGGTGGCGGTGAAGCCACGGCGTGGGTCCTCGGCGTCCACGCTCAGCTGGCTGGCACGCAGCGCGTACAGCAGCAGGCTGCCACCGACCAGCACCGACAGGAACACCAGGATGAACAAGCCGCGCGAGGGATCGGCGGCGAACGAATGCACGCTGGTCAGCACGCCGGAGCGCACCAGGAACGTGCCCAGCAGCGACAGCGCGAAGGCGGCGATCGCCAGCAGCAGGGTCCAGCTGCCGAAGGTGCCGCGCTTTTCAGTGACGGCCTGCGAATGGATCAATGCCGCACCGACCAGCCACGGCATGAAGCTGGCGTTCTCCACCGGGTCCCAGAACCACCAGCCGCCCCAGCCCAGCTCGTAATAGGCCCACCAGCTGCCCAGCGCGATGCCCAGGGTCAGGAAGCCCCAGGCGACGTTGGTCCATGGCCGCGTCCAGCGCAGCCAGCGTGCGTCCACGCGGCCTTCCAGCAGTGCGGCAACCGCGAAGGCGAACGGCACCGCGAAGCCGACATAGCCCAGGTACAGCATGGGCGGATGGATGATCAGCCCCGGGTCCTGCAGCAGCGGATTGAGGTCGCGGCCTTCCAGCGGTGCCGGGTTCAGGCGCAGGAACGGGTTGGAGGTGAAGATCAGGAAGGCGAGGAAGCCGACGCTGACCACGCCCATCACCGCCAGCACGCGCGCCTGCACCGGTGCCGGCAAGTGCCGCGAGAACAGCGCCACCGCGCCGGTCCACAGCGCCAGCACCAGCGCCCACATCAGCAGCGAGCCCTCGTGCGCGCCCCAGACCGCCGAGTAGCGGTAGACCATCGGCAGCAGCGTATTGGAGTTCTCGGCCACGTAGCGCACCGAGAAGTCCTGCTGCACGAACGCGGCGGTCAGTACCACGAACGCGCCGGCGACCAGCAGCAGCTGCGCGAACGCGGCCGGTCGTGCCACCGCCATCCACGCCGTATTGTTGCGCTGCGCGCCGACCAGCGGCAGGCCGGCCTGCAGCAGCGAGGCCAGCAACGCGCACAGCAGCAGGATCTGACCCAGTTCGGGCAGCACTCAGCGCACCTCGGGTGCCGTCACCGGCACGTCGTGCTTGCGATGGGCGTCGCCCATCTTGTCGGCCACTTCCTTCGGCACGTACTTCTCATCGTGCTTGGCCAGCACCTCGTCGGCGACGAAGGTGCCGTCCTGCAGGCGGCCGCTGGCGACCACCGCCGTGCCTTCGGCGAACATGTCCGGCAGGATCCGCGACGTGGTCACCGCCAGCTGCGCGTCGCCGTCGGTCACCTCGAAGCGCGCCTCCAGCGAGCCGACCGGTCGGTTGAAGGAACCTTTCACCACCATGCCACCGAGGCGGAAGCGCGACTGTGCATCGACATCGCCGCGCAGCACTTCCGACGGCGTGTACAGGTAGGCGATGTTGCGCTCCAGTGCCATCGCCACCAGTGCGGTGGCCAGGCCGGAGGCGAGCAGGGCCAGCAGCACCCACACCAGGCGGCGGCGCTGTACCGGGGTCATCGTTCCAGCTCCGTCGACAACGGCGTCGCTGCGTCCTGCCTGCCGGCGCGGGTCTGCTGGCGCTGCTGGCGGGCCAGTGCCAGCCGGCGCGCCACGCGCAGGCGCAGCCACGAACCGATGGCATCGGCGCCGAGCACCAGCACGAACACCGCGTAGGCACCGATCACATAGGGCAGGTGGGTCATGGCTGGGCCTCCCGGGCCGGGCGTCCGGCATCGACGCGGCCGCCGACCCAGGCCTTGCCGGCCTCGCGGTCGAGATTGTCGGCGCGGGCCTTGGCCAGCACCGAACCGGCGAACCAGAACTTGGTGCCGATCACCATCCACCACAGCGGCGCGATCATCGCGCTGCTGATCGCCGATTCACCGAATACGTTGATCGACTGGCGCTGGTGCAGGCCGCCCCACCAGTCCACCGAGTAGCGGATCACCGGCAGCAGGCTGACACCGACAATGGCCAGCAGGCCAGCGGCGCGCGCGGCGCTGCGGCGGTCCTCGATGGCGTGGTACAGGCCGATCACGCCCAGGTACAGGAACAGCAGTACCAGTTCGCTGGTCATGCGCGGGTCCCAGTCCCACCAGGTGCCCCAGGTGCCCTTGCCCCAGATGCTGCCGGTCAACAGGGTGATCAGGGTGAAGCCGGCGCCCATCGGCGCGCAGGCCATGGACAGGATCTCGCAGACCTTGATCCGCCAGACCAGTGCGATGGCCGCATACAGCGCCATCAGCGCGAAGACGAACAGGCTCATCCAGGCACTGGGCACGTGGATGTAGAGGATGCGGAAGCTGTCCAGCTGCTTGGCTTCCGGTGGCACCACCAGCAGCGCCTGCCACATGCCGACCAGCAGCACCGGCACCGCCGCGAGGTAGAACACCCGCGACCAGCGGGCAGCGAAACGGTCGAACGTGGGGGGCGAACCGAGTTGGTGGAACCAGCGGACAATCGGATTCATGCGTGGCGGCTATCCAGCAGGGGTGGATTGGCTCTCAGCTCGGTCAACTCAGAGAAATACGTATTGCAGCGGCAGTGGCCAGCGGCGCCAGCACCAGCGCGACCAGCAGGCCGGCGCCCAGCATCAGCAGCGCACCGACCGGATCCTGTCCGCGTCCGGCTGCCGCCAGGCTGCCTGCACCGAACACCAGCACCGGCACGTACAGCGGCAACGACAGCAGCGCCACGAGAATACCAGAGCGTCGGATGCCTACGGTCAGCGCGGCGACCACGCCACCGATCAGGCTCAGCAACGGCGTGCCCAGCAGCAACGATGCCAGCAACATCGGCAGCTGGTCATGCGGCAGATGCAGCATTTCGGCCAGCAGCGGGCTGACCACGATCAGCGGCAGCGCAGTGGTGGCCCAATGCAGCAGCACGCGCACCAGCACCAGCCAGGCCAGCGGTACCGGCGCCAGCAGCCATTGTTCCAGCGAGCCATCCTCGGCGTCGGAGCGGAACAGCGAATCCAGCGACAGCTGTCCGGCCAGCAGCACGGCCAGCCACAGCACTGCACCGGCGGTGGCGGCCAACAGCTGTGGTTCGCGGCCCTGGGCCAGCGCGAACAGCACCACCACCAGCACCGCGAACAGCAGCGGTTGCAGCGCATCGCCGCGGCGGCGCCAGAGCAGGCGCAGGTCGCGCCTGAGCAGGGCGCCTGCGGTCTGCCACAGGCCCGGTTCGGTGCCCGGCGCGATCACGCGGCACCGCCGAGGTCGAGCTGGCGGGTGCGCACCGGCGGTGCGGCATAGGCACCGTGGGTGGTGACCAGCGCAGCGCCACCGGCGCGCAGGTGCGCCGAAATCATCCGGTTGACCAGGGTGATGCCCTCCAGGTCGAGGTTGGCATAGGGTTCGTCCAGCAGCCACAACGGTGCCGGCGACAGCCAGATGCGCGCCAGTGCCAGCCGCCGCTTCTGTCCGGCCGACAGATGCCGTACCAGGGTGTCCTCATAACCGGCCAGGCCGACGATGGCCAGCGCGTTGCCGGGCATCTGCCGCGCACGCCGTCCGTGCAGGCCGCACAGGAAATGCAGGTTTTCCAGCGTGCCGAGGTCCGGTTTCAGCGCTGGCAGGTGGCTGAGGTAGGCGACATAGCGCGCGCGCTCGGCATTGCTGGCCGGCTTGCCGTCGATCCGCACCTGGCCGGCACCGGGCCGGGCCAGGCCGGCCAGCACGCGCAGCAGGGTGGTCTTGCCGGCGCCATTGCCGCCCTGCACCAGCAGGGCTTCGCCGGCGTCCACATGGAAGTCCAGCGGGCCGAACACCGGCTCGTCATTGCGGGAGAAGCTCAGGCCGCTGGCAGCCAGCAATGCAGGGGTGTTCAAGGGGCAAAGGTCTTCATGCCGGAGTGCGGCGGCAATTGTAGCGGTGAATTCACAGGGTAGTGCCGGCCGCTGGCCGGCAATTTCGCCATCTGCCAGCCGAGGTTGCCGGCCGGCGGCCGGCACTACCGACGCGCGGATTGCGTAAACTCGCAGGTCTGTTCCCCCACAGCCCAGGCCGATGCAACCCACCACCAAGCTGCCCAAGGTCGGTACCACGATCTTCACCGTGATGTCCCAGCTCGCCGCCGAACACGGCGCGGTCAACCTGGGCCAGGGTTTCCCGGACTTTTCGGCGCCGCAGCGCCTGATCGACGAGACCGCCAGGGCGATGGCCGCCGGGCTGAACCAGTACCCGCCGATGACCGGCGTGGCGCCGCTGCGCCAGGCCATCGCACAGAAGGTGCTGGACTGCTACGGCGCGCAGGTCGATGCGGACAGCGAGATCACCGTCACCAGCGGTGGCACCGAGGCCATCTTCAACGCCATCCACGCCGTGGTGCGTGCCGGCGAGGAAGTGATCGTGCTGGACCCGGCGTATGACTGCTACGAACCGGCGATCGACCTGGCCGGTGCCAGGGCCGTACATGTGTCGCTCGATCCGCAGACGTTCGCGGTCGATTGGGACCGCGTGCGCGCAGCGATCACCCCGCGCACCCGCATGCTGATCGTCAACACCCCGCACAATCCGTCCGGCGCGATGCTGTCGGCGCAGGACATGCAGGCGCTGGCCGAACTGCTGCGCGGCACGCAGATCTACCTGATCTCCGATGAGGTGTACGAACACATCATCTACGACGGCCGTCGCCATGAATCGGCGCTGCGCTACCCGGAACTGCGCGAGCGCGCGTTCGTCATCTCCAGCTTCGGCAAGACCTACCACTGCACCGGCTGGAAGATCGGCTATGCGATCGCCCCGCCGGCGCTGACCGCCGAGTTCCGCAAGGTGCACCAGTACAACACCTTCACCAGCTTCGGCCCGGCGCAGCATGGCTTCGCCGCGATGATCCGCGACGAACCCGAACACCACCTGGAACTGGGCGCGTTCTACCAGGCCAAGCGCGACCGCTTCCGTGAGCAGCTGGCCGGTACCCGCCTGAAGGCGCTGCCGGTGCCGGGCGGCTACTTCCAGCTGGTCGACTATTCGGCGATCAGCGACCTGCCGGACCATGAGTTCGTGAAGTGGCTGACCATCGAGAAGGGCGTCACCGCCATTCCGCTGTCGCCGTTCTATGAGACTCCGCCGGCCGGCCAGCGCCTGGTGCGCCTGTGCTTTGCCAAGAACGAAGCGACCATGGACGCGGCGATCGAACGCCTGCGCCTGCTGTGATGTCAGTGGGGCCGGGTTCGGATCGGAAGAGATTCTTCGAGCTGCTTGAGTCGGAGTTCTTTCCGCGTCTGCTGCAGGAGGGATTCGTTCGCAAAGGGCTGACCTTCCGCAGGATTCGCACTCCGCTGATTCATGTAGTCGAATGTCAGGCCGGTTCCAGCGGGCAGTGGTGCTATTTGGAGATGGGGGCGCATCTGGATTTCTTGCCTCAGCACGGTGGCGGTGAGTATTCGCCAGCGACGATTGACGAATCCGGCTGTGTTTTCAGAGAGCGGCTTGCCGGGGACGGTGCAAGTACAGGCGGTGGCTGGGTCTATGGGGCTTCTGAGCAGGAGAGCACCACCTCAGTGAAAGCGCTTTGTTCCGCATGGGAGAGCGCCGGTAGCCACTTTTTCGCGGCTCACCAGGCTTTCCCGGACGACTATCAGGTCATGTTGGACGGGGCAAATCTTGAGCGAGCTCGGGCCATTGAGCTGCTCACCCTCGCGCGTGTGGCGGCCAATCTGCGGCGTAAGGAGCAGGCGTTGGCGCTGGCTCACTTGGGGTTGGAGCGGGCAGCTCCGGCTGCAAGCTCGCTCAGGGCGCAGTTGCGCCGGTTCATCGAAAGCGAAGGGTGATGTCGAATTCCATGATCGCGTCATTGCCACCTACTGCTTCTTCAACATCAGTGAATCCATGACAATGAATGACCTGCGCATTTCCCTCGTCCAGGGCGACACCCGCTGGCATGACCCGGCCGGCAACCGCGCCTACTACGGTGCGTTGCTGGCACCACTGGCGGGCAGCACCGACCTGGTGATCCTGCCGGAGACCTTCACCAGTGGCTTCTCCAACGACGCCATCGCCCAGGCCGAAGGCATGGACGGGCCGACCGTGGCCTGGGTGCGCGAACAGGCCAAGGTCTTGAACGCGGCAGTGATCGGCAGCGTGCAGCTGCGCGAGGGCAACGGCGTCTACAACCGCCTGCTGTTCGCAACGCCAGAGGGCGGCCTGCAGTACTACGACAAGCGGCACCTGTTCCGTTACGGCGGTGAGCACGAGCGCTATGCCGCCGGCCGTGAGCGCCTGAGCGTGGAATGGAAGGGCTGGCGGATCAATCCGCAGGTCTGCTACGACCTGCGCTTCCCGGTGTTCTGCCGCAACCGCTACAACGTCGAACGCCCGCAGCAGCTGGATTTCGACCTGCAGATCTTCGTCGCCAACTGGCCGTCGGCGCGCGCCTATGCATGGAAGACCCTGCTGCGTGCGCGTGCGATCGAGAACCTGTGCTTCGTGGCGGCGGTGAACCGCGTCGGCGTGGACGGCAACCAGCTGCACTACGCCGGCGACAGCGCGGTGATCGACTTCCTCGGCCAGCCGCAGGTGGAGATCCGCGAACGCGAACAGGTGGTGACCACCACCATTTCGGCCGAAGCACTGGCTGCACATCGCGCGCGTTTCCCGGCGATGCTCGATGCTGATGCCTTCCACCTGGACGAGCAGGCCTGAAACAGCACGACGGCGGCTGAATGCCTGCCACGCAGCGCGCGCGCCTGCATCCAGCGTGCACGCGCGCGCTGCTAGATTCGCCGGCAGTCCGACCGAACTGGAAGTCCTGCCATGAACAAGCCCTTCGCCCTGCTGCTGGCCCTGTCCGCTGCCACGCTGGCCCCGGCCGCGCACGCCGCCGGCAACCTCGATTGCCAGCTGCGCTACAACCTGTCCGGCTGGTCACTGATCTACAAGACCGCTTCCGGCAACGGCACGGTCAGCTGCAGCAACGGCACCAGCCTGCCGGTGCGTATCGAAGTGAAGGGCGGCGGCCTGACCGTGGGCAAGTCGAAGATCACCAATGGCCGTGGCAGCTTCACCGGCGCCGTCAGCGTCAACGAGCTGCTGGGCACCTACGCCTCGGTTGGCGCGCATGCGGGTGCCGTGAAGTCCAGCAACGCGCAGGTGATGACCAAGGGCGACATCTCGCTGGCCCTGTCCGGCACCGGCAAGGGCTGGGATCTGGGCGTGGACGGCGCCGCCTTCACCATCAGCCGGCGCTGAGCCGTGCCGGCCGCTGCAGCCACAGGGCAAGCAGGCCGCACACGATGAGTGTCGGCGCCAGCAGTTGCAGTGCGCCGACCACGGCCATCGCCACGCCGATCAACAGGTAGTAGAGCAGGCCGAACAGGGCGCCGGCGCTGCCCAGGCAGTGCGGGTATCCGCGCAGGGCTTGGCCCAGCACATTGGGAGTGGCCAGGCCGAACCCGGCCACCACCGGTACCATCGCCGCGACCAGTGCCGGCTGATTGTGCAGCAAGGCAGCCAACAGCCCACCGGCCAGCACCAGCCCTGCGGCGAGCCGGATGCGCGTGGCAGAGGCAACGCCTGCGCGCAGCAGGCGAGCATTGCCCCATGCACCCAGCGCCGAGCCGAGCGCCAGCAGCGCGCCGCTGGCACCGAACCAAGCCGGCGGCCAGTGCAGGCGTTCGAACACGAACGGGCCCAGCGCGTACCAGCTGTACATCGCCACGTTGAACGCCATCACCAGCAGCGCCCGTGACCACATCCCGCGATCACGCAGCAGTTGCCACAACAGTGGCAGCATGGGAGTGTGCGCGACTTCCGCAGGGCTCTCTCGCAGGCCCGTTGCGCATCCGAGCATCAGCAGGCTGACCATCAGCAGCAGGCCGGCCTGGACGCCGGCATAGCCATGGCTGTCCACCAGCAGCACACCCAGTGCCAGCCCGATCGCCGGGCTCAAGGCCAGCGCCATGCCGATCCACGAGAACGCCTGCGCCAACGCCGGACCCTTCAGGTGATCGCGCAGTACGGTCTGGGTTACCACCGAGGCCGCCGCCGCACCCAGTGCGGCCAGTGCCTGCGCCAGCAGGACCTGGCCGAACGTGCTGGCCAGCAGGCCGCCGCAGGCGGCCAGTACGAACACGGCCAGGCCGCAGAGCAGGGCAGGGCGACGACCGACATGGTCGGCCAGCCGCCCCCATAGCAGGACACCGGCGGCAAAACCGAACAGGTACAGGCTCATGGCCTGGCTGGCGGCGCCGGGGGGCAGTGCGAAGCGCCCGGCGAGGTCGGCCAGGGCCGGGCTGTACAGGGTCTGCGCCAACTGGGGGAACATCAGCAGCGCGATGGTGAGCAACAACAGGCGACGCGACATGCGGGTGCTCCGCAAACAGGGCCGCGTATTGTGGTGGCCGGCGTAGTGGCGCACTCTGTCGGTCCGGCCAGGAAATGGATGAAATCGGACATGGCGTGGCTGCAACCGGATGCGCACTTCGATGCGGATGCCTGGAGCGCACCGGTGCTGGGCATCGCGTCGTCGCTGGCCGATCATGATTCGGGTTGGCACCAGCACGCGCGCGCGCAGTTGCTGTACACCCGGCGGGGCTGCACGCGGCTGACCTTCGGCGACCGCATCAGCCTGCTGCCGCCCTCGCGCGCGGCATGGATTCCCGGCGGCCTGCGCCATCGCGCACAGATGCGCCAGGCCGTGGACTACCGCTCGCTGTATTTCGATGCCACGTTGTCGGCACGGCTGCCGCGGCAGCCGGCGATCATCGGCGTCGGTCCCCTGCTGCAGGCATTGCTGGAACCGATCGCGCAGGCGCCGTTCGACCATGACTGGCGGGCGCCGCGCGCGCACCATCAATTGGCGTTGTGCGTGCTGGAGATCGCCGCCGCACCGGTGGCGCCGATGGACCTGCCGCTGCCACGCGATCCACGCATCGCGCGCTGCCTGCCGCTGGCCGAGCAGTTGCCGCCTGAACTGGGTGAGCTCGCTGCGCGTGCGGGCCTGAGCGTGCGCACGGTCGGCCGGTTGATGCAACGCGACACCGGCATGGGCTACCAGGCCTGGCGCCAGCAATGGCGCCTGATGCGCGCCATGGAGCTGCTGCTGCTTGGCCATCGCATCGGGCACGTTGCGCAGGACACTGGTTTTTCCGCCGAGAGTCCGTTCATCGCCTTTTTCCGCAGCATGACCGGCACCACGCCCGCCGCTTTCCAGCGCCACGCAAAAGGGGACGGAGGGGATTAAGTCGCTTTCGCCCTTCGACGCACGGCGTGGCGAAAACGACTTAATCCCCTCCGTCCCCTTTTCAAAGAAAAACCCCGGCCGGAGCCGGGGTTCTGCATTTCAACGTGGCTGCCGATCAGCCGCCGCGCGGGCCGCTGCGGCGCGGGCCGCCGGGACCGCGGTTGCCACCGGGGCCGCCCGGGCCTCGGTTGCCACCCGGACCACCGGGACCACGGTTACCACCCGGGCCACGGTGGTTGCCACCGCCCGGACCGCGACCGCCCGGACGGGCGCCGTGTGCCGGCTTCGGGCTGCCATACGGGTTGAAGCCCGGGGTGGCGTGGTCGGACGGGAAGCTCGGGGCGTTGCCCGGATGGCCGTACGGGTGCTTGTTGCCCTGGCCCTGCGAGCGGTTGCCCGCACCGGCCGGACGACCCTGGCCGCCTGCGCCGCCACGGCCTTCACCACCAAAGCCGCCACGGCCCTGGCCGCCACCGGCGCCTGCGCCCGGGCCCTTCGGCTTGCCGTACGGACGGCCCTGGCCGCCTGCACCCGGACCACGGGCACCGGGGCCGCGTGCGCCCGGGCCGGCGTTGCGATGGCCGCTCGGGCCGGTGCTCACGCCATCCGGCACGTACCAGGTGCGGAACGCGGCCGGATTGCCTTCCGGCAGCGAACGATCATTCTTCTGGGCGCGCTGCTTGAACGGCTTCTGCGACTGCTTGGCTGCCGCTTCACCGCTGACCGTCAGGCCGCCCTTGAAGCCGCCACCCTTGCCGCCGCGACCACGGCCGCGGTCTTCGCGGACGTTGTCGAAACGACGCAGCTCGCGGCCTTCGTCGGCGGTGTTGTGGCCGTTGACGTAGGCGTTGCCACGGCCACCTTCGCGCACGCGCACGGTGGTCTTGGCCGCGCGGCGCTGGCCGATCACCGGCTGCAGCGTCAGTGCCGACGGTGCGCCTTCTTCCAGCTTCAGCTGGGCGCGCAGGGCTTCAACCTGCGTGGTGCCCAGTTCCACCGAATGGCCACGGGCCAGTTCGCGCGGCAGGCTCACCTTGCCATAGCGGGTGCGCTTCAGGCGGCTGACCTGGCAGCCCTGCGACTCCCACAGCCGGCGCACTTCGCGGTTGCGGCCTTCCTTCACCACGACGCGGAACCAGTCGTGCGAATCGGTGCCGCCGATGCGTTCGATCTCATCGAACTTGGCTGGGCCGTCTTCCAGCGCGACGCCACGGGTGAGGCGGTCGACGATCGCGTCAGAGACCTTTTCCTCGCCTTCCGGCGCACGCACGCGCACCACGTACTCGCGCTCGACCTCGAACGACGGGTGCATCATGGCGTTGGCCAGCTCACCGTCGGTGGTGGCCAGCAGCAGGCCGGTGGTGTTGATGTCCAGGCGGCCGATGGCGATCCAGCGCGCGCCCTTCAGCGGCGGCAGCGACTCGAACACGGTCGGGCGGCCTTCCGGATCATCGCGGGTGGTCACTTCGCCTTCCGGCTTGTTGTAGACCAGCACGCGCGACGGCTCTGCCAGGGCGGTGGCGACGAAGCCGCGGCCATCCAGTTCGATCTTGTCGCCGCTCTTGACCGACATGCCGGTCTGCGCGACTTCACCGTTGACCTTGACCAGGCCTTCGGCGATGCGCTGTTCCAGCGCGCGGCGCGAGCCGAGGCCGGCCTGGGCGAGCACCTTGTGCAGGCGTTCTTCCAGCTTGAACTGTTCGGAGGTGGCTTCGCGCTTCAGCGAGAGCTTGTTACGGGGGGTGTCACTCATCAGTTTTGCTCCGGCCGACGGTTTCGAGGTCGGCCTCTGGTTCGGAATCGGCTTGGTCAACAGCCACGGTCGTCATCGCGACGGCGTTGTCTTCGCGTTCGTTCAGGGGCACCGCGCGCTCGCCCGGCGCGGAATCGGGGTGCCCATCATCGAGGGGCGAAGGTGCTTGCTCATCGGTGGCCGACGCAGGGGCTGCATCGGCGGAATCGGGGGTGTCACTGCCGGCCAGGCTGGCATCATCGTTCGCGGCAGCGCCATCGGCGCCGGCCGAGATGTCCGGACCCTCGGCACCGGCGACGGCCGGCGCATCGCGGTCCAGGGCAAGCTGCGGTTCCAGCTCGCCCAGGTCCTTCAGCTCCGACAGCGGCGGCAGTTCGTCCAGCCGCTTCAGCCCGAAGTAGTCCAGGAAGCCCTTGGTGGTGCCGAACAGCGCCGGTTTGCCGGGCACGTCGCGGTGGCCGACCACGCGGATCCACTCGCGTTCTTCCAGCGCCTGGATGATGTTGCTGCTGACCGCCACGCCGCGCACCTGTTCGATCTCGCCGCGGGTGATCGGCTGCCGATAGGCGATCAGCGCCAGGGTTTCCAGGGTGGCACGGGTGTAGCGGGTCTTGCGTTCGGTCCACAGTCGGCTGATCCAGCCATGCACTTCGCCGGTGACCTGGTAGCGGAAGCCGGAGGCGACCTCGACCAGTTCCACGCCGCGGCCTTCGCAGGCCTCGCGCAGGCGTTCCAGCGCACGTTCGATGCTGCCCGGCGGTGCCGGTTCCTCTTCCGGGAACAGGTCCTTCAGCTGGGCCAGGGTGAGCGGCTGGCTGGAAGCCAGCAGGGCACCCTCGACAATGCGGTTGATCAGCGATTGATCCATCGGCAGTCAGCGCTCACTCGTCTGCATTGGCGTCGTCGTCGTTGTCGTCGAACTCGCTGCTGAACTGCAGCGGGGCATTGGTGTTGCCGGCCGCCAGCGACTTCACGTAGATCGGCGCCAGCGGTTCTTCCTGGACGATGTCCAGCAGCTGTTCCTTGGCCAGCTCCAGCACCGCCAGGAACGTGACCAGCACGCCCAGCTTGCCTTCTTCGGCGGTGAACAGCCCTTCAAAACGATAGAACTTGCCATCTTCCAGGCGTCCCAGCACTTCGCCCATGCGTTGCCGCACGCTCAGTGCCTCACGCTTGATGGCGTGGCCGCTGAACAGCTCGGCACGCTTGAGCACGTCGTGCAGGGCCAGCAGCATTTCCTTCAGGTCCACCGGCGGCGGCAGCTTCACCGTGGCACGTTCGGGCATGAAGGCATGTGCCACGGTGGTATCGCGGTCCTGGCGGGGCAGGGCGTCGATGTTCTCGGCGGCCTGCTTGAAGCGTTCGTACTCCTGCAGCCGGCGCACCAGTTCGGCGCGCGGGTCGGCTTCATCGCCTTCCTCGCTGACCGGGCGCGGCAGCAGCATCCGCGACTTCACCTCGGCCAGGATCGCGGCCATCACCAGGTATTCGGCCGCCAGCTCGAAGCGCAGCTCGCGCATCACGGTGATGTACTCCACGTACTGCCGGGTGATCTCGGCAACGGGAATGTCCAGTACATCCAGGTTCTGGCGGCGGATCAGGTACAGCAGCAGGTCCAGCGGGCCTTCAAAGGCATCCAGGATGACTTCCAGCGCGTCCGGCGGGATGTACAGGTCCTGCGGAATCTGCAGGACCGGTTGCCCATGCACCACGGCCAGCGGCATTTCCTGCTGCTGGGGGGCGGGCGGCCGGGTTGGCGGGTTCGCGTCGAGCGCGAGTTCGGAAGTCATCTAATGGAGATCAGGATTGCAACGGACCAGTCGCGGCACCGGGTTCGCCGGGCCAACGCCACGGAGCCCCAAGGCGCCAGACACGCCGGGATCGGCGCGATTCCACACATATCAAACAGCGGGACGCGCCGCGGTAAACGGCAGCGACAGAACTACGGGGAGGTCGTCTACGTGGCCCGGCCGGGTGGTCCGGTTTGAAGCAGCGGGACGGTCGTCGGGGGCTGCGTTGGCCGCAAAAACCGACGGGCCGCTGCATCCAGCCACGTGCAATGGAGTCTAGGGTAAGCCTTTGCCGCGCCAGTGTCCAGCCGGACCGGGGCGGGGGCTGCATTGGCTAGAATCTGCGGACCCGACAACGCAAGCGAGGAAATGCCGGTGTGGTATGTGATCGAAGGGTATGACGGCCAGGATGTGCTGGCGCAGCGGCTGCAGGCGCGGCCGGAACACCTGGCGCGGCTGCACGCGCTGCGCGACGAGGGACGCCTGCTGCTGGCCGGCCCGTGCCCGGCGGTGGACAGTGAAGACCCGGGCCCGGCCGGTTTCAGCGGCTCGGTGGTGATCGCGCAGTTCGAGTCGTTGCCGCAGGCCCAGGCCTGGGCCGATGCCGACCCGTACGTGGCTGCCGGCGTCTACACCCGCGTGCAGGTACGCCCGTTCCGCAAGGTCCTGCCGTGAACGCGGAACGGATCGAGCGGATCCGTGATGCGCTGCAGCAGGCGCTGGCACCCAGCGTGCTCGAGATCGAGGATGACAGCCATCGCCATGCCGGCCATGCCGGCGCGCGCGACGGGCGCGGCCATTTCAACGTCCATGTGGTGAGTGAACGCTTCGCCGGACTGGCTCCGTTGGCCCGGCATCGCGCGGTCTATGCCGCGCTGGGGTCGATGATGGACACCGATATCCACGCGCTGTCCATCCGCGCACATACCCCGTCAGAACAGGGCTGAGCCCTTGTCCCGCACTGTCCTGGCGGGTCCGCAAGGGCCTGGCCACGGACAGGTTTTCATGTCCATTTCGGGACATTCGCCTAACGGACTGTTTACAAGCCCAGATGGAAACGCTTACATTCCGCGCCAATGCTGGTAGGTCCAAGCCGTGGAGGGCGGCTTCGTGAACAAGGCAGCTATCACAATCAAAGACGTCGCACGCGAAGCCCGGGTCTCCGTGGCCACGGTTTCCCGCGCGCTCAACGGGCATGAAAATGTCGCCGAACCGGTCCGCCAGCTTGTGCTGGAGGTGGCCGCACGGCTGCGTTACACCCCGCATGCCGCCGCCCGCAGCCTTAGCAGCCGCCGCACCAATACGGTGGGCGTGGTGCTGCCTGACCTGTACGGCGAATTCTTCTCCGAACTGATGCGCGGCATCGACGGCGTGGCCCGCAACCGCCGCCAGCACCTGCTGGTGTCCAGCTACCACGGCGACCAGGAACAGCAGGGCGCCGCCCTGCGTGCCATGCGCGGCCGCGTCGACGGCCTGCTGGTGCTCTCGCCCTATGCCGAGAGCCCGGGCTTCCTGACCGACAACCTGCCGCAGTCGCTGCCGACGGTGTTGATCAACACCTATCTGCCCGGGCAGGACCATCCGGTGCTGAGCATCGACGACCACGCCGGTGCGATGGCGATGACCCGCCACCTGCTGGACGCCGGCCACCGCCGCATTGCCTTCATTTCTGGCCCGGACCTCAACTTCGACGCGCGCGAGCGCCTGCGCGGCTTCCGTGACGCGCTGGTGGCGTTTGGCAGTGGCGCCGAAGGCATCGAGCTGCCCGGTGATTTCGACGAAGCTTCCGGCCATCGCGCCGGTCAGGAGTTGCTGGCAGCCGGAGCGCTGCCCGATGCCGTGTTCGCCGCCAACGACATGATGGCCCTGGGCTGCCTGTATGCGTTCACGCAGGCTGGTGTCCGTGTGCCGGCCGATGTTGCCCTGGCAGGTTTCGATGACATTCCACTGGCGCGTTTCGTCCACCCGTCGCTGACCACCATGCAGGTCAGCATCGCCGAGCTCGGCGACCGGGCCATGACGCGTCTGATGCAGTTGATGGACGGCACCTCCACGGATGGGACAGGGGACAAGCAGACCCTGGTTCCCCGCTTGATAGTTCGCGATTCCACCACTCCGCCATCCGGCCATTGAAGCCAGAGGCGTTCCTTCTTTTTTTTGACTGATCGCAGGGACCGCGCAAGCGGTTACCGCCACCCGGAGATTGAGTTGATGATGCATACCACCTTCCGCATGCCGGCGCGCCGGCTGCTGAGCACCGCACTGGTCAGCTGCCTGATGCTGGCCGCCGCCCCCAACGTCATGGCGCAGTCGGCCAACGCCAGCCTGCGCGGCCAGGTTGCCGGCGCCCAGGCAGGTACCGAAGTGACCGCCACCAACGTGGCTACCGGTACCGTCCGCCGTGGCACCATCCGCGCCGACGGCAGCTACTCGCTGATGGGCCTGGACCCGGGTACCTATGACGTGGTCGCCAACGGCCAGACCCAGAAGGTCACCGTCACCGTGGCCTCGACCGCGACGCTGAACTTTGCCGGTGCCGCCAGCAGCACCCCCGGTTCGACCGCGGCCACCAACCTGGACACCGTCAACGTCGTCGCGCCGACCCTGCTGCAGGAAGTGCGCACCTCCGAAGTCGGCAAGACCGTCAGCCTGCAGCAGATCCAGACCACCCCGCAGGTGTCGCGCAACTTCCTGGAGTTCGCCGACGCGGTGCCGGGCATGATCTTCACCCGTGACGCCAAGGGCAACACCTCGCTGCGCGGCGGTGCGACCAACGCCGACGGCACCAACGTGTACATTGACGGTGTGGGCCAGAAGAGCTACGTCAAGGGCGGCGGCGTGGCCGGCCAGTCCGGCAGCGCAGGCAACCCGTTCCCGCAGCTCGCCATCGGTGAATACAAGGTCATCAGCGGCAACTACAAGGCCGAGTACGGCCAGGTGTCCAGCGCCGCGATCACCGCTGCGACCAAGTCGGGTACAAACGAGTTCAAGGGCGAGACCTTCTATCGTTACACCAACGACAGTATGCGTGCGATGACCCCGGCCGAACGCCAGCCGGGAAAGAGCAAGGAAGAATCGGCGGAGAAGGAATACGGCTTCGCGCTGGGCGGTCCGATCATCAAGGACAAGGCCCACTTCTTCGTGACCTACGAAGCCAAGCGTTTCGATCTGCCAGTGACCATTGCCCCGAATGGCGCGGTCACCAGTGCTGCCTCGCAGCTGCCGGCGGCGGCCGCCGCCGGCCTGGGCCCGGCCAGCCAGCCGTTCAAGCAGGACCTGATCTTCGCCAAGATCGACGTCGAGCCGACCGACAACGACCGCATCGAGTTCACAGTCCAGGATCGTGACGAGAATCAGCAGCAGTTCAGTGACCAGACCTCCAAGGAGCATGGCAAGGTCACTGACAACACAGACCGTCGTTTCGCGCTGCGCTGGAATCACAGCGGTGAGCGCTTCTACAACGAGCTGATGGTCACCCACGAGAAGTCGTTCAACAACCCGCTGCCGCTGACCCTGGGCAACGGCTACGTGTACACCGCGCCGGACGGCCGTGACATTGACGGCAACACCCCGCAGGAACGCACCATTGTGGAAATCGGTGGTGCCAGCGCCTTCGCCTCGCAGGTGAAGGGCCAGAAGGGCTGGTCGATCGAAGACAACCTGACCCTGGACGGCTTGGAGTGGGCTGGCGACCACACCATCAAGATGGGCGCCAAGTACAAGAAGATCAATCTGTACGCCTCCGACGCGCAGCAGATCAACCCGCAGTTCTACTACACCGTGGGCAACCCGGAATTTGGCATTGATACGCCGTACAAGGCGCAGTTCACCAAGCCGATTACTGGTGTCAGTGGCGTGTTGCCGGAAGTACGCTCGAAGACCACGCAGATTGGCTTGTTCATTCAGGACGATTGGCAGGTCAACGACCACCTGCAGTTGAACCTTGGCCTGCGTTGGGACTACGAGAAGAACCCGACCTACCTGGACTTCGTGACCCCGCCGGAAGTGGTCAGCGCGCTCAATGCGCAGGATCCGCATGGCCCGGCCGGGCAGAGCTACGCGCAGACGCTCGCGTTGAGCGGCCTGAACATCAACGACTACATCAGCAACGGCCACAACCGCAAGGCATTCAAGGATGCCTGGCAGCCGCGGCTGGGCTTCTCGTATGACATCAATGCCGACGAGCAGCATGTGATCCATGGTGGCGCCGGTCGTTCCTACGACCGTGATCTTTTCGACTACCTGGCGTTGGAAACCACCAAGCTGGCCCTGCCGCAGCCGACCGTGTACTTCCGCGACCCGCGCAGCGGAGCCTGCCTGTACGGGCAGAACCCGTGCTTCGATTGGAACCCGAACCTGCTCAATGGCATCGGCAACGTGCAGGCCCTGCTGGGCAGTACCAGCAACGAAGGCCTGGAAGTGGACCTGCTCAACAACAACTTGAAGGTGCCCTACGCGGACCAGTTCAGCCTGGGCATGAGCAACCAGATCGGGGAGTGGCTGACCGACGCCACCATCTCGCGCACGCTGACCTATGATGGCTTCGCCTACACCCTGGGCAATCGCTTCCGCAACGGCAACTTCTTCGACAACCAGATGCTGTGTGGTGCCGAAAAGCCAACCTACGGCCAACCGTGGGGTTGCAACATCCCCGGCTTCGGCAGCCTGATCATTGGCCAGCAGGGCATCAAGACCCGCGCTACCCAGATCCTCCTGTCTGCGCAGAAGCCGTACACCAAGGAAAGTGGCTGGGGTACCTCGATCGCCTATACCTGGACCACTGCGCGCCACAACCGCAACATCGACGAGCACTACTCGTTCGATCGCGGCACCATCGGCGAATACCCATACATCAAGTCCAACGGCGCGCCGCGCCACCGTCTGGTGGTCACGGGCTCCTACGATGGCTTCTGGGGCATCACCTTCGGTGGCAAGCTGACCTTGGCCACCCCGGTGGCGGGCAACGACTGGTCCTGCGTGGCACAGGCCGGCAACCCGAACTGCCTGCCGACCCCGGCCGCCGGCTACCCGGGGGGCAACGGCCGCTTCCTGCTCGGCGGCAAGATCTTCGGCTACCGGTCGCTTGACCTGCAGGCGACCAAGACCTTCAAGCTGGCCGGCGATACCGAGTTGTATGCGCGTATCGACATCATCAACGTGCTCAACTTCGACAACTTCTCCAACCTGAACTACGTGAAGAGCGACGGCAAGCTGCTGGTGAGCTACAACGAGACCGGCGACATCGTCGGTACGCCGCGCCAGGTCAAGGCCGAAGTGGGCTTCCGCTTCTAAGCCCGGGCGGTGATGCATGACCCGATGCCGCCGGCTCGCTGGCGGCATCGGTGAAAACGGCAATGGCCGGCCCCGTGCCGGTCCATTGCCCACGCCGCTGCCGGCCAGGGGGCAGCGGCGTGGGCAATGATCGCGGTGTCAGGCCACGTTTTTCGTGGTTTTTTAAGCACACACCTTGTAAACGATTTCAGATCATTGGACGGTATGCTTTCCCATCGATCAGACCACCGGAGGAACCGCGCCATGCAGGCACGCCATCTGTTGTCCGCCGCAGCGCTGAGCCTGGCCGTGGCCGCCTGCCAGCCGGCCCAGCAGGAACCTGCCAAACCGCGCCCGCCGGTGATCCTGATCGAGGCCGATGCACCGCCTCGGCCCATGAAGCCTGAGCTGCCGCCGCTGTTCGATGACATCGAGCGCCGCACCTTCCAGTTCTTCTGGGATACCACCAACGAGGTCAACGGGCTGACCCCGGACCGCTACCCGTCGCGGCCGTTCGCCAGCATCGCCTCGGTCGGCTTCGCGCTGACCGCCTATCCGATCGGCATCGAGAACGGCTGGGTCAGCCGCAACCAGGCGATCGACCGCACGCTGACCACGCTGAAGTTCTTCCGCGACGTGCCGATGGGCCCGCAGCGCACCGGCAAGGCCGGTTACAAGGGCTTCTACTACCACTTCCTGGACATGCAGGAAGGCCGTCGCTACGACAGCTGGGTCGAGCTGTCATCGGTGGATACCGCGCTGCTGATGATGGGCGTGCTGTTCGCGCAGTCGTACTACGACGGTGATGATCCGCGCGAGAAGGAAATCCGCCAGATCGCCGATACGTTGTACAAGAAGGTCGACTGGCCGTGGCTGCAGCAGCGTGCACCGCTGATCTCGATGGGCTGGTTCCCGGAGAGCGGTTTCATCGACCACGACTGGATGGGCTACAACGAGGCGATGATGGTGTACATCCTCGCCCTGGGCTCGCCGACGCACCCGGTCAGCCCGGACGCGTGGACGGTGTGGACGCGTACCTACGACAACGACTGGGGCGTCTACCAGGGCCAGGAATACCTGTCCTTCGGCCCGCTGTTCGGCCACCAGTACAGCCACGTCTGGATCGACTTCCGCGACATCCAGGACGCTTACATGCGCGAGCGCGGCAGCACCTATTTCCTCAACAGCCGGTCGGCCGCGCTGGCCCAGCGCGAATATGCCATCGCCAACCCGATGCAGTGGAAGGAGTATGGCGAGAACGTGTGGGGCCTGACCGCCAGCGATGGTCCGCAGAACACCACGCAGGAGTACCGCGGCGAGCAGCGCCAGTTCCGCCACTACTCCTCGCGCGGCGCCGGCCTGCGCGAGAACTTTGATGACGGCACCATCGCCCCGACCGCTGCGATCGCCTCGGTGGTGTTCGCCCCCGAGCAGGTGATCCCGGCCACGCTGGAGATGCACAAGCGCTTTGGCGACTACATCTATTCCAGCTACGGCTTCCTGGATTCGTTCAACCCCAGCTTCAACTACGACATCCCGATCAAGACCGGTCGTCTGGTTCCCGATCGCGGCTGGGTCGCCAGCGACTACATCGCCATCGACCAGGGCCCGATCCTGACCATGATCGCCAACTACCGCGATGACTTCGTCTGGGAAGTGATGAAGAAGAACCCGTACATCCGCAAGGGCCTGGAGCGGGCCGGGTTCAGTGGCGGCTGGCTGGCGCCGGAAGGGTCGTTCCAGCCGCTGGAACTGCAGAAAGACGAAAAGGCCGCGGCAGCACGCGCGGTGGGTATCGCCGAATCACGCGCGGCTGCCGCGCAGGAACAGAAGAACAATGCCAACCGCACCACAGGCCAGGGCAAGTAGCCCGATGCCGAACTGGATCGACCGCCTGCGCCGCTGGGCGCTGCCTGCCCTGGCCGCGTTGGCCGTGGCCGGCTGCGCCCGTACCGAACCGGGCACCACCACCGTGCGCTTCTGGGCGATGGGCCGCGAAGCCGAGGTGGTCAGCGAGCTGATCCACGAATTCGAGGCCGAAAACCCCGGCATCAAGGTGGATGTGCAGAACATCCCGTGGACCGCCGCGCATGAGAAGCTGCTGACCGCGTTCGCCGCCGACGGCCTGCCGGACGTGTGCCAGCTTGGCAACACCTGGGTGCCGGAGTTCGCCGAACTCGACGCGCTGACCCCGCTGCAGCCGTTCGTGCAGCGCTCCACCGTGGTCGACCCGAAGGACTACTTCCAGGGCATCTGGGATACCAACGTGATCCACGGCGGGCTGGTCGGCGTGCCGTGGTACGTCGATACGCGTCTGATCTACTACCGCAAGGACCTGCTGGCCAAGGCCGGCTACGACCACCCGCCGCGTACGTGGCAGGAATGGGAAGAGCAGATGGCGGCGATCAAGCGCATGCAGGGCCCGAGCCGCTACGCGGTGCTGATGCCGATCAACGAGTTCGAGCAGCAGCTGTCGCTGGCCTTGCAGCAGCCCGACCCGCTGCTGCGTGACGACGACACCCGGGGCAATTTCTCCAGCCCGGGGTTCCGCCGCACGCTGGGCTTCTACGCCAACATGTTCGAGCAGGGCTGGGCGCCGAAGATGTCCGAGACGCAGATCTCCAATGTCTGGGACGAATTCTTCCGCGGCTTCAACGTGTTCTACATCTCCGGCCCCTGGAACATCCGCGAGTTCAAGAAGCTACAGCCGAAGGAACTGGAAGGGCAGTGGGGCACCGCCGCGCTGCCGGGGCCGGACGGTCCGGGCGCGGGCATCGCCGGTGGTACCAGCCTGGTGATCTTCCGCAAGTCGCAGCAGAAGGAGGCGTCCTGGAAGCTGATCGAATTCCTGTCGCGGCCGGAAATCCAGGCACGCTTCCATTCGATCATTGGCGACCTGCCGCCGCGCCGCAGTGCGTGGAACACGCCGTCGCTGGCCAATGACCCGCTGGCGGCCGCGTTCCGCGATCAGCTGGAGCGGGTCAGGCCGACGCCGAAGGTGCTCGAATGGGAGCGCATCGTGCAGGAAATGCGCATCGTCACCGAGAAGGTGGTGCGCGGTGGCCTGCCGCAGGACAAGGCCGTGGAAGAGCTGGACCAGCGCGTGGACAAGGTGCTGGCCAAGCGCCGCTGGATGCATGAACAACAACGCCTGCAGGAGCGCGCGCCGTCGCCGCAATCGAGCAGCGCCGTGGCCGCCGGGAGCGCGCAATGAAACGTACTTCGCTGGCCGGCTGGATCTTCGCCGGCCCCTCGCTGATCGTGCTGGGCGTGTTCTTCGGCCTGCCGGTCGCCTCGGCGCTTGCACTGAGCGTGACCGACTTCGACCTCTATGCACTGGCCGATAGCAGCAACCTGCGCTTCGTCGGCCTGGGCAACTACATCGACCTGCTGCAGACGCCGATGTTCTGGAAGTCGCTGTGGAACACCACCTACTTCGTGCTGATCGGCGTGCCGTTGTCGATCGGCGTGTCGCTGGGCGCGGCGATGCTGCTCAATGCACCGGCCGCGCGCTTCAAGGCCCTGTTCCGCACGGCCCTGTTCGCGCCGGTGGTGACCACGCTGGTGGCGGTGGCGGTGATCTGGCGCTACCTGTTCCATACCAGCTATGGCCTGGTGAACTACGGCCTGGGCCATCTGGGCATCAGCCCGATCGACTGGCTGGGTGATCCCAACTGGGCGATGCCGACCATCATGCTGTTCGCGGTGTGGAAGAACTTCGGCTACAACATGGTGATCTTCCTGGCCGGCCTGCAGGCGATCCCGCATGACCTGTACGAAGCGGCGCGCATCGATGGTGCCTCGCGCTGGAAGCAGTTCCTGCACATCACCCTGCCGATGCTCGGCCCGGTGCTGCTGGTGGTCGGGGTGATTACCGTGTCCGGCTACTTCCAGCTGTTCGCCGAACCCTACGTGATGACCCGCGGCGACCCACTGCAGAGCACCGTCAGCGTGCTGTATTTCATGTTCGAGGAAGGCTTCAAGTGGTGGAACCTGGGACGCGCCTCCGCCGTGGCGTTCCTGCTGTTCCTGATCATCCTGGCGGTGACCACCGTGATGCTGCGTTTCGGTCGCAAGAGGCAGTTGGTATGAGTCGTGAAATCGGCCAGTCGCGCTGGTACCCGTGGATGATCAATGGTGCGTTGCTGGTGCTGGCCCTGGTCAGCCTGGCACCGCTGCTGTGGATGGTCTCGGTCTCGTTCATGCCGCAGGGCGAGGCCAGCCATTTCCCGCCGCCGCTGCTGCCTTCGAGCATCACCACGCACAACTACCATGAACTGTTCGCGCGCACCGGCATGGGCGGCAACTTTGCCAACAGCCTGCTGGTGTCGCTGGGCATCACGATCGGCTCGCTGCTGCTCAACACCATGGCCGGTTACGCTTTCGCCAAGCTCAACTTCGTCGGCCGCGAGCGCCTGTTCCAGGTACTGATGGCGGCGCTGGTGATTCCAGCGCAGGTGGCGATGCTGCCACTGTTCCTGCTGATGAAGCAGCTGGGGCTGGTCAACAGCTTCGGCGGCGTGATCGTGCCGGCGCTGGCCAGCGTGTTCGGCATCTTCCTGGTACGCCAGTACGCACGTTCGATCCCAGACGAACTGCTGGAAGCGGCGCGCATCGACGGGGCAGGGGAGCTGCGCATCTTCTTCCAGATCGTGCTGCCGATGCTCAAGCCGGTGCTGGTGACCCTGGCGATCTTCACCTTCATGGGCGCATGGAACGATTTCATGTGGCCGCTGATCGTGTTGACCGACCAGGAGCACTACACTTTGCCGGTGGCGCTGGCCACCCTCTCGCGCGAACACATCATGGACGTGGAAATGATGATGGCTGGCGCGGTGGTCACCGTGGTTCCGGTGCTGGCGCTGTTCCTGGTGCTGCAGCGGTACTACATCCAAGGTCTGTTGCTGGGGAGCGTCAAGGGATGAAGCGAGCGATCGCCGTTGGACTGGGACTGTTGTGGACCTCCCTGGCGATCGCCGCACCACCGGCACTGCCGGCGCCGAAGGTGCTGGACGACTTCGACGATATCGGCGCCTGGAAACTGGTGCTGTCCGACCAGGTCAGTGGTTCGCTGCGGCCGGTCAGCGGCGCCGGCGGCGGCCGTGCCCTGTGCCTGGACTATGATTTCCACAAGGTCTCCGGCTACGTCGGCATCCGCCGCGCGCTGAACATCGACTACCCGGTCAACTACCGTTTCGGCTTCCAGCTGCGTGGTGATTCGCCGGCCAACGACCTGCAGTTCAAGCTGATCGATGCCAGCGGCGACAACGTCTGGTGGGTCAACCGCCCGGGCTACAGCTTCCCCAAGGCGTGGACACCGGTCGAATACCGGCGTCGCCAGATCGACAAGGCGTGGGGGCCGTCGCCCGAGAAGGAGATGGCGCGCAGCGCCGCGGTCGAGTTCACGATCTACAGCAAGGTCGGTGGCCGCGGCACGGTGTGCTTCGACAAGCTGACCCTGCAGGGCCTGCCACCGCAGGATGATTCGGCACTGGTGCCATCGGTCATCGCCGATACCGCCACCGCGCTGCAGGACCGCATGATCGATGGCAAGGGCGATACGTTCTGGATCAGCGGCGGGGTCAAGCAGCAGACCATCAGCCTGGACCTGCACAAGAGCCGCGAGATCGGCGGTGCGGTGATCGACTGGCTGCCGAACCTGGAAGCCAATCGTTACACCGTGCGGACGTCCGAAGATGGCCGGGACTGGCGCACTGTGCGCGAGGTGACCGGCGGTGCGGGTGGCCGCGACTGGCTGGCGCTGCCGGACACCGACGCACGCTACGTGCGTTTCGATCTGCTCGATGGCCCGAACTGGCGCTATGGCATCCGTGACATCACGCTCAAGCCGCTGGCGTTCGCCGCCACGCCGAACGCCTTCCTGTCCTCGGTGGCGGCCGACCTGCCGCGCGGTTCGCTGCCGCGTGCGTATGTGGGCGAACAGCCGTACTGGACCCTGCTCGGCCTCGATGGCGGCCAGGAACAGGCGCTGATCAGCGAGGACGGTGCGCTGGAGCCGGCCAAGGGCAGCTTCAGCATCGAGCCGTTCATCCGCCTCGACGGCAAGCTGCTGGACTGGTCGAAGGTGGCCACTACCCAGTCGCTGCAGGACCACTATCTTCCGATCGCCAACGTCGACTGGGTGCACGAGAAGGCCGGCCTGGCGGTGACCAGCTTCGTGCAGGGCACGCCGGAGCGCGCGCAGTTGATCGGCCGCTACCGGCTGAGCAATCCGGACAAGGTGGCGCACGAGTACACCCTGGCGCTGGCGATCCGCCCCTGGCAGGTCAACCCGCCGACCCAGTTCCTCAACACCGTCGGCGGCTTCAGCCGCATCGATGCGCTGGACGTGGGCGAACAGCTGGTACGCATCAACGGCGAGCCGCGCATCTATCCACTGCAGGTGCCCGATGCCCGTTTCGCCAGCACGTTCGATGGCAAGCTCGATGCGATGCATCTTGCGTCCGGAAAGTATCCGGCCACTACGGCAGTGAAGGACAGTACCGGCATGGCGTCCGGTGCGCTGCTGTATACGATCAAGCTGGAACCCGGGCAGAGCCGCGAAGTGGCAGTGGTGCTGCCGCAGACCGGGAGCTGGGCGCCGCAGGCGCTGGACGTGGCCAAGGCGCAGGCGCAGGTGGCCGAACAGTGGCGGCACGCGCTGGGCGTGGTCTCGCTGCAGGTGCCGGCGGCAGGCCAGGCCCTGGTCGACACCCTGCGCACCGCCGTGGCGCACATGCTGATCTCCCGGGTCGGCCCGCGCCTGCAGCCGGGCACGCGCTCGTACGCGCGCAGCTGGATCCGCGACGGCGCGATGATTTCCGAAGGCCTGCTGCGCATGGGGCGCAGCGATGCCGTGCGTGACTACATCAACTGGTATGCGCCTTACCAGTTCGAGAACGGCAAGGTGCCGTGCTGTGTCGATGCGCGCGGCAGCGACCCGGTACCGGAGAACGACAGCCACGGTGAGCTGATCTACAGCATCGCCGAATATGGGCGCTATACCGGCGACAGCACCTTCGCCGAGCTGATGTGGCCGCACGTGCAGGGCGCCTACAGCTACATGGAGCAGCTGCGTGCCAGCGAGCGTACCGAAGAGAACCGTGCGCGCAATCCGGCGTTCTACGGGATGATGCCGGCCTCGATCAGCCACGAAGGCTATTCGGCCAAGCCGATGCATTCGTACTGGGATAATTTCTGGGCGTTGCGCGGCTACAAGGACGCAGCATCGCTGGCGGCCCAGCTGGGCAAGGTCGAAGCGATGCAGATCGCCGAGTCGCGTGACCAGTTCCGTGATGACCTGCAGGCGTCACTGCTGTCGGCGATGCAGCAGCACAACATCGACTACCTGCCGGGCTCGGCCGAGCTGGGCGATTTCGACGCGACCTCGACCACCATCGCGCTGGCGCCGGGCGGCGAGCAGGGCCGGCTGCCGCAGCAGGCGTTGGAGGCGACCTTCGAGCGCTACTGGAAGGAATTCGTGGCCCGCCGCGATGGCAAGCGCGAGTGGAAGGACTACACGCCGTACGAGTGGCGCAACGTGGCCGCCTTCGTTCGCCTGGGCTGGCGCGATCGCGCCTGGCAGGCGACCGAGTTCTTCTTCAAGGACCGTGCGCCGCAGGCCTGGAACCAGTGGGCCGAAGTGGTCTCGCGCACGCCGCGCAAGCCGTTCTTCGTCGGTGACCTGCCGCATGCCTGGGTCGCCTCGGACTTCGTGCGCTCGGCCCTGGACATGTTCGCCTACAGTCGTGACATGGACGATGCGCTGGTGTTGGCCGCCGGCATCCCGACGGCCTGGCTGCAGGGCGAGGGCATCGCCGTGCAGGGCCTTCGCACGCCGCAGGGCCAGCTCAATTACCGCCTGCAGCGCAGCGACAAGCAGCTGGTGCTGGAGGTGCAGCCGGGCCTGGTGCCACCGGTCGGTGGCGTGGTGTTGCCGTGGCCGTACGCCGGTGATCCGGGCGAGGCGACCATCAACGGCGAAGCGGCCGAATGGATCAACAAGGAACTGCACGTGCACCAGCTGCCGGCACGGATCGAGATCGATGTACCGGGCGCGGTGCGCCGCGCCGAGCGCAAGGGGCAGTAACGATGAAGCAACAAGGGGAGGGAGCGCGTGCGACGGTGCGCGCCCTGGGGCTGGCCATTGCATTGGCATTGCCAGGGCTGACGCTGGCGGCGGTGCCGCAGGTCGCATCGCCAGCGGTGGACATCGCCAGCGCGCCAGGCATGAGCATGGTCACCTTCAACCTCCATCATGACCGCGAAGACTGGCCAAGCCGCCGCCGTACCATCCTGGCCGAACTCAAGCGCCTGCAGCCCGATGCCATCGCGCTGCAGGAGGTGATCCAGCGCCGCAACGTGCGCAACCAGGCGCAGTGGCTGGCCAGCCAACTCGGCTACAAGTACGTATTCGTGTCCACCGATCCGGTGGGTGCGCCGAAGCGTTACGGCAATGCGTTGCTGACCCGGCGGCCGATCCTCGCCCAGGGGGACCATCTGCTGCTGCCATTGGACGACTACCGCACGGTGGCCCACCTGCGCATCGACGTCGACGGCACGCCGGTGAACGTCTACGCCACGCATCTCAACGAGCGCAACGACGAGAGTGGTCAGCGCATCCGCCGTACCCAGGTCGAGGACCTGCTGCGCTTCATCACCGCTACCTCGGCCGGCGCGCCGGTGGTGATCGCGGGCGACTTCAATGCGCTGGTGGACGCAGGTGACCTGAGCGAGCTGCGCAGCCATTACGGCGACAGCTATGGCAGCGTGCACGTCAACACCGACCTGGCCGGGGTCAGCACCTTGAACCGGCACTATTACCAGGCACCTTCGCGTATCGACCACATCTTCTTCCAGCAGGACCGGATGGTCGCGCGCGAAGCGAAGCTCCTGTTCGACCAGCCAGATGACAGCGGTCGCTGGGCCTCGGACCACTACGGCGTGTGGACCCGGTTGCAGTTCGCGCCGACGCGCTGATGTCCTGGTAGGTGCCAACCTTGGTTGGCACGGACGTGTCCGCGTTCGCTCGAACAACGGCGCCAACCAAGGTTGGCCTCTACCAGAGCGCTGCACGCGCCCGGCGCACAAACAGAAACGGCGGGGATCATCGATCCCCGCCGTTCCTTTTCACGCGACCAGATCGCGATCAGTTCGCCGGCGGCGTGCGCTTGGCGGCGTCTTCGTCTTCTTCGTCGGCCTTGGTTTCGGCCGCCTGGGCGGCGGCATCGGTGTGACCATCGGCGGCCGGATCGATCGACGGCGTCACCACCGCATCGGCGACCGGGGCCGCAGCTTCCACCGGTGCGGCTTCAACCGCCACCGGAGCGACTGGCTGTTCGGCGACCGGTGCGGTCTCGACAACCGGCTTGGCTTCAACCGCGGGAGCGGCCTCCACCACCGGGGCGGCCTCAACGGCCAGCGGCTCGGCTTCGACCGCCGGAGCGGCTTCAGCGATCTCTGGCTTCGATTCCACGACCGGCTTCACTTCGACCACCGGAGTGGCTTCAACGGCCGGGGCAGCCTCAACCACGACCGGCTTGGCTTCGACCGCCGGTGCTGCAGCCACCAGCGGCTGGGCCGGGGTCGCCGCGTCGATGGCATCGAGCATGCTGGTCTGCACCGGCGAAGATGCCGGTTCGGCCTTGGCCACGGTATTGATCGGGGCCTGTACCTCGGCCACCACCGGTGCAGCGGCATCGACCACGGCGCTGCTCACCACCGCGACCGGCGCGGCGACAACAGCGGCGGCGGCACGGACCGGCTTTCCGGATTCGGCAGCGGTCGGTTCGACTTCGTCATCGAAATCGAATTCCGGTTGCGAACGGGCCGGCTGCGCAGCGGCGACCGGAGTGGTCCCGGCGACGCTGTCGTTGCTCTGCTCGGCGACATCAGCGGCATCGGTGTCATCACTGTCGTCCGCGTCGTCCTGATCATCGCCCAGGCCATCGCTGCCGGCAGCGTTCTCGGCGCCACCACGACGGCGGCGACGGCCACCACGACGGCCACGGCGGCGGCGGGTCGCGCCTTCACCGGCCTGCTCGCCGTTGGCGTCGACAGCAGCCTCTTCACCGGTCACGGCAATCGCCTCGGCCCCGTTGCCGGCGTTGGCAGTGGTGTCGGCCGGTGCAGTGGCTTCCGCCGGAGCGGAGGCGGCCGGCGCAACCGGCGCCACCGGCGCAGTGGCTTCCTGAGCGGTCACCCCATTGGCGGCGACCGCCGTGGCGGCCACGGCGGCAGCCGCGGTCACGGCCTCGGTCGGTGCCTCGGCGGTGCTGCGCTGCGGCTTCTCGGCCGGCTTGTCACCGTCCTGCGGCTGGCGCGGCTGCTTTGGCTGCTTCAGCTTCGGCTGCTGCTGGTTCTGGTTCTGGCCCTGCTGCTCGTTGCGCGGCTTGTTCTGCTGATGCGGCTGCTGGCCGTCCTTCTGCTGAGGCTCCTTCTGCCTGCCCTGCTGCGGCTGCTGCTGGGCATTGCCGTTGTTGCCGTTGCGGCCGTCCTTGCGCTGCTCACCGCGCTCCTTGCGGTTGCCGCCATCCTTCTGCTGCTGAGCGTTGCCGTTGCCACGGTTGTCGTCGCGGCGATCCTTGCGGTCCTTGTTGCGATCCTTGTTGCGGTCCTTGCGGCCGCCGTCCTGCTGCTGGCGGGCAACAGGAGCCGCCGGTGCCGGTGCCGGCGCCGGTTCGCCACCGAACACGCGCTTGAGCCAACCGATCACGCCGCCGCTCGGGGCCGCTGCAACCGGCGCTGCCACGACCGGGGCCGGTGCCGCTGCGGCCGGCTCCACTTCCTCGCGCACCGGGGCGGGGGAGGTGTGCTTGACCTGGGTCACCGCCGGCGGCGGGATGTTCAGCTGACCCTTGGTCAGGGCATGCACCGGCAGCTTGCGCGGGGTGCCGCGCTGGTAACTGGGCTTGTTGCTCTCTTCACCCAGCTCGTTCTCGCGCAGGCGGGTGACGGTGTAGTGCGGGGTGTGCAGCTGCTCGTCGGCGACGATCACGATCGGCGCCTCGTGGCGCTGCTCGATCTCGCGCAGGGCACTGCGCTTTTCGTTCAGCAGGTAATTGGCGATCTCCACCGGCGCCTGGACCAGCACCTGCCCGGTGTTTTCCTTCATCGCATGCTCTTCGGCAACGCGGATGATCGACAGCGACAGCGACTCGACGCTGCGCATGCGGCCGTGGCCGTCGCAACGCGGGCAGACGATCTGGCTGGATTCACCCAGACTCGGGCGCAGGCGCTGGCGGCTCATTTCCAGCAGGCCGAAGCGCGAGATGCGGCCAACCTGGACGCGCGCACGGTCGTACTTCAGCGCGTTGGCCAGGCGGTTCTCGACCTCGCGCTGGTGCTTGTTGGAGGCCATGTCGATGAAGTCGATCACCACCAGGCCGCCCAGGTCGCGCAGGCGCAGCTGGCGGGCCACTTCCTCGGCCGCTTCCAGGTTGGTCTGGAACGCGGTGTCCTCGATGTCGCTGCCCTTGGTGGCGCGCGAGGAATTGACGTCGACCGCGGTCAGCGCTTCGGTCTGGTCGACCACGATCGAGCCGCCCGACGGCAGGCGCACGTTGCGCTCGTAGGCGCCCTCGATCTGCGACTCGATCTGGAAGCGGTTGAACAGCGGGATGTCGTCCTTGTAATGCTTGAGCTTGCGCAGGGTCTGCGGCATCACCTGCTGCATGAACTCGCGGGCGTGCTCGTACATCTCCTCGGTGTCCACCAGGATCTCGCCGATGTCGGCGCGCAGGTAGTCACGCAGGGCGCGCACGATCAGGCGCGATTCCTGGTAGATCAGGAACGGAGCCGGCTTGCTCAGTGCGGCTTCGGCGATGGCGCGCCAGACATTGAGCAGGTAGTCCAGGTCCCACTGCAGCTCTTCCGCATCGCGGCCGACGCCGGCGGTACGGATGATCACGCCCATGTCGTCGGGAATGTTCAGCTTGTCCAGGGCGTCCTTCAGCGCGGCCCGGTCTTCGCCCTCGATGCGACGGGAAACGCCGCCGGCGCTGGGCGAGTTCGGCATCAGCACCATGTAGCGGCCGGCCAGCGAGATGAACGTGGTCAGGGCGGCGCCCTTGTTGCCACGCTCTTCCTTGTCGACCTGGACGACGATCTCCTGGCCTTCCTTCAGCAGCTCGCGGATGCCGGCCTTGTTGTGGTCGACACCGGCCTGGAAGTAGTCGCGGGAGATTTCCTTCAGCGGCAGGAAGCCATGGCGGCCACCGCCGTACTCGACGAAGGCGGCTTCCAGCGAGGGCTCGATGCGGAAGATCCGGCCCTTGTAGATGTTGGACTTCTTCTGTTCCTTCGACGGCTGTTCGATGTCGATGTCATACAACGACTGGCCATCCACGATGGCAACACGCAGCTCTTCAGCCTGCGTGGCGTTGATCAGCATTCGCTTCATTGTTGCGTTCCTCGCAAGCGGCTACCGCGCGGAACGCCATGGGGTTTCGCCTCTGGACACGGTTCGCCGCCCATTCGCGCAAGCGCGGGGAGGGCGGCTTGGGTTTCCAGCGCTACGACACCACGGCAGGCCGCGGGAGCGCTTCACTCTTATGGGTTTTGGGGTGTTACAGGCCGCAGGCAGCTGTCAGCCAGGCTGGAGCGCCACGCGGGACATGTTCAGCACGGTTGCGTGTCAGGCATCCGGCGATGGCCGGGAAGGCCGGTGAGCCGCTAACATGGCCGCCCCGCGGGCGGTGGTCGCGCACTGTGCCGGATTCGTCGGAAGCTGGGCTTCTGGCCCTGAGTAACTTCCAACGAAATCAATCCCTTATCTCGCCCCCCGAGTGTAACAGAATAAACAGCCTGATGACCGTCCAAGACCCCACCAAACCCGCTGGCGACAAGCCTTCCGTGCGCATGATCACCGTTCCCGCCGACCGCGCCGGCCAGCGCCTGGACAACTTCCTGCTCGGCCAGCTGAAGGGCGCCCCGCGCAGCCTGGTCTACAAGCTGGTGCGCAGTGGCCAGGTACGGGTGAACGGTGGCCGCGCCAAGGCCGAACGCAAGCTCGAGGCCGGTGACGAGGTGCGCGTGCCGCCGGTCCGTCTCACTGAGGAAGGAGACAAGGCCGGTCCGCCGGAGGCGTTCATGCGC
This sequence comes from Stenotrophomonas sp. YJH_SMC_65, assembly GCF_059369475.1. Taxonomy (NCBI): domain Bacteria; kingdom Pseudomonadati; phylum Pseudomonadota; class Gammaproteobacteria; order Lysobacterales; family Lysobacteraceae; genus Stenotrophomonas; species Stenotrophomonas sp. YJH_SMC_65. The sequence continues at coordinate 456,319 of NZ_JCAFSR010000001.1, forward strand.
CGCCTGGAGCAGGCCATCGTCTTCGAGGACGCCCGCCTGCTGGCCCTGAACAAGCCGACCGGCGTGGCCAGCCACGGCGGCAGCGGCATCAGCTTCGGCGCCATCGAGACGCTGCGCGCGCTGCGCCCGGGGCAGACCCTGGAGCTGGTCCACCGGTTGGATCGCGACACCTCGGGCCTGCTGGTCGTGGCCAAGAAGCGCTCGGCGCTGAGCGAACTGCAGGCCTTGCTGCGTGAAGACCACGGCGCCGGCATCCGCAAGCGCTACCTGACCCTGCTGGCCGGGCGCATGCCCGGCGGCGTGATGACGGTCGACGCCCCGCTGCACGTGGGCCTGCGCCAGGGCGGCGAGCGCCATGTGCAGGTCAATGCGATCGGCAAGGAATCGATCAGCCACTTCCGGGTGCTGGAACGCCGCGGTGGCCATTCGTACTGCGAAGTCCGCATCGAGACCGGCCGTACCCACCAGATCCGCGTGCACGCCCAGCATCTGGGGCATCCGGTGGCCGGTGACGACAAATACGGCGATCCAGCGGTCAACAAGCGGCTTCGTGAGCAGATCGGGCTGAAGCGCCTGTTCCTGCATGCGGCCTCGCTGGAGTTCGCGCTGGATGACGGCAAGAGCCCATACGTATTGAACGCGCCGCTGGCGGATGAGCTGGTCGAGGCGCTGGACCGGCTGAAGTAAGGATCTCCCGTAGCGTCGAGTCACGCTCGACTGCGCCTCGGTCGGGCCGCGCGGAAAGCCAGTCGAGCATGGCTGGACTCTACAGGGCGAGCCGGGAACCCCTCACCACTTGAACAGCACCAGGCTGATCGCCAGCGTGCCCATGCCGGCCACCAGTCCGTAAACCGTCTCGTGGCCCTTGGCATAGCGCTTGGCCGCCGGCAGCAGCTCATCCAGCGCCAGGAACACCATCACGCCGGCGATCAGGCCGAACACCCAGCCGAACGTGGCGTGCGACAGCGATCCTGACAGCAGCCAGTAGCCAAGCGCCGCGCCCACGGGCTCGGCCAAGCCCGACAGCAGGCTGGCACTGAACGCGTAGAACTTGTTCTGGGTGGCGAAGTACACCGGCACCGCGATCGCGATGCCCTCGGGAATGTTGTGGATGGCGATGGCGAAGGCCAGTGGCATGCCCACCGATGGGCTTTCCAGCGTGGCGAAGAAGGTCGCCAGCCCTTCCGGGAAATTGTGTGCGGTGATCGCAACCGAGGTCAGCAGCGCGACCCGCTTCAGGTACTCGCGGCTGTTCTCGCGGAACGCAGGGTCCTGTTTGTCCAGGCTGTCATGCGGATTGGGAATGAAGTGGTCGATCAGTACGATCACGATCACGCCCAGCAGGAAGGCCAGGGTGCCGTAGGTGAAGCCGGTGCGCTCGCCATACGCCAGTGCAAACGACGCAATGGACTTGTTGAGGATCTCCGACAGCGACACATAGACCATCGCGCCACCGGCAAAGGCCAGGCCGAACGCCAGCAGGCGCGGGCTGGGGCGGCGCGAGAACAGCACCAGCAGGCTGCCGATCGCGGTGGCCAGGCCTGCGGCAAGCGTGACCGCCAGTGCGATCCAGATGTTTTCAGGGGGAATCTGCAGCATCAACCCACGCGATCCTGGTCAACAGACAGCCGCCCCGGGCAGGGCCGGGGCGGCGAGGGCGAGGCGGGCGTCGGCAGGCCCCGTCGGGGTGTGCGCGATCAGCCGCCGCGGCGCAGGCGTTCTTCGATGGCGAAGCACTGGTCCGGCTTCGGCTGTGGCGGGTTGAAGCTGACAGGAACCTGGATGGTGGCCGGCACCGGTTGGCCGTTACGGGTGGCGGCCTTGAACTGCCAGCCCTGCACGGCGGTCTTGGCCAGTTCGTCCAGCTGCGGGTTGCCGGCTCCGGTCAACAGCGCAACCTCGCTCGGCTTGCCGTCGGTGCCGATGGTCACCTTGAAGGTGCTGGTGCCGCCCACGCCCATGCAGGCCAGTTCCAGCGGGTACTGCGGCGGCGGCGTCTTCACCGCGGCCACTTCGGTCGGCGGCGGTGGTGGCGGTGACGGCGGTTCGGACGCGCCACAGCCGGCCAGGCCGGTCGCAGCGATCAGGGACAGGCTCAGCAAACGTACGTTCATGGCAGTTGCTCCGTCAGGGCCGAAGTCTTGGCCGCGCAGATGAAGTCGTTCTCGCTCAGCCCGCCCACATCGTGGGTGGAGAAGCGCACGACCGCGCGGTCGTAGTGCACGCCCAGGTCCGGGTGGTGGTCCTCGCGGTGGGCGATCCAGGCCAGCGCGTTCACGAAGGCCATGGTGGCGTAGTAATCCTTGAAGCGGAAGGTACGCGACAGGGCCTGGTCACCCTCGCTCAGCTCCCAGCCGGGAACCTGCGGCAGCAGTTCGGCCAGGCGGGCCTCGCCGAGCTTGTGGTCGCTGCCTTTGCGCGGCACGCAACGGGCGTGGGCCAGTGGAATCAGGTCGGCCATGGGAATCTCCACCTCGTGTTGACTGAACAATGCGCCGGACGGTGTATAAACCGAATGAGCGGCTGACGCTTACTTGGCTAGAATAGCCTGATGATCCAGATCTCCGACACTGCCCAGACCCATTTCCGCAAGTTGATCGAACGCGAGGGCGTGCCCGGCATGGGCGTGCGCCTGAGCGCGGTCGACCCCGGTACGCCGCGCGCCGATGCCCGGCTGGAATTCGCCGAATCGACCGACCTGCTCGGTGACGAGTGGGCGGTGGACTGCGATGGTTTCACCCTCTATGTCGACGCCGGCAGCGTTGGCTGGCTCGATGGCGCCGAGATCGACATCGTCGCCGGCACCGCCGGTGCCCAGCAGCTGACCATCAAGGCGCCGCGCATCAAGGGCGAAGCGCCGGGTGATGCGGCCTCGCTGGTCGAACGCGTGCACTGGGTGGTGGAGAACGAAGTCAATCCGCAGCTGGCCTCGCATGGCGGCAAGGTGGCCGTGCAGGAAGTCTCGTCCGACGGCGTGGTGCTGCTGCGCTTCGGTGGTGGCTGCCAGGGCTGCGGCATGGCCGATGTGACGCTCAAGCAGGGCATCGAAAAAACCCTGATGGGCCGCGTGCCGGGCGTGACCGCCGTGCGTGACGCGACCGATCATGACAGCGGCCACGCGCCTTACATTCCGCGCGGCAACGTCGCCTGATCGCTGACGCGTGCCTCTGACCCGGGCCGAGCAACTCATTGATCTGCTGCTGGCGCGCCAGCAGCCCCGCGCCGTCCTCGAGAAGTCCACGCGCCTGCCCTATGGCTGGGCGCTGTGGCTGCGCTCGCTGGGGCCACTGCCGCGGCCGTTCCATGCCCGCGAGGTGATCGCAGTTTTCCTGCCGCGCCCGCTGCCGGGCCCGCCAGGCCAGTCGCCGCGGCTGTCGCCGTGGCAGGCGCTGCGCCGATTGTTCTGGCAGGACTGGGACGCCGCGCCGCGCGACCAGCGCTGGATGCGCTGGACCTCGGCACTGGTCAGTGCACTGCTGCATCTGCTGTTCTTCGTGCTGTTGCTGTGGGTGGCGGTGATCCGTACCAGCGCGCCGGACGAAGAGGGCACCGAGGGCGAGCGCGTGCAGGTGGAGTTCGTCGGCCGCGCGTCGCAGGAAGGCGGTGGCGATCAGCCGGGCGCCGAAGCGGCTGCGGCTGCGGCGGCAGGTCGGGTTGCGCCGGGCCAGGAGGCGGGCGCTGCCTCGGCCCCTGCGCCACGTCCGGTGGCTGCCGAAACCACCGCCTCATCCCCGGCATCCGCGCCGACCGCCAGCGTTCCACCACCGCCGGCCGACGCCGAGCCGGCGCCGGTGGCCGCGCCGCCGCCTTCGCCCGTCCAGGCCACCGAAGTGGCGCAGGCCAGCACGGATTTCGTGGTGCCGCCGGTCAGTGTGCCGCGCACCGAAGTCAGCGTCGTGCCGCGTGACAGCACACCCGCCGTGCGCGAGCGCAGCGTGCAGCCGGTGCAGGCGCCGCCGACACCAAGCCCGGTGCGTACCCCGGAACTGGCCGTGCGCACGCCGCAGGTGCGTGACATCCAGGTGCGCGAACGCGAAGTCAGTACGGTCGACGCGCCGGTCGCTCCCCAACCGCTGCGCAGCGCGGAAGTGCAGGTGCGCGTGCCGCAGCAGGACGTGCAGGTGCGCGAACGTGAAGTGCAGGCCGTGGCCGATCCGCAGGTGCGGATGGCGGCGGTGGCCGGGCGTGAGCCCGCCGTACGCGCGCCCACTGGCCGCGACGTGCAGGTGCGGGAACGTGAAGTGGCCTCGGCACCGGTGGCAGCACCGGCATCCTCCAGTGGCAGTGCCACGGCGACGCCTGCGACTGCGGCCCAGGGCAGCGCGACGCAGGCGAGCAGCAGCGCGCGTCCGTCAGCATCCAGCAGCACACCCGCAAACGCGGGAGCGCGCCCGGCGCCTGATCCAGGCAACTGGGCGATGCCTGCCAAGGGCGATGACTGGGGGTCTTCCAGCCGCAACCGCGACGGCAGCAGCAACGGTACCCGCCAGGCCAGTACCGCCGGCAAGGGCAGCGGCCTGTTCAATGCCGATGGCAGCGTGCGCGTGCCTGGCCAGGAGGGCGATGGCCATGCCGCGCGCGGTGCGCCCGGCGGTGCCAACGACGGCTGGAGCAAGGAGCGCATTGCGCAGTCCGGCACCTGGCTGAAGCGCCCGCCGTACGACTACACGCCGACCTCGTTCGACAAATACTGGGTGCCGCAGGAATCGCTGCTGGCCGAATGGGTGCGCAAGGGCGTCAAGGCGATGGAGATTCCATTGCCGGGCACCAACACAAGGATCTCCTGCGTCATTTCGATCCTGCAGGCCGGTGGCGGCTGTGGCCTGACCAACCCCAACATGCAGGACCAGCCGGCCGTGGCACGACCGCCGCCGGACATCCCGTTCAAGAAGGAACTGCAGGAAGACAACGGGAGCCGCTAGGCAGGGGGCCGCGCCGACGTGCTGGCCGGCCCGCGCTTTGGCCTCTGCCAAGGCGTCAGTGCATGCCGGCCAAGGCAGTGACCTTACGCGCTCTGCGACAGGAACACCCAGAACGGTACGTCGCGGCCGACCCAGTCACGGCTGGTCTCGTCCATCACGTCCAGCAGGGTGTCGAAGTCCTTCTGCGGACCGGCGCGCAGCGCGTCCACGTCGGCCAGGAACAGCGCGTAGCCATTGGCCGGCAGCCATTGCAGGTCGCGCAGGTTGTCCGACAGCGCATCCCAGTTGCCGCCGAAACCGGCCGGGAAATCCAGCTGTGCGGCCAAACGGGCGAGCAGGGTGCGCTTGTCCGCGACGCCCTCCAGATCGATGCGGATCACTTTCAGGCCGGCATCGCGCATCGCCGCGGCCAGTGCGCCGATGTCGTCGCTGTCGATGGCGTAGACGCCGGCGTTGTTGATGTCATGCAGGCCAAGGCCGAAATCATCGTGGCTCATCACTGCGCTCCCTGGGCCGGTACGGTGAAGCTGCGGAATGACGCGTAATGGTCGTCGGTGTAGTACCACGCTTCCGGCGGATCGCCGCCGGTGACGATGCGACGCGTGCCACGCGTACGCGCGCCAGGGGTGTCGACGGTGTATTCGCGGTAGTAGCCGCGCGCGCGCTGCGGCAGTTGCTGCTCGCGGTTGCCGAAGGTACTGCCGTCCTGGCGGTGCGGGAATGGACCGCCACGCTGGATCAGGGCGATGGTCGCGCGCGCTTCGGCGGGCAGGAACGCGGGAAGTCCGCTGTCCTTGCCGGGCGAGGCGGTGGCCGGCGCGCGCGCGACAGGCGTGCCCTGCAGGTCGGGCGCGAACTGCGGCGCTGGCGGCCTTTGCAGGAAATGGTTGGCGACCAGGCCGAGCAGCAGCAGGGCGATGGCGGTGATCAGCAGCCGGGGGTTGCGCATGGGCAGGGGCGGGCGAGGGTAGTACACGCACTGTAGCGCCTGTGCGCTGCACGGTGCATGAGGAGAGCGCTGCGTCACTGCTGCGTAACAATTGCCGTCGTGCTCACTGGCAGGACGCAATTTCCTTTACATCCCCCTTGGTAATCTGGCGGTCTGTCCCCATCATTCACCGCGCACCGCCCGACATCGTCGGGTGCCCTCGCAATCAGGAGATGCATCATGGCCTACACCCTGCCCAAGCTGTCCTACGCCTACGACGCGCTGGAACCGCATATCGATGCGGCGACGATGGAAATCCATCACACCAAGCATCACCAGACCTACATCAACAACGTCAACGCGGCGCTGGAAGGCACCGAGTACGCTGACCTGCCGGTCGAAGAGCTGGTGAAGAAGCTCAAGTCGCTACCGGAGAACCTGCAGGGCCCGGTGCGCAACAACGGTGGTGGCCATGCCAACCACTCGCTGTTCTGGACCGTGATGGCCCCCAATGCCGGCGGCAACCCGGTGGGCGACGTGGCCAAGGCCATCGACAAGGACCTGGGCGGTTTCGACAAGTTCAAGGATGCCTTCACCAAGGCCGCGCTGACCCGTTTCGGCAGTGGCTGGGCGTGGCTGAGCGTGACCCCGGACAAGAAGGTCGTGGTCGAGAGCACCGGCAACCAGGACAGCCCGCTGATGGAAGGCAACACCCCCATCCTCGGCCTGGACGTGTGGGAACACGCGTACTACCTGAAGTACCAGAACCGCCGCCCGGAATACATCGGCGCGTTCTTCAACGTCATCGACTGGAACGAAGTCGAGCGCCGTTACCAGGAAGCGATCGCCTGATCGCGTGACGGGATGACATGAGAAGGCCGGGGGAGACCCCGGCCTTTTCTGTTGCAGCAGTCGTTCGATAGTGCCGGCCGCAGGCCGGCAACCGTGCAGTACCGGGGGAGCCGGCCAGCGGCCGGCACTACCTATTCCGCAGTGGCCGTATCGCCCTGCAGGCGCAGGGTCGCCATCACACCCAGACGCAGGCCGGGCAGGTCGCCGTCGGCCGGCAGCAGGATCGGCTGCTGGCGGATGCCGCCGAAATGCTTGACCTGGAACAGCACATCCAGGCCGTGGCCGCTGCTGCCGCCCCCACTGGCCGCCGGCGCCTCGGCACGGCCGCCGGGATTGCGCCGGGCCGGCTGGAACCCCGGCGTGCTGCGCACCAGTTCCACCGTGCTGGCCGAGAAATCGCCGGCAATCAGGCTCGGCATGCCTTCGGCGGTGGCGCCGATCCAGGTCATCAGGTCGCTGGTCTGGTGCTGGCGGGCGCTGGCCTCGTCCGGGTCCGGGCGCAGCCGCGCCACATAGATGTTGACCAGCGCCTCGCCCAGCCTCAGCCGCATCATGCCGGCCGCGCTGAAGGTGCCGGGAGGATGCAGCAGGGTCACGCCGTCCTCGCTGACCGGCAGCCGGGTCAGCATGGCGTTGCCATGCCGCAGCGGCTGGCTGGGCGGATCGGCGGTAACGAAGTCGCAGCTGTAGCGCAGCCGGCTGGCCAGCCAGCAGGCCGGGTTGCGGCCCTGCTGCTGCAGCACCTGCTGCACCGAGATCACGTCCGGCTGCAGCTCGGTCAGCAGCTGAGCGACCTGCTCGCGGCGCTGCTTCCATTGCGCGTCATCGCGGCTGGGCAGCTCCAGCGCGGCGACCGTCAGCTGCCTGGGGTCGCTCTCGCTGGCAACGGCGGCCGGCGCCTGTGGTCGTGCCTGCGCCTGCAACGCCAGCAACAGCGCAAGGCAGCTGAGCAGGAGGCGGGCGTGGGCGAGGGGGCGCATAACGATAAGTTTACGCTTTTGTCGTGCAGGTGCCGTGACTTCCGGCAGGGCCTGCACTGCCTGCCATGGATTGGCACCGTTGTCATGCAGCCCTGCAGCGTGCTTCGCAAGCCCCGGTTCCGGTAACCTTGCGCCTTTCGCTTTGCAGGAATGCCTTACAGGATGAGCCACGACGCAGTCGCCCCCATCGCCGGCCAGGGAAAGATGCCGCGCCAGATTCCGTACATCATCGGCAATGAGGCCTGCGAGCGGTTCAGTTTCTACGGGATGCGCAACATCCTGGTGCAGTTCCTGATCACCTCGCTGCTGCTGCAGGAAATCACTGCCGAAGGCCGTGCCGGTGAAGCCAAGGACATCATGCACAGCTTCATGATCGGCGTGTATTTCTTCCCGCTGCTCGGTGGCTGGCTGGCCGACCGGTTCTTCGGCAAGTACCACACCATCCTCTGGTTCAGCCTGGTCTACTGCGCCGGCCACCTGTGCCTGGCGCTGTTCGAGAACAGCCGCGAGGGCTTCTTCCTCGGCCTGGGCCTGATCGCGCTCGGTGCCGGCGGCATCAAGCCGCTGGTGGCCTCGTTCATGGGCGACCAGTTCGACCAGAGCAACAAGCACCTGGCCAAGATCGTCTTCGACGCCTTCTACTGGATCATCAACTTCGGCTCGCTGTTCGCCTCGCTGCTGATCCCGCTGGTGCTGAAGAACTGGGGCCCGCAGTGGGCGTTCGGCATCCCGGGCATCCTGATGTTCATCGCTACCTTCGTGTTCTGGCTGGGCCGCAGGCGCTACGTGCTGGTGCCGCTGCCGCCGAAGGACCCGCATTCGTTCGCCAACGTGGTGCGTACCGCGCTGACCACGCGCGTGGCTGGCCAGGGCCGTCCGGGCCTGGTGATCGCCGTGCTTGGCCTGGCGCTGGCGGTGGCCTCGTTCGGCCTGGTCGGTTCGCTGGGCATCGTGATCTGCCTGTGCCTGGCGCTGGTGGCCATCCTTGCCGGCATCGGTGGCGGCACCTGGCTGCAGCTGGACCGCGCCCGTGGCCAGCATCCGGCCGAAGCCGTGGAAGGCGTGCGCTCGGTACTGCGCGTGCTGGTGATCTTCGCGCTGACCACGCCGTTCTTCTCGCTGTTCGACCAGAAGGCCTCGACCTGGGTCCTGCAGGGCCAGCAGATGCAAATGCCAAGCTGGTTCACCGCCTCGCAGATGCAGGCGCTGAACCCGCTGCTGGTGATGATCCTGATTCCGTTCAACAACCTGGTGCTGTATCCGGCCCTGCGCCGCTTCGGCTTCGAACCGACCGCGCTGCGCCGCATGACCGCCGGCATCGCCTTCAGTGGCCTGGCCTGGATCGTGGTGGGTGGCATCCAGGTGGTGATAGACGGCGGCAACGCCATGTCGATCTTCTGGCAGATGCTGCCGTACGCGCTGCTGACCTTCGGTGAGGTGCTGGTCTCGGCCACCGGCCTGGAGTTCGCCTACAGCCAGGCACCGCAGGCGATGAAGGGCGTGGTGATGAGCTTCTGGAACCTGACCACCACCATTGGCAACCTGTGGGTGCTGCTGTCCAACGCGGCGGTGCGCAACGACACGGTCACCCACCAGATCGCGGGCACGGGCCTGAGCGAGGCTGCGTTCCTGATGTTCTTCTTCGCCGGCTTCGCCTTCGTCGCGGCGTTGGCCTTCGGTTGGTACGCGAAACGCTATCGTATGGTCGACAACTACCGTAGCGCCTGAGCCTGACATGACCCCCGTCAATCTGCTGTTGATCGCCATCACCGCCATCCTGTCGTGGATGGCGTTCAACAACCGCAAGCTGGCCGACCGCCTGATCCTGTGGCCGCCGGCCATCGACCGTCACCGCCAGTACGACCGGCTGGTGACCTATGGCTTCATCCACGCCGACTGGTCGCACCTGATCTTCAACATGATCACCCTGTTCTTCTTCGGGGGATTCATCGAGAGCGTGATGGTGCAGCTGACCGGCAGCTACCTGACCTACCCGGCGTTCTACATCGGCGCGCTGCTGGTCTCGATCCTGCCCAGCTACCTGAAGAACCAGAAGAACCCGAACTACCTCAGCCTCGGGGCGTCCGGGGCGGTATCGGCGGTGCTGTTCGCCTTCATCCTGATCAAGCCGTGGTCGATCATCCTGGTGTTCTTCATCCCGGCACCGGCGATCATCTATGCCGCGTTCTACGTCGGCTACAGCATCTGGATGGACAGGCGCGGTGGCGACCGCATCAACCACAGCGCGCACCTGGCAGGTGCGGCGTTTGGCGTGATCTTCATGCTGGCCATGCAGCCGAGCATCTTCACCCACTTCCTGCGCGAACTCTCCAACCCGACCTTCCGCCTCGGCGGCGGTTGATGCGGGTAGCGGGGCGGATCGGGTCCGATCCGCCCCGGCCGGGTCAGGCTGCGGTCTGCTGGCCGTAGGTATCCAGCAGGCGGGCGAACACTTCCTCGCCGATGCGCTGGAAATCCTGATCCTCGGTCTGCCCTTCCACCGCCAGTTGCAGCAGGCCCTCCAGCAGGGCGCGGTCGGTATCGGAATGGGAATTGCTGGTGTGCATGGGAGCCTCCACGGTGGTGCGCATGGTCAACGGTCGCAAGGGTCGTGCCAGCCTGGCCGTACCCCTCCATAGGCGATAGCGGCCGGCCCGCCTCCAGCTTGAGGGCGAAAACTGACGTGAATGGACTGGACTTGCCCCTGTTCAGGCTTCACGCGATCATGGCGCCCGGCTGCGCACCATCCACGCAGTCGCCGCAGGAGACAGTTCCATGGCTTCGGTCACGCCCCCCGGTCTGGCCTATGAGGTCGAGCACGACCTGGCCAACCACCGCTTCACCGCACGTGTGCGCGGACAGCTGGCGGTGCTCGATTACCAGATCAAGCGCAGGCGCATGGTCATCACCCATACCGAGGTGCCCGAGCCGATCGCCGGCCGTGGCATCGCCGGTGAGCTGACCCGCGTGGCACTGCGTTTCGCCCGCGAGCAGAAATACAAGGTGGTGCCGGCATGTTCCTACGCCGAAGCCTTCCTGCAGCGCCACGAGGAGTACCACGACCTGCTCGTTGGCTGAACGCCAGCGGGTCACGCTTCAGCCATGGCAGGCGATGATGTACAAACATGAACAGGGGATCCCGATGAAGATTGGAAACAACCGGCCATTGCACGGCAGCGTGTTGGCCGGCGTGGTGGGCGTGCTGTTGCTGGCCGGTTGCCAGCGTGAAAGCGAGCCGGCACCGGCGACCGACGCGGCGCCCGCCGCCGAGGCGACGGCCGCGGGCGAAACGCCGGCCACGGAAGCGCCGCTGGACCTGCGCGACGTGATCGAGAACAACGAGCGCGAAGTGGTGGGCATCAGCTACCCGGCCGGTATCGACCGTTATCCGGGCCTGGCCCGCGCGCTGCAGAGCTATGCCACGAGTGCGCGCAGCGACCTGCAGCAGGCGCTGGACGGGCTGGGCAACGACAAGCCGACCATGCCCTACGAGCTGTCGCTGAGCTTCGAGAAGCTGCTTGAAACCCCGCAGCTGGTGGTGGTCAGTGCCGACGGCAGCCGCTACACGGGTGGCGCCCACGGCGAACCGCTGGTGGCGCGCTTCGTGTGGCTGCCGCAGCAGCAGCAGATGCTCAGCGCCGAAAAGCTTGTGGCCGATGCCAAGGGCTGGAAGGCGATCAGCGATTTCGTCGCCGACCAGTTGCGCGAACGCGTGGCCACCCGCCTCAGTGGCGAGGACATGGACCCGGCCCAGCTGCAGGAATCGCTGCGCAACGCATCGCGCATGATCGCCGACGGAACCGGCCCGCAGGCCGACAATTTCAGCCAGTTCCAGCCACTGACCGACGACAAGGGGCAGATCACCGCGCTGCGCTTTGTTTTCCCGCCGTACCAGGTGGGTCCATACTCGGACGGCACCCAGACCGCCGATGTACCGGCAGCGGTGCTGTTGCCGCACGTGGCCAAGGACTACGTGGAGCTGTTCGCACGCGGTTGACCGCAGTCGAGGAGGTGGCGTGGATACAGGGTTGCAGGAGCGGGTCGCCGGCCTGCTCCACGAAGCCGGGGTCCGCATCGGCGGCACCCAGCCACAGGACATCCAGGTGCATGACCCGCGCTTTTTCGCGCGGGTCATGGGCCACGGCTCGCTCGGCCTGGGCGAGAGCTACATGGAGGGGTGGTGGGATGCCAATGTCCTGGATGAATTCCTCGTCCACCTGATGCAGGCGCACCTGGATGAACGGGTGCACGGCTGGCGCGAAGTGGCAGACGCGCTGAAGGCGCGCCTGTTCAACCTGCAGGCGGGGCAGGGCAGTTACGAAGTCGGTCGCCGCCATTACGACCTCGGCAATGATCTCTACCAGGCCATGCTCGGCCAGCGCCTGGTCTACAGCTGTGGCTATTGGCGCAACGCCGACGACCTCGACGCCGCACAGGAGGCCAAGCTCGACCTGGTCTGCCGCAAGCTGGGCCTGCGCCCGGGCCAGCGCGTGCTGGACATTGGCTGCGGTTGGGGCGAAGCCCTGAAGTTCGCCGCCGAGCGCTACGGTGTCAGCGGCGTCGGCGTGACCATATCGCAGGAGCAGGCCGAGTTCGCGCGGCAGTTGTGCGCTGGCCTGCCGATCGAGATCCGCCTGCAGGATTACCGTGAACTGGACGAACCGTTCGATGCGATCTTCTCGATCGGCATGTTCGAGCACGTCGGTGACAAGAACTACGCCGGTTTCTTCGAAGTGGCCAAGCGCTGCCTGTCGCCACGTGGCCTGCTGCTGTTGCATACCATCGGCACCAACGTCTCACGGCATCGCACCGATCCATGGATTGCACGCTACATCTTCCCCAACTCGATGCTGCCGTCGGCGGTGCAGATCACCAAGGCGTTCGAAGGCCGTTTCGTGCTGGAGGACTGGCACAACTTCGGCACCGACTACGACCTGACCCTGCAGGCATGGCGGCGCAACGTGGAAGCAGCGTGGCCGCGGCTGGATGCGCACTACGACGAGCACTTCCGGCGCATGTGGCGCTTCTACCTGGCCGGGTCGATGGCCACCTTCCGCTGCCGGCACGCGCAGCTGTGGCAGCTGGTGCTGTCGCCGGAAGGCGTGCCGGGTGGGTACGTGGCGCCGCGTTGATGGCGTGGCTGGGGTCGGAGCCCTTTCCGTCGGAAAGGGATCCGACCCCGGGGTCAGATCCCTTTTCGCAGAAGAGGGCTCTGACCCCGACCACAACAAAAAACCGCCCGGTCTCCCGGGCGGTTTTCGTTTCAGGCGACTGCGCTGGCGATCAGTTGCCGGCGCCGGTCAGGCCACGCTTTTCCAGCAGCGGTTCGATCTGCGGCTCGTGGCCGGCGAAATCGCGGAACAGCTGCATCGCGTCGACGCTGCCGCCCTTGGACAGCAGGGTGGCGCGGAAGTGGTCGCCGTTCTTGCGGCTCAGGCCGCCGTTGTCCTTGAACCACTTCTGGGTGTTGGCATCGAGCACTTCCGACCAGATGTAGGCGTAGTAGCCGGCCGAGTAGCCGCCCATGATGTGGCTGAAGTACGGGGTCTTGTAGCGCGGCGGAACCGGCGCGTAGTAGATGCCGTCCTTCTCCAGCGCGGCGCGCTCGAAGGCCATCACGTCCTTGGCCGCCGGCACCTGGTCCGGGCCGATCTGGTGCCAGTTCTGGTCCAGCATCGCCGCCCCCAGGTATTCGGTGGTGGCAAAGCCCTGGTTGAACTTCGATGCGGCAATCACCTTGTCCAGCAGGGCCTGCGGCATCGCCGAACCATTCTGGTAGTGCTTGGCGTAGTTCTTCAGGATGACCGGGTTGTCGGCCCACATCTCGTTCACCTGCGAGGGGAACTCGACGAAGTCGCGCGGCACCGAGGTGCCCGAGAAGTACGGATACTTCACGTTGGAGAACATGCCGTGCAGGGCGTGGCCGAACTCGTGGAAGGTGGTGTTCACCTCATCCCAGGTCAGCAGGGTCGGCTGGCCGGCCGGCGGCTTCGGGATGTTCAGGTGATTGGCTACCACCGGCTTGAAGCCGGTCAGCTTGGACTGCGAGACGTAGGAGTTCATCCACGCACCGCCACGCTTGGAGGCGCGTGCATACGGATCGAAGATGAAGATCGCCAGCTGGCTGCCATCGGCGTCGAACACGTCGTAGACGGTGACGTCATCGTGGTAGACCGGCAGGTCGGTGCGCTGCTTGAAGGTCAGGCCGAATTCCTGGCCGGCGGCGTAGAAGACGCCGTTCTCCAGCACGTTCTTCAGTTCGAAGTATGGCTTCAGCTGCGACTCGTCGAAGTTGTACTTGGCCTGGCGCACCTTCTCGCTGTAGAAGGCCCAGTCCCACGGTTCCAGCTGGAAGGTCGGCTTGCGCGCGGCCTTCTGCTCCTTGTCGATCATCGCCTGCAGGTCGGCGGCTTCGCGCTTGGCATTGGCCACCGCGGCCGGAGCCAGCTTGCCGAGCATCGCGTTGACCGCTTCGGGGGTCTTGGCGGTCTGGTTGGTCAGGTTGTAGGCGGCGAAGTTCGGGAAGCCCATCAGCTTGGCCTTGTCGGCACGCAGCTGCATGATGCGCGAGACCAGCGCGGTGTTGTCGAACTCACCGCCGCGGCTGCCGCGGGTGGTCGAGGCTTCGTAGATCTTCTGGCGCAGGGCGCGGTTGGCCAGGTTGGTCAGCGGCGGCTGGCCGGTGGTGTTGAGCAGGGTGATCACGTACTTGCCTTCCAGGCCACGGGCCTTGGCGGCTTCGGCGGCGGCGGCGATCTGCTCCTTGGACAGGCCAGCCAGCTCCTTGACGTCGTCGACAGTGATTGCCGAAGCGTTCACTTCCGACTGCACGTTCTGGCTGAACTTGGTGCCCAGATTGGCCAGTTCGGCATTCATGTCCTTCAGCGTGGCCTTGTCGGCCTCGGACAGCTTGGCGCCGGCGCGCACGTAATTGTCGTAGTACTTCTCGACCAGGCGCACGCCTTCGGCGTCCAGGCCCAGCTGGCTGCGGGTGTCGTACAGCGCCTGGATGCGGGCGAACAGCTTGCCGTTCAGCGCGATCGCATCGCTGTGCGCGGCAAACTTCGCCGAGTAGTCGGCCTGCAGCTTCTTGCGGGTGTCGTTGGTATCGGCGCCGACCAGGCTGAAGAACACGGTGGTCGCACGGTCGAGGATGTCACCGCTCTTTTCCAGCGCGATGATGGTGTTGTCGAAGGTCGGCTTGGCCTTGTTGTTGGCGATCGCCTCCACTTCCTTCAGCTGCTGCGCCATGCCGGCGTCGAAGGCCGGGGCGAAGTCGCTGTCCTTGATCTTGTCGAACTGCGGGAAGTGCAGCGGCAGCGGGCTTTCGGTGAAGAACGGGTTGGCCTGCTGGGCATTGGTGCTGGCAGCCGGGGTGGCGGCGCCGGCCGAGAAGGCGGGCAGGGCAAGGCCGAGGGACATGGCCACGGCAAGGGCAAGTCGAGTGGTCAAGGTAGAAGCTCCGGTAAGGCAAACAAGGGCCCGAGGGTAACCCGGCCGGCGGCGACTGCACTTGTGTCAAAAGGCATGTTGCCGGGGCCGGGCGCGGGTACCATGCATTCACCGCCCACGGCCCGCTGCCATGACCACTGCCTACGATTTCAGCTTCCGTGACCTCGACGGCCAGCCGCAGGCGCTGGCCCGGTACCAGGGCCACCCGTTGCTGCTGGTGAACGTCGCCAGCCGCTGTGGCTTCACCCCTCAGTACACCGGGCTGGAGCAGCTGTGGCAGGCGTACCGCGAACGCGGCCTGGTGGTGATCGGCTTCCCGTGCAACCAGTTTGGCGCGCAGGAGCCCGGTGATGCCGCACAGATCCGCCAGTTCTGTTCGCTGGACTATCCGGTCAGCTTCCCGCTGTCGGAAAAGATCGAGGTCAACGGCGATGGGGCCGACCCGCTCTGGAGGTGGCTCGCGCGGGAGAAGCGCGGCGTGCTCGGCAGTGCCCGCATCAAGTGGAATTTCAGCAAGTTCCTGGTCGATCGCCAGGGGCGGGTGGTGTCGCGGCATGCGCCCACCACCCGGCCGGAGCAGCTGCGCGGCGAGATTGAAGCGCTGCTGTGAGGTCGTGCCGGCCGCTGGCCGGCAACCCCGTGGGCCAGGAAGAGCCGGCCAGCGGCCGGCACTACCGTTGCAGCATCATTTCTCGACGAACGCGCGCTCGAACACGTAGTGGCCCGGCTGGCCGATGCGCGGCGAAACCTGGAAACCGCGGGCATCGAGCACAGCACGCAGGTCGGCCAGCATCTGCGGGCTGCCGCAGATCATCGCGCGGTCGTTTTCCGGGCTCAGCTCCGGCAGGCCGAGGGTGCGCTGCATCTGGCCGCTTTCCATCAGCGAGGTCAGGCGGCCCTGGTTGGCGAACGGCTCGCGGGTGACGGCCGGGTAGTACAGCAGCTTGTCGCCGATCATCTCGCCCAGGAACTCGTGCTCACGCAGCTCCCTCTCGAAGTAATCGCGGTAGGCCAGATCCTTTTCGTAGCGCACGCCGTGGCAGAGGATCACCTTCTCGAAGCGCTCGTAGGTCTCCGGGTCCTTGATGACCGACAGCCACGGCGCCATGCCGGTACCCGTGCCCAGCAGGTACAGGTTCTTGCCCGGGTGCAGGTCGCTGATCAGCAGGGTGCCGGTGGGCTTCTTGCCGACCAGCACCTTGTCGCCCGGCTTGATGTGCTGCAGGCGCGAGGTCAGCGGGCCGTCCTGCACCTTGATGCTGAAGAACTCCAGATGCTCTTCCCAGTTGGCGCTGGCGATGGAGTACGCACGCAGCAGCGGCCGTGCCTCGGTTTCCAGGCCGATCATCACGAACTGGCCGTTCTCGAAGCGGAAGCCGCTGTCGCGGGTGGTGGTGAAACTGAAGTAGGCGTCGGTCCAGTGACGGACCTCAAGCACCGTTTCGGCGCCAAAAGCGGAGGACATGGGCGTATCTGTCAAAAGTCGTCGGGGGAATTCTATCTCAAATGAGACGGGTTCTCATTGGGCGGAACGAGAGGCGTTCTCAGCGGTAACCCGCCGCCTGCAGCTCGAACAGCTCGGCATAGCGGCCGCCCTGTGCCATCAGCTGGGCGTGGGTGCCACTGGCCTCGATCCGGCCATCGGCCAGCACCAGGATGCGATCGGCCATGCGGACCGAGGAAAAACGGTGGGAAATCAATACGGCGGTGCGATTATCCGCCAGTTCCCTGAACCGCTGGAACACCTCGAATTCACTGCGCGCATCCAGTGCTGCCGTTGGCTCATCCAGGATCATCACCTGCGCATTGCGCATCCACGCGCGGGCAATGGCGATCTTCTGCCACTGGCCACCGGACAGGTCCACGCCCTGCTTGAAACGGCGGCCGATCAGCTGGTCGTAGCCACCGGGCAGCTCCTCGATCACTTCCTCGGCCATGCCGCGGCGCGCGGCGTCGGCGATGCGCGCCCGGTCGTCCATGGCCTCGACCTGGCCGACGCCGATGTTCTCGCCGGCGCTGAGGTTGTAGCGCACGAAGTCCTGGAAGATCACCCCGAGGTTGGCGCGCAGGTCGTCCAGGTCGTAGTCGCGCAGGTCGCGGCCATCGAGCAGGATGCGGCCCTCGTCCGGTTCGTACAGGCGTGCCAGCAGCTTCACCAGGGTGGTCTTGCCGGCGCCGTTCTCGCCGACCAGGGCCAGCACTTCGCCGGCCTGCAGCTGGAAATCAAGGTGGCGCACCGCCCACTGTTCGGCATCGGGATAGCGGAAGCCGACGTTCTCGAACACGAAGCCCTGGCGGATCGGCTGCGGCACGCGTATGGCGCCTTCGCGCGAGTGGATTTCCGGCTCGATCTGGAAGAACGAGAACAGGTCGTCCAGGTACAGCGCCTGGCTGGCCACCTGCGAGAAGCCGATCAGCAGGCCTTCCAGCAGCTGGCGCAGGCGCAGGAAGCTGCCGGCAAGGAAGGTCAGGTCGCCGATCGAGAAATCGCCGCGCACCGTGCGCCAGGCGATGTAGGCGTAGGCGGTGTAATAGCCCAGCGTACCCAGCGCAGCCAGCAGCGTGCCCCAGAACGCGCGGCGCCGTGCCAGGGCACGGTTGGCCTGGAACAGCGCCACCGACAGGCGCCGATAGCGCTCGACCAGGAAGCGGTGCAGGTTGTAGATCTTCACTTCCTTGGCCGTTTCCACGCTGGCACCGAGCTGGCGCAGGTAGTCGAGCTGGCGGCGCTCGGGCGTCCACTGGAAGTTGAGGCTGTAGCCGGCCGCGTTGAAGTGCGATTCGCCGATGAAGGCCGGCACCAGTGCCAGCGCCAGCAGCAGGATCAGCCACGGCGCGTAGACCAGCAGGCCGACGGCGAGGCTGGCCACGGTGATCGCGTCCTGCACCTGGCCGAACAGCTGGCTCATCAGGTTCATCCGGCCCATGGTCTGGCGCCGCGCACGGTCCAGCTTGTCCTGCAGGTCCGGGTCCTCGAAGTCCTCCAGATCCAGCGTCGCCGCGTGTTCCATCAGCCGGATGCTGGTGACGTTGGCGAACAGTTCCGACAGCAGCGCGTCGGCATAGCTGACCAGCCGGCCGAGCAGGTCCGAGGCGATGGCCAGGCCGAATTCCAGCGCCAGCAGGCCCAGCAGCGGATTGAGCATGCCGCTGGACAGCGCCTCGCCCAGCGGCGGGAAACCGGCGTCGTGCTGGCTCAGGTGCAGGGCGCTGTCGATGATCAGCTTGCCGACGTACAGCATCGCCACCGGCAGCAGCGCACGGATCAGGCGCAGCCCCAGGCTGGCCAGGGTGAGCGCGGGGCTGGTCTGCCAGACCATGCGCAGGAACGGCGGCAGGTTGCGCATCGCCTTGAAGCGCTGGCGCAGGCTGGGTTTCTTCGCGGCGGCAGCGCCAACGGGGGGGATGGCAGGCATGCGCGTATTGTGCGCGCGTGATACGTGCAGGGGGAGTCAGTGCAGCCGTGTTGCCGGCACCGGGGTCAGATCCCTTTGCGCGGCAAAGGGCTCTGACCCCAGCGACCCACAGCGGGTCAGAGCCCTTCGCGAAGCGAAGGGATCTGACCCTCCTGCATCCACGCATTGCGTGGATCCAGCGTGCCGACCAAGGTCGACACCTACCAGCAGCACCGATGAACTGTCGAAGGCGGGGTGGGTCAGGCCGGCAGCGGCGGCAGCAACCCCGCACCGAGGCGGTTCCAGGCATTGATCACCGCGATGCCCATGCTCAGGTCACTGATGCCCTTCTCATCGAAGTGCGGTGCCAGGGCATCGAACGCGGCCTGCGACGGCGCGCCGTCGGTCAGCCGGGTCAGCGCCTCGGCCCAGCCCAGTGCCGCGCGCTCGCGTTCGTCGAAGAAGCGGCTCTCGTGCCATGCCGGCAGCGTGTCCAGCTTGCGCGGCTCGATGCCGCCCTTGCGCAGCGCGGTGCCGTGCATGTCCATGCAGTAGCCGCAGCCGTTGAGCTGCGACACGCGCAGGAACACCAGTTCCATCAGGGTCGGATCGATCGAGCTGTCATGCACGGCCTGGCTGGTGGCCAGCAGGCCCTTGAAGGCCTCGGCGGCCAGGCGGGTGTAGGGGACGCGGGGAGAGGCGTGGTCGGACATTTTCGGCTCCACGGCGGCCACGGTGGCCGCCTTTCACTACCAGGACGCCGTACCGTCATCGCGCGTGACAACACCCGGCAGCTTTTCCGGATTCAACACGCTGTACACGTTGGCGATGCGGCCATCGACCACTTCGATGGTGGTGACCGAATGCAGGCGCTCACCCTGGAAGCGCAGGATCGCCGGCTCGCCGTTGACGTAGCCCAGCTGGGCGGGATGCACCGCGCCGCGGCGGGCGATGGCCCAGAACAGGCGGCCGATGCGTTCGGCGCCCAGCAGCGGCCGCACCGCCGCAGTGACCACGCCACCGCCGTCGGAAACCAGCACCGCGTTGGCGTGCAGCAGGGCCTGGATCGCGTCGCTGTCGCCGCGCTGCGAGGCCTCCATGAAGCGCGCCAGCAGCTGCCGGTGCTGGCTGGCATCGGCATTGAAGCGCGGTCGTCCGGCCTGCAGGCGTTGCCGGGCACGGTGCACCAGCTGCCGGCAGTTGGCCTCGCTGTGGCCGATCAGCTCGGCGATCTGACGGTAGTCGTGGTCGAACGCCTCCTTCAGCAGGAAGGCGGCGCGTTCCTCCGGGCCGAGCTGTTCGAGCAGGGTCAGGAAAGCGACCGAGACGTCGTCGGCCAGCGCATGCAGCTGGGCCGGACCGGGCGCCGGGTCCGGCTCCAGGGTGACCGCCAGCGGTTCGGCCAGCCATGGGCCGACGTAGTGGACGCGCTCGCGCTTGGCCGCACGCAGCCGGTCCAGGCCGAGCCGGGTGGTGGTGGTGACCAGCCAGGCCTCGGCATCGCGGACGGCCGCAGGATCGGCGCCGGACCAGCGCAGCCAGGCGTCCTGGACCACGTCTTCGGCGTCGGTGCGGCTGCCGAGCAGGCGGTAGGCCAGCGCCATCAGGCGCGGGCGGTGGGTCTGGAAAGCGGTTTCGGCGTTCATGTGGGCAAGGACGCCGCAGTGGCGCGTGGCGTGACAGAGCGTCGGGGGAATCTTGCCGGCCAGCGGCCGGCACTACCACCCCGGGGCCGGGGGAGGGGGTAAAATGGGTGGATTACCCCCGCCAGCCTCGAGCAAGCGAGCAAGACGTGACATCGATCAAGCAGGAAGACCTCATCCAGTCCATCGCCGACGCGCTGCAGTACATCTCGTACTACCACCCGGTCGACTACATCAAGAACCTTGCCGCCGCCTACGAGCGCGAGGAGTCGCCGGCCGCGAAGGAAGCGATGGCGCAGATCCTGATCAATTCGCGCATGTGCGCCGAGGGCCACCGCCCGATCTGCCAGGACACCGGCATCGTCACCGTGTTCCTGGAAATCGGCATGGACGTGCGTTGGGATGACGCCACCATGGGCGTGGAAGACATGGCCAATGAAGGCGTGCGCCGCGCCTACATGCACCCGGACAACAAGCTGCGCGCCTCGGTGCTGGCCGATCCGGCAGGCAAGC
The DNA here is from genome assembly GCF_059369475.1 of Stenotrophomonas sp. YJH_SMC_65. Lineage (NCBI taxonomy): Bacteria > Pseudomonadati > Pseudomonadota > Gammaproteobacteria > Lysobacterales > Lysobacteraceae > Stenotrophomonas > Stenotrophomonas sp. YJH_SMC_65. The sequence continues at coordinate 477,004 of NZ_JCAFSR010000001.1, forward strand.
GCATCAACACCAGGGACAACACCCCGGGCGTGGTCAACGTCAAGGTGGTGCCGGGCAACAAAGTCGACGTGATCGTCGCCGCCAAGGGCGGTGGTTCGGAAGCGAAGACCAAGTTCGCCATGCTCAATCCGTCCGACTCGATTGTCGACTGGGTGCTGAAGACCGTGCCGACCATGGGCGCCGGCTGGTGCCCGCCGGGCATGCTGGGCATCGGCATCGGTGGCACCGCCGAGAAGGCGATGCTGCTGGCCAAGGAAGCGCTGATGGAGCCGATCGACATCACCGAGCTGCAGGCCCGTGGTGCATCCAACCGCATCGAGGAGCTGCGCCTGGAGCTGTACGAGAAGGTCAACGCGCTGGGCATCGGTGCGCAGGGCCTGGGTGGCCTGACCACCGTGCTCGACATCAAGATCAACGACTACCCGACCCACGCGGCCAACCTGCCGGTGGCGATGATCCCGAACTGCGCGGCCACCCGCCATGCGCACTTCACCCTGGATGGCAGCGGCCCGGTGATGCTGGACCCGCCGTCGCTGGAAGACTGGCCGAAGCTGACCTACGACGCATCCAAGGGCACCCGGGTGGACCTGGATACGATTACCCCGGAAGACGTGGCCAGCTGGAAGCCGGGCCAGACCCTGCTGCTCAACGGCAAGCTGCTCACCGGCCGCGACGCCGCGCACAAGCGCATGGTCGACATGCTCAACAAGGGCGAGCAGCTGCCGGTCGATCTGAAGGGCCGCTTCATCTACTACGTCGGCCCGGTCGATCCGGTGCGTGACGAAGTGGTGGGCCCGGCCGGCCCGACCACGGCGACCCGCATGGACAAGTTCACCGAGCAGGTGCTGGCACAGACCGGCCTGCTGGGCATGGTCGGCAAGGCCGAGCGCGGCCCGGCCGCGATCGAGGCGATCAAGAAGCACAAGTCGGCCTACCTGATGGCCGTCGGTGGCTCGGCCTACCTGGTGTCCAAGGCGATCAAGGCGGCCAAGGTGGTCGGTTTCGCTGACCTGGGCATGGAGGCGATCTACGAGTTCACCGTGCAGGACATGCCAGTGACCGTGGCCGTCGACTCCGCCGGCGAATCGGTGCACAAGACCGGCCCGCGCGAGTGGCAGGCCCGCATCGGCAAGATTCCGGTGGTGGTGGAGTAATTCCCGCACGCTTCGGTCCAGACAACGGCGCCCGTGTGGCGCCGTTGCTGTATCTGGAGGCAGGATTAACGCGCCTGTAGCCCTGGCTCTGCTACGGTTGGCACACCCTCGCACAGGACGTGTCCATGGCCCTGCATCGCTTCATCGTGGCCGGCGTGCTGCTGGCCCTGGCCGGCTGCAGCACCCCGGCGTCGTACGAAGGCGCGGATTTCCCTGCATCGGCGCAATGCCGCATGCAGTGCCAGGCCAGCTACCGCAGCTGCATGGCGCAGAATGACTCTCTCGGCAGCCGCCAGAGCAATTGCGAGCAGCGGATGGTGCCGGCGCCGGACAAGCGCTGCAAGGACGTGGACAACCCGGACCTGCGCCGTGCCTGCGAACTGAAGACGCATGACTGCACGCTGCGCGCGCCGATGATGTCCTGTGGCGAGCGCCGCGATACCTGCATGAGCAGCTGCGGCTGAGCGACGGCTCCCGCACGGGCGCAATCGGCCGGCCCACCTGCACAGGATCCGCCGCATGAGCACCACGCTGTATGGTTCGACAAGCACCGCCGCGCTGGTGGTGCACTGGCTGCTGATCGAGCTCGACATCGAGCACGAGTTGGTGCTGCTGGATTTCGACGCGCGCGAGCACAAGTCGGCGGAGTACCTGGCACTGAATCCGGCCGGCGTGGTGCCGACGCTGCTGATCGATGGCCTGGTACTGACTGAAGCGGCGGCGATCGCCCTGTACCTGGCCGACCGCCATCCGGACGCCGGTTTGTTGCCGGCACTGGGCACGCCGCAGCGCGCCGATGCCTACCGCTGGATGTTCTGGTGTGCCAATACGTTGCAGCCGGCCTATCGCGCCTGGTTCTATCCGCACGAGGTGGCGGGCGAGGCAAACGTGGAGGCCAGTCGCGAGATGGCGCGACAGCGCCTGGAAGCGGCCTGGCAGCATGTGGCCACGCACCTGCTGGCGCATGGGCCCTACCTGCTGGGCGCCACGCCCTGCGTGGTCGACTACATGCTGGTGATGCTGATGCGCTGGTCGCGCAACATGCCCAGGCCCAGTGACACCTGGCCGTCGCTCAAGGCACATGCCACCTCGATGAAGGCGCGCCCGGCGTTCGCCGAGGCCTACCGCCGCGAAGGCATCACCGACTGGCGGTAACCAGAAAAGGGGACGGAGGGGATTAAGTCGTTTGTGCACAAACGACTTAATCCCCTCCGTCCCCTTTTCCGTTACAGGATCTCCAGCACCGTTTCCGGCGGGCGGCACAGCCGTGTGCCCTTGGGCGTGCGCACCACGGGGCGGTTGATCAGGCGCGGGTGTTCGGCCATCGCAGCCAGCAGGGTGGCATCGTCGGCATCTTCCAGCCCGAGTGCGGCGAACTGGGTCTCCTTGCTGCGCACCAGGTCGCGCGCGCTCAGGGCCGACTCGGCCAGCACCTGGCGGAGCGTGGCCGCGTCGGGTGGGGTGCCCAGGTACTCGATCACCACCGGGTCGAAGCCCGCATCGCGGATCAGCTTCAGTGCGCCGCGCGAGTTGCTGCAGGCCGGGTTGTGCCAGATCGTCACGTCCATCAGAACCACTCCAGCAGCGACACGCCCACGCCCACATAGGTGGCCTTGTGGTTGTAGTCGATCATGCTCTCGCCATAGCCGTCGAAGACCTGCACATGGCCACGCAGCAGATTGCTGATCGGAAAGCCGTAATCCAGCTGCAGTGCACCGTGGGAGCGGCTGCCGGTGCGCAGCGAATGACGCGCCATCAGCGCGACCTCATGCCCGTTGCGGTTCCAGATCAGGGTCGCGTCACCCCGGCCCATGTAATCCTCGATGTCCGGATTATTGTCTTCGCTGCGGCTTTCCGGGATGCGGTACCACGGGCGCAGCACCAGCGCCCAGTTCTCGCGATCCAGGCCGATGTTGAGCATGACCCGGTTCCAGCTGCGCGAGAGCGGATCGGCCCGTCCGTTGGACTGGTGGTTGAGGCTGATACCGGTCATGCGCCCGCGCCAGCCACCGATCGAGTAGCCGTTGCGGAACACCATCATCACTTCGGGTTCGTAGTTGGTTTCGCGGAACGGGCGCGAATCCTCGCTGTTGTAGGCCTGCCAGCGCGAACTCTGGGTGTAGCCAGCCCAGATGTCGCCGTTGTCGCCGAACAGGTTCTCTGCGATCTTGGTCTTGAAGCTGATCTGGAACTTCAGCTCGGTACTGTCGAGTACCTGCGGGGTCGTCACGCTGTTGGCCGGGTTCGGCGAATGCGGCGTGGTGTTGCGGTCGCTGGTCCAGAACGCCGGCAGCAGGTACACCGGCTTGTAGGCACGCAGCTGGAAGGGCCCCAGCTTGGAGTCCTCGGCCAGCTCCCAGCGGCTGTCCAGCAGCGAACCGCGGCCAGCATTGGCCAGCGCGCTGTCCGGTGCCGCCGGACGGAACAGGTCGCTGACCCGCTCGCGCAGCTTTTCCTCGCCCTGGCTCACGCGCGCGGTCTGTCGTTCCTCGCGGCGCGCCTGCGCAGCCGATTCGGCGGCGGCATCGGCGGCGGCGGTGGCCTCCGGGGTGTGCCCGAAGAGGCGGTCATAGCAGGCCAGGCGGGCCGCGTCGGTGGTGATCGCCGCGCAGGCGGCCGGCGAGGTGTCGGCGCTGGGCGCGAACTCCTGCGCAGCCAACGGTGCACTGGCCAGGGCAAGCGCCAGCGGCGCCAGACGGGGAAGCAGCGTGGGGAGGGTCATTGCAGCAGGCCCTTCGATGGATACGGGAATCGCACAGTGTGGCGGCTGCACCGGATCGCGGCCAGCCCCACCGTTTATGCACGGCCACGGCGTGCGCGTGGCGTGAAGGCTAGGTGGCTCAGAAGAACCAGGCGAACGCGAACAGGCCCAGCATCGCGATCACCACCGCCAGTTTCAGTGCCAGGCCGAGCAGGATGCCGAGCCAGGTCGCCAGGCCCACCTTGGTCGAGCGGCCGAGTTCGCGGGTGTGCCAGTACTCGCCGAGCAGGGCGCCGACCAGCGGTCCGGCAAACAGGCCGATGGGCATGAAGAACAGGCCGACGATGCTGCCGACGAAGGTGCCCCACAGGGCCTTGCGGCTGGCGCCGACGCGCTGCGCGCCAACTACGGTGGCGAGCACGTCCACCAACAGTGAAAGCAGGGTCAGCACGCCCAGCGCGACCAGGGTGGGCCAGTCGACGTGGGCGAAGCCGTCGGCCCAGGCCGCCAGCAGCAGCCCGATGAACACCAGCGGGATGCCCGGGAGGGCCGGCAGGATGATGCCGGCGATGCCGATCAGGACAAAAATGACCGCTAGCAGATATAAGATGAATGAGAGTCCCATGCTGTCCCGTATGGTGGCCGTTTTGGGGTTGACAGTGAAAGATTTTGCCAGTTGCTTTTTCGTTTTGGGCGGGTTAAGTTGCAGTCGCTGAGCTTGGCAAGGTCACCGTGGATCGTGGCCTGATGAAGCAAGATCTTTCCGATCCGCTGCATCGATGCACCTCGCTTCCCCCTTGCTTGTCAGCCGCCCACCGGGCGTTTCCAACAACAAGAGAGAGTCAAAGGGAGTTAGTGAGATGGCTGAGCGCGAGACCGGTACCGTAAAGTGGTTCAATGATGCGAAGGGCTTCGGCTTCATCAGCCGGCAGAATGGCGAGGACGTGTTCGTGCACTTCCGCGCCATCGAGACCCAGGGCTTCAAGAGCCTCAAGGAAGGCCAGACTGTGAGCTTCGAAGTCGTGCAGGGCCAGAAGGGCCTGCAGGCTGACAAGGTGCAGCCGGTGTAATACCCGCCGCCCGTCGGCATGAAAAAGGCCCGCGCAAGCGGGCCTTTTTCTTTGCCGTTGGCCCGGTGCAGGTCAGCGCAGGATGACCTTGCCATTGACGACGCGCACGTAGGTGTTCTCGCGGATGCCGCCGAGATCGCGCTGGTTGACCACGATGGTGCGGCCATCATCCATGCGCACGCTGATGTCATAGGTATCGCTGGTGACGTTCTTCTGGATCTGGTTGCCGGCCAGGGCACCACCGACCGCGCCTGCGGCGGCGGCGATGTTCTTGTTGCCACGGCTGCCACCGGTGTGGTCGGAGATTTCATGGCCGGCCACGGCGCCGACGATGCCGCCGAGGATCGCGCCGGTCGCGCTGGGCGCGGTGCGGCCCGAGGGCACGGTGTTGATGCGGGTGACGATGCCACAGTCAGCGCAACGGCCCTGGTTGTAGCCGCCATTGTTGCCGTAGCCGCCGTTGTTGTAGCCGTTGTTGTAACCACCGCCGCTGTAACCGGGCGAGGTGGCACAGCCAGCCAGCGCGAGGGTAGCGATGGCGCTGGCGGCGATGAGCTGGATCTTCATGGGGCGTCTCCTGGCCGTGAAGGCGGGTGGGTTGGGTGGTACTGCGTCGTGCAGCAGGGTGGACGAATCCTCTCCTTTCGAACGTGAACAACGCGCCAACCGTGTGCGTGCTGCCCGGCTGCAGGATGAATGCGGCTCAGCGGAAATCCTGGTGGCAGGCGCGGCAGTCCGCCTGCAGTGTTTCCACCAGCTGGGCGAGGGCCCTGCAGTCGCCGGGGGGTGAGGCCAGCGCCGTGTTGAGGTTGCCGCGCAGCTGGCTGGCGTGCTGCTGGAACTGCGCACTGTCCTTCAGCCCGGGAAACGCCTGGTCCAGGTCATTGGACAGCAGGCGCAGCACCTGCAGCCGCGGCACGCTGTCAGCCAGGCTGCAGCGGTTCTGCAGCTGGGCCTGCTGCAGCAGCTGTGACTGCCGCTGCATCACCTGCATCAGGCTGCCCGGGAACGGATCGCGACGCGCCTGCAGGGCGCGGCCGACCATTACCGTGGCGATCAGGCCGATCAGCAGGCCCAGGCAGAGCACGAACAGGTAGCGATGGGCGCTGGACAGGCGGCGGGGCGGGCTGGCATTCATGCGGGCACTCCGGGCGTGCAACGGTGGGTTCGACGCCGGCGTACTGCGGGCGCCAGCACCTGCACGTTAAAATAGCCCGATGAACGAACAGGTCAAACAACGCTTCGCCGGCATCGAACGGCTGTACGGCGTGGGTGCACTCGAGCGCCTGCAGGGCAGCCGCGTGGCGGTGGTCGGCATGGGCGGCGTCGGCTCGTGGGTGGTGGAGGCGCTGGCCCGTTCGGCCGTCGGCCACCTGACCCTGATCGATGCCGACGATATCTGCGTGTCCAACACCAACCGGCAGCTGCCGGCGATGGAAGGCAACTACGGCCGCAACAAGGCCGAGGCGATGGCCGAGCGTTGCCGTGCGATCAATCCGGACATCGGGGTCGACGCGGTGCAGGCATTCCTGACCGTGTCCAACATGGCCGAGCTGCTGGACCGGGGGTTCGATCTGGTGATCGATGCCTGCGACAGCTTCCGGGTCAAGGTCGAGACGATCGCATGGTGCCGCCGCCGCAAGCTGCCGTTGCTGACCGTCGGTGCCGCCGGTGGCCGTACCGATCCGACCCTGGTGCGCATCCGCGATGTCTCTCGCACCGAGCACGACGCCATGCTGGCGCTGATCCGCAAGAAGCTGCGCAGCGAATTCAACTTCCCGAAGAACGCCAAGCGCTATTTCGGCGTACCGGCGGTGTATTCGCTGGAGAATGTGAAGTACCCGCAGGCCGATGGCAGCGTCTGCGGCATCCGTCCGAACCTGGGCGCCGATGCGGCGTTGAAGCTGGACTGTGGTGCCGGCCTGGGCGCGGCAACCCACATCACCGGCGCGTTCGCCTTCGCGGCGGTTGGCAAGGCGCTGGAGATGCTGCTGGAGCCGAAGAAGGTGAAGGTGGATGCGGTAGAGGCCAGCGCGGTGTGATGGATCGTGCCGGCCAGCGGCCGGCACCTACCCGTTACATTGCCGGCAGCGCGAACAATCGCCGCGCATTCTCCGTCGTGGCCTGGGCCACGGCTTCCAGCTCCATCCCGCGCAATGCGGCCACGTGCCGGGCAATGGTCGCCAGCCGCGCTGGCTCGTTGCGCTGGCCGCGGATGCCGGCGTCGGGCTGGTCGGGCGCGTCGGTTTCCAGCAGCAGCTGTTCCAGCGGCATCTCGCGCACCAGCCGCTGCAGCCGTTGCGCGCGATCGTAGGTCAGTGGGCCACCGAGGCCGAGCAGGAAGCCCTGCCTGTGCAGTTGCGCGGCCTGTTCCGGGCTGCCGGAAAAGCTGTGCACCACGCCGCGCAGGCCGCCGACGCGGCGGATGGCGGCGATCACCGCATCCACCGCGCGTCGCGCGTGCACGATCACCGGCAACTCGAATTCGCGGGCCAGTTCCAGCTGGCCGATGAAATACGCCTGCTGGGCGTCGGCGTCCAGCCCTTCGACAAAGAAGTCCAAGCCGCATTCGCCGATCGCACAGGGGCGTTCGCGCTCGATCCACTCGCGCAGCAGTGGCAGGTGCCCGGGCTGGTGATCGGCCAGGAACATCGGATGCAGGCCGTAGGCCGGGTACAGCCCCGGCGCCTGCTGGCAGACCTCACGCAGCTTCGGCCAGCTGGCCGCGGTCACCGCCGGTACCACCTGCTGGCGCACCCCCGCGGCCTGCGCACGCTCGATCACCGCAGCGCGGTCACGGTCGAACCCGCTGGCATCCAGATGGCAGTGGCTGTCAACCAGGATGCTCAACGCTGTTCCAGCGGCGGAGGTGTTGCGGCGTTGCGGCTCTTCCAGTTGGCCAGCAGCAGCGTGCCGAAGCCCAGCACCAGCTCATCGACGAACGGGATCGGGTCCGGGATGAACAAGGTCAGCACGAACAGGCCGGCGGTGAGCTTGAACAGGGTGGGGTAGCGCAGCCGGCGGGCCCATTGCAGTACCGGCAGCAGCATCGGGTTGGCCATGGCGGGGAGCCTCGTGGGGAATGTGCAAACGCTACCACGGGCCCAGCATTTCCCGATGCTGAATGGGTTATCGGAATGAGCAGGAAATGTGGAGATTCCGTTCAGGCAGCGCATGCTGCAATCTGCCCCGAGAACGTTGCGGATGGTCCGCAAGGAGCAGGTCATGAAAAGCACAACTACAACTGTCCTGGTCGCAGCGGGCGCGCTGCTGGTCGGTGGCATCGCCACCGCCGCCTTCATGAAGAGTGGTGACAAGTCGCCCGATTCCATCAGCGCCGGAACCCCCAATGGTGAATCGCGCCTCGTTGAAGGTAACGCTTCTGACGACGGCGCACGTGGTGACAAGCTGGACCCGTCCGCGCCGCGCGGGCTTGAATATGCCGATGTGCTGAAGGTTGACCCGATCACCGAGAAGCAGAAGGCCTACGCCACTGTGATCGGCACCGATCCAGTGCGCGAGACCTCCACCACCCAGACCCCGCACGAGGTCTGCCAGGACGTGACGGTGCAGGAACGCCTGCCGGAACGTGATGGCAACGTCGGCGGCACCGTGGTCGGCGCTGTGGTCGGTGGCCTGCTCGGCAACCAGGTCGGTGGCGGCAACGGCAAGAAGGCCGCGACCGCCGCCGGTGCCGTGGCCGGCGGCTTCATCGGCAACCAGATCGACAAGCGCCATGTGGGTGGCCGCGTGGTCAACCGCACCGAGCGCCAGTGCCACACCGAGACCGCCACCTCCGAGTCGAGCCGCGTCACCGGCTACAACGTGACCTATCGCAATGAGGATGGCACCACCGGCACCATGCGCATGGCCAGCAAGCCGGGCAACCGCATTGCCATGGGTACCAACGACGTGGTGAAGGGTTACAACGTGACCTACCGCTATGACGGCGCGGAGAAGACCGTGCGCATGGACAACAAGCCGGCCAGCGATCGCCTGCCGGTGGTCGATGGCCAGCTGGTCACGCAGACCGCTGCCGCCGGTGCCACTGCCGCAGCCACGCGCCAGTAATCCCGGCGCAGCATGCAGTACCTGACGGGCCGGCTCATGCCGGCCCGTTTCATTGCGACCGGCGATATTCATCCGCGCAGGGAAGCCATCCTCCATCATGGGTGCCCCCTTCGACATGGAGCCGGCATGAGCATCTTCGACCTGCGCATCGAAACCGAGCGGCTGATCCTGCGCCCGCTGCTTCGCGAGGACTACGAGCCGTACCTGGCGTTCTGCGCCGACGAGGCCACGATGCGTACCCTGGGCGGCGTGCAGCCACCCTCGGTGGCCTGGCGCGGTTTCTGCAGCCTGGCTGGCGCCTGGCAGCTGTTCGGCTTCTCGATGTTCAGCGTGATCGAGAAATCCAGCGGCGACTGGATCGGGCGGATGGGACCGTGGCAGCCGCAGGACTGGCCGGGTACCGAGGTTGGTTGGGGCATCCGTCATGCCAGCTGGGGCCGGGGCTATGCGCCGGAGGCGGCGGTCGCGGCGATCGACTGGGCGTTCGATACGCTGGGCTGGGCTGAGGTGATCCATACCATCGCCGAGGACAACGACAACTCGCGGGCCGTGGCACGCAAGCTGGGAAGCACCCTGCTGCGCATGGGGGAGTTGCCAGCGCCATACAACGACAAGCCCATGCAGATCTGGGGCCAGTCGCGCGAACAGTGGCGGCAACGCGCGCGCTGAGCGTGGCTTGGTAGTGCCGGCCGCTGGCCGGCAATCGCTTGGATCCAGCTGCATCGAGGATGCCGGCCAGCGGCCGGCACTACCGTGTAGTCATGCTGCACCCGCGCTTGGCATTCACTGGCGTGCTTGCCAGACTGCACGCAGCCGGCCGCCGGCCGGATCCGAGGGAGCAGGCAATGGTGGAAGAGAGCGTCCCGTTGACGGTGCACGGCATGTCGGTGTCAGGCAATTGCCACAAGGTCCGCCTGCTGCTGGAGCAGCTCGGCAGCCGCTACCGCTGGGTGGAAGTGGACAGTGCCCACGGCCAGACCCACACCCCTGAGTTCCTCGCGCTCAATCCCAATGCCAAGGTGCCGTTGATCGTCCGCGACGATGGCCGCGTGCTGACCGAGTCCAATGCGATCCTTTTCTGGCTGGCCGAAGGCACGCCCTACCTGCCCACCGATGGCTGGGAGCGCGCGCAGGCACTGAGCTGGATGTTCTTCGAGCAGTACACGCACGAGCCGTGCGTAGCGGTCGCGCGCTTCATCCGCGGCTGGACCCCGCCTGGGTCGCCGCGCCGCGCCGAACTGCCACGCCTGCACGAGCGCGCCGCCGCTGCACTGGCGGTGATGGAGCAGCACCTGCGTGATGCGCAATGGTTCACCGGCAGTGGGTACGGCATCGCCGACATCGCGCTGTTCGCCTACACCGACGTCGCAGGCGAGGGTGGAATCAGCCTGCAGCCGTTCCCGGAAGTTCGCGCCTGGTTGCAGCGCGTGCGCGGGCAGCCGCGCTTCCTGCCGATGCCGGCGGTGACCGCCGAGGTGCGCGCCCGCTTCGAGGCCGCATGACTCTCACCAAGGTGATCCCCACAGGGTAGCGCCTGGCCAACCCCGGGCGGAATGCAACAACGACACGGAGGGTGTTCGATGTTCGCTGTGGTTCCAGATCCGATTCCCGCACGCATGCGCGTGCTCAACCGCGCCGACGTGTGCGACGCCAATTTCCTCGACGCGGTGCGTGGCTGGCGCGGTACCCCGCGCCCGCGCCCGGCGCCGGATGCGCCGATCCTGCCGGGCAGCACGCTTACCGCCGCCGCGTTTGGCGAGCTGTTCGATTCGCAGCTGGCCAGCCGCCAGCTGGACCTGATGGCGCGCGTGCTGCGCGTGCAGAACAAGGTCTTCTACACCATCGGTTCATCCGGCCACGAAGGCAATGCGCTGCTGGCGCGGGCCTGCCGGCATACGGATCCAGCATTCCTGCACTATCGCTCCGGTGCCTTCATGGCCGAGCGCTCACGCCAGGTGCCGGGGATCGACCCGCTGCGCGATGCCGCGCTGTCCTTTGCTGCCAGCGCCGATGACCCGGCCAGCGGGGGGCGGCACAAGGTGTGGGGCAGCAAACCGTTGTGGGTGCTGCCGCAGACCTCGACCATCGCCTCGCATCTGCCGAAAGCGCTGGGCACCGCGCTGGCCCTCGAAAGCGGCAAGCGGCTGGGCCACGAACTGCCGATTCCGGCCGACAGCATCGTACTGTGCTCGTTCGGCGACGCCTCGGCCAACCATGCCACCGCGCAGACCGCGTTCAACACCGCGATGTGGTCGGCCTACCAGAAGCTGCCGGCACCGGTCCTGTTCGTCTGCGAGGACAATGGCCTGGGCATCTCGGTGAAAACGCCTGAAGGCTGGATCGCCGAACGCTTCAGCGGTCAGCCCGGGCTGGACTATTTCTACGCCGATGGCCTCGACCTGGCCACCGGCCATGCGCAGGTGCAGGCGGCGGTGGAGCACTGCCGGCGTACGCGGCGGCCGACCTTCCTGCATCTGCGCACCACGCGCCTGATGGGGCACGCCGGCACCGACTTCGAGGTGGAATGGCGCGCGTTGCCGGAGCTGTGCGCGGCCGAGGCGCAGGATCCGCTGCTGCGCTCGGCACAGATCGCGATGGAATCGGGCTGGATGGATGCGGCCGCCATCGAGGTGGCCTACGAGACGATGCGCGCGCGCTGCATGGCCGCCGCCGCCGATGCCGAAGGACGGCCGAAGCTGCAGTCGCTGCGGGAAGTGATGGAGCCGCTTGCGCCCTATACGCCGGCTGCGGTGCAGGCCGAAGCACGGCGCGAGGTGCCCGCCGGAACGCGTGAAGCGCTGTATGGCGGTGCGGAGGCGTTGCCCGAACGGCAGGCGCCACGCCACCTCGCGATCCAGATCAACCATGCCCTGCAGGAACTGCTGGCGAAGTATCCGCAGAGCCTGCTGTTCGGTGAGGACGTCGCACAGAAGGGCGGTGTCTACACCGTCACCAAGGATCTGCTGCGCCGCTTCGGCCCACGCCGGGTGTTCAACACCCTGCTGGACGAGACCATGATCCTGGGCATGGCTCAGGGCCTGGCCAACCTGGGCATGCTGCCGATTCCGGAGATCCAGTACCTGGCCTATCTGCACAACGCCATCGACCAGGTGCGCGGCGAAGCGTGTTCGCTGCAGTTCTTCTCCAACGACCAGTACCGCAACCCGATGCTGGTGCGGGTGGCCGGGCTGGGGTACCAGAAGGGCTTCGGTGGCCACTTCCACAACGACAACTCGATCACCGCGTTGCGCGACATCCCGGGGCTGGTGGTGGGCTGCCCGTCGCGTGGCGACGATGCGGTGATGATGCTGCGCACGCTGGCCGCACTGGCGCGGGTGGATGGGCGCGTGGCGGTGTTCCTGGAGCCGATCGCGTTGTACATGAGCAAGGACCTGCACGAAGCCGGCGATGGCCAGTGGCTGTTCGACTTCCCCGCACAGGGCCAGTCGCTGGTGCCGGGGGAGGGCCGGGTCTATGCGCCGGAGGCCGGCGATCTGGTGATCTATACCTATGGCAACGGCGTGCCGATGGCATTGCGCGCATCGCGGGCGATCGAGCAGCAGCTGGGCTGGCAGGTGCGGGTGGTCGACCTGCGCTGGCTGGTACCGCTGGACGCCGGTTTCATCGCTGCCCAGGCCGCCAGCGCACGGCGGGTGCTGGTGCTGGATGAAGGCCGCCACAGCGGCGGGGTGGGCGAGGGCGTGGTCACCGCGCTGGTCGAGGCCGGGTTCGGCCATCTGCCGTTGCGCCGGGTCTGCGGTGCCGACACCTACACGCCACTGGCGGGGGCAGCAATGTTCGGGCTTCCAAGCGACAATGCGGTGATTGGCGCCGCCCTCGACCTGGCGCAGGAACCCTGATGCATGTGTGGATTGGCGGGAATGTTGTTGCCGGCGCCGGTGGCGTCGGCCGAGGCGCTGCAGGCGCAGGCCCTGGCCATGGGCCTGGCGCTGCACCACCGCGGGCCCGATGACGGCGGCAGCTGGGTCGATGCCGAGGCGGGCATCGCGCTGGCGCATCGCCGCCTGAGCATCCTCGACCTGTCCCCGCTGGGCCACCAGCCGATGGCCTCGGCCGACGGCCGCTACGTGATGGCCTACAACGGCGAGGTCTACAACTTCGCCGCCCTGCGCGAGGAACTGGAGCCGCTGGGGCATGCCTTCCGCGGCCATTCCGACACCGAAGTACTGCTGGCGGCGATCCTGCAATGGGGCGTGGAAGACACCCTGCAGCGCTGCAACGGCATGTTCGCCATCGCGCTGTGGGACCGCCAGGAGCGTTGCCTGTGGCTGGCCCGCGATCGCGTCGGCAAGAAGCCGCTGTACTACGGCTGGGCCGGCGACACGCTGGTGTTCGGTTCGGAACTGAAGGCGCTCTGGCAGCACCCGGCGTTCGACAACGACATCGACCGCGATGCGCTCACCTTGCTGCTGCGGCTGGATTACATCCCGGCGCCGCACAGCATCCACCAGCGCTGCTACAAGCTGATGCCGGGCCGGGTGTTGCGCCTGGACGCGGCGGCCGTCGCTGCCGGCGCATCCGCGCATCGTCCGGAACAGGCACAGCGGCCGTACTGGGATGCGCGCGCGCGCATGCAGGCGGCGCTGGCCGCACCCTTCCAGGGCCGCATCGAGGACGCCGAGGAACAGCTGGACACGCTGCTGCGCGACGCGGTGGCGCTACGCATGGTGGCCGACGTGCCGGTCGGCGTATTCCTGTCTGGTGGCACCGATTCCTCACTGGTGGCGTCGCTGATGCAGGCCCAGAGCGGGCAGCCGGTGCACAGCTTCAGCATCGGCTTCACCGATTCGGGACATGACGAGGCGCCGCTGGCCCGGGAGCTGGCGGCCCACCTGGGCTGTGACCATACCGAGTTGTACGTCAGCGGCGCCGACGCGCTGGCGGTGGTGCCGCAGTTGCCGGCGATGTTCGATGAGCCTTTTGCCGACGCGTCGCAGGTGCCGACCGCGCTGGTCGCCCGGCTGGCGCGGCAGGGCGTGACCGTGGCGCTGTCTGGTGACGGTGGCGATGAGCTGTTCTTCGGCTATACCCGGTATGTACGCGCGCTGCGCAACTGGCAGATGCTCGGCCGCGTGCCGGGGCCGCTGCGGCGCTGGATGGGCGCGCGTGCGCAGCAGCAGGGCGAAGCCTCGCGCACCGGCGGCCTGGCCGCGCTGCTGGCCGAGACCGGTGCGCGTGGCATCGGCGACGTCTACCGCAACCGCATCTCGCGCTGGCGCGACCCGGCCGCGGCGGTGACCGGCGCGCGGGCCGCCGGCAGCTTCTACGACCTGGCCGATCCGCTGCACGGCGCGGGTACGCCGGCCGACGCGATGATGCTGGCCGATTTCGTGACCTACCTGCCGGACGATCTGTTGTGCAAGGTCGACCGCACCTCGATGGCGGTCAGCCTGGAGGCGCGCGCACCGCTGCTGGACTGGCGGGTGGCCGAGTTCGCCTGGTCGCTGCCGTTGGGCTTCAAGCGCAGCGAGACCACCAGCAAGGTGCTGCTCAAGCGCGTGCTGGGCCGTTACGTGCCGCATTCGATGGTGCACCGTCCCAAGCGCGGTTTCGGCGCGCCGGTCAGTGACTGGCTGAAAGGCGACCTGCGGCCCTGGGCCGAGGACCTGCTGCAGCCGGCGCGGCTGGAGCGTGAGGGCGTGCTGTCGGCGGCGGCGGTGCAGCCGCTGTGGCAGCAGTTCCTGGGAGGGCAGCGCAAGTGGCATACCCATCTGTGGAACGTGCTGATGTTCCAGGCCTGGCAGGCGCATTGGCGGCAGGTGCGCGCAGGCATTGTGGGCGGCTGATCTTCACCGGCCTGCACGGGCCCGGCGACTAGGCTGGGCCTCCCGCACCATGAGGAGTATGTCCCGATGTCCGTCCCCACCATCGCCGTGTTCGTCGGCAGCCTGCGCAAGGACTCGTGCAACCGCAAGCTGGCCCATGCGCTGGAGAAGATCGCCGGTGATCGCGCACGCTTCCAGTACGTGCAGATCGGCGACCTGCCGTTGTATGACCAGGACTTCGACGCGCAGTACCCGGCGCAGGGTACCCGGCTGAAGGACCAGGTGCGCGCCGCCGACGCGGTGCTGTTCGTCACCCCCGAATACAACCGGTCGGTGCCGGGCGTGCTCAAGAACGCCATCGATATCGGCTCGCGTCCCTACGGTGACAGTGCGTTTGCCGGCAAGCCGGCGGCGGTGATCGGCGCCTCCATCGGGCAGATCGGTACCGCCGTGGCCCAGCAGCACCTGCGCAACACCCTGGCCTTCCTGGACATGCATGTGCTTGGGCAGCCCGAGGCGTTCATCCACTTCAAGGAGGGCCTGATCGATGCCGACGGCACGATCCACAACGAGGGCACGCAGAAGTTCCTGCAGGGCTACGTGGACCGGTTCCTGGCGCTGATCGCGGTGCACGTCAAGGGCGATTGACGCCTGCGGGGTCGGAGTTCCCTGCGTCGCAGAGGGATCCGACCCCAACCACGCCCCGGGGTCGGATCCTGACGCGCAGCGACGGGCTCCGACCCGT
This sequence comes from Stenotrophomonas sp. YJH_SMC_65, assembly GCF_059369475.1. Lineage (NCBI taxonomy): Bacteria > Pseudomonadati > Pseudomonadota > Gammaproteobacteria > Lysobacterales > Lysobacteraceae > Stenotrophomonas > Stenotrophomonas sp. YJH_SMC_65. The sequence goes on from NZ_JCAFSR010000001.1 coordinate 492,531, forward strand.
GGCGCCTGATCTGCGATAATGCTCCGCTCGGGTGCCGCAATGGCGCCTGTCGCAGGCAGTGCGACGCCCCCACGCCAGTCTGGCCAGGCGCCGGCGGATATCCCCCGTTTCTCCACGGCTTATCCACAGGCTTGTCCATGGTCGCCGGGGTCGGCGCATGCCTACACTCGTCTGGCCCACTTTTGCAGGAAACACCGCAGCATGTCCGCTCGTCCCGGCTTCCGTTCCAACCGCAGAGAGCGCGGTGATGGCTTCGATCGCGATCGCGACGAGTCGCGCATCGACCAGTTGCGGGTACCGCCGCATTCGGTGGAAGCCGAGCAGGCGGTGCTGGGGGGGCTGATGCTGGCGCCCGAAGCGTATGACCGGGTCAATGACCAGCTGACCGAAGGCGACTTCTACCGTCGCGACCACCAGATGATCTATCGGGCGATCCGCGAGCTCTCCGAGCGCGAGCGTCCGTTCGATGCGGTGACCCTGGGCGAGTGGTTCGAGTCGCAGGGCAAGATGGAACTGGTGGGCGACGGCGCCTACCTGATCGAACTGGCCAGTACCACGCCGTCGGCTGCCAACATCGTGGCCTACGCCGAGATCGTGCGTGACAAGGCAGTGTTGCGCCAGCTGATCCAGGTGGGCACCGACATCGTCAACGACGGTTTCCAGCCCGAAGGCCGCGACAGCAGCGAGCTGCTGGCCTCGGCGGAAAAGAGCGTGTTCGCCATTGCCGAACAGGGCGCACGTGGTCGCACCGATTTCGTGGCCATGCCCGGTGCGCTGAAGGATGCATTCGAGGAGCTGCGCAACCGCTTCGAGAACGGCGGCAACATCACCGGCCTGCCGACCGGGTACACCGATTTCGATGCGATGACCGCCGGCCTGCAGCCGACCGATCTGATCATCCTCGCGGCGCGCCCGGCCATGGGCAAGACCACCTTCGCGCTGAACATCGCCGAGTACGCGGCGATCAAGTCAAAGAAGGGCGTGGCGGTGTTCTCGATGGAAATGTCGGCATCGCAGCTGGCGATGCGCCTGATTTCCTCCAATGGCCGCATCAACGCGCAGCGCCTGCGTACCGGCCAGCTGGAAGACGAGGACTGGAGCCGCGTCACCAGCGCGATCAAGATGCTGAAGGAAACCAAGATCTTCATCGACGATACGCCGGGCGTGTCGCCGGAAGTGCTGCGCTCCAAGTGCCGCCGCCTCAAGCGCGAGCATGACCTCGGCCTGATCGTGATCGACTACCTGCAGCTGATGAGCGTGCCCGGCAACAGCGAAAACCGCGCGACCGAAATCTCGGAGATCTCGCGTTCGTTGAAGGGCCTGGCCAAGGAATTGAATGTGCCGGTGATCGCGCTGTCACAGCTCAACCGCTCGCTGGAAACGCGTACCGACAAGCGCCCGGTGATGGCCGACCTTCGCGAGTCGGGCGCAATCGAGCAGGACGCGGACATGATCGTGTTCATCTACCGCGACGACTACTACAACAAGGAAAACTCGCCGGACAAGGGCCTGGCCGAGATCATCATCGGCAAGCACCGTGGTGGCCCGACCGGCTCGTGCAAGCTGAAGTTCTTCGGCGAGTACACCCGCTTCGACAACCTGGCCCACGATTCGGTCGGCTCGTTCGAATAACGGCCATGCCGGCCGCTGGCCGGCAATCGCCTTCCGGACGGTAAACCATTCGGAACGCAAGGATTCCGCATGTGGCGTGTAAATGACATGTAACGCGCCGCTTCTACGATTCCGCCGCTGCTGCCCTTCGACGCCGCCCTTCGGCGTCCAGCGTGCCCAAGGAATCCGCCTCCATGTCGTCCCACGCTCCGCTTCGCCGCAATCTGCTGGCCCTGCTGGTCTGTGCTTCGCTGCCGTCGCTCGCTGCCGCTGAACCCGCCCCCGCCCCCGACGCACCGTCGGCGACCACCCTCGATTCGATCTCGGTGATCGGCCGCGGTGAAGCCCGCCAGGTGCAGCGCGTGACCGCCGAGGACATGAAGATCCTGCCGCCCGGTGCGAACCCACTGAAGCTGCTGGCCAGCAAGCCGGGCGTTCACTTCGAGTCGGCCGATGCCACCGGCGCCTACGAATGGTCCACCACCATCAGCCTGCGTGGCTTCAACCAGAGCCGCCTGGGCTACACGCTCGATGGCATCCCGCTGGGCAACATGGCCTATGGCAACAGCAACGGCCTGCACATCAGCCGTGCCGTGATCAGCGAGAACCTGGGCGGAGCCGAAGTGTCCACCGGCATCGGCGCGCTGGGTACGCCGTCCACCAGCAACCTCGGTGGCGTGTTCCAGTTCTATTCGATCGATCCGTCCACCGAGTACGGCGTGGTGCTGGCGCAGGGCTTCGGCAGCGACAGCGCGCGGCGCAGCTATGCGCGCCTGGAGACCGGTGAGCACCAGGGCTTTGCGGCCTACCTGTCCGGCGTGTACTCCGAAGGCGACAAGTGGAAGGGCAAGGGCTCGCAGGAGCTGAAACAGTTCAACGGCAAGGCCACCTACAATTTCGGAACGGACAGCAGGATCACCGCGCTGTTCAACGCCTCGCGCCGCGTCGAGGCGGACTACCAGGACCTGTCGCTGGAGATGATCGATCGCCTTGGCTGGGACTGGGACAACTACGCGCCGGACTGGGATCGTGCCGTCGCCGCCGCGCGCGGCAGGTTCACGGGCGGCGTCAACAGCCCCTGGGATGCGTACTACTCCGGCCACGGCCTGCGCAACGATGACCTGTCCAGCATCGCCGGCGATTTCGGCCTGAACGAGTCGATGCGGCTGAAGGTCAACGTCTACAACCACAGCAACCGTGGCCAGGGCCACTGGTTCAGCCCGTCCAATCCGTCCAACCCGGGCACCGGTCGCGAGATTCCGATCTCGATCCGCACCACCGAGTACGCGATCGACCGTACCGGCGTGACCTCGGCGTTCACCTGGAACGTCGGTGGCCACGACCTGGAAGCCGGTCTCTGGTACGAGGACAACGGCCACAGCGTGCAGCGCAACTTCTACTACATCGACGGCCCGGTCACCGACGACTTCTTCCTGCGCAACCCGGACCAGCGCGTGTGGCACCAGCGCTACACCACCATTACCCGCCAGTTCTACGTGCAGGACCGCTTCCGCCTGTTCGATGACCGGCTGACCATCGACATCGGTGCGAAGTCGCCGCACACCCGCACCCGCGTGCGCACGCCACTGGGCAGCTATGCCAACAACAGCAGCCTGACTTCGAAGAAGGGCCTGCTGCCTCAGGCGGGATTCAACTTCAAGCTCAACGAAGGCAACGAGATCTTCGGTTCGTTCGCCAGGAACATCGCCGCCTACGCGTTGGGCGTGGGCAGCCCGTTCAACGTGCCGCAGGCGGCGTTCGATGCCAGCGCGCAGGACCTGAAGCCGGAACAGTCACGCACCCTGGAACTGGGCTGGCGCGGCTACGGGAAGGGCTATGAAGCCTCGGTTGCGGTGTACGACGTCAAGTTCGACAACCGCCTGCTGGCGATCGCCCAGTGCGTGGGCATCCTCGGCTGCCCGGCGCTGTTCTCCAACGTCGGTTCGGTGACCAGCCGCGGCGCCGAGGCGACACTGCAGCTGAAGCCGATGCAGGACCTGGCCTGGTCCAACGCGCTGTCCTGGAATGACAGCACCTACGACAACGACTACGTGAACAATGGCGTGGTGCCGACCCGCGGCAAGAAGACCGTCGACACCCCCGAATGGATGTTCGCCAGCACCCTGGCCTGGACCCCGGGCCCCTGGGACATGCGCCTGTCGGCCAACCACGTCGGCAAGCGCTACGTGACCTATACCAACGACGCGTCGGTGCCGAGCTACTGGCTGGTCAATGCCTCCGTGGCCTATGACTTCGGCGCGCTGGGCCCGGCGCAGAACCTGACCATGTCGCTGAACCTGACCAACCTGACCGACAAGCGCTACCTGTCCTCGATCAACACCAACGGCACCTACGCCGCCGACCCGACCCGCAGCCTGGCGACCATGCAGGTCGGCGCGCCGCGCCAGGTGATGGCCACCGCCACCGTGCGCTTCTGATGCGCGGGCCTGTGGATCCGGAACGCCGTCGTCGCCTGCTGCGCATGGCGTGGCAGGGCACGGGGGCGGCGATCGCGCTGGCGGCGATGCCGGGGCTGGCCACGGCCGGCCCACGGCCGCGGCTGGGGCGTGATCCGTTCACCCTTGGTGTCGCCGCCGGTGATCCGGATCCACAGGGGGCCGTGTTGTGGACGCGGCTGGCGCCGGACCCGCTCAACGGCGGCGGCATGCCGTCGCGGGCGGTGCCGGTGCGCTGGTTCGTGGCCGAAGACGCCGGCATGCGCCGGCTGGTACAGCGGGGTACTGCAGCCGCGGTGCCGGAGCTGGCCCATTCGGTGCACGTGGAGGTCAATGGCCTGCGCCCGGGCCGCGACTACTACTACCGCTTCGCCTGCGATGGCGATGAGGAAAGCGCGGTCGGCCACTTCCGCACCGCGTCGCTACCGGACACGCAGCTGCAGCAGCTGCGGCTGGCCCTGTGCACCTGCCAGGCCTGGAACAGTGGCTACTATCCGGTGCTGCGCGATATCGCACGGAGCGATGTCGACCTCGTGCTGCATGCCGGCGACTACCTGTATGAATACAGCCCGCTGCAGAACGTGCGTGGCACCATGCTGGACGCGGCGCGTTTCAGTGGCGAGACGGTGAGCCTGGAGCGCTACCGTGACCAGTACGCGCTGTACAAGCTCGACCCGGATCTGCAGGCGGCCCATGCCGCACACGCCTTCGCGGTGATCTGGGACGATCACGAGGTGCAGAACGACTACTCGGGCATCCATCCGGAGAAGCCCGGCGTGTCGATCGAGGACTTCATCGTTCGCCGCGCGGTGGCCTACCGCGCGTTCTACGAACACCTGCCGATGCGCAGCACGCCTGCGGGCAATGGCGGCCTGCGCGTGCACCGGCGCCTGCGTTACGGCGATCTGGCACAGCTGACCCTGCTCGACTGCCGCCAGTTCCGCCCGGCCAATCCCTGCGGTGTGGGCGAGTCACCGCGCTGCGAAGCGGCGCTGGATCCGCGCATGAGCATGCTCGGCACGGGGCAGGAAGCGTGGTTCACGCAGTCGATGGCCGCCGCGCAGGGCACGCGCTGGAACGTCGTGGTGCAGCAGCTGCTGATGTCGCAGCTGCGGCTGGACGGCGGCACGCCACGCGAGCGCTTCTGGAACGACGCCTGGGATGGCTATCCCACCGCACGCAGGCGTCTGCTGCAGGCGATGCAGGCGGGCGGGCAGGGCAATGCCATCGTGCTGGGCGGCGACTGGCATTCCACCTTCGTCAACGACCTGAAGCTGGATTTCGACGCGGCCAGCGCGCCGGTCGTGGCCACCGAATTCATCGCCCCGGCGATCAGCAGTGGCGGCGACGACACGCCGTACGGGCCGTACTACGGGCCATCGATTCCGCAGAACCCGCATATCCGCTATTTCGACGGCGACCGCCGCGGCTGGTGGGAGCTGCAGCTGAACCGGCAGACCGTGGACGCCGAGCTCCGCTTCGCCGACAGCGTGCTGCGCCCGGATGCCGCAGTGCGTACCGCGGCGCGATTCCAGGTGACCCATGGCCGCCCGGGCGCGGTGCAGCTCCTGTAGAGCCGAGCCCACGCTCGGCTGTCGCGCGCAGCGCGGGTTTTCTGTGATCGCAACGAAGAGCAGCCGAGCGCGGGCTCGGCTCTACAACGACGGCCCTGCACCGGATTTCATCGCCCCCAGCCCGGGTTTCGTCGCAAACCGTTTGCCGGCGGCGAGGGCAGGGCGCCAAGGTGTCCGCAGGCGGCAGGGTGCCGCCCCAAGGAGACCGTGATGAAGACCCTGTTCGCGCTCGGTGTGTGGTGCCTGCTGTTCGTGCTGTGCTGGCCGCTGGCGATCCTCGCCCTGATCGCCTGGCCGCTCGTGTGGCTGCTGAGCCTGCCGTTCCGCCTGGTCGGCATCACCTTCTCGGCGTTGTTCGCCTTCCTGCGCGCGCTGTTCATGCTGCCGGTGCGGTTGCTTGGCGGCCGGGCGGTTCCCGCATGAGGAGGGTGCTGCTGGCCGGTCTGGTCCTGTTGCCAGGCCCGGTGCTGGCCGCACCCCCGGTACCCCCGTCGGCGTGGCTGGAGCGCGAGCAGAGCGCTGCGGCTGACGAAGCCAATGCAGCGGCGGTCCCTGCGCCGAAAGCCGAGGCGCGCTGCCGGGTGGTCAAGCAATGGAAGGCCGGCGATACGGTGGTACAGCACAGGGTCTGTGAGGATCCACCGAAGAAGCCGGCTGGAAAGGTATAGCGCCGAGCCCATGCTCGGCGGCCTTTGCAGGGCAGCCGAGCGTGGGCTCGGCGCTACAGGGAAACGGGCAACAAAAAACCCCGCCGGGGCGGGGTTTTTCGTCTGCAGGTGAGTGCCGACCAACGGTCGGCACCTACCATGATGCCGATCAGTTCGCCTTGTGGATGGCGCGCTTGCTGACCGCCATCGCCGCGTCGTGGACCACTTCCGACAGCGACGGGTGGGCGTGGCAGATGCGGGCCAGGTCATCGGCCGAACCGCTGAACTCCATGGTCAGCACGCCTTCGTGCACCAGCTCGGAGACGTTGGCGCCGACCAGGTGCATGCCGAGGATGCGATCGGTTTCGGCATGGGCCAGGATCTTCACGAAGCCTGCCGGCTCGATCATCGCCACGGCACGGCCGTTGGCGGCGAACGGGAAGCTGCCGGCCTTGTACGGAATGCCTTCGGCCTTCAGCTGCGCTTCGGTCTTGCCGACCCAGGCCAGTTCCGGTTCGGTGTAGATGACCCACGGGATGGTGTCGAAGTTGACGTGGCCCGGCAGGCCGGCGATCAGCTCAGCCACCGCGATGCCTTCCTCGAAGCCCTTGTGCGCCAGCATCGGGCCGCGCACGCAGTCGCCGACTGCCCACACACCGTTGACGCCGGTGTGGCAGTGCGCATCGACTTCGATCTGGCCGCGCTCGTTGATCTTGACGCCGGTGCCTTCGGCCAGCAGGCCCTTGGTGGCGGCGCGACGGCCAACGGCCACCAGCAGCTTGTCCACGGTCAGGGTCTTTTCGCCTTCCGCGTCGGTGTAGGTGACGATGACTTCCTTCTTCTTGCCCTTGCCGGTGATCTCGGTCTTGGAGACCTTGGCATTGAGCTTGATGTCCAGGCCCTGCTTCTTGAATTCCTTGGCAGCCGCCTTGGCCACTTCGGCATCGGCAGCCGCCAGGAACTCCGGCATGGCTTCCAGGATGGTGACTTCAGCGCCCAGGCGCTTCCACACGCTGCCCAGTTCCAGGCCGATCACGCCGGCGCCGATCACGGCCAGGCGGTTCGGCACTTCGGTGAAGTCCAGGCCGCCAACGTTGTCGACGATGGTCTCGCCGTCGAACTTGGCGAACGGCAGTTCGATCGAATCCGAACCGGCCGCGATGATGACGTTGGTGCCCTTCAGCTCGACGATGGAACCGTCATGCTGGGTGACCTTGACCACGTTGCCCGGCTGCAGTTCACCGAAGCCGTAGTAGGCGGCGACCTTGTTGGCCTTGAACAGCATGCCGATGCCGCCGGTGAACTGCTTGACGATCTTGTCCTTGCGGCCAACCATCGCCTCGACGTCGATCTTGGCATCCTTGAAGCTGATGCCGTGGTCGCCAAAGATGTGGCCCATGTTCCAGAACTGGCGCGAGGAATCCAGCAGCGCCTTGGACGGGATGCAGCCCACGCGCAGGCAGGTGCCGCCGAGGGCCGGCTTGCCGTCCTTGCCCAGCGCTGCATCGATGCAGGCGGTCTTCAGGCCCAGCTGGGCCGCGCGGATGGCAGCGTGGTAACCGGCCGGGCCGGCACCGATGACGACGACGTCGAATTGTTCAGCCATTGAATTATTCCTTGATGCATTACCAGAACCCCTCCGCGCAGGCGCGGAGGGGCGGGAGGTGTCTTACAGGCCGAACAGCATGCGGCCCGGGTTTTCCAGCTGGTTCTTGATGTCCACCAGGAACTGCACCGAGTCCTTGCCGTCGATGATGCGGTGGTCGTAGGACAGCGCCAGGTACATCATCGGCGCGATCACGACCTGGCCGTTCTGGGCGATCGGACGCTCCTTGATGGCGTGCATGCCCAGGATGGCGCTCTGCGGCGGGTTGATGATCGGGGTCGACAGCAGCGAACCGAAGGTGCCGCCGTTGGTCACGGTGAAGGTGCCGCCCTGCAGTTCTTCCAGGCCCAGCTTGCCGTCACGGGCCTTCTTGGCGTAGTCGGCGATGGTCTTCTCGATGTCGGCGAACGACATGCGCTCGACGTTGCGCAGCACCGGCGTGACCAGGCCCTTCTCGGTCGAGACGGCGATCGAGATGTCCGAGTAGCCGTGATAGATGATGTCGTCGCCGTCGATCGAGGCGTTGACCAGCGGGAAGCGCTGCAGCGCGTTGGCGGCGGCCTTCACGAAGAAGCTCATGAAGCCCAGCTTGATGCCGTGTGCCTTGACGAACTCGTCCTGCAGTTCCTTGCGCGCCGCCGACACCTTGGACAGGTCGACTTCGTTGAAGGTGGTCAGCATCGCGGTGGAGTTCTTCGACTCCATCAGGCGCTCGGCGATGCGCTTGCGGATGCGGGTCATCGGCACGCGCTCTTCCGGGCGTGCGCCACCGGCCTTGCCGGCGCCGCCGTTGCGGGCGAAGTTGACGATGTCTTCCTTGGTGACCGCGCCGCGACGGCCGGTGCCGTCGACATCGGCCGGGTTCACGCCTTCAGTGATGGCGGTGAAGCGGGCGCCCGGCGGCAGCGCATCGGCGGCCGACTTGGCGGCCGGGGCCGGCGCAGCGGCAGCGGCCGGAGCCGGAGCGGCGGCGGCCGGAGCAGCGGCCGGAGCGGCCTCGGCGGTCGGTGCCGGAGCAGCTGCAACGGCGCCTTCCTCGATGATCGCCACGACCTGGCTGGAGGTCACGGTCGAGCCTTCGGCGAACTTGATTTCCTTCAGCACGCCGTCGACCGGCGACGGCACTTCCAGGACGACCTTGTCGGTTTCCAGGTCAAGCAGGTTTTCGTCGCGCTTGACGGCGTCGCCCACCTTCTTGTGCCAGGTGGCGATGGTGCCGTCGGCGACGGATTCGGGCAGTACCGGGGCTTTGACTTCGGTGGCCATTGCGGGAGCTTCCTGGTTTGTCTTCTAAATAGGGGGAGGATTATTCAGCGAACGTGTCGTTGAACGGGTTGACCAGTGCGTCGGCGATCAGCTGCTGCTGCTCGCGGACGTGGTCAGCCATGTGACCGGCAGCCGGCGAGGCCGAACGTGCGCGACCGGCGTAGTGCAGGTTCTGGCCATCGGCCAGGCAGAACTGCAGATGGTGGCGGATCTGGTACCACGCGCCCTGGTTCTGCGGTTCTTCCTGCGTCCACACCACGTCGGTGGCCTTGCCGTACTTCTTCAGTTCGGCCGCCAGCAGCGCACGCGGGAACGGATACAGCTGCTCCACGCGGATGATCGCCACGTCGTCCTGGCCACGCTTGATCTGGTCCTCCAGCAGGTCGTAATAGACCTTGCCCGAGCACAGCACCACGCGCTTGACCTTCTTGGCGTCTGCGTTGGCGTCGCCGATCAGGTGCTGGAACTCGCCGTTGGCCAGCTCGTCCAGGGTCGACACGGCCAGCTTGTGGCGCAGCAGCGACTTCGGCGACATCACCACCAGCGGCTTGCGGGTGGTCATGTGCAGCTGGCGACGCAGCATGTGGAAGGCCTGGGCCGGGGTCGACGGCACGACCACCAGCATGTTCTCCAGCGCGCACAGCTGCAGGAAGCGCTCCAGGCGCGCCGAGCTGTGTTCCGGGCCTTGCCCTTCATAGCCATGCGGCAGCAGCAGGGTCAGGCCGGAAATGCGGCCCCACTTGGCTTCACCGGCGGCGATGAACTGGTCGATCACCACCTGGGCACCGTTGGCGAAGTCGCCGAACTGGCCTTCCCAGATGCACAGCGTGTTCGGATCGGTGGTGGAGAAGCCGTACTCGTAGGCCATCACCGCTTCTTCGCTCAGCAGCGAATCGATGACGGTGGCCTTCTCCGGCGAATCCACCAGCTGCCGCAGCGGCATGTAGTAGTTGTCGGTCTTCTGGTCGTGCAGGATCGCGTGGCGATGCGTGAACGTACCGCGGCCCACGTCCTGGCCGACCAGGCGCAGTGCATGGCCTTCGTCGAGCAGGGTGGCGTAGGCCAGGTTCTCGGCAAAGCCCCAGTCGCCCGGGATCTCGCCGGCGGCCATCTTGCGGCGGTCGTCATAGACCTTGGCCACGCGCGAGTGCAGCTGCACTTCATCGGGAATGGTGTTGATCAGCTTGGCCAGCTCGACCAGCTTGTTCTTCTCGACCTTGGTCGAGACCGGGTCGGACAGCTTGCCTTCCAGCAGCTTCGGCCAATCGACGAACAGCGGGCTGCTCGGCGGGGTCTTCTCGACCTTGGCCAGCTCGGTGGTCACTTCACCGGCGTCCAGCTTCTCGCGGTAGGCATCGACCATCGCCTTGCCGGCGCCGGCGGCGATCACGCCCGCCTTTTCCAGCTGCTCGGCGTACATCTCGCGGGTGGTCGGGTGCTTGCGGATCACCTGGTACATCAGCGGCTGGGTGATCGCCGGTTCGTCGGCCTCGTTGTGGCCCCAGCGGCGGTAGCACATCAGGTCGATGACCACGTCCTTGGCGAACGTCTGGCGGAACTCGAAGGCCAGCTGTGCGGCGAACACCACTGCTTCCGGGTCATCGCCGTTCACGTGCAGCACCGGCGCGGCAATCATCTTCGCCACGTCGGTGGCATAGCGCGTGGAACGCGTATCCAGCGGGTTGGAGGTGGTGAAGCCGACCTGGTTGTTGACCACGATGTGCACGGTGCCGCCGACGGCGAAGCCGCGGGCCTGCGACATCTGGAACAGTTCCATGACCACGCCCTGGCCGGAGAAGGCCGCGTCGCCGTGGATCAGGATCGGCATGACCTGCTTGCGCGCGGTGTCCTTGCGGCGCTCCTGGCGCGAGCGCACGGAACCGGCCACGACCGGGTCGGCGATTTCCAGGTGCGACGGGTTGAACGCCAGCGCCAGGTGCACCGGGCCGCCATCGGTGGCGACGTCGGCGGAGAAGCCCATGTGGTACTTCACGTCACCGGCCGAGGCGTGCTCGTCGTGCTCGAACTTGCCTTCGAACTCGTCGAACAGCTTGCGCGGGTTCTTGCCCAGGGTGTTGACCAGCACGTTCAGGCGGCCACGGTGGGCCATGCCGATCACCACATCCTTGACGCCATCCTTGCCGGCGTTGCGGATGATGGTGTCCATCATCGGGATCAGCGAATCGCCGCCTTCCAGCGAGAACCGCTTCTGGCCGACGTACTTGGTGTGCAGGTAGCGCTCCAGGCCTTCGGCCGCAGTCAGGCGCTCCAGGGTGCGGCGCTGGGTGTCAGCGTCCAGCTGGTAGTTGCCACCGGCCGCTTCCAGCTTCTTGTAGATCCACTGGCGCTGCTCGACCTCGGAGATGTGCATGAACTCCGCACCGATCGAGCCGGTGTAGGTCGCCTTCAGGCGTGCCAGCAGGTCGCGCAGCTTCATGCGCGGCTGGCCGCCGACGCCGCCGGTGCTGAACTCGCTGTTGAGGTCGGCATCGGACAGGCTGTGGAACGGCAGGCCCAGATCCGGGGTATTGACCGGTGCGGCCAGGCCCAGCGGATCGAGGCGGGCGTCCAGGTGGCCGCGCGAACGGTAGGCGGTGATCAGACGACCGACATTGCGCTCGCGCTCGTCGCCTGCACCGTTACCGGTACCGGCCTTCAGCGCATCCTTGGCCGCGTCCGCAATGTGGGAGATGACGGCCGAGTGCGGAATGTCACCTGCTTCGCGGCCCTTGAAGCCGTCGAAGTAGGTTTTCCATTTGGGATCGACACTATCCGGGGAGACCAGGTACTGCTCGTACAGGTCCTCGACATAGGAGGCGTTGCCGCCGGCGAGTTGCGAAGATTGCGCAAACTGCTTCAGTTGATTGTCCACGATGGAGGGTGTTGATTCGCTTTGTGGGGTATGGCTTCAGAAGGACCCGGCAGGAAGATGAATAGCCCTGCGCGGGCGCGTTCAAACAGCCAAATTGTACCCCCAACCGGACACGAAGGGGCACCACCACAGGTATCCCGCGTCCGCCGATGCCGGTTCCAGACAGGTTCGGTCGGCTGTGCCGACTCAGATGCCGAGCGCACGCAGTTCGCTGCAGACGCGCGAACGGTCCCAGACACGCTGCAATTGCTGCTCGAACGGCTGCGAACGTGCTGGCAGCGCGATGCCGGCCTCGCCGTCGAGGCGATGGCCGATCAGACGAAAGTAGAAGTCGCCCGCATCGTTGAGCAGGCAGGCCGAGGCCAGCGCGCGGTCGACCGGATCGCTGACCTCGCGGAACTGGACCACGCTGGGCAGGCGCTGGGCCAGCGCCAGCAGCGGCGACCCGGCAGACGCGATCGCGGCGGCGTCGTGCACGATCACCCGCAGCTGCTTGTCGTGGCGGGCGGTGACGAAGCGGCGCAGGGCGGACTGTACCGGGGGCGCGTCGAGCAGCCCCGGGTCCAGTTGGCGGCTGTGCAGCCACAGCTGGCGACGGGCGCGGTGGATGATGGCCGTGGTGATCGCCACCGCCTCGACGCGGCTGTCGATGGCGCTGGCCACGCCCAGCCGGCGGCGCATCTGCTGGTGTCCGATGCCGGCTTCCTCGAACACCTCGCCCTCGGGCAGGAAGCCCTGGCGTGCATAGAAATCGCGCGCGGGCAGCTGGGCGTGCAGGTGCAGTTCGGCCAGGCCGAGCCGGCGCCCGGCTTCGACCAGGGCCGCCAGCAGGGCCTCGCCGACCCCGTTGCTGCGATGGGTGGCCAGCACGCCCATGCGGCCGATGCGGCCGTCCGGAGCCAGCCTGCCGGTGCCGACCGGCTGGCCGTCACTGTCCAGCGCCAGCACATGGGCACTGACCGGGTCCAGCGCATCGCGTTCCAGCTCGGCGGCGATGCCCTGTTCCTGCACGAACACGCGTTGGCGCACGTCGTGGATGGCAACGTGGGCGTCGGCGTGGCTGACCTGCTGGACCCGGATCATGACGATGGCTCAGGCCCGGCCGGTGCTGTCGTCTTCGTCGTCGTCCTCGAAGTTGACGATGACCTCGATACCGTCGTCGTGCACGGTCACGGAGTGGACATCGTCGGACACCGCGTCGGCGTCGATCGCCTCGACGCGGTCGCGGCCTTCGACGACCTCGCCGAGCACCACGGCATCCTCGCTGTCTTCCTCGTCTTCGGCCTCGTACACCTCATTCGGGTCGATCAGCTGGAACACACCACCGACCAGCAGCTGCTGGACCACGGCACGGCCCTTGTCGGACAGGCCGCGATAGGCGGCGGCGTCGAGCTGCTCGGCGCCGGCCAGTCGCTGCGCGTCCTTCACCGGCAGCGCGAAGTCCTGGCCGCTGACATACAGGCTGGCGCCACGCTTGGCCCGGCGCCAGGCCAGGCGGGCCCACGGGTGGCGCTGCAGCAGCATGCCCGAGGCCAGCGCTTCGACCACTTGCTCCGCGGCCGGCGCAGCCTGGTGGGCCATCACTTCGCCGGCGGCGCGGTAGGTGGTGATGAAGCGGCCGAACCAGTCACCCAGCTTGTCCGGGTCGTTCATGCGGATGGCGTTGAGGGCGGCGATCACCCGCGCCATCGCCACCGTGTCGATTTCGTTCGGGTCGGCCGGCACCTTCAGGTCGGCATCCTGGTAGCGGATGTTCTCATCGGCATCGGCGATCAGGGTGTCGAGATAGTCGCTGATCAGCTCGGCAGAAGACGGCGCACGCATGCCGAACGAGAAGGTCAGGCAGGGGTCTTCGGCGACGCCGTGGTGCGGCACGTTCGGCGGCAGGTACAGCATGTCGCCCGGCGCCAGCACCCAGTCGTGGGTGGGCTTGAACACCTTCAGCAGTTTCAGCTCCACGTCCGGGCGGAAGCCCAGCGGCGGCTGCCTGCCCTTGATCGATTCGCTCGCATCGATCTGCCAGCGACGGTGGCCGTGGGCCTGCAGCAGGAACACGTCGTACTGATCGACATGGGCGCCGACCGAGCCGCCGGTGGCGGCGAAGCTGATCATCACGTCATCCATGCGCCAGCGCGGCAGGAAGCTGAAGTGTTGGATCAGGGCGCGCACGTCCGGGTCCCACTTGTCCACGTCCTGCACCAGCAGGGTCCAGTCGTGGTCGGGCAGGGCGGGGAACACGTCTTCCTGGAACGGGCCGGTGCGCACGCGCCAGCCGTCCTGGGCCTTGTCGTGCTCGATCAGGCGCGCCAGCACACCTTCCTCGCAGGCCAGCCCGGCCAGGTCTTCCGGCTGTACCGGGGTCTGGAAATCCGGGAAGGCATTGCGGATCAGCAGCGGGCGCTTCTGCCAGAAGTCGCGCAGGAAGGTGGCCGGCGCCATGCCGAGCGGCTGGCCGGGGCGGGCGGTGACTTCGATCAGGGGGGCGGAGGACTTGCGGGCGGCCATGGGGGAATCCTTGCAGCGGAAAGCGGGAGGGGCGGCGTGGCGAGCCGCCAAGGGTTCCATTGTCCGCCGTTCGTCGGGATTGCGCACGTGCGGTGGTTTGTCGCGGGGTGTCCGGCCAACGGCGGAGCCCCTCGTGGCGGGGTCTGGGTTGGTCGCTGAAAGCAAAAGCCGGGTTTGGCCGGGCGGGTGGGCTGCGCGGGGGACGCTGCAAGTACGTCCCTGTAAGCTTGGCCGCCGCATCCATGCGGCGGACACCCCCGCGCAGCCCACCCGCCCGGCCCCTGACAGTTTCCTGCGCGGCCCGCCACGGAATGGAAGAAGAAGATCAAAGGCAACAGCGGGTCGCGCGCTGCGCTTGCTGATGCCCTTGTAGAGCCGAGCCCACGCTCGGCTTGCTGTTGCCCACGCCCAAAAGCAGCCGAGCACGGGCTCGGCTCTACAAAAGACCCTCAAACAAAGACGGACGCGGCGAAGCCGCGTCCCTCTTTCAAATTCCGTCCCGACAACCCAATGCTCTTCGATCCGTCACCGGGAATCTGCCAGAGGTGGGGCGGGAGGGGCCAGCGGGACCGTTGGCGCCATGGATGGCGCCATCGAGCCCCCATGGATGGGTTCACGGCGTGTCCCGCTGGCCCCTCCCGCCCCACCCAGCTAGCAGCAATCCAGAGCCGCTCTTGACGTTGCTATTGCCGTTGCCGTTGCCGTTGCCTGCCGCAGGCAGCGCCCGCGGCCGCCGCCGCAAAGGAATCCCCTTAAATCTTCTTCGCCAGCGACTCAGCCAGGCCGGTGTAGCTGCCCGGGGTCATCTCCAGCAGGCGCTGCTTCGCATCCGCCGGCAGCTCCAGCCCCTGCACGAACGCACGCATCGACTCGGCGGTGATGCCCTGGCCGCGGGTCAGCGCCTTCAGCTGCTCGTACGGGTTCGGCAGGCCGTGGCGGCGCATCACCGTCTGCACGGCCTCGGCCAGCACTTCCCAGGCCGCGTCCAGATCGGCGTCCAGGCGCTGCGGGTTCACTTCCAGCTTGCCCAGGCCCTTGGCCAGCGAATCCAGTGCCACCTGGCTGTGGCCGAACGCGGTGCCCAGCGCACGCAGCACGGTGGAATCGGTCAGGTCACGCTGCCAGCGGCTGATCGGCAGCTTCGCGCTGAAGTGCTCGAACAGCGCGTTGGCGATGCCGAAGTTGCCTTCCGCATTCTCGAAATCGATCGGGTTGACCTTGTGCGGCATCGTCGACGAACCAACTTCGCCTTCCTTCAGGCGCTGCTTGAAGTAGCCCAGCGAAACGTAGCCCCAGATGTCACGGGCCAGGTCGATCAGGATGATGTTGGCGCGGCGTGCGGCATCACCGATCTCGGCGATGTTGTCGTGCGGCTCGATCTGCGTGGTGTACGGGTTGAACACCAGGCCCAGGCCGGTCACGAAGCGCTCGGCGAAGGCTGGCCAGTCCACGTCCGGGTAGCTGGCGATGTGGGCGTTGTAGTTGCCCACCGCGCCGTTGATCTTGCCGGTCAGTTCGACCGCGGCAATCTGCCGGCGCTGGCGCTCAAGGCGCGCGACCACGTTGGCCAGTTCCTTGCCCAGGGTGGTCGGCGAGGCGGTCTGGCCGTGGGTGCGCGACAGCATCGGCTGGCCAGCCTGGGTGTGGGCCAGGGTGCGCAGGGTGCTGGCGATGCCGTCCAGGGTCGGCAACAGCACCTCGCGGCGCGCCTGTTCCAGCATCAGGCCGTAGCTGAGGTTGTTGATGTCTTCGCTGGTGCAGGCGAAATGCACGAATTCCAGCGCCGACGCCAGCTCGGCGTCGTCCTTCAGCTGTTCCTTGATGAAGTACTCCACCGCCTTGACGTCATGGTTGGTGGTGCGCTCGATCTCCTTCACGCGCGCGGCCTGGGCCGGGCTGAAGCTGGCGGCCAGCGCGCGCAGGCGGGCGATGGCAGCGTCGGAGAACGGGGCCAGTTCGACGATGCCCGGCTCGGCGGCCAGGGCCAGCAGCCATTCCACCTCGACCGTGATGCGGGCCTTGATCAGGCCGTACTCGGAGAAGATCGGGCGCAGGGCGTCGACCTTGCCGGCATAGCGGCCATCGAGCGGGGACAGGGTGAGCAGGGCGGAATCGGACATGTCGGCAGGGCTGGGACGAGCGGCGGGGCCGATATTCTACGACGTGCCGGCGGGGCGTGCCCTGTAGAGCCGAGCCCACGCTCGGCTGCTTCGGAGAATCCGGCGCCCCGCGGGCAGCCGAGCATGGGCTCGGCTCTACAACACGGCCCTGCGGACGGAACGATCTGGCCCGTCCTCGTCATCCCACGCTGCGGGCAAGGGAGTATCGTTGGCGCAGCCGCCAGCCCGGGAAGCGACACCCTGCCAGCCGCCGCTTCCCTTTCCCCAACTGAAGTAGTGCGGAGTTGATGCAATGAGCAGAGCTGCAAGCAAGGGTTTCAGAATCGAACACGACAGCATGGGCGAGCTGCAGGTGCCTGCCGACGCCCTGTGGGGCGCGCAGACCCAGCGTGCCGTGCAGAATTTCCCGGTGTCGGGCCAGCGCATGCCGCGCGGTTTCATCCGTGCCCTGGGCCTGGTCAAGGGCGCTGCCGCTGGCATCAACGCCGAGCTGGGCCATCTGCCCAAGAACGTGGCCAAGGCCATCCAGACCGCTGCCGCCGAAGTGGCCGCCGGCACCTGGGACGCGCAGTTCCCGATCGACGTCTACCAGACCGGTTCTGGCACGTCCTCGAACATGAATGCCAACGAGGTCATCGCCACCCTGGCCAACCGTGCCGGCAAGGCGGGCAAGACCGCGGTGCACCCCAATGACCACGTCAACCAGGGGCAGAGCTCCAATGACGTGATCCCGACCGCGTTGCGCGTATCGGCGGTACTGGCGGCACATGAGCAGCTGCTGCCGGCGCTGGTGCACCTGCGCAAGACCCTCGACAAGAAGGGCCGCAGCCTGCGCAAGGTGGTCAAGACCGGCCGCACGCACCTGATGGATGCGATGCCGCTGACCTTCGAGCAGGAGTTCGGCGCATGGTCGGCACAGCTGGCCTCGGCACAGGAACGCATCGAAGACAGCCTCAAGCGTGTGCGCCGGCTGCCGCTGGGCGGCACCGCCATCGGTACCGGCATCAATGCCGACCCGCGCTTCGGCGCGCAGGTGGCCAAGGCGTTGAAGCAGCAGACCGGGTTCAAGTTCGACAGCGCCGAGAACAAGTTCGAGGGCCTGGCCGCGCAGGATGACGCGGTGGAACTGTCGGGCCAGCTCAATGCACTGGCGGTGGCGCTGATCAAGATCGCCAACGATCTTCGCTGGATGAACGCCGGTCCGCTGGCCGGGCTGGGCGAGATCGAACTGCCGGCGCTGCAGCCGGGCAGCTCGATCATGCCGGGCAAGGTCAACCCGGTGATTCCGGAAGCGACGGTGATGGCCTGCGCGCAGGTGATCGGCCACCACACCGCGATCACCGTGGCCGGGCAGACCGGCAACTTCCAGCTCAATGTCACCCTGCCGCTGATCGCGGTGAACCTGCTGGATGGCATTGGCCTGCTGGCCAATGTGTCTCGCCTGCTGGCCGACAGCGCGATTGCCGGGCTGAAGGTGCGTGAGGATCGCGTTGCCGAAGCATTGGCGCGCAACCCGATCCTGGTCACCGCGCTGAACCCGATCATCGGCTACGAGAAGGCGGCGGCGATTGCCAAGCGTGCCTACAAGGAGCAGCGTCCGGTGCTGGATGTCGCGCTGGAGGACAGCGGCCTGGATGAAGCCGAGCTGCGCCGCCTGCTGGACCCGGCCGCACTGACTGCCGGTGGCATCCACGCGGGGGGCGGTGGCGGCGGCGGTTGATCTGCCGGTCGTAGGGCCGAGCCCATGCTCGGCTGCTTCCTGGACCTGGGCCGAGCATGGGCTCGGTTCTACAAGAGGAAACGCCGCCCAGGGGGCGGCGTTTTTTCAGCGACGGTCGGCGACGATGTTGCCGAAGGTGTCGGTGTAGTCCTTGAACTCGGGGATGCGCTGGACCAGGTCGGCCGGGATCACTTCCATGCCTTCCGGCGGCTGGATCTTCACCGGCTGCATGTTGGGATCGGCCGGGGCGGCGACCAGGGTGTTCTGGCGCAGCACCTGCAGCTTGCCGAACATGGTCTGCAGCATCTGCTTCTGTGCCTCGTCCAGCGGAATCTGGATCTCGTCCACCTTCATCGAACCATCGCCGAGGATGATGATGTTCGGCGCCGGCGGGCGACGCACAGTGACCATGCCTTCGCTGACGGAGATCTTTGGCTTGCCGCGCTCGGCGCGGTGGTTGCGGTAATCCTTGTCACAGCCGACCAGGCCCAGGCAGAGCAGGGCGGCCAGCAGCAGGAACAACTTCTTCATGGCATTCGGTTCGGGGGCCTCCGGGGCCGCCATTGTAAGCCGGCCGGCGCACGACGGCCGGCAGCGGGGCGCCGCTGCCGGCCCGGTGCGCTGATCTGTCACAGGCCTAGCGCTTGACCACGGTGTCCTTGCCGCAGTCGTCGACGTCACTCTGGTCCATCGTTGCGTAGGGCTTGAACGCCGGCAGCTCGCGTGCCAGTGCCTGCTGGCTGGCCAGCATCGCCGGCAAGCGGTGGCAGATGCGCTTGGCCTGGGCTTCGATCTTCTCGGCCTCGGCGTTGATCCGCTTCTCGATGCCTTCGCTGTCGCCGCTGAAGATGCCCTTCAGTGCCTCCCCGGCAGCGCTGGCGCCGAGCTTGGCGCCGGCCAGGCCGACATCCATGCCGTCCATCGCAATGGCGACGACGTGGCCGCGGTACTCCAGCAACCGCTGTCGCTGGGCCTCGTTGGCCGGCACGTCCTTGCCGTCGATCAGCAGGTGGCCATCCGGCGTGATCTCCGCACGCGGCTGCTTGTCGGCGGAGATGTTGATGTTGCCCTGGGTGATGTCCTTGCGGGCATCAACCATGGCCTCCTTGACGGTCTGGCCGACGCCGCGGGTGGCTTCGGCGACGCTTTTGCCGACGGTCTTGTCGGGCGTGGAAGAAGTGCCGCCGCAGGCGATCAGCGGCAGGCACAGCAGGATGGCAGGCAGCGGGCGCAGCAGGTTCATGGCAACTCCCTCGAATTGGTCCGGTGGCGGTTACTTGTTGCGGGGCAGGGTGACCGTGCCGCCGACGTTGCGGTGGCCGACATCGCCGCTGCCGCTGTGGTCGACGGTCAGGCTGCCGCGCACGCCGTCGACCTGGATGTCGCCCGAACCATGGCTGCGCACGTGCACGTTGCCGCCGATGTCGGACAGATCGACATCGCCCGAGCCGACCACGCCGACCTCGACGTTGCCTTGCACGCGCTTGAACCCGATGTCGCCGGAACCGACCGTGTCCAGCCGGGCGTTGCCGCGGACATCGCTGATCTTCAGGTCACCGGAGCCGACGGTGCCGGTGACCGCATCGCCGCCGATGTTGCGCGCCTTGACGTCGCCGGAGCCGAGCGACAGCAGGTTCAGCGAGCCGCCACCGTCGATGTCCAGGTCACCCGAACCCACCGCTGCGTGGATGCTGCCGCGGGTGCCGCGAACGATCGCGTCGCCCGAGCCGACGTCCACGCTCAGCGATTGGGCGTTGTCCACGCTGGCATCGCCGGAGCCGACCTTGAGCTGCAGGGGCAGGTTGTCGGGCACGCTGCCGCGGATGTCGAGCCACGCATAGCTGTTGCCCAGGCTGATGCCGCTGTGGCGGCCGTCGCGGCGCAGGCTGACGACCAGCTTGTCGCCTTCCCTGCGCTGCTCCAGTACCAGCTGGTCCAGCCATTCCTGGCTGGAGGCGCAGGCGCGGCCATCGAGCTGGCCACCGCCCTTGCTGGCGACGACCTTCAGGTCATGCTGGTTCACCTCCAGCACCACCGCCTTGGCGCCGGCCACATCCAGCTTCAGCGTGCGGGCGGCGGTGAACTTGCAGTTCGGAGCATCGGCGGCCAGCGCCGACAGAGGCAACAGCAACAACGCAGAACAGGCGAGCAGGGAACGCATGGGTGGTGCCTCCGGGTGGATGGAATCAGATCTCGCCGGCGCGCTTGCGCAGGCGGATGGCGAGGACGATGAACACGACACCGACGGCGGCACCGATCCATAGTTCCGGCATCGCCAGCGACTTCAGCTGCGAGGCCGGGGACATCAGGCTGACCACCGATTCGAGATCGCGACGCGTGCCTTCCTCGGCGCTGAGGCGATACACCAGGTCGGTGCCCGGCACGCCGCCCAGCAGCAGTCGGCCAACGATGTTCTGCCAGAACCAGCCGGTGGTCAGGCCGATCAACGGCATCACCTTGGTGGTGCTGACAATGACGCCGGCGAACAGCGGCAGCATCACCGCCCACAGGAACGGTTTGGTACGGGCCCAGGCCGAGCACAGCAGCAGCCAGCCGGCGGTGGGCAGGGCCCACAGGGCGTAGACCGGAATCCAGGCCAGGTGACCGGCGGCCAGGGTCAACGGGCTGGCCGGACCCCAGATCAGGGTCATCGGGCTGCCACCGTGCATCAGCGCGACGATGCTGATCACCAGCATGAAGCCGAACATGGTGATGATGCCGGCGATCACCGCGATCAGCGGGGCCACGACCAGTGCGCTGATCACCTTGGACAGCACGGTCTGGGTGTCCGACAGCGGCAGCGACTTCCAGAACAGGATGCTGCGGTCGCGACGGTCGTCGTACAGGGCGCCCAGACAGTAGAAGAACACCACGAAGGCCAGCACCAGGAACGGCCAGGCCGAGCTGAGCACCAGGGTCAGGTCGAGGCCGTTGCCGAGGTCGGCCAGGTCCTTGGCGCTGATGTCCCGGGTCAGCAGGGCCAGGTCCAGGCCGTTGATGTTCACGCTCTCGCCGTCGACATGCAGTGCGCCGTTGCGTGCTGCACGGTTCAGTGCAAACAGGCCGAAGGCGATGCCGACGGTGCTCATCACCAGCGAGATCAGGCCGGCGATCAGCGGCGCATACAGGAAACCGCCACGGTTCTCCCAGTACTCGCGCTTGAGCAGCCAGCGCAGGGTGCCCATCGGGCTGACGGGGTGGTTGACGGCAGTCATGCGTAGGTCCCCTTCATGATGGCGACGAACAGATCGGCCAGGCCCGGGCTGCGGGTCTCGCCAAGGGTGGAGAGCTGGGTGCGCGGCACACCGTCGAACAGCATTACGGTCTTGCCGAACGTCAGGCTGCGCTCGTCGATCGGCTTCAGCGCACGCGCGGTCTCCAGCTGGTCGGCGTTGACCAGAAGCTCGGTGTAGCGCTGGCCGACATCGTCCATTTCTGCATCGAGCACGATGCGACCATCACGGATGAACATGACGTCGCTGAGGATGTGCTCGATCTCCTCCACCTGGTGGGTGGTGACGATGATGGTCTTCTGTTCGTCGAAATAATCTTCCAGCAGGCGCTGGTAGAACTCCTTGCGGTACAGGATGTCCAGGCCCAGGGTGGGCTCGTCCAGCACCAGGATGCGCGCATCGATGGCCATCACCAGCGCCAGGTGCAGCTGCACGATCATGCCCTTGGACAGTTCGCGCACGCGCTGCTTCGGCTGCAGCTTGGTGTTGGCCAGGAAACGCTCGCAGCGGGCACGGTCGAAGCGCGGATGGACACCGGCGACGAAATCGATCGCTTCACGGACCTTCAGCCAGCGCGGCAGCACGGCGACGTCGGCAATGAAGCAGATGTCGTTCATCAGCGCGTCGCGGTGCTGCCGCGGGTCGCGGCCGAGCACGCTCAACTCACCTTCCACCGAGGTCAGGCCGAGGATGGCCTTCAGCGCGGTGGTCTTGCCGGCGCCGTTGGGCCCGATCAGGCCGACGATGCGCCCGCTCGGAATGCTGAAGCTGGCATTGTCGAGGGCCACGGTGGTCTTGTAGGCCTTGCGCAGGCCTCGGGCGGTGATGACCGGTTCACTTGCGGTGCTATTCATCAGACTTTCCCCTGGGGCAGCAATTCGTCGAGGCTCAGGCCCAGGCGCTGGATGCGCTCCAGCACCGCCGGCCATTCTTCGTTGAGAAAGCGCTCGCGCTCGCTGCTGCGCAGCTGCGTGGCCGCCTGCTCGGTCATGAACATGCCCAGGCCGCGGCGCTTCTCGACCAGGCCTTCATCGGCCAGTTCCTGGTAAGCGCGCGAAACGGTGATGGGGTTGAGCTGGTAGTCGGCGGCCACCTGGCGCACCGAAGGCAGGGCATCGCCCGGCTTGAGGATTCCGTCGAGCATCATGGCGATCACGCGCTCCTTCAACTGACGGTAGATGGGAGCGCCGTCGCTCCACTGGATGTCGCTCATATTCAGCTCCGTGGGGTCAGCGGCTGTGCGAACGAGAAATACGGCATGGACAGGGAGCTGTGCAGCCGACGCGGGGGAGAGGGGGAGGGATCGGCGTTCCCGGCCGGCGAAACGGATGCATCCTGCGCACTGTCGGCGGAGGCGGGAGCGGTTGGCATGGCCAGCCAGGCCAGCACGATCAGGGTCGAAACGGCAGCGGCCGCGGGTGCGGCGAGGTTGCGACGGATCCGGGCGTTCATGGCTCCCCCTGTCTCAGGTGACTGGTGTTGTATGCAACTATAACACCGGCACGCCCACGTGCAACCCCTTGCCGTGCCCAACTGATGGCAGGGGTGGTCAAACCGCTGAAATATCCCCTTATCCCCTTGATTGAAAAGGGAAACGGAATTGTCGTGCGGGCCGATCACGCCCTGCCTTCCATTCAGCGTTGTCCATGCTATGTCATCCCTGCGCCGTTGAGGGTGGGTCCTCCCGGGAAAGGCCACGCCGCGCAAAGCCGCCGGCGCCCGCCGCAACAAGGGGCAACGGAGCCCGGTGCTATAGTTCGGCCGATTCCCGGCCGCTATCGGCCGGCCCTGTGAATGGCTACCGCGGACTGCTCTCGATGCCCCTGCCGACCGTTGTCCCGCGCCGACTGCGCGGCCTGTCCCTGTTGACCCTGCTGGTGGCCGGCCTGGCCGGTTCCGCCCACGTGCTGGCGGCCGATCTGCTGGACCTGGACTATCGCCCGCTGGCCAGCAAGCAGCAGGTCAACCTGCAGCAGCGCTACCACGGGCAGGTGCTGCTGGTGGTCAATACCGCAAGCAAGTGCGGCTATACCCCCCAGTACGAAGGCCTGGAGGCGCTGCAGAAGCGTTATGCCGGCCGCGGCTTTGCCGTGCTGGGTTTCCCGTCCAACGATTTCAAGGGCCAGGAACCGGGTGACGAGAAGCAGATCCAGGATTTCTGCACGCTTACCTATGGCGTCAAGTTCCCGATGTTCGAGAAGGTGCACGTCGTCGGTGCGGAGGCCACGCCGCTGTACCAGCGGTTGACCGCAGCCACCGGCGTGGCGCCGGGCTGGAACTTCCACAAATATCTGGTCGGCCGCGATGGCAAGGTCATCGCCCAGTTCGCCAGCAAGGTGACGCCGGACGATCCACAGCTGACCGCCGCCATCGACAAGGCGCTGGCCGTCGCTCCTACGCATTGATATCCGGCACGGATGCCTCGACATCGACGGCATGCGTGCGACAATGCTTCTTTTCGCGCCGACGTCGGCGCCCAGACACTTCCAGGAATGCAGCGAATGAAGATGGGAATGCGCGGCGCCGCGGCGTCGGTTCTGATTCTGGCGATGGGCACTTCGGGTGTCGCTCTGTCGCAACAACCGGCTGCCCCCGCAGCCGCCAAGGAGACCGCAACCTTGAATTCCCCCAAGCAGAAGCTCGGCTACGCCATCGGCCTGGACGTCGCCAAGTCGTTCACCCCGATCGCCGATGAGATCGATGTGGCCGCGCTGCGCACCGCCGTGGAACGTTCGTTCGAAGGCCTGCAGCCGCAGATCACCCAGGAACAGGCCAAGGCCACCGATGCCGCACTGCGCCAGGTCGTGATGGCCCGCAGCGGGCAGCAGGTGCCGGGCATGGCGCCGGGTTCGCAGCCGCCGAAGGTCGACCGCGTCAAGGTGTCGCAGATGATCGGTTCCTACTCGGTCGGCCCGTCGCTGGCACAGCTGAAGGACGACATCGATGTCGCCTCGCTGTTTGACGCGATCAGCACCGGCCTGAGCAAGGGTCAGCCGAAGATGACGGAAGCTGACGCGACCGCCACCATCCAGGCGTTCATGGGCAGCAAGCAGGCCGAAATGCAGGCCAAGGCCGCCGCTGCCGCGCAGACCAACCGCGAGGAAGGCAATGCGTTCCTGGCCAAGAACAAGACCCAGCCCGGCGTGGTAACCACCCCGTCGGGCCTGCAGTACCAGGTCATCCGCCCGGGCAGCGGCGAGCGTCCGCTGCCGAGCAGCAAGGTGCGCGTGAACTACGAAGGCAAGCTGCTCAACGGCACCGTGTTCGACAGCTCCTATGGTCGTCAGCCGGCCGAGTTCGGCTTGGACCAGGTGATCAAGGGCTGGACCGAAGGCGTCGCGCTGATGCCGGTCGGTTCGAAGTACCGCTTCTGGATCCCGGGCGAGCTCGCCTACGGTGAGAACGGCACCCCGGGTGGCCCGATCGGCCCGAACGCGACTCTGACGTTCGACGTCGAGCTGCTGGGCGTCCTGCCGTAAGCGACCACGGAGCCAGCACGGACATGCGCGTTGCGATTTTCGGTACCGGTTACGTAGGGCTGGTGACCGGTACCTGCCTGGCCGATGTCGGCCACCAGGTGGTCTGCGTCGATATCGACCAGGCCAAGGTCGATGGCCTCAACCAGGGCATCATCCCGATCTATGAGCCGGGCCTGGAACCGATGGTGAAGGCCAATCACGCCGCGTCGCGGCTGACGTTCACCACCGATGCCGCAGCCGCGATCGGCCACGGCCAGGTCGTGTTCATCGCCGTCGGCACGCCGCCGGACGAGGATGGCAGCGCTGATCTGCAGTACGTGCTGGCCGTGGCCCGCACCATCGGCCAGCACATGAGCGTGCCGACCGTGGTGGTCAACAAGTCGACGGTGCCGGTGGGCACCGCCGACAAGGTCCGTGCCGCCATTGCCGCAGAGCTGGCGGCACGTGGCGCCGACATCGCCTTCGACGTGGTGTCCAACCCGGAATTCCTGAAGGAAGGCGACGCCGTTGCCGACTGCATGCGTCCGGATCGCATCATCATCGGTGCGACCAGCGCCGAGTCGGTGGCGGTGATGCGGCGCCTGTATGCACCGTTCAACCGCAACCACGACCGCGTGGTGGAAATGGACGTGCGTTCGGCCGAGCTGACCAAGTACGCCGCCAACGCGATGCTGGCGACCAAGATCTCGTTCATGAACGAAATCGCCAACATCGCCGAACGTGTCGGCGCCGATGTGGAGCAGGTCCGCCAGGGCATCGGCTCGGATCCGCGCATCGGCTGGCATTTCATCTACCCGGGCGCCGGCTACGGTGGCTCGTGCTTCCCCAAGGATGTGCAGGCGCTGGCCCGCACCGCGCAGCAGGCCGGCCTGGAGCCTAAACTGCTGAACGCCGTGGAAGCGGTCAACGATGCGCAGAAGGGCCATCTGTTCGCCCTGGTCCAGCGCCATTACGACAAGGGCGAGGACGAAGGCGTGCGTGGCAAGACCTTTGCCGTGTGGGGCCTGGCATTCAAGCCAAACACCGACGATATGCGCGAAGCCTCCAGCCGACGCCTGCTGGCGCAACTATGGGAAGGCGGTGCGACGGTGCGTGCCTACGATCCGGAAGCGATGCATGAGGCGCAGCGCATCTTCGGTGAACGCGATGACCTGGTGTTCTGCAGCAATGCCAGCGAGGCGCTGCAGGGCGCCGATGCACTGGTCGTGGTGACCGAGTGGAAGCAGTTCCGCAGCCCCGATTTCCAGACGTTGCGCGAGCAGTTGAAGGACGCGGTGGTGTTCGACGGCCGCAACCTGTACGAGCCGGCGGACGTGGAAGCAGCGGGCCTGGCGTATTACGGCATTGGCCGGGGGCGCTCGCTGCATGTCTGATCTGCTGCCAACCGAACGCGAGCAGGCGCTGGAAGCGCGCCTGGTCGAACTGGAAATGCGCGTGTCCTTCCAGGAACAGGCGCTGGCCGAACTGAGCGATGCGCTGGCCGATGCCCGCATGCAGGGCATGCGCAACGCCGACGTGCTGCGCGTGCTGCTGGAAGATCTGGGCAAGGTCCGCAACGCGCTGAATTCTTCCGATCCGGCGAGCGAACCGCCGCCGCCGCACTACTGATCCGAATCCTATGAGCGATACCCTCCGCGACCAGCTGATGGGCCTGGGCTTCAAGCCTGCGCCCAAGCCAGAGCGCAAGAATGATGGCCCCCGCCGTGATGGCCGCCCGCAGGGCAAGGGTGGCAACGGCAATGGAAAGCCGCAGGGCGCTGGCAAGGGCGAGCACAAGCCCGGCCAGCGTCGCGGTCCTGGCCATGGCGGCCCGGGCAAGCCCGGCCAGTCGCGTGGCCCGGGCCAGCAGGGCCCGCGCAAGCCGCGCAGCGCAGAAGAGATGGACCTGGCCAAGGCCTACGCCATCCGCGCGCAGAAGGAAAAGGAAGAGCGCATCGAAACCGAGCGCCTGAAGCAGGAAGAGGCGCGTGTGCGCCGCGAGGCCAAGGCCAAGCTGGAAGAACTGCTGAAGGACAAGGGCCTGAATGCCGAAGCGGCGGACATTGCCCGCCACTTCCCCTACGGCGGCAAGATCAAGCGCATCTATGTGACCGCCGAACAGCTGACCGCGCTCAACGCCGGTGAGCTGGGTGTGGTCCAGCTCAATGGCCGCTACCTGCTGGTGACCGCCGAGGTGCTGGCGCAGTGCGAGGCGGTGTTCGCCGCATCGGTGGCGCTGAAGGTCGATCCGAATGCGCCGGCCGAGGAAGATCCGTACGCGGACCCGCAGTACCAGGTGCCGGA
This sequence comes from Stenotrophomonas sp. YJH_SMC_65, assembly GCF_059369475.1. NCBI lineage: Bacteria > Pseudomonadati > Pseudomonadota > Gammaproteobacteria > Lysobacterales > Lysobacteraceae > Stenotrophomonas > Stenotrophomonas sp. YJH_SMC_65. The sequence goes on from NZ_JCAFSR010000001.1 coordinate 519,903, forward strand.
CGACCTGGTCTGGTAAACGCGTGACCGCCGCGGGCGCGCTGCCGTCGCGGCCGTGGGGGTAGGGATGACCGCTGATCCAAGCCGTGGCTACGTGCCGCACATTGACGGCCTGCGCGCGATCGCCGTGCTGGCCGTCATCGTGTTCCACCTGGACCCGGCCTGGTTGCCAGGCGGGTTCACCGGCGTGGATGTGTTCTTCGTCATCTCCGGTTTCGTGGTCAGCGCGTCGGTACACCGGCTGCCGCCGCTGTCGCTGGGGCAGTCGATGCTGCGCTTCTATGCGCGCCGCATCCGTCGCATCGCGCCGGCGCTGTTGGCCTGCCTGTTGCTGACTGCCGTGGCAAGCGTGCTGTTCATTCCCGAGTCCTGGCTCAGCGAAGCCAGTGACAGGACCGGACTGATGGCGTTCTTCGGCTTCAGCAACTGGGTGCTGGCAGCGATCGGCAACGACTATTTCGCACCCAGGGCCGAATTCAATCCCTACACCCACACCTGGTCGCTGGGCGTGGAAGAGCAGTTCTACCTGCTGTTCCCGCTGCTGTTCCTGGCTTGGGCGCGCGGTGCACGCGGGCGCTGGATCAGCCTGGGCCTGTTCGCCCTGGTCAGCATGGCGTCGCTGCTGCATGCGGCGGTGCTGGGTCTGCGCGAGGCGCCGCCATCGTGGGCGTTCTATGCCACCAGCACCCGCCTCTGGCAACTGGGGGTGGGCGTGCTGCTGTTCCAGCTGCTGCATGTGCGCGAATCGCTGGACCCGGCAACCGGCCAGGCACTGAAGCGCGCCGCGCCGGTGTTCTCCCTGCTGGCCATGGTGGCGCTGGGCCTGCTGGGGTGGGCGTTGTGGTCCGCGCGTGCCGGGCGGTCACCGTGGCCTGACGGCGTGCTGCCGGCCTTCGCCACCGCGGGCCTGCTGTGGGCGCTGCATCATCATCCGCAGGCATGGGTGGCGCGCCTGTTGGCCAGCGCCCCGATGCGCCGTATCGGCCTGCTGTCGTACTCGCTGTACCTGTGGCACTGGCCGGTGTTCGTGCTGATGCGCTGGACCGTGGGCCTGCAGACACCCTTGCAGATGACCGCCGCGATGGCGTTGGTGCTGCTGCTGTCATGGCTGTCGTGGCGCTGGGTGGAACAGCCGTTCCGCGGCACGTTGGCGCAGCGTCTGCGTCCCGGGCGTTGGGTGCTGGCCGGCGCGGTCGTACTGCTGTGCGCCGCCGGCATCCAGACAGTGCTCTACCTGCAGGCGCCGCGGCTGTCGTTGAGTACGGTCAGCCGGCATCCGACCGATTGGTACCCCAATGGCAAGAGCGTGGCCGGTGACTATCCCGAGTGCGCACTGGTGGTCGCCAAGCATCGTTTCGAAGGCGGTAGTGCGCGCACCTTTGCCCGTGGAGACTGCGACCGCCCGCTACCGGTTGGCGCGCCGAAGCGGGTGTTCGTTGCTGGTGATTCGCATGCGATGGCCTACATCGAGCTGCTGCAGCGACTGGCCCTGGAAACCGGCTCGGCGGTCTCCCTCTATGGCCGCGGCGGATGCCCGCAGGTGAGCCTGCAGAAGTGGCGCGGTGCCGGTGCCGGTTGCGCTGATTTCGACGCCGCGGTGTTCGCCGATATCGCGCGGCGTGCGCAGCCGGGGGATGCCGTGGTGCTGGTGTCGTTGCGCGTGCCACGCCTTTCCGATCAGTTCGTGCTGTTCGATGCGCAGGCGCAGCTGGCGGGCGAACTGACGGCAGAGGCCGCGGCAGGACGCGACGCCGAAGTGGCCGAGGCGGTCGCGCAGTGGAGACCCCTGGCCGAGCGTGGCGTACGCATCGTGCTGGAGGCGCCCAAGCCAGTGCTGCCAGCGCCGCCCTATCGCTGCTCGGACCGCTTCAATGCCCGCAACGAGGTCTGCCGCAACGGCCTGGACAGCACGCGCGTCGCGATGGAAACGTTGCGGGCACCCATGCTGGGCAGCCTGCAGCAGGTGGTCGATGGACTGCCAGGTGGCGTGCTGTGGGACCCGATGCCGGTGCTGTGCGACGACGCGTTATGTCCAGCCCAGCGCGATGGGCGGCCGCTGTTCTTCGATGGCGATCATCTCAGTGCGCATGGCAACCGGGTGCTGCTGCCCTCGCTGCAACAGGTGCTGTTGCAGCGCTGAGCCGGGCAGGGGTCAGCGCGCGTGGTTGTTCCGTCGCGCACGTATGAGCGGCAGGCTCAGTGCGAAGAAACAGAGCAGGGCGCCAATCAGGGCGAAGCCGCTGCCGGCCAGGAACGCGGTGCGACCATCATCGATCTTCCACAGTTGGCCGGCAATGAGTGCGCCGAGCACACCGCCGACACCGGACGAGAATCCGTACAGCAGCCCCTGGCCATGCCCATTGAGGCGACCGGGGAAGTAGGTCGCCAGCATCTGCATCGCTGCTGCGAAGAACGCCGCAAAGCCCAGCGCGTGCGCGCTCTGCGCCAGCAGCATCACCGGCAGGTTTTCCGGGAACAGTGCGGTCACGGCCCAGCGCAGGCAGGAACTGACCAGCGCGATCAACAGCATCCAGCTGGCGTCATAGCGGCGGAAGAAGCGGCCGATGGTGAAGAACACGCCCACTTCGAAGACCACACCGATGGTCCACAACAGGCCCAGGGTGGAGGTGCGGTAGCCGTGATGGTCCATGTAGACCGAAAAGAACGTGTAGTACGGGCCGAAAGACAGTTGCTCCATGAAGGCGGCCAGGAAGAACGCCAGCACCGGCGGTCGGCGCACGATCTGCCAGAAGCCGCTGGCGTCGCCGCCGGTCTTGCCGACGCCGCGCGCGTAGTGGTTGCTGAAGGCCGAGGCGACCAGCAGCGCGAACAGTGGCAGCATCATCCACGGCAGCAGCCCGGCGTGGCTGGCCGTGCCGTCATCTTCGATCAGCCAGCCGAACAGGGTCACGACGGCGATGAAGCCGAGCGAGCCCCAGACCCGGATCAACCCGTAGCGATGGCTGTCGTTGCCCAGATGGGTGAGGGTGATCGACTCGAACTGCGGCATCACCGCGTTGTAGAAGAAGCAGAACACCACCATCGCCGGGTACATCCACGGCTGTGGCAGCGGCAGCAGGAATACCGCGAAGCTGAGCAGGGTCAGCACGCAGCCCGCGCGCAGCAGGCGGATCGGTCGTGGCGATGCGGCCGCCAGCGAGGTCCAGGTGCTGGGCGCGATCACGCGGGTGGCGTACCACAGGCCCATCATCACGCTGATGGCCGTCACGCTCATGCCGCGCGCGGTCAGGAACAGGCTCCAGTACGGCGTGAACGCGCCCAGCGCCGCGTAGTAGAACAGGTAGAAGCTGGAGAGGCGTGCAACGGGAACGGTCATCGCGGAATGATGAGGCAAAAAAGGGGACGGAGGGAATTAAGTCGCGAATGCATAAACGACTTAATCCCCTCCGTCCCCTTTTTGTGTCATTCGGGGTCGTAGTCGAGGTTGGAGGCCAGCCAGCGTTCGGACTGGGCGCGGTCCACGCCCTTGCGGCGGGCGTAATCGCTGACCTGTTCGCGGCTGAGCCGGCCGACCACGAAGTACTGGCTCTGCGGATGGCTGAAGTAGTAGCCCGAGACAGCGGCCGTGGGCAGCATCGCGAAGCTCTCGGTCAATTCCATGCCGGCGTTTGCTTCGGCCTGCAGCAGGTCGAACAGGCGCCGTTTCTCGCTGTGTTCCGGGCAGGCCGGATAGCCAGGCGCCGGCCGGATGCCGCGATACTGCTCGTCGATCAGGGCGTCGTTGTCCAGCGCCTCGGCGCGCTCATGGCCCCAGAATTCGGTACGCACGCGCTGGTGCAGGCGCTCGGCCAGCGCCTCGGCGAGGCGGTCGGCCAGTGCTTTCAGCAGGATCGCGTTGTAGTCGTCATGCTCGGCCTCGAAGCGCGCGACGTGCGCGTCGATGCCGATACCGGCAGTGACTGCGAACGCGCCGATCCAGTCCTGCTTGCCACTGTCGAGGGGCGCGATGAAATCGGCCAGGCAGAAGTCCGGGCGCTCGGCAGGCTTGTCTACCTGCTGGCGCAGGAAGTGCAGGGTCGTTTCGCCCTGCGGGTGCTGCACGCGGACGTCGTCGCCGATGCTGTTGGCCGGCCACAGGCCGAACACGGCCTTGGCCGTCAGCCACTTCTCGCCGACGATGCGCTCGAGCATCGCGCGCGCATCGCGGTACAGCTCGCTGGCCTGGGTGCCGACGATCTCGTCGGTGAGGATGGCCGGGAACTTGCCGGCCAGCTCCCAGGCCTGGAAGAACGGTGTCCAGTCGATGTAGTCGACCAGTTCGTCCAGCGGGTAGTCATCGAACACGTGCAGGCCGGGTTGTTCCGGTGCCGGTGGCGTGTAGCTGTCCCAGCCACCCTGGAATTTCTGCGCGCGCGCATGTTCCAGCGTCACCAGGCGCTTGGCGTCGCCACGGTTGCGGTGGCGGGCGCGGATCTCGGCATAGTCGGCCTCGTTGGCCGCGACGAAGGCTTCGCGCAGGTCGCGTGAGATCAGCGACTGGGCCACGCCCACCGCGCGCGAGGCGTCCTTCACCCACACCGTAGGCGCTTTGTAGTGCGGGTCGATCTTCAGCGCGGTGTGCGCGCGCGAGGTGGTGGCGCCGCCGATCAGCAGCGGCAGGTCGAAGCCCTGGCGCTCCATCTCGCGGGCGACGTGGCTCATCTCCTCCAGCGACGGGGTGATCAGTCCGGACAGTCCGACCAGGTCGGCGTTGTGCTCGCGGGCGGCATCGAGGATCTTCTGCGCCGGCACCATCACGCCCAGGTCGACCACCTCGAAGTTGTTGCAGGCCAGGACCACGCCGACGATGTTCTTGCCGATGTCATGCACATCGCCCTTCACCGTGGCCATGATGATCTTGCCATTACTCTTGGCGGTATCACCGCTGCGTGCCTTCTCCGCCTCGATGTACGGCAGCAGGTAGGCCACCGCCTTCTTCATCACGCGTGCGGATTTCACCACCTGCGGCAGGAACATCTTGCCGGCACCGAACAGGTCGCCCACGATGTTCATGCCGTCCATCAGCGGGCCCTCGATCACGTCCAGCGGGCGGCTGGAGGCCTGCCGGGCCAGCTCGGTGTCTTCCTCGACAAAGGCATCCAGGCCGTGCACCAGCGCATGTGCCAGGCGCTGCGCCACCGGCTTCCCGCGCCAGGCCAGGTCCTCGGTCTTCGCCGCGCCCTTGCTGCCCTTGTAGCGCTCGGCGATCTCCAGCAGGCGCTCGGTGGCATCGCTGCGGCGGTTGAGGATCACGTCCTCGACGCGCTCGCGCAGCTCAGGCTCCAGCTCGTCGTAGATCGGCATGGCGCCGGCGTTGACGATGCCCATGTCCATGCCGGCGGCGATGGCGTGGTAGAGGAACACCGAGTGGATGGCCTGGCGCACCGTTTCGTTGCCGCGGAACGAGAACGAGACGTTGGAGACGCCGCCGGAGACGTGGCAGTACGGCAGGGTCTGCTTGATGATGCGGGTGGCTTCGATGAAGTCCACCGCATAGTTGTCGTGCTCTTCGATGCCGGTGGCGACAGCGAAGATGTTCGGGTCGAAGATGATGTCCTGCGGCGGGAAGCCGATCTCGTCGACCAGGATGCGGTAGGCGCGGGTGCAGATCTCGACCTTGCGCGCGCAGGTATCGGCCTGCCCGCTTTCATCGAAGGCCATGACCACCGCAGCGGCGCCATAGCGCAGGACCTTGCGCGCGTGTTCGCGGAACAGCGCCTCGCCTTCCTTCAGCGAGATCGAATTGACCACGCTCTTGCCCTGCAGGCACTTCAGCCCGGCCTCGATCACGCTCCACTTGGAGGAGTCGACCATGACCGGGATGCGGGCGATGTCCGGCTCGGACATGATCAGGTTGAGGTAGCGGGTCATCGCCGCTTCCGAATCGATCAGGCCCTCGTCCATGTTGACGTCGAGGATCTGCGCGCCGCTGGCGACCTGCTGGCGGGCCACGTCCACCGCTTCTTCGTAGCGGCCTTCCTTGATGAGCTTGCGGAACTGCACACTGCCGGTGACGTTGGTGCGTTCGCCGACGTTGATGAACAGCAGGTCCGGAGTGATGACCAGGGGTTCCAGGCCGGACAGGCGGGTAGGGCGGACAGGCGTCATGGCAGGCTTCGGCTCAACAGCAGGAGGGCGGGAAGTGTGGAACGGTGGCGGCGACATTCATGCGGCCTGCTCCTGGACACCGGGCAGGGCGCGCGGCGGCAGCCCGGCCACGGCCCGGGCGATCGCACGGATGTGGTCGGGGGTGGAGCCGCAGCAGCCGCCGACCAGGTTCAACAGGCCAGCCTCGGCGAAGCCGCGCAGGGTGGCGGCCATCTCTTCAGGCGTTTCGTCGTACTCGCCGAAGGCGTTGGGCAGGCCCGCGTTGGGATGTGCGCTGACGTAACAGTCGGCGACCTGCGAGAGGGTTTCCACGTGCGGGCGCATCGCCTCGGCGCCCAACGCGCAGTTCAAGCCGATCGACAGCGGGCGCGCATGCGCCAGTGACGCATGGAAGGCCTCGGCGGTCTGCCCGGACAGGGTGCGCCCGGAGGCGTCGGTGATGGTGCCGGAAATCATCACCGGCAGGCGTGCACCACGCGCGTCGAAGGCCTCCTCCAGCGCATACAGCGCGGCCTTGGCATTGAGCGTGTCGAAGATGGTCTCGACCATCAGGGTGTCGGCGCCGCCATCGATCAGGCCCTCGATGGCTTCGCGATAGGTGTCGCGCAACTCGTCGAAGCTGGTGTTGCGGAAGCCCGGATCGTTGACGTCGGGACTGATCGAAGCGGTGCGGCTGGTGGGACCGATCACCCCGATCACGAAGCGCGGCTTGCCCGGCGTGGCCGCAGCCACCGCATCGCAGCAGGCGCGTGCAACGGCGGCGCCGGCCTTGTTCAGCTCGTACACCAGGTGTTCGAGGTGGTAGTCGGCCTGGCTGACCGAAGTGGCGTTGAAGGTGTTGGTCTCGACCAGATCCGCCCCGGCATCCAGGTATGCGGTATGGATGTCGGCGATGACCTGCGGCCGGGTCAGCAGCAGCAGGTCGTTGTTGCCCTTCAGGTCATGGCCTTCAGGCGTGCCGTGGTCGCAGCCGGGACCGTGCGCATGGTCATAGCCACCGGCGAATCGCTCGCCGCGGTAGTCGTCTTCCTGCAGGCCATGGCGCTGGATCATCGTGCCCATCGCGCCGTCGATGATCAGGATCCGCTCGCGCAGGGCGTCGAGCAGGGCGTTTGCACGATCAGGATGCAACCAGGGCAGGGCGGGCATGGTGGTCTCGGGCTCAGGGCTTGTTGGCGATCAGCGAAATCACTTCGAAGTGCGGCGGACGCTTCTCGCGGGTGACCGTTTCCAGGCTGGACACCTGCAGGCCGGCCTTGTCGACGAACTTGCGCAGCTCCTTGTCGCTGAAGCCGAGGTTGACGTGGCCATAGGCCTCCACCGCCGCCTTGTGCTCGTGACGGGCCAGGCTGCACAGCAGCAGGCGGCCGCCCGGGCGCAGCACGCGTGCGGCTTCGGTTACGGCCTGCGCCGGCTTGCTGGCGTAGGTCAGCGCGTGCATCAGCACCACCAGGTCGAAGCTGCCGTCCTTGAACGGCAGGGCATGCATGTCACCCTCGCGGACTTCCACATTGGGCAGCCGGCGCAGGCGCTCGCTGGCAGCGGCGACCACGCGCGCGCTGGTATCGATGCAGATGTAGCGCTTGGCGTGGGGGGCGACCAGTTCGGCCAGCACGCCGTCACCGGAGGCGATGTCCAGCACGTCGCCGGTCTCCAGCAACGGCAAGGCGGTGCGCGCCAGCGCCTCCCAGGTACGGCCCGGAGAGTAGTGGCGCTCCATGTCGCCGGCCACGCTGTCGGCCCAGTTCTGGTCAGAGGCGCGATGGGCCAGCACTGCAGCCACGCGCTCGGCATCCTGGCGCAGCAACGGGTCGTCGCTTCCGTTGCTCAAGGCATGCCACAATGCACGCTGCGCCGGGTCCAGCTGGGCTTCGTCGAAACGGTAGTAGGCCGACACGCCGGCACGGCGGTCGCGGACCAGGCCGGCTTCCTTCAGGCGCGCCAGGTGGGTGGACACGCGCGGCTGCGCCAGCCGGGTGATTGCCGACAGTTCGGCCACGGTCAGCTCCTCCTGCTCCAGCAGCGCCAGCAGGCGCACGCGGGTGGCATCGGCGAACACCTTCAGGCGGGTCGACCAGTCTTCCAGATCCATAAATATCTACCTATCGCGATATAGAGATATATTCGCCGAGGAGGCTGCCGCGGTCAAGTCGCCAGCGTACGGAAACAGCCGGCCCCCGGTACAATCGGAGCACCTGGGCGCGCCGTATGCGGCCCATAACTTCATGTACCCGGGAGGGTGTTGTGGATTTCAGCTTTACCGAAGAGCAGTTGATGCTGCAGGACGTGGCGCGGCGCATCGCGCAGGAAAAGATCGCCCCCAGCGCGGAGCACCATGACCGCACCGGCGAGTTCCCGCTGGACAACATCCGCCTGCTGGGCGAGAACGGCCTGATGGGCATCGAAGTGCCGACCGAGTACGGCGGTGCGGGCATGGACCCGGTTGCGTACGTGCTGGCGATGGTGGAGGTCGCCGCCGCCGACGCCGCTCACTCGACCATCATGTCGGTCAACAACTCGCTGTTCTGCAACGGCATCCTCACCCACGGTACCGAGCAGCAGAAGCAGACCTACGTGCGTGCCATCGCCGAAGGCGCCGCCATCGGCGCGTTCGCGCTGACCGAGCCGCAGTCCGGTTCCGATGCCACTGCCATGCGCTGTCGCGCGGTGAAACAGGCCGACGGCACCTTCGTCATCAATGGCAAGAAGAGCTGGATCACCTCCGGCCCGGTGGCCAAGTACATCGTGCTGTTCGCGATGAGCGAGCCGGACAAGGGCGCGCGCGGCATCACCGCCTTCATCATCGATACCGACAAGGCCGGTTTCGGTCGTGGCAAGACCGAGCCCAAGCTGGGCATCCGCGCCTCGGCCACCTGCGAGATCGAGTTCAACGATTACGTGGCGCAGGCCGAGGACGTGCTGGGCCAGGAAGGCGAGGGCTTCAAGATCGCCATGAGCGTGCTCGATGCCGGCCGCATCGGTATCGCCTCGCAGGCCATCGGCATCGCCCGTGCCGCCTATGAAGCGACCCTGGAGTACGTGAAGGAGCGCAAGGCCTTCGGTGCCGCCATCGGCACCTTCCAGATGACCCAGGCCAAGATTGCCGACATGAAGTGCAAGCTGGATGCAGCGCTGCTGCTGACGTTGCGCGCGGCTTGGGTGAAGGGCCAGGGCAAGCGCTTCAGCAACGAAGCCGCCATCGCCAAGCTCACCGCCTCGGAAGCGGCGATGTGGATCACCCACCAGGCGGTGCAGATCCACGGCGGCATGGGGTATTCGAAGGAGATGCCGCTGGAGCGTTACTTCCGTGATGCCAAGATCACCGAGATCTATGAAGGCACCTCGGAAATCCAGCGCCTGGTGATCGCCCGCAACGAAACCGGGCTGCGCTGAGACGCAACGGCCGCGCCGCTGCAAGGGCGGCGCGGCCGGTCGATCCGCGCCACGCGTGGATGCGCTGTGCTCTTGGCCGAACGATGCCGGATCTGTTCCAATGCAGGCCGTTTCCATACGGTCTGCACAGATGATCTATCGTGGTTGGGGAATCCTGACACTGATCACGCCGATCGCAGCGATCCTGCTGCTGGCGTATTTCTTCCCGCACGCAGGCCCCAGGGGCAACATCCCACTCTCGCAGGTGTTGCTGGGTGCCAGCATTGGCGCGGCGGTGAACGTGCTGCTGGGCCTGTGGCTCAACCGGGCACCCCGGCAGAAGGGCGAAGTGGCGCCCCATCATTTCTTTTTCGTGCCGATGCAGTGGGCTGCACTGGTAATCGTGGCAGTGTGCGTGGTGATCGCGCTGTTGCGCTGAGACGTGACTCGAACGGCGCCCACCACTACCGGGCATGCCGTTGCCCTGGTAGATGCCAACCTTGGTGGGCATGAATTCAAAGGCGGCAAGAAAAAGGCCCCGGATCGCTCCGGGGCCTTTTCGTTTCAGCGCACTGCCGGATCAACGATCCGGGCGGTGTGCAGCATCCGCGTCGCGCTGGCGTTCCATGAACTCCTTGGACGGTTCATCCAGCTTGTCGCCCAGCATGCGGCGCACGACCACGAAGAACACCGGGATCATCAGCAGGCCGAGCAGGGTGGCGAACAGCATGCCGCCGATCACGCCGGTACCGATGGCGTGGCGGGAATTGGCGCCGGCGCCGGTGGAGATCGCCATCGGGATCACGCCCATGATGAACGCGAACGAGGTCATCAGGATCGGGCGGAAGCGCAGGCGGGCCGCTTCGATGGTGGCATCGCGCAGGTTCTTGCCGGCTGCGCGCTGCTCCACCGCGAACTCCACGATCAGGATCGCGTTCTTCGCGGCCAGGCCGATCACGGTGATCAGGCCGATCTTGAAGAACAGATCGTTGGGCAGGCCGCGCAGCATCGACAGACCCAGTGCGCCCAGCACGCCCAGCGGCACCACCAGCAGCACCGCCACCGGGATCGACCAGCTTTCATACAGGGCGGCCAGGCACAGGAACACCACCACGATGGACAGCACCAGCAGCAGCGTGGCGGCATTGCCGGCCAGGATTTCCTGGTAGGACATGCCGGACCAGTCGTAGCCGAAGCCGGCCGGCAGGTCGTCGTTGACGATGCTCTCCATGGTCTGCATCGCTTCGCCCGAGCTGGTGCCCGGGGCCTGCGAGCCGACGATGTTGATCGCCGAGTAGCCGTTGTAGCGGCTCAGCGACGGCGGTGCCGACACCCATTCGGACTTGACCACCGTGTTGAGCGGGATCATCGCGTTGGTGCCATCGGCGTTCTGGGTCAGGGTGGAGGGGCTGTAGAAGCTCTTCAGCGACTCCTGGCCGGTGCGGTACGGGCCATCGGCCTGCATGGTCACGCGCTTGATGCGGCCTTCGTAGAAGAAGTCGTTGACATAGACCGGGGCCAGCATCAGCTGGATGGTGCTGTACACGTCCGACACCGACATGCCCATCGACTGCGCCTGCACGCGGTCCACGTGCAGCTGCAGCTGCGGGGCGTTCTCCAGCCCGTTCGGACGCACGCCGACCAGGGCTTCGGGCTTCTGCGCGGCCTTGCCCAGCAGGATGTTGCGCGCCTGGGTCAGCTGTTCGTAGCCGGCACCACTGCGGTCCTGCAGCCACATGTCGAAGCCGCCGAACTGGCCGAGGCCCTGCACGGTGGGCAGGTTGACCACGAAGATCTGCGCTTCCTTGATGCCGTAGAACGCGCCGTTCATGTTCTGGATGAACTCGGGCGCGGTGAACTTGCGTTCCTCCCACGGCTTCAGGCGGATGAAGCCCATGCCCACGTTCTCGCCGGAACCGACGAAGCTGAAGCCGGCCACCTGCAGCATGCCTTCATAGCCATCCTGCTTTTCCAGGATGCCACGCATCTGCGCGAACACTTCGTTGGTCTGGCCCTTGGTCGAGCCCGGCGGCAGCTGCACGATCGCCAGCGCATAGCCCTGGTCTTCTTCCGGCAGGAAGCTGCCCGGCATGCGGGTGAACAGGAAGCCGCACAGCGCGGTCAGCACCACGAACAGGATCATCCAGCGCGGCGCATGGCGCACCGCCGAGGTGATGTGGCCCACGTAGGTGTGGCTGATCTTGTCGTAGTACTTGTTGAAGGTGCGGTAGACGATGTTCGGGTTGTCATTGTGCGTCGGCTTGAGGAAGGTCGCGCACAGCGCCGGGGTGAAGCCCAGTGCCAGGAACGCCGAGAACGCCATCGATATGGCGATGGTCAGGGCGAACTGCTTGTAGATCTCACCGGCGGCGCCGCCCTGCAGGGCGGACGGGATGAACACCGCCGCCAGCACGACGGTGATCGCCACCACCGCGCCGGTGATCTGGGTCATCGCCTTCTGCGTGGCCGGCTTCGGCGCCAGGCCTTCCTCGCTCATGATGCGTTCGACGTTCTCGATCACCACGATCGCATCGTCGACCACGATGCCGATCGCCAGCACCATCGCGAACAGGGTCAGCTGGTTGATCGTGAAGCCGATCATCCACATGCCCAGGAAGGTACCGAGCAGGGCGACGGGGATGACGAGGGTCGGGATCAGTGTGGCGCGGAAGTTCTGCAGGAAGATCAGCATCACCAGGAACACCAGCAGGACCGCTTCAAACAGGGTCTTGACCACTTCCTGGATCGAGATCTTGACGAAGGTGGTGCTGTCGTACGGCGAGAACCAGGTCACCCCGGACGGGAAACTGGGCTGCAGCTCGTCCATCTTGGCGCGCACCGCTTCGGCCACGTTCAGGGCGTTGGCGCCCGGCAGCAGCTGGATGGCGAAGGCGCCGGTCGGCTTGCCGTTGTACTGGGTGTCGAAGCCGTAGTTGTTGGCACCGAAGGCGACGCGGGCGATGTCCTTGAGCAGCACGCGCGAGCCATCGGCGTTGGCGCGCAGGATGATGTTCTCGAATTCCTGCGGCGAGCTGAAGCGGCCTTCGGCCGAGACCGTGGCGGTGAAGTGCTGGCCTTCCGGCGACGGGTCCGAACCCAGCGCACCGGCGGCGAACTGCACGTTCTGCGCACGTACCGCGGCCAGTACCTGGCTGGCCGACAGGCCATAGCCCTGCATCTTCTCCGGGTTCAGCCAGATGTTCATGGCGTACTCGGAACCGAACTGCTGGGTGCTGCCGACGCCGGGGATACGCGAGACCTGGTCGAGCACGCGCGAGCCGACGATGTCGTTCAGGGCGTCACGGTTGATGGTCGGGGTATCGGACTGCAGCGCCACCACCATCAGGAAGCCGGCATTGGCCTTGGCCACCACCACGCCCTGCTGGGTCACTTCCGAAGGCAGTCGTGGCGTGGCCAGCGACACCTTGTTCTGCACCTGCACCTGGGCGATGTCCGGATCGGTACCGGTCTCGAAGGTCAGGGTGATCTGCGCGCGGCCGTTGGAGGCCGACGAGGAGCTGAAGTACAGCAGGTGATCGATACCGGTCAGCTGCTGCTCGATCACCTGGGTGACCGATTTCTCGGTGGTGTCCGCGCTGGCGCCCGGGTAGGTCGCCGAGACGGTGACCTGCGGCGGGGCGATGTTGGGATAGGACTCCACGCCCAGGTTGAGGATCGCGATCACGCCGCTGAGCGAGATCAGGATCGCAACCACCCAGGCGAAGACTGGATGTTCGATGAAAAATTTAGGCATGACGGAAGGTTCCCGTTACTGCTTGTTCGAATCGGTGGCGGCCGGCTTGGCCGCATCGGCCTGTTCCGGCTTGGCCGCGTCGGCCGGTGCCTTGCCTGCCGCCGGTGCTGCGCCCGCCGGAGCGGCGCCGCCTGCGGCAGGCTTGCCGTTGGCGTCCTGCCCCGGGGTCCACGGCTTGGCCACCGCCGGTGCACCTTCCTTGACCTTCTGCACGCCGGCCACGATCACCTTGTCACCGGCGGCCAGGCCGTCGCTGACCAGCCAGTTGCCGTTCTGCGCGCCATCGGTCTTCACGTTCTTGCGCACCACCTTGCCGTCGGCACCGACCACCATCACGTAGCCGCCGGTGGTGTCACGCAGCAGCGCCTGCTGCGGCACCAGGTAGGCATTGTTGCGCTCGCCCAGGTTGGCCTGGAAGCTGACGAAGGCGCCCGGCAGCAGGATCTGCTGGGGGTTCGGCAGCAGCGCACGCAGCGACACCGCACCGGTGGCCGGGTCGACCGTGGTCGAGGAGAAGTCCAGCGTGCCCGGCTCACCATAGGTGCTGCCGTCGGCCAGCTTGACGTTGACCGTGGCCTTGCCGTCGCCGGACAGCGCCAGCGAGCCCTTGGCCTGCTGCGCGCGCAGCTGGGTCAGCTCATCCACGCTCAGCGAGAAGTTCACATACAGCGGGTCGAGCTGGTCAACGGTGGTCAGCAGGGTCACATCGCCCTGGCCGACCAGCGCGCCCTCGGTGACCTGCTGCTTGTTGGCCACGCCACTGATCGGCGCGGTCACTTCGGCGTAGCCCAGGTTGATCCGCGAAGAGGTCACTGCCGCTTCGGCCTGCTTGACGGCGGCCAGGGCGGTGCGCTCGGCCGATTCGGCGTTGTCCAGGTCGGACTTGGAGACGAACTGCTGCGGCGCCAGCGAGCGCGCGCGATCGGCGGCGACCTTGGCATTGGCGTAGGTGGCGCGGGCCGAAGCCAGCTGGGCCTCGGAGGCGTTGAGCGAGGCACGCAACGGCGCCGGGTCGATCAGGAACAGGGTCTGGCCCTGCTTGACCTGCGAACCTTCCTGGTAAACGCGCTTGAGCAGCACGCCGGGTACGCGTGCGCGGACGTCGGCGCTGCGGAACGGCGACAGGCGGCCGACCAGCTCGCGCTGCAGCGGCAGGGTCTGCGGCTTGGCGTCGATCACGCCCACCTCCGGCGGCGGGGGCGTCTGCTGTTCCGGCTTCTTGCAGGCAGCCAGCGCGACAGCAACGGCGCACGTCAAGGCAAGGGTGCGGAGTGGGGCGGTCATCAGGAGGAACTCCGGGGTTGGTTTGTAGACGGGGCCGGCGACGGCTGTGGCGCGAACGCGCGCAGGAAGCTGTCGACGGAGAACTCTGCCCAGCGCCGACGCAGGAGCGCGTCATCACGATGGGGGGTATGGAAGCGCTGTTTGTCGAAATCCTGACCGGCGATCATGCTCAGCAGCAGTTCGGCCATGAAGTGCGGGTCGTCATGCCGGAGCTGGCCTTGCATGCAAACGGTTTCAATCCATTCAGCAAGATGAAGCGTTAGCGCGCCGGCACCGTGCCGGTACAGCGTACGCGCCTCTTCGGGAAACTGGGCTGCCTCGGCTGCAATCAGCCGGCAGGCCTGTCCTACGTGCGGTTGGTTGAAATGCTCCAGGAAGTCGGTGGCGAACTGGAGAAGGCTGGCACGCAGGTCGTCACCGCGGAGTGCACGCAGCATGGCCCCGGTGGCGTGGCCGACGTGGCGCTGCATCACCCGGCGCAGCAGTTCCTGCTTGCTGCCGTAGCGCGAGTACAGGGTCTGCTTGGAGCAGCCGGCATGCTGGGCCACCGCGTCCATGCTCATCTGCATGCCCTGCTCGGCCAGCAGTCTGCGCACGGCATCGAACACGCGCTCATCGCGCGCGTCGAGGGCAACGGGGAGGTAGGCCGGGTTCACGCGGTGGACTATACCGTCCAGTTCAGGATTGTGGAATCGAATCGGCGTCGCCGCGTGCGTCTTCCGGTAACACGCTTTGCCGATCCTGTCGGCAGTGCTGAAGCAGGCGCCAGCTCCATACCGGAGCGAACTGAATAGGCGTCTAAACCGCAGCAAACCCGAATCTGCTTATTCCGTCCTGCAGCAAGGCCTTTTCGTGCGGTAGGGCTACAATTTCATTTTCCCAACTGAGCAAGCGCATCGCTCTGCCATGAAACCGCAAAAAACCGCAGCCAAGACCGTGAAAAACAAGACGAAACCAGCAGAGTCGGAGGTCGCAGTGACCGCTGGTTTCTCCCTGGAGCCGGTGTACACGGCCTTGCGCAAGCGCTACCCCGCGGCCGCACAGGCCGAAGCGGTGGCCTTCGCCACTGACTTCTACAAGCGCATGGAATCGGACGAGTTCCCGCACCACAGCGCTGAAGAGTGGGCCGCGCTCGCGGCTGAGACGCTGGAATTCGCCCGTGCCCGCAAGGCCGGCAAGGCCAACGTCCGCGTGTTCAATCCGACTGCGAAGGCCAACGGTTGGGAATCGCCGCACACCGTGCTGCAGATCGTCAACGACGACATGCCGTTCCTGGTGGATACCGTCACCATGTCGCTGGCCGAGCAGGGCGTGGGTGTCCACGTGCTGGGCCACCCGGTGCTGCGCTTCACCCGCGACAAGGCCGGCAAGCTGGTCAAGGTCGGCGAGGGCGATGCCGAGTCGGTGATGCTGCTGGAGATCGACCGCCAGCCGGCCGACGCCATGGCTGCCATCGAACAGGCCATCAACAAGGCGCTGGACGAAGTGCGTGCGATCGTGCGCGACTGGCAGCCGATGAAGGACAAGGCACTGGCGCTGGCCGACGACCTCGGCAGCCGCCAGCTGCCGGTCGACGACGCATCGCGCAAGGAAGCACAGGAGTTCCTGCGCTGGGCCGCCGACAACCACTTCACCTTCTTCGGCTACCGCGAATACCGCGTCGAGAAGCAGGGCAAGGAAGAGGTGCTGGCGCCGCTGAACGACACCGGCCTGGGCCTGATGCGCGGCAAGGACAAGTCCGCCGCCCGTCCGGTCAAGACCCTGGCCGCGCAGGGCCTGAACACCACGTCCGGTCTGAAGGATGCGCTGATCCTGACCAAGACCAATGCCCGTTCGCGCGTGCATCGCGCTGGCTACATGGATTACATCGGCGTGCTGGAATTCGACGCCAAGGGCAAGATCATCGGCGAGCAGCGCTTCCTCGGCCTGTTCACCTCCAGCGCCTACAACCGCCGCCCGTG
The DNA here is from genome assembly GCF_059369475.1 of Stenotrophomonas sp. YJH_SMC_65. Lineage (NCBI taxonomy): Bacteria > Pseudomonadati > Pseudomonadota > Gammaproteobacteria > Lysobacterales > Lysobacteraceae > Stenotrophomonas > Stenotrophomonas sp. YJH_SMC_65. Next base: position 536,379 of record NZ_JCAFSR010000001.1, read on the forward strand.
GGAAATCCCGCTGGTGCGCCAGCGCCACGAGCACGTGATGAAGCAGTCGGGCCTGGCCCCGGCCAGCCACAGTGGCAAGGCCCTGCGCCACATCCTGGAAACCCTGCCGCGCGAAGAACTGTTCCAGTCCAGCGAGGACGAACTGTTCCGCACCGCGATGGGCGTGCTGGGCCTGCAGGAGCGCGTGCGCAGCCGCCTGTTCCTGCGCCGCGACAAGTACAGCCGTTTCATCTCCGCGCTGGTCTACCTGCCGCGTGAGCGCTTCAACACCGACGTGCGCCTGCGCATCGAAGCGATGCTGAAGGACGCGCTGCACGGCGAGTACGTCGACAGCTCGGTGGTGCTGGGCGAATCGCCGCTGGCCCAGGTGCACCTGATCGTGCGCCCGAAGCCGGGTGAGATGCTCGACGTCGATACCGCCGAACTGGAGCAGAAGCTGGCCCAGGTGCTGCGCAACTGGCAGGACGACCTGCGCGAAGCGCTGGTGGCCCGCCACGGCGAGACCGAAGGCCTGCGCATCGCCGCCCGTATCGGCAAGGCGCTGCCGGCCGGCTACATCGAAGACAACAGCACCGCGGTTGCCGCCAACGATGTCAGCCAGCTCGACGCCCTGACCGGCCCGGACGACCTGCGCCTGAGCCTGCAGGCCGTGCCGCGCGAAAGCGGTGATGGCCTGCGCCTGAAGCTGTATCGCCAGCTGGACGACATTCCGCTGTCGGACGCGCTGCCGATGATGGAAAACATGGGCCTGCGCGTGATCGCCGAGCGTCCGTACCGCCTGTCGGTCGACAACGCCCCGGTGTACGTGCAGGACTTCGAGGTCGAGTCGACCGCCGGCGCGATCGATGCCGCCAGTGTCGATGAAGCCTTCGGCGAGACCTTCGCCCGCGTCTGGCACGGCGATGCCGAGAACGACGGCTTCAACCGCCTGGTGCTGGCTGCCGGCCTGCACTGGCGCCAGGTGGCCATGCTGCGCGGCTACTGCAAGTACCTGCTGCAGACCGGCGTGCCGTTCTCCCAGGCCTACGTGGAAGGCACCTTCGCGCGCTACCCGCTGCTGGCCCGCCTGCTGGTCGAGCTGTTCGAAGCCCGCTTCGATCCGGCCACCGGCCACGAGAGCAAGGACGACATCGCCGCCGGCCAGGCCCAGCTGAAGGCCCACTTCGACGTGCTGGCTGCCGGTGACGATGCCACCTTGAAGGTGCTCAAGACCGTGGTCGACGCCCGCAAGGGTGACCGCGACGCGCAGATGCAGGCCGCGCGCGATGCGCTGCTGAAGCTGATGGACCGTGTGTCCAGCCTGGACGAGGACCGCATCCTGCGCTCGTTCATGGGCGTGATCGACGCGACCCTGCGTACCAGCTACTACCAGACCGATGCCAACGGCCAGCACGGCCATGTCATCAGCTTCAAGTTCGATTCGGCGCTGGTGCCGGACCTGCCGAAGCCGCGCCCGTACCGCGAGATCTTCGTCTACGGCCCGCGCGTGGAAGGTACCCACCTGCGCTTCGGCGCGGTCGCCCGTGGTGGCCTGCGCTGGTCGGACCGTCGCGAAGACTTCCGTACCGAAGTGCTGGGCCTGGTCAAGGCACAGATGGTCAAGAACACCGTCATCGTGCCGGTCGGCGCGAAGGGCGGCTTCTTCGCCAAGACCCCGCCGGTGAACGGCGACCGTGATGCGATCTTCGCCAACGGCGTGGCCTGCTACAAGCTGTTCATCCAGGGCCTGCTGGACATCACCGACAACATCGTCAACAACAAGATCGTGCCGCCGGTGGATGTCGTGCGCCACGACATGGACGATCCGTACCTGGTGGTGGCCGCCGACAAGGGCACTGCGACCTTCTCCGACATCGCCAACGGCTTGGCCATCGCGCACGGCTTCTGGATGGGCGATGCGTTCGCCTCCGGTGGTTCGGTCGGTTATGACCACAAGGGCATGGGCATCACCGCACGCGGTGCGTGGGAGTCGGTCAAACGCCACTTCCGTGCGCTGGGCCGTGACAGCCAGAGCCAGGACTTCACTGCGGTCGGCGTCGGCGACATGTCCGGCGACGTGTTCGGCAACGGCATGCTGCTGTCGCGCCACATCCGCCTGGTGGCTGCGTTCGATCACCGCCACATCTTCCTGGACCCGAACCCGGACGCGGCCACCACGTTCGTCGAACGTGAGCGCCTGTTCACCGTGCCGCGTTCGAGCTGGGCGGACTACGATGCCAAGCTGATCAGCAAGGGCGGCGGCGTGTACCCGCGCAGCCTGAAGTCGATCGAGATCACCCCGCAGGTGCGTGAAGCGCTGGGCCTGGACGAGAACGTCAAGGCGCTGTCGCCGAACGAGCTGATGAGCGCGATCCTGAAGGCACCGGTCGACCTGCTGTGGAACGGCGGCATCGGTACCTACGTCAAGGCCGCCAGCGAGCAGCACAGCGATGTCGGCGACCGTGCCAACAACGCGCTGCGCGTGAACGGTGGCGAGCTGCGCTGCAAGGTGGTGGGCGAGGGCGGCAACCTGGGCATGACCCAGCTGGGCCGCATCGAAGCCGCGCAGGCCGGCGTGCTGCTCAACACCGACTTCATCGACAACTCGGCCGGTGTCGACACCTCCGACCATGAAGTCAACATCAAGATCCTGCTCAACGATGTGGTGCGGGCCAAGAAGCTGACCGTCGAGCAGCGCAACAAGCTGCTGGCCTCGATGACCGATGAAGTCGCCGAGCTGGTGCTCAACGACAACTACCGCCAGAACCAGGCGCTGAGCCTGATGGAGCGGATGGCGGTCAAGCGCCTGGGTTCCAAGCAGCACTTCATCCGTACCCTGGAACAGCAGGGCCTGCTTGATCGCCAGATCGAGTTCCTGCCGTCCGATGCCGAGCTCTCGCAGCGCAAGGCGCGCGGCCAGGGCCTGACCCGTCCGGAGCTGTCGGTGCTGCTGTCCTACTCCAAGCTGGTGGCGTTCGCCCAGCTGCTGGATTCGGACATCCCGGAAGATCCGTACCTGTCCAAGGAACTGCAGCGCTACTTCCCGACCCCGCTGCAGAAGAAGTATGCCGACGCAATGGAGCGTCACCGCCTGAAGCGCGAAATCATCGCCACGGCCGTGACCAACCAGACCATCAACCGCATGGGCGCCACCTTCCTGATGCGCATGCAGGAAGACACCGGCCGTTCCATCGCCGAGGTCGCCAAGGCCTACACCATCAGCCGTGAAACGCTGGATGCACGCGCGCTGTGGGCGCAGATCGATGCCCTCGACGGCAAGGTGCCGGAGTCGGTGCAGATCGACGCCCTGGAAGTGATCTGGAAGCTGCAGCGCTCGTTCGTGCGCTGGCTGCTGTCGCGCCCCGGCGCGATGCCCGGCATCACCGAAGCGGTCAACCGCTACCAGGGCCCGTTCAACGACATCCGCGTTGCCTCGGGTGTGCTGCCGGATTCGCAGCGTCCGACCTACGAAGCCCTGGTGGCCGAGTGGAAGGAAAAGGGCCTGCCGTCCGCGCTGGCGCAGCAGCTGGCCGAACTGCACTTCCTGGAGCCGGCGTTCGACATCATCGAACTGGCCCGTACCCGCAAGCTGAAGCCGGTGGACGTGTCCAAGGTCCACTTCCGCCTGGGCGATGCCCTGCAGCTGCCGTGGCTGTTCGAGCAGGTCGATGCGCTGGAGGTCAATGGCCGTTGGCACGCGGTGGCACGTGGCGTGCTGCGTGACGAGCTGGCCGCCAACCACCGCAATCTGGCGGGCCAGGTGCTGGGTACCAAGGGCAGCAGTGCCGAAGCAAAGGTGGCGGCCTGGATGGGTCGCGACGACAGCAGCCTGCGCTTCACCCTGGCGATGCTGGCCGAACTGGCCGAGCAGAAGACCCTGGACTACCCGACCGTTTCGGTCGCGGTGCAGCGCCTGGGTCAGCTGGCCGCGCATGGTGCGTAAGCGCATTCGCGCTGACGCCCCACGGTTTGCCCTGCAAACCGTGGGCCCCATGCCAACCATGCTCCCAGACCCCCGCGCCGTTGGCGCGCCCCCCTGACTCAGGGGGGCTCCTGATCTGCAGCAGTTGGAGGAACGGCCCCGCGAAAGCGGGCCCGTTCTGCATTGCCGGGTAGTGCCGGCCGCTGGCCGGCAACCGCATGGACCACAATCGGGTGCAGCTGCCGGCCAGCGGCCGGCACTACCGGGTATGCTCTTGCTGGCACACCCACCCGGATCCACCGATGAGCGACACCCCCCGCATCGCTTTCCTGGCCAGCGCCACCGAACCTGCACAGATGGCCCGCGCCGCGATGGTCTCGCGTTATGGCGATCACGCGCCGGAGCAGGCCGACGTGCTGTGTCCGCTGGGGGGCGACGGCTTCATGCTGCAGACCCTGCATCGGCATGGGCACCTGGGCAAGCCGGTGTTCGGCATGAAGCTGGGCACCGTCGGCTTCCTGATGAACCAGTACCGCGGCGACGACGACGTGCAGGCCCGCATTGCGCGTGCCGAACCGGCCAACCTGCGCCCGCTGGAAATGGTGGCGCTGACCGAGTCGGGCACCAGTACCGGTTCGCTGGCCTACAACGATGTCTCGCTGCTGCGCCAGACCCGGCAGGCCGCGCATATCGGCATCGACCTCAACGGCCAGGAACGCGTGGCCGAGCTGATCGGTGACGGCGTGCTGGTGGCCACCCCGGCGGGCAGCACCGCCTACAACTATTCCGCGCATGGCCCGGTATTGCCGCTGGGCTCGCACACCATCGCGCTGACGCCGTTGGCCCCGTACCGGCCGCGTCGCTGGCGCGGGGCGATCCTCAAGGCCGATACCGAGGTGCGCTTCCGCGTGCTCGATCCGTACAAGCGCCCGGTCAGCGTCACGGCGGATTCGCACGAGACCCGCGACGTGGTCGAGGTGACCATCCGCGAGTCGAAGGACCGCCGCGTGACCCTGCTGTTCGACCCGGAGCACAACCTGGAAGACAGGATCCTGAGCGAACAGTTCGTTTTTTGAGGACAATGGGCGGCCGGCCCCGCCGACCGCTTGAAGGACCCCCACCGATGGGCGACAACTCCCCCCGCTTGCTGACCGTCGCGGTGACCTCGCGCGCGCTGTTCGACCTCGAGGAAAGCCATGCGCTGTTCGAAAGTGATGGCGTGGCGGCCTACGCCGAATTCCAGCGCCAGCACGAGGACGATATCCTCGGCCCCGGCGTGGCCTTCCCGGTGGTGCGCAAGCTGCTGGCGCTGAACCAGGGCGCCAGCCCGGAGAACCCGCGGGTCGAGGTGATCCTGCTGTCGCGCAACTCGGCCGATACCGGCCTGCGCATCTTCAATTCGATCCAGCACTATGGGCTGGGCATCATCCGCGCGACCTTCACCGCCGGCGAGCCGACCTGGCCGTACGTGAAGCCGTTCGGTACCGACCTGTTCCTGTCGGCCAACCCCGAATCGGTGCGCAGCGCGCTGCGTCATGGCATCGCGGCGGCAACCATCCTGCCCAAGCCGCCGGGCGAGACCGCTGCGGCAGCCGCCGACCAGATCGATACTGGTCGCCCGGCCGGCCAGCTGCGCATCGCCTTCGATGGTGACGCGGTGATCTTCGGTGACGAGAGCGAGCGCATCTCGCGCGAGCAGGGCGTGGAAGCGTTTGGCCGCCACGAGCGCGAGCGCGCGCGCGAGCCGCTCAGCGGCGGTCCCTTCCGTGGCTTCCTGTCGGCCCTGCATACGCTGCAGGAAGTGTTCCCGGCCGGCGAGAGCGCGCCGATCCGTACCGCGCTCGTCACCGCGCGTTCGGCACCGGCGCATGAGCGGGTGATCCGCACCCTGCGCGAGTGGGGCGTGCGCCTGGACGAGGCACTGTTCCTGGGCGGCCGTCACAAGGGCCCGTTCCTGCAGGCCTTCGGTGCCGACATCTTCTTCGACGATTCGCAGCACAACATCGACAGCGCCCGCGAGCATGTGGCCGCCGGCCACGTGCCGCACGGCGTCGCCAACGAGGGGTAGGGCGGACTCGACCGGTAGGTGCCAACCGTTGGTTGGCACTGCCTAGGACCCATGCCCACCAAGGTGGGCATCTACCACAGCGAGATGCCCACCAAGGTGGGCATCTACCAGAGCCACATGCCCCGGTAGTTGCCAACCTTGGTTGGCGCTGCCGTCAGGCCACGGGTCCGATCAAGGGCTGCCCGACATTCCCAGCTGCAGGTCCACCACCTTCCAGCGCAGGCCCTGCGGCTCCAGCACCACCTTCAACGGTGGCTGGCCGGGGCCGCGATCGACGTCGATCACGAATCGGTCCAGTGCCTCGAAATGATGCTCGGCATGCTTCAGCGGCCGCGCCGGTTCGGTCGCACCGAAGGCATCGCCGCCCTGCAGTTCATTGCGGCCACGCTTCCACAGCACGAGGCCCTGCAGCATCGCGCCGATCCCGGTCGGGGTCACCATGGTCTCCACTGCGGCACCGCCAAGCTGGTCGCCCAGCCCATAGAGCAGGGCGCCGAACGGGCTGGATGCCACGTCGGGGCCGGCCTGGCGCACCAGGTAGTCGTTGAGCTGCGCACGCAGGCTGCTGCGCACGCGCGGGAAGTCGACGTAACGCTCCAGTCGGGCGGTGTCGCGCTGCTCGATGGCCCTGGACAGGCCATTGACGGTCATGTAGGGGCCGCCGAACCACCAGGCGGCGACGGCCAGGACCAGCAGCACACTGAGTGCGGTGAGTTTCTTCATGCCGACCAGACTGCCGCAATGGCGGCAGTGCCGGGTGAAGACTCAATGACTGGGCGAGCCACGGCCGTCACCGAAGGCATCGACCAGCTGTTGCCGTTCGGCCGGGGTCAGCGCTTCCAGCCGCGTCGCCAGCACCTCGTCGAGGCTGCGGGTGCGGGTGGTGCCAAGGATGCCGCTGGCCACGCCGGGATGGCCCAGCGCATAGGCGAAGGCGGTCTGGGCCGGGCGTTGGCTGCGGATCGCGGCCACTGCCCGGCGCATCTGGCGGGCACTGCGCATCAGCTGGCGGCTGCTGGGCTTCAGCCAGGCGCGCGCCAGGTACCAGCCATCGGCCAGCCGTGGCAGGCGCGGGCGGGCGGGCAGCAGGTGGCCCTGCGCCAGCACGGTCCCGGCCAGCACGCCGATGCCCACCGCCTGCAACTGGTCGATCAGCGGTTCGCGGTCCTGCTGCAGGGCGTTGTAGTCCAGCAGCACCACATCGAAGGCGTCGGGATGGGCGATCATCCAGCGCAGGGTCGAGGCCGAGTGGGTGTTGATGCCGGTGTGCCGGATCAACCCGCGTTCGCGCAGGCGCTGCAGCGCGGCCAGCAGGTCGTCGTTGATGTCGTGCTCGCTGGCGCCATGCAACTGGTAGATGTCCAGGTGATCCAGGCCGAGATTGCGCAGCGAAGCCTCGCAGCTGGCGATGATGGCTGCCGGGGAGAAATTGCGTTGCTCGGCGCCGCTGACGCCGGCCTGGCCGGTCAGCGTGCCGCCTTTGCTGGAAATCACCAGCGCGTCGCGCGGGTATTGTTTCAGCAACGGGCGCAGGATGCGGCCCAGCCGCGGCTCGGCGTGGAAACCGGAGTAGTTGTGGCCGGTGTCCAACAGGTTCACGCCCTGTGCCAGTGCATGCTCGACCACGTTCGCGGCCGATTGTTCCGGGAATCGGCGATGCCCCCAGAAGCCGGAACAGCCCAGGCCCACCGGCGAAACCGCCAGGCCGGTGCGGCCCAGCGTGCGGCGTTGCTGTGCCAATGGCATCAGAATTCCAGGTCCAGCGCCGCGCACAGGTAGTCGACGAACGGGCCGAGCGCGGCCAGATCCTTGCCCAGCGTGGACAGCAGGCGCGGACCGGTCATGGTGGCGTCGTCCAGCGAGCGCCACATCACCCAGTTGCGGTGCTTGAGGTCGTCGATGAACTCGAAGTCGGCGGGGAAGCCACGCGGCGGACGCACCAGCTTTTCGCTCTCCTCGAAATCGAAGCGCTTGCGCAGGCCCGGTGCGTGCGCGGCGGCCTTCCAGCTGCCCGGGTTGTCGAGGATGAAGTGGCGCACGCGGCGCTGGGTTTCCGGTTCCGGATGCCACAGGCCGGCACCGACGAAGCTCTCGCCCGGCTGCAGGTGCACGTAGAACGAAGGCGCGGCTACTTCACGGCGGCGCTCATGGAACAGGCGTGCGCCCTGCCAGGTCTTGTACGGTGACTTGTCGTTGGAGAAGCGCGCGTCGCGGTGGATGCGGAACAGCGAGCCGCCGACGCCGCGCGTATCGGCACGGAAGTGTTCGCTGACCTCGGCCAGGGCCGGTTGCAGGTCGCCCAGCAGGCGCAGGAACGGCTGCCGTACGTGGTCTTCATACTGCTGGCGGTGGTCGTTGAACCAGGCCTTGTCGTTGTGCCGCGCCAGGCTGCGCAGGAACCTGAAACTGGCGTCCGAGAAGTAGGTGCTCACAGTGTCTCCTGCAGGTGCTGGCCCCAGTCGCGCAGCGATTGCAGCAGGGCCTGGCGCCGCGCATCGTCGGGCGCTTCGGCGGCCAGTGCATCGAGCTGCTGCCGGTACTGGGGCAGGTTGAGTTCGCCCAGCCCGCCGTCGCCGAGCAGGCGCTGGCGGCGGTAATCCTGCCAGCGCTGGCGTTCCGCCGGCGCGAGGCTGTCGGGGTGGTTGCGCGCGCGGTAGCGGAACAGCAGCTCCGGCAGGCGCGGGTCGCGGAAACGGCCTTCCAGCGCGGCCAGCTGCTCGGGCGCGGTGGTGCGTGCCAGCGCAAGCAGCGGTTTGTCGCCGTTGCCGAGGAAACCGTCGTACAGCGAGGCATCGACGTCGGCCACGGTGGCGACGCGGGGCTGGTTGTAGACCTGGCGCGCCTTCTCGGCCAGCTGCGGGGCGAACGCGCGCAGCCGTTCCACCTTGGCCTCGATCGCGGCCACGTCCAGGCCGAGGCGCGCGTGGTCATCGGCGCGCAGGTGGTTCCAGGCGATCAGCGCTGGCACCTTGTTCAGATGCACTTCCTTCAGCGGCACCCGCGCCACGCCTTCGGGCAGCTCGCTGGCGCGCAGGTAAAGGCGCTGTGCGATCACCTCGGCCGGCAGTTCCAGCAGGTCGTCGATCTCGCCTTCCAGGTCGAACACGATCACCCGGTTGTTGATGGTGGGGTGCACGGCCAGCGGCAGTACTGGCGCCGCGCACAGGCGACTGGCCGGGTAGCGCATGGAAATGTGCAGTACCGGCTTCATCGCGGCCACGTCCAGCAGGCCGCCGACGAAGCGCTTGTCACGCAGCTTCAGCGCGTACTCCCACAGGCGCGGCTGCGACTGCTTGAACAGGCGTGCCATGCCGATGGTGGCACGTACGTCGGACAGCGCTTCGTGCGCATCGCCCTCGCGCACGTTGTTGGCCTCGGCCAGGTGCTCGAGCTTGAACGAGGTGGCGCCGTCCTCGCGCAGCGGCCACTTGATGCCGTCCGGACGCATCGCGCGCATCAGGCGCAGCATGTCCAGCAGGTCCCAGCGCGAATTGCCGTTGCGCCACTCGCGCTCGTACGGGTCGTGGAAATTGCGGAACAGCCCGTAGCGGACGAATTCATCGTCAAAGCGCAGCGTGTTATAGCCCAGCGCGCAGGTGCCGGGGCGCGACAGCTGTTCGTTGATGCGGTCGAAGGCCTCGGCCTCGCTGATGCCCTCGGCCAGGGCCTGCTGCGGGGTGATGCCGGTAACCAGGGTGGCCATCGGCGAGGGCAGCAGGTCATCGGCCGGGCGCACGAAGAAGCTGACCGGCGTATCGATCTCGTTGAGGTCGGCATCGGTACGGATCGCGGCGTACTGCGAGATGCGCGTGCGCCGCGGGTCCTGGCCGAAGGTTTCCAGGTCGTAGAACAGGAAGCTGTCGGCCATCAGTGCGCGCCCTCCAGGACCGGCAGCTGCGCGTGGATCTGCGCTTCCAGCGCGGCCCAGTCGATGTTGTCCAGTGAATCGTGACCGGTGGTGGCGGCCACCAGCATGTCGCGTTGCAGTTCGGTGCGGCGCAGCGCCTCGGCGTACGGTGTGTGCAGGAAGGTGACCATCGTGTAGTGCGGCACGAAGCGGGTCGGCCAGCGCCGCTGCAGTTCCTGCTCCAGTTCGCGCTGCAGCAGGAACGCAGGATCGGCGACACGGTCGCGCATCTCCAGGTAGTTCTCCAGCGCCATCTGCTGGATGGCACGTGCATTCGGCTTGCGCTCGGCTTCGAACGCGGCGAACGCGCCTTCCAGGTCATCCGCTTCCATCAGGTGGCGGGCCAGCGCAACGCAGTCCTCGAACGCGCAGTTCATGCCTTGGCCGTGGAACGGCACCATCGCATGCGCGGCATCGCCGATCAGTACGGCGCGACCGTGCTGGTGCCAGCGCTCCAGGGTGAGCGTGCCGAGCAGCCCCGGCGGGTGCTGTTCCCAGTCCGCGCGCAGGTTCGGGATCAACGGCAGGGTGTCGGCGAACTCCCGCGCGAACAGCGCCTCGGCCTGCGCGCCGGTGTTGACCGTGGCGAAGCTGGGATCGCCCTGGTTGGGAAGGAACAGGGTGACGGTGAAGGTGCCTTCGTGGTTGGGCAGGGCGATGCACATGTAATGGCCGCGTGGCCAGATGTGCAGCGCATTGCGCTCGATGCGGAAGCTGCCGTCGGCGGCCGGAGGGATCTCCAGCTCCTTGTAGGAGTGGTCGAGGAAGGCGATGTCCTCGCCCAGCGGGGCACGGCGGTTCATCGCTGCGCGCAGGGCCGAACCGGCGCCGTCGGCACCGATCAGGGTGTCGAAGCGGATGTCGTGCGGGCTGTCGTCGCGGTCATCGATGAAACGCGCGTAACCGGCGTCGAAATCAACGGTGTGCAGGCGCCGATGGAAGTGCACGGTGGCGCCGGCCTGCTCGGCCAGTTCCAGCAACGTGGTGTTCAGATCGCTGCGGTGGATCGACCAGATCACTTCGCTGTCATCACGGCCATAGCGCTGCAGCTGCGGTTCGCCGTCGCGGGGGTGCACCATGCGGCCGCGCATCATCACCGCGCGTGCCATCACTTCGTCCTCCACACCCGCCTGGCGCAGCGCATTGCGCCCACGCTCGGCCAATGCCAGGTTGATCGAGCGGCCACTCTCGTAATCAGCCACGCGCGGATCACCGCGGCGTTCGTACAGGGTGATGCGCCAGCCTTGCCGCGACAGCAGGATGGCCAGCAGGGACCCGGCCAGGCCGGCACCGATAATGCTCAACGAGCGGGAAGCATGTGCGATCAACGAACTGTCCAGCAGCAGGGGAGGGACCGGCTCAAAGGCCGGCCCAGGCTTCCACTTCCTCGACGAAGTGGTGCACGTCCAGGTAGCGGTTGTAGAGCGGGGTGGGCGAGATGCGGATCACGTCGGGTTCGCGCCAGTCGCCGAGCACACCGATGCCGCGCAGGTGCTCGAACAGTGCGCGGCCACGCTCGCGGCCACCGATCACGCGCAGCGACAACTGGCAGCCGCGGCGCTGCGGATCGGCCGGGGTGATGATGTCCAGCACCTGCGGCAGGCGTGCGCGCACCAGCGCTTCGAGCATGCCGGTGAGCGCCAGCGATTTGCTGCGCAGCGCCTCCATGCCGGCGCGCTCGAACAGGTCCAGCGAGGCACGCAGCGGTGCCAGGCCGAGGATCGGTGGATTGCTCAGCTGCCAACCCTCGGCGCCGATGGCCGGGGTGAACTGCGGCGCCATCTGGAAACGGGTGGCTTCCTCATGGCCCCACCAGCCAGCAAAGCGCGGCAGGGTGGTATCGCGGTGGTGGCGCTCGTGCACGAAGGCGCCAGCCACTGCGCCCGGGCCGCTGTTGAGGTACTTGTAATGGCACCACACGGCGAAATCGGGGGCCACGTCATGCAGGCGCAGCGGCAGGTTGCCGACCGAGTGCGCCAGGTCGAAGCCGATGCGTGCGCCCTGCAGGCGGGCGGCGCGGGTGATCGCATCGAGGTCGAAGGCCTGGCCGGTGCGGTACTGCACGCCAGGCCACAGCACCAGCGCCAGGCGCGGGCCGTGTTCGGTCATGGCGCGCTCGATGGCGTTCAGTGAAATCGTGCCGTTGGCTTCGTCCGGCTGCACTTCCACCAGGCACTCGGCCGGGTCGAAGCCATGGAAGCGGATCTGGGCTTCCACTGCGTGGCGATCGGTCGGGAACGCGCCGGCTTCCATCAGGATCACCGGGCGCTGCGTGGTCGGCCGGTAGAAGCTGACCATCATCAGATGCAGGTTTACGCTCAGCGTGTTCATCGCCACCACTTCGCTGGGCAGCGCGCCAACCACGCGGGCCAGCTGCGCGCTCACCAGGCGGTGGTAGGACAGCCATTGCGTCGGGCCGGTGAAGTGGCCTTCCACCGCCAGTTCGCCCCACTGCTTCATCACTTCCTGCACCGCTGCCTGCGCGCCGCGCGGCTGCAGGCCCAGCGAGTTGCCCACGAAGTAGGTCTGCTCGCCGCCCTCATGGCGCGGAATCAGGAATTCACTGCGCAGCGGGCGCAGCGGATCGGCGGCGTCCAGGGCGATGGCGTGGGTGCGGCTGAGCAGGTCGGACATGGTCGGGCAACAGGCTGCAACGGGACCGCCAGTGTAGCGCTTGGGATGGTGGGACCGACGCCCTGAACGCCTGCGCGCCGGTTGAACTGTAGAGCCGAGCCCATGCTCGGCTTCGCGGCCCGGCAGCCGAGCATGGGCTCGGCTCTACAAGGGCCATGCCCGGCGACCGTTCAGCCCACCGCCGGCGCCGGCAGCGGATCCACGTGCCCGCACTGGCTGCAGGTACGCAGCTCCAGGCTGGCGTGGTAGCGCGCAAACACCTTGGGCAGGTCGGTCTCGATGTTCTGCAGCGGGAAGAACTCTTCGTGCAGCTTGTGGTTGCAGCGCTCGCAGTGCCAGATCACGCCGTCCATCTCGTGCGGCAGGCGCTTGCGCTCGACCACCAGGCCGATGCCACCGGGCGGGCGGCGCGGCGAGTGCGGAACCTTTGCCGGCAGCAGGAAGATCTCGCCGGCGCGGATCGGGATGTCGCGCACCGCGCCGTCTTCCTGCACCTTCAGCACCATCTCGCCTTCGAGCTGGTAGAACCACTCGGGGCCTTCGTCGTAGTGATAGTCGGTGCGCGAATTCGGCCCGCCGACCACCATCACGATGAAATCGCCGTTGTCGATCATCTTGTTGCCCACCGGCGGCTTCAGCAGGTGGCGGTTCTCTTCGATCCAGGCGTGCAGGTTGATCGGCGAAGCGAGCATGATGGTCATCCGTAAGGGATCAGTCGCGCTTGCCCTTGCGCGGGATGTAGGACAGGGCCTTTTCATATGCAGGCTGCAGCTCTTCCTGCGAACCGACGTCGATGCCCATCTCGCGCACGCGTCCGTCCTTCAGGCTGTAGACCCAGCCATGCACCATCAGCTTCTGGCCGCGGGCCCACGCATCCTGCACGATGGTCGAGCGGCACAGGTTGGCCACCTGCTCGATCACGTTCAGTTCGCACAGGCGCGCGTGCTTGAGCTCATCGGTCTCGATCGCATCGAGGATGCCAGTGTGCTTCTGCATCACGTCACCGACGTGGCGCAGCCAGTTGTCGGCCAGGCCGACGCGGGTGTTGTGCAGGCAGGCATGCACACCGCCGCAGCCGTAGTGGCCAACGATCAGGATGTGCTTCACCTTCAGCTGGTCCACCGCGTACTGCACCACGCTCAGGCAGTTCAGGTCGGTGTGCGCGACCACGTTGGCGACGTTGCGGTGCACGAACACTTCGCCCGGGGCCATGCCGATGATCTGGTTGGCCGGCACGCGCGAATCGGAGCAGCCGATCCACAGGTATTCCGGGTGCTGCTGCTTGGCCAGCTGGTGGAAGAACTCGGGGTCTTCCTTCTCGATCCGGTCGGCCCAGTCGCGGTTGTTCTGCAGCAGCTTGTGGATGTCTTTCATGTTCGGGTCCCTGGCGTGGGGTGGGGGAGCGCCGCAGCCGTCCGGCTGCGTCGTCGCGGGAATCTGCGGCGTTCAGTCGCTGCGGGCGGCCTGTTCGCGGTGCCAGCGCATCCACTGCGCCAACTCGGTGGAAGAGGGGGTGCCCAGCTGTTCCAGTTCGGCGATCACCGCACGCTGGTTGGCGTCGGGATGGTTCTGGCTCAGCTTGAGCTTCATCTGCACATGTTCGACCTGGAAACGGAAGCCGATGATGGCGCGCAGCTCCGGGCCATGTTCGGCACGCGTGGCATCGAACTGCCAGGCCTGGCCGACACTGGCTTCGAAGCGGTCGCTGATCGCGCCGACCAGCTCCGCCAGCGCACCGGCATCGTCGAAGGTCTGCAGCTGGCCACGCAGCTCGGCAGCAGCGTAGTTCCAGGTGGGTACCCGCGCGGCGGGCTCCTTGTCCGGATACCAGCTGGCGGAGACGTAACCGTGCGGTCCATCGACCAGCACCTTGGCCGCGCCGCTGTGGCGCGACTGCGGGTTGGCGCGGGCCCAGTGGCCGCGCAGTTCGATCTGGTCGCCGTCACGCCGGTACAGCACCGGCATCCGGGTCAGCTCCGGCAGGCCATCGCTGCCGGGGGTGAGCACGGTAACGAACGGGTCGCGCGCCAGCAGGCGGTCCAGCCAGTGCAGGTCGGTCTCGGCGAAGGCGCGCGGGGTGAACATGCAGGGGTCAGGCGCGCCCGCCGAGTGACTGGATCATGCGGCCACGCAGGCCCTCGTCGCTGTCGGCCTGCGGCGGCTGCACTTCGTGCAGGCTGAAGCCGCGCACCAGTGCGTCCTCCTCGTCCAGGCCGTCGTACTCGACGAACTCGGCGTCGAACAACTGCGAACGGGCGGTGTCTTCGCTGTCGTAGCTCAGCGTGTTGCCATCGCTGTCGAGCACTTCGGCAGTGCCGGCCGGGCGAACGCGCAGGCGCGCCCAGATGAGGGTGTTGCCGAGGCTGGCCAGCCACCAGCTGTCGCGCGAGGCGGTGATGTCATTCATGAGCGTATTACCAGAGCGAGGCCAGCCAGAGCAGGGCGGCCATGCCCAGTCCGGCCAGCAGGGTCAGCAGCGATACCCAGGCCGGTGTCGCCAGCCCGGACAGCGAGCGGTCCGGTTGCTGCCGATAGTCGCGTCGCAGCAGCCAGGCCAGGGCATCGGGCTTGAGGAAGGCGCCGCTGCCGAAGCGCGCGGCGAGCGCCGGATGGCGGTCGCGCACGTGCACCAGGGTCAGCGGCCAGAAGATCACGAAGGCACTGAACCCGGCCACTGCAACGCCGACGAAACAGAGGGCGAAGAACAGGGTCA
Source organism: Stenotrophomonas sp. YJH_SMC_65 (assembly GCF_059369475.1). Lineage (NCBI taxonomy): Bacteria > Pseudomonadati > Pseudomonadota > Gammaproteobacteria > Lysobacterales > Lysobacteraceae > Stenotrophomonas > Stenotrophomonas sp. YJH_SMC_65. The sequence continues at coordinate 551,602 of NZ_JCAFSR010000001.1, forward strand.
TGGGGGCGGTACCTCCGTGGTCGTGTGGGGCTTAGAAGTCCGCGCTGCCCGGCGCGCGCGGGTACGGGATCGCATCGCGGATGTTGGACAGCCCGCAGACGTACACCACCAGGCGTTCGAAGCCCAGGCCGAAGCCGGCGTGCGGCACCGAACCATAGCGGCGGAAATCGCGGTACCAGCTGTAGTGCTCGCGATCCAGGCCGAACTGGGCCATGCGCGCGTCCAGCACGTCCAGGCGCTCTTCGCGCTGGCTGCCGCCGATGATCTCGCCGATGCCCGGGGCCAGCACGTCCATCGCGGCAACGGTCTTGCCGTCGTCGTTCAGGCGCATGTAGAAGGCCTTGATGTGCTCCGGATAGTTGGTCACCACCACCGGGCGGCCGACGTGTTCCTCGGTCAGCCAGCGCTCGTGCTCGGTCTGCAGGTCCAGGCCCCATTCGACCGGGAAGTCGAACTTCCTGCCGGACTTCTGCAGCAGGCTGACCGCGTCGGTGTAGTCGATGCGCTCGAACGGTGCGTTGATGAAGTCTTCCAGCTTGGTGATCGCGTTCTTGTCCACGCGCTCGGCAATGAAGGCCAGGTCGTCGCTGCGTTCGTTCAGCACTGCGCGGAACAGGTACTTCAGGAACTCTTCGGCCAGGCGCGCGTCTTCGGCCAGGTCGGCGAAGGCGATTTCCGGCTCGATCATCCAGAACTCCGCCAGGTGGCGGGTGGTGTGGCTGTTCTCGGCGCGGAAGGTCGGGCCGAAGGTGTAGACCTTGCTCAGCGCCAGGCAGTAAGCCTCGACGTTCAGCTGGCCGGACACGGTCAGGAAGGTTTCCTTGCCGAAGAAGTCGCGGCTGAAATCGATCGCGCCCTTCTCGTCACGCGGCAGGTTCACCATGTCCAGGGTGGACACACGGAACATCTGCCCGGCGCCTTCGGCGTCGGAGGTGGTGATGATCGGGGTGCTGATCCAGTTGAAGCCGTTCTCGTGGAAGAAGCGGTGCACGGCCTGGGCCAGGCAGTTGCGGATGCGGGTGACCGCGCCGAACAGGTTGGTGCGCGGACGCAGGTGCGCCACTTCGCGCAGGAACTCCGGCGACATCGGCTTGGGCTGGATCGGGTAGGTGAGCGGGTCTTCGACCCAGCCGACCACGTCCAGCGTGCTGGCCTGGATCTCGAACGACTGGCCCTTGCCCTGCGACTTCACCAGCGTGCCGGTGGCGATGACCGAGCAGCCGCTGGTCAGGCGCTTGATCTCATCGAAGTTGGCCAGGCTGTCGCCGGCCACGACCTGGATCGGGGCGAAGCAGGAGCCGTCGCTCACATTCACGAAGGCCAGATTCGCTGAACCGCGCACCGTGCGCACCCATCCGCGTACCGTGACTTCGCCGCCTTCCGGGATCTTCCCGGCAAGCGCATGTTCAACGCTGACCACCGTCATGACTTGAATCCTCTGCTGATCGACTCGATCTGTGAACACGGGAGTTTACCGGTTGCAGCGTTCTGCTTGCGAGGCATTTTTCGTGGCAACGGCTCCTTATAATGTCCCCGTACCTCTGGAGTAGCCCCATGGCCGTCAGCCTGACCCCCATTGCCTTCGAGCGCGTGCAGCGCTTCGTCGCCCAGACCCCCGGCGCGCTGGGCCTGCGTTTCGGCGTGACCAAGACCGGCTGCTCCGGCTGGGGTCACGTGACCGACCTGGCCCGCGAAGAGCGCGAGGGCGACACGGTGTTCGAGCAGGAGGGCGTGAAGATCTACGTCGACGCCAAGAGCCTGGCGCTGGTGGACGGCACCGTGATCGACTTCGGCAAGCATGGCCTGAGCGAGACCTTCACGTTCAGCAACCCGAACGCCACCGCCGAGTGTGGCTGCGGCGAGAGCTTCACCACCGACGCCGACAAGGCCTGAGGGCCGGCCACCGGGCATGGCCCGGCGCTGACCAGGCGTGCTCTGGTGGGCGCCGACCTTGGTCGGCACGCTGGGCTCGGCAGGGACCCCACGGATGGAACGACCGCTTTTCACCTATCACCCCAACGCCTACGACCTCTCCTTCGAAGAGGTCGAGGGGATCTGCGACTGCTGCGGCCAGGCGCGCGCGCTGCGCTATCGCGGACCGTTCTATACCCGCCTGCGCCCGGATTACCTGTGCCCCTGGTGTATCGCCGATGGCAGGGCTGCGGCCAGTTACGAGGGGGAGTTCACCGGCTGGAGCGATATCGAGGGGGTATCCCCGGATCCGGCTGATCCGCCGCCGACCATCGCCCGTGAGCTGCTGCTGGAGGTCTGCGAGCGCACCCCGGGCTACTCCTCCTGGCAGCAATCGGTCTGGTTGAGCCATTGCGAACGGCCCTGCGCCTTCCTCGGCTACGCCGGCAGCGACGATCTGCTGCCGATCCTCGACCAGGTCCGGCCGGACGTGGCGGCGGTCAATCCGCGCGACGCCGACTGGGTGCTGGAGCATCTGAGCCGGGACGGGATGATGGTCGGCTGCCTGTTCCAATGCCTGGAATGCGGCCAGCATCGTCTTCACGTCGATCTGGAATGAGCACGTGCCGGACATGGGCCGGCGCTCCCGTTCAGGTTGCCCGGTTTGCGCCCGGTTGCCCGGTGGCGCCGCTTGCCGCATAATGCGCGGCTTCCTGCCTCCCCGGCGGGAATCCTTGCCCCACCGCGGTCTCAACGGCGGGGGGCTGTCCGGCCGCAAGGCCACATCCGAAAGGTAGAAAAAACATGAGTCGTCATTACGAAATCGTGTTCATGGTCCACCCGGACCAGAGCGAGCAGGTCCCGGCCATGATCGAGCGCTACAAGTCGCTGGTCGAGAACGGCAACGGCACCATCCACCGTCTGGAAGACTGGGGCCGCCGCCAGCTGGCGTACCCGATCCAGAACCTGGTGAAGGCCCACTACGTGCTGATGAACATCGAAGCCGACCAGGCCGTTCTGAACGAACTGACCGAAAGCTTCCGCTTCAACGACGCCGTTCTGCGCAACCTGGTCATCAAGCGTGACGAGGCTGACACCGAGCAGTCGCTGATCATGAAGAGCAAGGACGAGAAGGGTGACAAGCCGGAGCGCGGTGAGCGCCGTCGTCGTGACGACGAAGAAGGCGAGTCCACCACCACCGCTGACAACGAAGCCGGCGACGACGCCGCTTCCGCCGCCTAAGGAGCCTTCCCATGTCCAAGTTCTTCCGTCGCCGCAAGTTCTGCAAGTTCACGGCTGAAGGTGTGAAGGAGATCGACTACAAGGATCTCAACACCCTGCGCCAGTACCTGACCGAGAACGGCAAGATCGTGCCGAGCCGCGTCACCGGTACCAAGTCGAAGTACCAGCGCCAGCTGGCGACCGCCGTCAAGCGCGCTCGCTTCCTGGCCCTGATCCCGTACACCGACAACCACGACGTCTGATGCCCGGCGGGGCGGCCCGGTGCCGCCCCCGCTGTGCCAGCTATTCGGACAGCCTTTGTTGCGGGGCATCGCCTCGCTAACGAATAACTCATCTGGAGCAATACCATGCAGCTGATCCTCCTGCAGAAAGTCACCAACCTGGGCAACCTGGGCGACCTGGTCGACGTGAAGCCGGGCTACGGCCGTAACTTCCTCGTGCCGCAGGGCAAGGCCGTTCCGGCCACCGAGAGCAACAAGGCCGAGTTCGAAGCCAAGCGCGCCGAATACGAAGCCAAGGCCCAGGCCATCCACGCCGACGCTGACGCCCGCAAGGCCAAGCTGGACGGCGCGAGCGTGACCATCCCGGCCAACGCTTCGACCGAAGGCAAGCTGTACGGCTCGGTCGGCGCCCGCGAAATCGCCGATGCCTTCACCGCTGCCGGCCTGCCGGTCAGCAAGAGCGAAGTCATCCTGGGCGAAGGCGCCTTCCGCAACATCGGCGAGTACGACGTGCTGATCCACCTGCACGCCGACGTCGAGACCACCGTCAAGGTCGTCGTCGTCGCCGAAGCCTGATCCCACGCCGCAAGGCCTGGCATCACCGCAGAACGGGCGCCCGCAAGGGTGCCCGTTTTGTTTTATGGCTCCGTTTCGTGGCGTGCGGCCACGTCCGGCCGACGGGGTGGGGCTGGACAATGTTCCACGCCCATTCGTAGAACACGGCCACATCGGTATACTCAGGGCGTCACACCCGTTCCACGGGCATCGATCCCAGTAGGATCAATGACTTGGAGGGTAAACGCAGGCCGCTTGCCGGCCCCAGTCCGGAACCCCTATGCGTCTTTCCACGATCAAGCTGTCCGGCTTCAAGTCGTTCGTCGATCCGACCACCCTGCACCTGCCGACCAACATGACCGGCGTGGTGGGCCCCAATGGCTGCGGCAAGTCGAACATCATCGATGCCGTGCGCTGGGTCATGGGCGAGAGTTCGGCCAGCCGCCTGCGTGGCGACTCGCTGACCGACGTGATCTTCTCCGGGTCCAATGCCCGCAAGCCGGTCTCGCAGGCTACCGTCGAGCTGATCTTCGACAACTCCGACCACACGATCTCCGGCGAATACGCCTCGTTCAACGAAATCTCGGTCAAGCGCACGGTCAGCCGCGACGGCACCAGCAACTATTACCTCAACGGCACCAAGTGCCGCCGTCGCGACATCACCGACCTGTTCCTCGGCACCGGCCTGGGCCCGCGCAGCTACTCGATCATCGAGCAGGGCATGATCAGCCAGATCATCGAGGCGCGCCCGGAAGACCTGCGCGTGTACCTGGAAGAGGCAGCCGGCATCTCCAAGTACAAGGAGCGCCGCAAGGAGACCGAGACCCGCATCCGCCACACCCGCGAGAACCTGGACCGGCTGGGCGACCTGCGCGACGAGATCAGCAAGCAGCTCGAACACCTCAAGCGCCAGGCCAGGCAGGCCGAGCAGTACCAGGCCCTGCAGGAAGAGCGCCGGGTCAAGGATGCCGAGTGGAAGGCGCTGGAATTCCGTGGTCTCGACGGTCGCCTGTCGAAGCTGCGCGAAGGCCTGTCGCAGGAAGAGACCAAGCTGCAGCAGCTGATCGCCGACCAGCGTGATGCCGAGGCCCGCATCGAGACCTCGCGCGCGCGGCGCGAAGAGGCCGCCGACGCGCTCAACACCGCGCAGGCCGCGGTCTACCAGGTCGGCAGCACGCTGGCGCGCCTGGAACAGCAGATCCAGCACCAGCGCGAGCTGTCGCAGCGCCTGCACAAGGCGCGCGATGAAACCCAGCAGGCCCTGGCCGAACTGGGCCAGCACATCAGCGGCGACGAGGCCAAACTGAGGGTGCTGCGCGAGGCAGTGGAGGCCGCCACCCCGCAGCTGGAAGCGCTGCAGGAAGAGAACGAGATCAAGCAGGAAAGCCTGCGCGAGGCCGAAGACCGGCTGGCCAGTTGGCAGCAGCGCTGGGAGCAGCACACCTCGCAGAGTTCGGAGGCGTCGCGCGCCGGTGATGTCGAGCGCACGCGCGTGGACTACCTGGACAAGCAGATCCTCGACGCCGACCGGCGTCGCGTGGCCCTGGCCGCCGAGCGCGCCGGGCTGGACGTGGACGCGCTGGAAGAAGCCTTCGAGCAGCTGCACCTGCAGCACGACACGCAGAAGGCCGCGCTGGATGAACTGAGCGAAGACGTCGAGCTGCGCAAGCAGGGCGTGGCGGCCGTGCAGGAACAGCAGCGCAATGGCCAGAACGAACTGGCCGAACTGCGCAAGCAGGCCAACGGCCTGCGCGGTCGCCTGGCCTCGCTGGAAACCCTGCAGCAGGCCGCGCTGGGCCAGGAGCAGGGCGCGGCCGTCGCGTGGCTGAAGGCGCGCGGGCTGGATTCGGCGGCACGTGTCGGCGAACGCCTGGACGTCGATGCCGGTTGGGAAAACGCGGTGGAAAGTGCGCTCGGCCAGCTGATCGAAGGCGTGCTGGTCGATGACCCGGGCAGCCTGGTCAACGCCCTCGGCGAACTCGGCGACGGCCACATTGCGCTGGTCGCCAGCGCGGATGCCGAGGTCAAGGCTGCACCGACGTCGCTGGCCGCACGCGTGCGTGGCCCGGCGGCGATCCGTCGCCTGCTGGCGCACCTGCATGGTGCCCGCGACCTGTCCGAGGCGAAGGCCCTGCAGGCCAGCCTTCCGGAAGGCGATTCGATCATCACCCAGAGCGGCGAGCGCCTGGGCCAGGGCTGGCTGCGCGTGTCGCGCTCCGGTGCAGCCCAGCAGGGTGCTCTGCTGCGCGAACGCGAGATCAACGAGCTGCGCGAGCAGATCGAGCAGCTGCAGGACCGCGAGGCCGAGCTGGAAGAACAGCTGGCCGGTTTCCGCGAGCAGTTGCAGGCGGCTGAACAGCAGCGCGAAGACGCGCAGCGTGCGCTGTACCAGGCCCATCGCGCGGTGTCCGAGCTGGCTGGCCAGCTGCAGGGTCAGCAGGGCAAGGTAGAGGCTGCACGCACGCGCATCGACCGCATCGAAGGCGAGCTGAAGCAACTGCAGGAAACGATTGAAGCCAACAACGCGCAGGCGCGCGAAGCGCGCTCGCGGTTGGAGAACGCGGTCAGCAGCATGGGTGATCTGGAGTCGACCCGGCAGCGGCTGGAGGGCGAGCGCCGCCAGCTGACCGAGGCGCGCGACCTGGCCCGCGATGCTGCCCGTGCAGTGCGCGAGCGCTCGCATTCGCTGGCCCTGACCCTGGAATCGCAACGTGCGCAGCTGGCCTCGTTGAGCCAGGCGCTGGAGCGCATGGGCACCCAGCGCGGGCAGCTGGATTCGCGGCTGGGCGAGCTGCATTCACAGCTGGACGAAGGTGATTCGCCGGTCGAAGCGCTGCAGGCCGAACACCAGAACGCGCTGGAAGAGCGCGTGCGCGCCGATCGCGTGCTGACCGAAGCGCGTACGTTGCTGGACGGCATCGACGCCGAGCTGCGCAATTACGAGCAGACCCGTCACCAGCGTGACGAACAGGCGCTGGCCCAGCGCGAGCGTATTTCGCAGCGCAAGCTGGACCAGCAGGCGCTGGTGCTGAGCGCGGACACCCTGCAGGGCGCGGTGGAGAAGGCCGGTTTCGTGCTGCAGGACGTGCTCAACGCACTACCCGAGGATGCGCGCCTGGGCGACTGGGAGCAGGCCGTGCATCAGATCGACGCACGCATGCGCCGGCTGGAGCCGGTCAACCTTGCGGCCATCCACGAGTACGGCGAGGCTTCGCAGCGCTCGGATTACCTGGATTCGCAGCACACCGACCTGACTACGGCGCTGGAAACCCTCGAGGATGCCATCCGCAAGATCGACCGCGAGACCCGCGGCCGTTTCAAGGACACCTTCGACCGCGTCAATGCTGGCGTGCAGGCGCTGTACCCGCGCCTGTTCGGTGGCGGCCACGCCTACCTGGAGCTGACCGGTGAAGACCTGCTCGACACCGGTGTGACCATCATGGCGCGCCCGCCGGGCAAGCGCGTGTCCAGCATCTCGCTGCTGTCCGGCGGCGAGAAGGCGATGACGGCAGTGGCGCTGGTGTTCGCCATCTTCCAGCTGAACCCCGCGCCATTCTGCCTGCTGGACGAGGTGGACGCGCCGCTGGACGAAGCCAACGTCGGCCGGCTGGCCAACATGGTCAAGGAAATGAGCGAGAAGGTGCAGTTCCTGTTCGTCAGCCACAACAAGGCGACGATGGAGGCCGCGCACCAGCTCTCGGGCGTGACCATGCGCGAACCGGGCGTCAGCCGCCTGGTCAGCGTGGACCTGGAAGAAGCCGCGCGATTGGCGGGCGCGGCCTGACGTGCCATCCTAGTTACCTGAATGAACTAGCCGGAGAACCTATCGAATGTCCGACACGGCACTGTTGCGCATCGGCATCCTGGCCGCCGGCCTGCTGTTGATCGCCGCGATCTTCCTGTTTGGCCGTCCGAAGAAGAAGCCCCAGGGACGCCGCGTGGAAAGCGCGGAACCGGCCAGCGGCGAGCGCCGCGAACCGGTATTGGGCGAGGACGGCGTTGTCGTGGCCGATGGCCGCGTCGAACCGGGCATGGGCACGGAAGGCGAACAGGCCGAACTCGGCCTGGGCGATACCGACCCGGGCGCCAGCGATCTCGGCAAGCGCGCCACCCAGGATTTCGACAAGATCGTTTCGCTGTTCGTGGCCGCCCGGGCCGGCGAGCAGCTGCGCGGCGAAGACATCGTGGTAGCGGCGGAGAAGACCGGCCTGGTGTTCGGCCACATGAACGTGTTCCACCGTCTGGTGGAAGGCCATCCCGAGCGCGGGCCGATCTTCTCGATGGCCAGCATCATGAAGCCAGGCAGCTTCGACATGGCCAACATCCGTGCCATGGAAACCCCGGCCATCGCCTTCTTCCTGACCCTGCCGGCGCCGCTGACCGCGCTGGATGCCTGGGAGAAGATGCTGCCGACGGTGCAGCGCATGGCCGAACTGCTGGATGGCGTGGTGCTGGATGACAGCCGCAACGCCCTGGGTCGCCAGCGCATCGCGCACATCCGTGACGAGCTGCGCGCCTACGACCGCCAGCACCAGGCGCCGCCGCTGACCAAGACCCCGCGCTGGTGAGCCCCATGGCGTGCCGACCAACGGTCGGCACCCACAACAGTAGATCCACGCCCTGTGTGGATGGGGTCTACGCCGGTACGCCGGCCACCTTGGCAAACGCGCGGCGGAACGCGGCCATCTCGTCCTCGCTGCCGACGGTCACGCGCACGTGCTGCGGCCAGATCGGCCAGCTGCGCCCGATCACCACACCGTTGTCGGCCATCGCCTTGGCGAACGTGCTGCCGTCGCGTTGCACGTCGACCACGAAGCAGTTCGCTTCCGACGGCAGGCAGCTGAAACCACGCTTGCCCAGCCATGCGATGGTGGCCTGGCGCACCTTGGCGTTCTGCAGGCGACGCTGCGGAATCAGCTGCGGATCCTGCAGGCTGGCCAGCGCCGCCGCCAGCGCGGGCACCGGTAGCGGGTTGTCGCCGGGGCTGGCCAGCTCGCGCAGACGCTCGGGATGTGCGGCCGCCAGGCCCAGGCGCAGGCCGGCCATGCCGTACAGCTTGGAGAATGTACGCAGTACGATCAGATCGTCGCGCTGCGCCACCTGCGCGATCAGGCTGGGCTGCTCGCTGTATTGCAGGTAGGCCTCGTCGACCAGCACGCGGGTGGAAGCAGGCTTGTGGGCCAGCAGCCAGGCGAGCTCATCCGGTGGGCTGATCGAACCGGTCGGGTTGTTCGGATTGCACACGTACAGCAGCCCGGTCGGGCGCGCATGCGCGGCTGCGACCATCGCACGCAGGTCGTGTGCGCCGTCATTGCGCAGCGGCACCTTCTGCACGTGTGCACCATGTGCGGCAGCGACCTCGCCCAGGGTCTCGAAGGTGGGGTCGGCCACCACCAGTCCCGCCTGCGGGCCGGTCCACAACGTGGCGGCGCGGTTCAACGGTTCGCTGGAGCCCGGATAGAGGCGCACATGGTCGGCCGGGATACGGGCCTGCTCGATGAAGGCATCGCGCACCTGTGCCGCCAGGGCGAAGCGGTAGCGGCCGCAGCTGGCGATGCTGTCGCGCGCCGCCTGCTGGGCAGCGGGGGAGGGGCCGTAGGGGCATTCGTTGAAGTTCAGTAGTACCGCGCCTTCGGCAGGGGCCGCACCGACGGTGGCCGCGGATTGGGCCTGGCCACGCAGCGGCAGGCCGCTGCCGGCGACGGCAAGGCTGGCACCGGCCAGCTGCAGGAAGCGTCTACGGGAGTCAGGCAGGGTCATGGGCAGGATTCCGATGGGGCCGTCGCACGCTAGCGCCGGCGTGAGCGGGCGGCAAGCTGCTTTTTGTGGCGTCGAGCCATGCTCGACTACAGACGTGCCAACCAAGGTTGGCACCTACCGGAGCGGGGAGTGCCCGTCGAGCACGCTCGACGCTGCAAAGGCGGGGCGTTACAGGGCCTGACGGCCGGGCGCGGTAGAATCCCCGGCCATCCCAGAACCACCGGATCCCGATGAGCCCCAGCCCCGCCGAACGCGCCGAAGATCTCCGCCGGCAGATCGCCCAGGCCAACCGCGCCTACCACGAGCTGGACGCGCCGGAGATCCCCGACGTCGACTACGACCGGATGGTGCGCGAGCTGGAAGCGTTGGAGCGCGAGCACCCGGAACTGGCCCGTGCCGACAGCCCGACCCAACAGGTCGGTGCACGCCCGTCCGGCCGCTTCCCCGAAGTGCGCCATGCGGTGCCGATGCTGTCGCTGTCCAATGCCTTCAGCGATGAGGAAGTGGCCGACTTCGTGCGCCGCATCGATGAGCGCCTGGGCCGCCGCAGCCTGCAGTTCTCGGCCGAACCGAAGATGGATGGCCTGGCGATCAGCCTGCGCTACGAGGACGGTCATTTCGTACTCGGCGCAACCCGCGGTGATGGCAGTACCGGCGAGGACGTGACCGCCAACCTGCGTGAAATCGGCGATGTTCCCAAGCGCCTGCACGGCAAGGACTGGCCGGATGTGCTGGAGGTGCGTGGCGAGGTGTACATGGCCCGCGCCGATTTCGAGGCCTACAACGAACGTGCGCGCCAGCAGGGCGGCAAGGTGCTGGCCAACCCGCGCAACGCGGCAGCGGGTTCACTGCGCCAGCTCGATCCGAAGATCAGTGCGCAGCGCCGGCTGAGTTTCTTCGCCTACGGCACCGGTGAAGTGCAGGGCGGCGAGCTGCCGGACACCCATTCGGGCACGCTGGCCCAGCTCGGCGCCTGGGGCTTCCCGGTCAGCGGGTTGTGCAAGGTGGTGCAAGGCGCCGACGGCCTGCTCGGCTACTACCGTGACATCGGCGAGCGTCGCGATGGCCTGCCGTTCGACATCGATGGTGTGGTCTACAAGCTGGATGACCGCGCCGGCCAGCAGGCCATGGGTTTTGTCTCGCGTGCGCCACGCTGGGCCATCGCGCACAAGTTCCCGGCACAGGAACAGAGCACCACGGTGGAGGCGATCGAGATCCAGATCGGCCGCACCGGTGCCGCCACGCCGGTCGCCCGGCTGGCACCGGTGGCTGTGGCCGGCGTGATCGTGTCCAATGCCACGTTGCACAATGCCGATCAGATCGCGCGTCTCGATGTGCGTGTCGGTGACAGCGTGATCGTGCGACGTGCTGGCGACGTGATTCCGGAAGTGGTCAGCGTCATCCTCGACCGCCGTCCACAGGGCACCTCGCCCTGGCAGATGCCGACGCGCTGCCCGGTGTGCGGCTCGGAAATCGTGCGCGAGGAAGGTGCAGCTGCGTGGCGCTGTTCGGGCGAACTGTCCTGCCCTGCGCAGCGCAAGGAGGCCATTGCCCATTTCGCTTCGCGCCGTGCGATGGATATCGACGGCCTCGGCGACAAATACATCGAAACCCTGGTCGACGCCGGCATCGTCAGGAGCGTGGCCGATCTGTACCGGCTCAACCGTGACCAGCTGTTGCACCTGAAGCTGGTGCTGGATGCCGAGGACCCTTCCGCACTGGCCGCCGCGCTGAAGCTGCACCTGCCGGCAGAAGGCAGCGGCGCGGTGCTCAATGCGGTGCTCAAGCTGGATGGCAACGATCCGGCGTGGCGCGCGCAGGCGCTGGCACAGCCGGCCAGCTTCGAATGGAACACGAAGAAGATCGCCACCAAATGGGCCGACAACCTGATCGCGGCAATCGACGCCAGTCGCGCAGCCACGCTGGAGCGCCTGCTGTTCGCGCTTGGCATCGAGCACGTCGGCGAGAGCACGGCCAAGGCGCTGGCGCAGTGGTTCGGTGACCTGGAACTGATCCGCCACCTGCCATGGCCGTTGTTCAAGCGCGTGCCGGACATCGGTGGCGAAGTGGCGCGTTCTCTCGGCCATTTCTTCGAGCAGCAGGGCAACCAGCAGGCCATCGACGACCTGCTGCAGGTCGGGCAGGTGCGCATCAGTGATGTGCACGCGCCCAGTGCCAAGCTGCGCGAAGGCCTGGATCTGGCGCAACTGCTGGTCGAATCGGAAATCCCCGGCATCACCCGCCTGCGTGCGGAGAAGCTGGTGGCTGCCTTGCCGGGTGCCCAGGCGGTGCTGGATGCCGAGCATGGCCAGTTCGTCAACGCCGGCCTGCCGGACGACACTGCGCGCGGTCTGGCCGACTGGCTCGATGCCGATGGCCATGGCGCGATGCTGCTGGCAGCCGAGAAGGCGATGCAGCAGATCCTGGCCAAGGCGCCGGCGCTGGCCGAGATCGTGGCCGGCCCGCTGGATGGGCAGACCGTGGTGCTGACCGGCACCCTGGCCCAGCTCACGCGCGATGCCGCCAAGGAACGCCTGGAAGCGCTGGGTGCCAAGGTCTCCGGCAGCGTGTCGAAGAAGACCAGCTTCGTGGTCGCCGGTACCGAGGCCGGCTCCAAGCTGGACAAGGCGCAATCGCTGGGCGTGCCGGTGTGGGACGAAGACCGCCTGCTGGCCTACCTCGCCGAACACGAATGATGACCCCGCCGGGTGCCTGGCGCCCGGCATGAAAGACAAAGGAACGCCGATGCAGACCGCCCCGCTGGATTTCCGCCTGGCCACCCGTGCCGACGAAGAACTGTTGATCGCGTTGATGCGCGAGTTCTACGCCGAAGACAGGATCGACTTCGATGACGCGCGCGCGCGTCGCGGCGTGGACGCGCTGCTGGCCGATCCGCGCAATGGCGAAGTGCTGCTGTGGCTGGACGAGGCCGGCGAGGTGGTCGGCTACGCGGTGATCGCGATGGGCTTCAGCCTGGAGCAGGGCGGCCACTTCATGCTGCTGGACGAGCTGTACCTGAGTCATCGCGCGCGCGGTCGTGGTCGCGGCAAGCAGGCGCTGGCCATCTGTGAACAGCGCGCTCGCGGGCGTGGTGTCAGCCGCCTGCGCCTGGAGGTGAACCACCACAACGAACTGGCCCGCCGCCTGTACCTGGCCAGCGGTTACATCGACGACACCCGCGATCTGCTGACCCTGCCGCTCGACCATCCGCGCCCGGAGGGCATCCTGTGAGCGAGGCCCTGCTGCGCGCGCTGCAGCAGCGCGCCACGCTCAACGCGCTGGTGCGCCGCTTCTTCGCCGAGCGCGATGTGCTGGAGGTGGAAACGCCGATCCTGTCGGTGGCAGGCAACACCGAGCCGAACATCGACAGCTTCCATACCGATTTCACCGGCCATGTCGATGCCGGTGGCCGTCGTCGCTGGCTGCGCACTTCGCCGGAATATCCGCTCAAGCGCCTGCTGGCGGCCGGTGTGGGCGACTGCTACGAACTGGGCCGGGTGTTCCGCAACGGCGAGGCCGGTGGCCGCCACAACCCGGAATTCACCATGCTGGAGTGGTATCGGGTCGGCTGGGACCACCACCGGTTGATGGAGGAAACCGCCGAGTTGGTCGGCCAGGCGCTGGCCCTGGTCGGACGCCGTGCAACGCTGCGTGTGTTGAGTTACCGCGAGCTGTTCCAGCAGCACGTGGGCCTGGATCCGTTCGAGGCCGATGAAGCCGCGCTGCGTGTTGCACTTGGCGACGTGCACATCGACCCGGTCGGGTTGACCCGTGATGACTGGCTGGACCTGTTGATGACCCACCACATCCAGCCGCAGTTCGATGACGCGGTGATGACCGTGGTGCATGACTGGCCGGCCAGCCAGGCCGCGCTGGCCCGCATCCGTCCGGGCACGCCGCCGCTGGCCGAGCGTTTCGAGCTGTACCTGGGTGCAGTGGAGCTGGCCAACGGCTATCACGAACTGAACGACGCCCACGAGCAGCGCGCCCGGTTCCAGCGGGACCAGCAGCGCCGCCACGAACGTGGACAGGTGCAGCCGGCCGTGGACGAGGCACTGCTGTCGGCGTTGCCGTCGATGCCTGCCTGTGCTGGCGTGGCGGTGGGCGTCGATCGCCTGTTGATGGCGATGAACCGCACGCCACGCATCGCCGATGTGCTGGCCTACGACTTCGCCCACGCGTGATCCCCGCGTGTTGCTGAACATCGCAGGCTGAACGAAACGCAGGTTCGGTGCGCTTGCGTCGGTAAGCACGATGATGCTCTTATCACGGCCAATGCCGGACACTGGCATCCAGTTCATCCATTCCTGCTGGGGAAGGCTTTGGTCAAGTGGTTCGCGGTTGTCGCTGCACCGGTGTACTCCATTGCGCTCTGGGGTGCCTGGCTGCCGTCGCCGGCGTCGGCCCAGCAGGTGGGCTACGACGATGAAGTGGTGACCTGCGAATCACGCGACATGGGTTGGGTGCACTGCGATATCGAGGTTGCCAACGGCGTCGACCTGGTGCGCCAGCTGTCCAGCAACAGCTGCATCCGCGGCAGCGAGTGGGGTACTGACCGCAGTGGTGTGTGGGTCACCCTGGGCTGCCGTGCCGAGTTCCGCGCCCGGCGCGCAGCGGGCGCGGCGCCGCCGGCTGACAGCTCGGGCAAACGCCTGGTGCGCCGTGTGGTGCGCTGCGAGTCCAATGGCCGTCCGCAGAGTTGCCCGGTACGACTCGATGGCGCGCCGGTGCGCCTGCTGCGCCAGTTGTCGGTGTTGCCGTGCCGCGAAGGGCAGGGCTGGGGCTACAAGCGCAATGAAGTCTGGACCAGCCGTGGCTGCCAGGGTGACTTCGAAGTGGCCGATGACGATGGCCGCTTCGTCGACATGCCGCGCCGCCTGACCTGCGAATCGAAGTCGAAGAAGCGGCGCTTCTGCGGTGCCAGCATCTCGGTTGGCGCCGTGGTCTCCGAGCAGCTGTCCAGCACGCCCTGCGAGGAAGGCAGTACCTGGGGCTGGAGCCGCAACGGGATCTGGGTGGACGGCGGCTGCCGCGCCGAATTCTCGGTGAATTGAGCCCGGGCAGGCTCCAACCCTGCGGGGCGTGGCCCTACAATGGGCCCATGAACACTGCCTCTGACATCGACTACGCCCGTTACGACCACATCCGCCCGATCCTGTGGACCGGCGATGCCCTGCAACTGCTGGACCAGCGCAAGCTGCCGTTCGTGGTCGAGCACGTGGTCTGCCATGACAGCGACGAGGTTGCCAGCGCGATCCACGCATTGACCGTGCGTGGCGCGCCGGCGATCGGCATTGCCGCTGCCTGGGGTGTCGTGCTGGCTGCACGCGAGGTGCAGGCCGCCGATGGTGCGCACGCCCTGCAGCAGCTGGAACCGGCCCTGCAGCGCCTCAATGCATCGCGCCCGACTGCGGTCAACCTGGCCTGGGCGCTGGCGCGCATGCGCCGTTGCCTGAACGCCGCCGGCGCCGACTGGAAGGCGTTGCTGGAATCGGAAGCGCAGGCCATCGCCGAGGAAGACCTGGCCGCGAACCGCCACATGGGTGCACTGGGCGCGGGCCTGATCGAGGCTGGCAGCGGCGTGCTGACCCACTGCAATACCGGCTCGCTGGCCACTGCGGGGTTCGGTACCGCGCTGGGCGTGATCCGCGCCGGCATGGCCCAGCACCGCATCGCCCGCGTGTTCGCCGGCGAGACCCGGCCGTGGCTGCAGGGGGCACGCCTGACCGTGTGGGAACTGCAGCAGGACGGCATCGATGCCACCCTGATCGCCGATTCGGCTGCCTCGCACCTGATGAAGACCGGCGCCGTGCAATGGGTGATCGTGGGCGCGGACCGCATCTGCGCCAATGGCGATACCGCCAACAAGATCGGCACCTACCAGCTGGCCATCGCCGCCCGCCACCACGGCGTCAAGTTCATGGTGGTCGCACCGTCCTCGACCGTGGACATGGAGACCGTGGACGGCAGCCAGATCGAGATCGAGCAGCGCGACCCGGGCGAGCTGTACGGCGTGGGGGGTACCCGTACCGTCGCCGAGGGCATTGCTGCCTGGAACCCGGTGTTCGACGTCACCCCGGGCGAGCTGATCGACGCCATCGTGACCGAGCGCGGGGTCATCCTGAACCCGACCGCCGGGAACATGCGCACCGCCTTCGGCGGCTGAGGCGGGCAGGAAGGTCCCGGGGTCGGATCCCTTTTCGCAGGAAAGGGCTCTGACCCCAGGCAGGCCTCATCCACGCACGGCGTGGATCTACTGATTTCGCGCAGCCGAGCATGGGCTCGGCTCTACAGGGGCGGTATGGGGCCCTAAGTTCCTGATTTGTGCCGGTAAAATCCCCGTAAAGGGAGGCGGAAAACGGCCTGTTGTGGTAGTATCCACAGGTTGAATCGAGGTTCCGGCGCGACCCCCTCCCGCAGAGGGCTGCGCCGGACTGGACCGCTACCAGACAACGGAACCCGAATGGCAGAAACCGCCAAGGAAATCATCCAGGTCAACCTGGAAGACGAGATGCGCAAGAGCTACCTCGATTACGCCATGAGCGTGATCGTGGGCCGCGCGCTGCCGGATGCGCGCGACGGCCTCAAGCCGGTGCATCGCCGCGTGCTGTACGCGATGAACGAACTCAACGCGCACAGCAACAAGCCCTACTTCAAGTCGGCGCGTATCGTCGGTGACGTCATCGGTAAGTACCACCCGCATGGCGATCAGTCGGTGTACGACACGCTGGTGCGCTTGGCACAGCCGTTCTCGCTGCGCTACATGCTGGTCGACGGCCAGGGTAACTTCGGTTCGATCGACGGCGACTCCGCTGCAGCAATGCGATACACCGAGGCGCGCATGTCGCGCCTGGCGCATGAGCTGATGGCGGACATCGACAAGGAAACCGTCGATTTCCAGCCCAACTACGATGAGAAGGAACTGGAGCCGACGGTCATGCCGACCCGGTTCCCGAACCTGCTGGTCAATGGTTCGGCTGGCATCGCGGTGGGCATGGCGACCAACATTCCGCCGCACAACCTGAGCGAATCGATCAACGCCTGCATCGCGCTGATCGACAACCCGGACATCGATGTCGACGGCCTGATGGAATACATCCCGGGCCCGGATTTCCCGACTGCCGGCATCATCAACGGCACTGCCGGCATCGTCGCCGGCTACCGCACCGGCCGTGGCCGCGTGCGCATCCGTGCCAAGGCCGATATCGAAGTGGCCGACAACGGCCGCGAATCGATCATCGTCACTGAAATTCCTTACCAGGTGAACAAGGCGCGTCTGATCGAGAAGATCGCCGAGCTGGTCAAGGAAAAGAAGATCGAAGGCATCAGCGAGCTGCGCGATGAGTCCGACAAGGACGGCATGCGCATCTACATCGAGATCAAGCGCGGTGAATCTGCCGAGGTTGTGCTGAACAACCTGTACCAGCAGACGCAGATGGAATCGGTGTTCGGCATCAACATGGTGGCGCTGGTCGATGGCCGCCCGCAGTTGATGAACCTCAAGCAGATGCTGGAGGCGTTCGTCCGCCACCGTCGCGAAGTGGTCACCCGCCGCACCGTGTTCGAGCTGCGCAAGGCGCGCGCCCGTGCCCACGTGCTGGAAGGCCTGACCGTTGCGTTGGCCAACATCGACGAGATGATCGAACTGATCAAGACCTCGCCGAACCCGAACGAAGCCCGCGAGCGCATGCTGGCCCGCGTGTGGGAGCCGGGCCTGGTCGGTGCGATGCTGGGTGCGGCCGGTGCCGAGGCCTCCCGTCCTGAAGACCTGCCCAAGGGCGTGGGCCTGATCGAGGGCGGCTACCAGCTGACCGAGATCCAGGCCACCCAGATCCTGGAGATGCGGCTGCACCGCCTGACCGGGCTGGAGCAGGACCGCCTGACCGACGAGTACAAGCAGCTGCTGGAAGTGATCGCCGGGCTGATCCACATCCTGGAAGATCCCGACCGCCTGCTGCAGGTGATCCGCGAGGAGCTGGTCAACGTCAAGGCCGAATTCGGCGACGAACGTCGTACCGAAATCCGCCACAGCGAAGAAGACCTGGACATCCTCGACCTGATCGCGCCGGAAGACGTGGTGGTTACCGTGTCGCATGCCGGTTACGTGAAGCGGCAGCCGGTGAGCGTGTACCGCGCACAGCGCCGTGGTGGCCGTGGCCGCAGCGCGGCGGCGACCAAGGAAGAGGATTTCATCGAACAGCTGTGGCTGGTCAACACGCACGACACGCTGCTGACCTTCACCAGCTCGGGCAAGGTGTTCTGGCTGCCGGTCTACCAGCTGCCCGAAGCCGGTTCCAACGCCCGCGGCCGTCCGATCATCAACTGGATCCCGCTGGAGCCGGGCGAACGCGTGCAGGCCGTGCTGCCGGTGCGCGAGTACGCCGATGGCCAGTTCGTGTTCTTCGCCACGAAGAACGGTACGGTCAAGAAGACCCCGCTGAGCGAGTTCGCCTTCCGCCTGGCCCGCGGCAAGATCGCGATCAACCTGGACGAGGGCGATGCCCTGGTCGGTGTCGGCCTGACCGATGGCGAGCGTGACATCCTGCTGTTCGCCTCCAACGGCAAGACCGTGCGCTTCGGTGAAGACAAGGTCCGCTCGATGGGCCGTACCGCCACCGGCGTGCGCGGCATCAAGATGCCGGCCGGCGAGGAAGTGGTCAGCCTGATCGTGGCCGAAAGTGCCGGTGGCAGCGAGGACGAGAACGAGGACGACAGCGGTGTCGAGGAAGCCGCTGCCAATGGCGACGCGGTGATCGACGGCGCCGACGACGCCAGCGTTCAGTACATCCTTACCGCCACCGAGAACGGCTACGGCAAGCGCACCCCGCTGCCGGACTACCCGCGCAAGGGCCGTGGTACGCAGGGCGTGATCGGCATCCAGACCACCGAGCGCAACGGCAAGCTGGTCGCCGCAGTGCTGATGGGCTCCAGCGACGAAGTCCTGCTGATCTCCGATGGTGGCACCCTGGTGCGTACGCGTGGCTCGGAAATCAGCCGCGTCGGCCGCAACACCCAGGGCGTGACCCTGATCCGCCTGTCCAAGGACGAGAAGCTGCAGGCGGTGGAGCGCATGGATGCCTCGATCGACGAGGACGAGGATGAGGTGGCAGTGCCTGCCTCTGCCCCGGCCGCGACCACGACCGATGGCGCCCCGGCGGCTTCCAGCAGCGAGGACGCCGCGCAGGAGTGATCCTGCCGCAAGGTTGAGCTACGCGACGACGCCGGCCCTGTGCCGGCGTCGTCGTATCCGGATGCCGCACATACGCGCGCGCTTCACGTCGGCGGTGGGATAACGGCGCATGCTGCCCCCGGAGATCGACGATGTCCGCCACGCCGCCGTCCGCTCCTGCTCCCGTCCGCGCCTCCCGGCATCCTCTCGTTACCGTGCTGTCGCTGCTGCTGGTCCTGCTCGGCCTGGTCATCGGCGGGCTCGGCGCATGGCTGCTCAGCCTGGGCGGCTCGGCGTACTACGCCATCGCCGGGGCCGGCCTGCTGGCCAGTGGCCTCCTGTTGTTCGGCAATCGCCGCAGCGGCGCGCTGCTGTATGCGCTGGTGTTCGCCGGTACGCTGTTGTGGACCTGGTGGGAGTCGGGCAGCGACTACTGGCGCTGGGTACCGCGGCTCGGCCTGGTGACCGCGCTTGGCATCGTGCTGGCGCTGCTGGCGCCCACCCTCCACCAACCGGTTTCCAGGCGCCTGTCGCGCAGCGTGGCCGGCGTGCTGATGCTGGTGTTCGTCGCTGCCTTCGGATTGGCGTTCGCGCCGCACGGCGAAGTGGACGGGCACCAGCCGTTCCCGGAAGGCGCGGCCAGCGTCGGGCTGGAACCGACCCGCGACACCACCGGCCTGCAGCCGGCCGACCAGCCTGCCGAAGGGGACTGGCCGGCGTGGGGGCGCAGCAATGCCGCCACCCGCTATTCGCCGCTGCAGCAGATCACCCCGGCCAACGTGGCCACGCTGCAGCTGGCCTGGCAGTTCCGCACCGGCGATATGCCGAAGAAGCGCTGGGGTGCGGAAACCACGCCACTGAAGATCGGCGACCGTCTGTACCTGTGCACCGCCCGCAACGGCCTGATCGCACTGGATGCGGCCAGCGGCAAGGAAGTGTGGCGGTTCGATCCGAAGGTAAAGGACGCTTCGATTCCATACACCGCCGCCTGCCGTGGCGTGAGTTATTACGAGCAACCGGCCACGCCGATCCTCGCCGATGCCGCATTGGCCGATGCCGCTGCTGATCTGGCGTTGCCGGAACCGCCGCCCAGTGCCACCCGCAGCGCTGCACCGGGCAGTCGTCCGGCATGCTGGGCGCGCATCATCGAGGGCACGCTGGACGGGCGCATCATCGCGGTGGATGCCGACAGTGGCCGCCCCTGTGCGAATTTCGGCAACAACGGCCAGGTCGACATCACTCTGGGCATGGGCGAGGTGCCACCGGGCTATGTGTCGATCACCTCGCCACCGGCCATCGTGTGCGGGGTGATCGTCACCGGCCACCAGGTGCTGGATGGTCAGCGCCGCGACGCGCCGTCGGGCGTGATCCAGGCCTACGATGCGATCACCGGCAAGCTGCGCTGGGCGTGGGACATGGACCAGCCCGAACGCAGCGGCCTGCCGCCGCATGAGCAGACCTACACGCGCGGCACGCCGAACATGTGGACCACCGCGACCGGTGATGAGGCGCTGGGGCTGGTCTATCTGCCGCTGGGCAATTCCGCTGGCGACTACTGGAGTGGCTCACGCACGGAAAACCAGAACCGCTACGCGACGTCGCTGGTGGCGATCGATGTGGCCACCGGCAAGCCGGCCTGGCATTTCCAGGCGGTGCGCAAGGATGTGTGGGACTACGACCTGGGTTCGCAGGCCAGCCTGATCGATTATCCGACGGCGGCAGGCAAGGTGCCGGCGCTCCTGCTGCCGACCAAGCAGGGTGATCTCTACATCCTTGACCGCCGCAACGGCCAGCTGCTGACCGCCGCCGAAGAGCGCAGGGTGCCGGTCGGCGGTGTCGAACCGGAACAACGCTCACCCACGCAGCTGTTCTCGCTGTATCACACGCTGCGCCGGGAGCATGACCTGACCGAGCGCGACATGTGGGGCATAACCCCGGTCGACCAGCTGATCTGCCGCATCCAGTTCCGCAAGGCGTACTACGAAGGCTTCTACACCCCGCCGAGCAGTGATCGCCATTCCATCGAATATCCCGGCTACAACGGCGGTTCGGATTGGGGAAGTGTGTCCATCGATACGCGCCGCGGCGTGATCGTGGCCAACTACAACGACATGCCCAACTACAACCGGCTGGTGCCACGCGCCGAGGCCGACAGGCTGGGCTGGCTGCCACGCGAGAAGGTCCGGTTCGACAAGGGCGGCGCCGAAGGCGCGGGCGACCCACAGGTGGGCACGCCCTACGCCATCCAGGTGAACGCCGGTTGGCGCCTGCCTTTCACTGGTCTGCTGTGCAAGCAGCCACCCTATGGCGGCATCCGGGCCATCGACCTGCGCACCGGCAAGCTGCTGTGGGACCGTCCGTTCGGCAGTGCGCGCGGCAACGGACCATTCGGCATCCGTTCGGGCCTGCCCATCGAGATCGGCACGCCGAACAATGGCGGTTCGGTAGTCACCGCCAGCGGCCTGATCTTCATCGCCGCCGCCACTGATGACCTGCTGCGCGCCATCGACCTGAAGACCGGCAAGGAGCTGTGGCATGCCAAGCTGCCCGCGGGTGGCCAGGCCAATCCGATGGTGTACGCGCAGGGCGGGCGCCAGTACGTGGTGATCATGGCTGGCGGCCACCATTTCATGGAAACGCCGAAGGGCGATTACGTGATGGCCTACGCACTGCCGAAATAGCGCTGCCGGCCTGAGTGCGGCCTACGGGCTGTGACCGCTGGTCGCTGAAGTTGCGCTGGCGACCGGGCAGCATCCATCATCGGAACAGGACGGGGCCGGCCAACGCCCCCAGGGAAGGAAACGCATGCTGAACTCCGAACGCCTGCCGGGGCGTGCCACCCGGCTGCTGGCAGGACTGCTTCTGCTTGGCCCTTGCCTGTGGGCAAGCGCGCAGGCGTCGCCCCAGCCCGCCGCACGCAAGGTGCCCAGCGGTGCCGAACTGATCGCAGGCGATGCGCGCTCTCTGAGCCCCGCCCATGCGCCCTGCATGGCGGCCGCAGGCACCGCGCTGGACGCCCGTCGCCGTTGTGCCGACGCTGAACTCAAGGTGCACGACGATGCACTCAATGCCGCCTACAGCGCGGCGCGCTCCACACTGACCGCCAGTGATCAGCAGGTGCTGCGCGATCTGCAGCGGCAATGGCTGCACCAGCGCGACAGCCGGTGCCCGGAAGGCAGCACGGCCGTTGCCCAGCTGGATTCACAGCAGTGCCGCACGCACATGACCCTGCTGCGTGCCCGCCAGTTGCAGGGCGGCGGTGCGGCGGCGCTGGTGGCGGAAGCCAAGGCGGCCCCGGCGCCGGCGCAGGCCGCTGTGCATGCCGCCGATGCCGCGCCCGACAAGCAGGGCAGGATCGTCCTGCGGCCCGGCGAGGGCAGGCTCACACCGGCACTGCAGGTGGTCTTCCAGGTGACCGATTGCAGCGGCACCGACAACGTGACGACCTGCCAGGTGCGGAGCATGGGCGTGACCCGTGGTGGGCGCAACGTGGTGGTCACGGACGTGCAGCCGCGCCTGACCCGCGCCGGCACCGGTGCCCAGGGTGCGACCGCCGTGCTGCTGACCGTTTCGGATTTCAATGGTGATGGCGTGCCGGACCTGCAGGTGTGGCAGGACAACAGCGGTGTCTACAACGTTCCGGTGCATGCGTTCTACCTGTTCGATGCCAAGCGCAACCGCTATGTGCGTGCCAAGGCGTTGGAAGCGGCCATCGGTGGGCGCGACATCGACCATATCGACAATGGGCGGTTCGTGCTTCGCGCGAAGGTCAGCCCGTGCGAGCGCGAGGACAAGGTCATCCAGCTGCGCGGAACCGGCACGCGCACGTTGCTGCAGCGCCGCTATGACACCTGCAGGGGCGAGGTCCCGACCGAACCGGACCTGCTGAAGTAGGTCTTCCCCCGACGAATGGATGCGTTCCGGAACTGGAGAGCTGAAGGATGAGCGAAGGCTATGGAAAAGGTGGGTCGGGCTTCGGTCTGACCCGGGACCAGTCGGTCGAGATGATCGTGCGTACCTGCATCGACAACGGCATTGCCGACCATCGGCAGATTGCCTATGTGCTGGCCACGGCGCAGCACGAATCGCGTGATTTCGCCGCGCCCGAGGAAGACTGGGGCAGGAAGCAGGCGGTGGATCTGCGCTACTTCGGCGGCGAGGAGTACTTCGGCCGGGGCTTTGCCCACCTCACCCACGTCAACAACTACGAGCGGCTGGGCGAGGCGCTGGGGATCGGCCGCGAGCTGGTCGAGCATCCGGAACGGGCTGCCCAGGCAGACATCGCCACCAAGGTGCTGGTGGTGGGGATGCGCGACGGCCTGTTTGGTGCGCGGCTGTCCGACAACGTCAACGCCAACCATGCCGACTACCGGCAGGCGCGGGCCTCGGTCAATGGCGGTGAGCTGAACAACGGCAGTCCCTATCCAGACGCCATCGCCACACGGGCCACTGAATGGGAATCCCAGGTTGCCGGCCTGGTCCAGCGTGTGCAGCAACCAGGCTTCCAGATGCCGGTGCCGACCCCCCAGGCGCCCACCGGGGCGATGGACCTGCACCGGGGTGACGCCAACCAGCACGTGCTGGAAGCGCAGCAGTACCTGCAGCGCTTGGACATCCGCAACAACGCCAATGCCGCGATCAAGCCCGACGGTGATTTCGGCGCCTCCACCGAGCAGGCCGTGCGCCGCTTCCAGACCGAGCGGGGTATCAGCCCGGCCAATGGCCGCATCGACGCTGCGCTGCTGGAACGCATGCGCAGCGACACGCTGGCGGTCGATCCGGACTTCAAGCGCCGGACGGTGACCGACCTGACCGGCCCGCTGGCCGACGGCAACCTGGGCCCCGGTGAGAAGGGCGAGCCGGTGTTCGAAATGCGCCGGCAGCTGGAGGCGTTGGGGTACCTGACCGAACCGAACCCACGTGCCGAGCGCGATGCGCGCACGTTTGATGCCGGCATGCAGGCGGCCATGCGCAACTTCCAGCAGGACTATGGCCTGCCGCTGCGCCCCGGCGGCGTCATCGACACGGATGCGCGCCGGCAGTTGAACGATGCCGCCGTCGCTCGCGAGCATGCGCCGACCACCGAGTTCGACCGCGCGGAGAACTGGCCGCCGCAGCGTCCGCCCTATACGCGGGCGGAGTTCCAGCCGGAGCAGGTGCAGGCGCGGCAGCAGGCAGCGGCGAATGCACCGGTCGCTGGTCCGGCCGCGCCGGAGCCCGCACCGCAGCCCAATGGCATGGAATCGCTGTCGCCCAGGGACGCCGCGCTGTTCGAGCGCATCCGCCAGGGGGTACCTGGCACCATCGGCGACGAGCACGTCATGCAGGCAGTGCTGGAGTCCAAGCGCAACGGCATCGATGATGCCGCGCGCGTCGACCGGGTGATGATGGCCGGAGATCGCCTGTGGGTTGCCGGGTTGATTCCCGGTGAGCGCGCCAGTGTGGATACGGCACAGCCCGCGCGCTCGATGGAGGAAACGGTGAATGATCTGGCCGGTGACAACCGGCAGCGCGAGCACCAGCTCACCCTCGAAAGCCGTCACCATGAGAACCGCGGGCCTTCAATGGCCTGAGCCTGCGGCAGCGACGTGCCCGCAGTGGGTCCGTCGCTGCCGGCAGGGTGTTTACAGCGTCACCACCACTTTGCCGATCTGTTCGTTCGATTCCAGGTAGCGGTGGGCGTCCTGGATCTGTGCGAAGGGGAACACCTTCGCGATCTTCGGCGCCAGCGTGCCCTTGTCCAGGCCATCGACGATGAACGCCTTAGCACGTGCCAGCGCGGCATCGTCGGAGACGATTTCCGAGTACAGGTAGCCCTTCAGCGTCAGCGACTTGCCCAGCACGTTGAACAACGGGAACGGGGTGGGTTCGCTGCTCAGCGCGCCGTATTCCAGCAGGATGCCGCCACGGGCCATTGCCTCGGTCAGCGGCACGAACTGCGGGCCACCGATCGGGTCGAACACCACGCGGGCGCCGGCACCGCCGGTGATGCGCGCCACCTCAGCTGCCAGGTCCTGCTCCTGGGTGGCGATGACATGGGCGGCACCGGCATCGAGCAAGGCCTGGCGCTTGCCCGGGCCACGGGTCACCGCAATCGGCGTGGCACCCACTGCATTGGCGATCTGGATCGCGGCCAGGCCGACGCTGCTGCTGGCAGCGGTGATGATGACGGAATCCCCGGCGGCCAGCTGCGCCTGCTCCAACAGTGCGCCCCAGGCGGTGACGTACTGCATCCACACCGCAGCCGCCGTTTCGAAGCCCAGCGCCTGCGGGTGCTTGACCACCAGTCGTGCCGGCACGTTGGCCAGCTCGCCGTAGGTGCCCCAGCGGGCGATGTCCAGCGGCGGCACCACGCTCACCGCATCGCCAGCAGCGAATCCGCTCACCGCACTGCCGACCGCCTCGACCATGCCGGCCGCTTCATAGCCCAGCCGGCTGGGGAACTGCGCCTCCTGCAGATAGGCGCCGTTGCGGAACATCACCTCGGCACGGTTCAGGCCGATGGCCTTGACCCGGATCTGGACCTCGTCGGCGGCGGGGGCGGGAACATCGATGTCGTCGATGCGCAGCACATCGGCGCTGCCATATTCGTGGATGCGGACAACCTGGCTCATGGGGGCTCCTGGGCAAGGCCGGCGCTGGGGCCGGCGGAAAGGTGGAGGCTACTGTGCGCGTGGCCTGCCTCCAGAATAAGGGGTAATCTGGCGTTTCATTGAAAACCAATTGTTTGCAATGGACCTGATCGCTCCCCTGCGGACCTTCGTCAAAGTGGCCGAGGTTGGCTCCTTCGCCGCTGCCGCCGACGCGCTGGGCCTGTCGCCGCAGCTGGTCGGCAAACACGTGCAGTCGCTGGAACAACACCTGGGCGTGCGCCTGCTCAACCGCACCACGCGCAAGCAGAGCCTGACCGACTTCGGCCAGGCCTATCTGGCCCGTGCGCGGGTGATCCTGGAGGAGGTGGAAGGCGCCGAGCAGCTGGCCGAAGTGGCGCGCGGGCGGCCGATGGGGCGCCTGCGCGTCAGCGCACCGGTCACCTTCGGCGTGCATGCACTGGGACCGGCGGTGGTGGCCTACCTGCAGCAGTACCCGGACGTGCAGGTTGATCTGAACCTGTCCAACAGCCTGGTGGACATCGTCGAGGACGGCTTTGATCTGGTATTCCGCACCGGTGATCTGGCCGACAGTGGGCTGGTGGCGCGACGGCTGGGGCCGTATCCGCTGGTGCTGTGTGCATCGCCGGCGTACCTCGCATCGCGCCCGGCCATTGTCCATCCGGCCGATCTGAGTCGGCACGAGTGCCTGGGCTTCGCCCATTCGATCATCCGCACGCGCTGGAGTTTCCGCGATGCTGACGGCAGCGTGCTGAGCGTGCCGGTGTCCAGCCGCTTCATGGTCAACCAGGCCGAGCCGCTGCTGACCGCGGCAGTCGGAGGGCTGGGGTTGATCCTGCAGCCCCATGAAATGCTTGCCGCCGCGCTGGCGCGTGGTGAACTGGTGGAAGTGCTGCCGGACTACGTGCCGGTATCGACGTGGATCAACCTGGTGTACCCGCGCGACCGCCAGCTGACGCCCAAGCTGCGCAGTTTCCTGGACTTCTGCGTGGCTCGCTTCAGCGAGCAGACGATGGCACGGCGATAGCACGGCATCGGTTGGCATTCCTGTGACTGCCTGCGAAGGATCGCCCTGAGACGATTGGCCGGTTGCCGCTGCGTAGCGCGCGCTTGCTGCTGGGGCTGGCGGCATTGCTGTTCGCCGCCAACGTGATTGCGCAGCAGACGACTGCGCAGGCGCTGGCCGCGTGGGAAGCGCAGGGGCGTGCGGATGGCCTGGCGCGACCGGATATCGAATGCCAGGATTTCCTGCAGGCAATGGGCCGGAAGCCTGCGGGACTGGAATACAGCGGCTGCAGCCAGGACGACGCGTCCTGCATGAAACCCATGCAGGCCCACTACCGCGTTCCAGGTACCCAGGCAGTGAAGGTGGAAGCCTATCTGCGCGAGACCTTTGGCATGCCTGCATTGCGCTACGCCTGTTGCGGCTGGAGCAATGGCGCGCCGTACTACTGGCGCGACGGCCCGGATGCGGTGAGGTACCAGATCGGCATGGGCGTGGAATCGCTGCCGCATGAGCGGGGCGATTGGCATCGCATCGAGGCGTTCATCGTCACGGTTGAGGTGCTGCGGCAGGGTCCCTGGCGTGGATGCAGCGGGCGGTTCCATGATCTAGGATGCGCCCAGGGATACCCGCAAAGGAACTGCCATGAAGGCTGTTGGATGCCTGCTGCTCTGCAAAGTACTGGCCTGTTCGGTGCTGATGACGCTTTGGGCTGTTCCGGCAGTGGGCGCCGCCTCCAGCGTGCGTGCACATCCGCGTGCGCAGGACGCCATCGGTGACTGGCTTGCGGCCTTCAATGCGGGCAGCCTCGAGGGGTTGCAGGCATTCGCCGATAGATACGCGAAGAAGCAAGGCAGCGGTCCCAAGGACTATCTCGAGTTCCGCGAAAGCACAGGCCCCTTGCGCGTACTCGAATCAACCGAGAGTGCACCCGGCCAAGCGAAGCTGCTGGTGATGGGCCAGATGAACGAACGCGCGATGTGGGTGACCGCCGTCATGGACCCGGCCAATCCGTCGCACCTGATGCAGTTCCAGATCGAGGGCACTGAAACGCCGGACAAGCACAAGCCGGCACGGGTTGCATTGCCTGCCCTGATGGCCGACGTCACAGCAAAGCTGGAGGCGCTGCGGGCACAGGACGCGCTGTCGGGCGCGTTGCAGGTGGCACAGAATGGGAAGGTGCTGCTGGACTGGCGCGGTGGTGATGCCGATCGCAGCACTGGAATTGCAGTGGGCGTGGAGACGCAGTTCCGCCTTGCGTCCTCCAACAAGATGTTCACCGCCGTGGCCATCCTGCAGCTGGTGCAGGATGGCAGGCTCAGTCTCGATGACACGATCGGCAAGCACTTGCCGGACTATCCGAACAAGGCTGTCGCCAGCAGCGTGACCGTGCGCGAGTTGCTGTCACACACCAGTGGCCTGGGGGACTTCTTTGGCGATGGTTTCGAACAGTATTCCGCGTCCCTGAAGACGCTGGATGACTACGTGCAGCGGTTCGCCAGGGATGCGCCGCAGTTCACGCCCGGCAGCCAGGACAGCTACTCCAACTATGGCTTCATCGTATTGGGACGCATCATCGAGGCGGTATCGGGGCAGTCGTACTACGCATATGTGGAGGAGCACATCCTGCATCCGGTGGGCATGACCGGCACCGGCTTCGAGCCGGAAACAGCGAGCGTTCCAAAGCGTGCCGTCGCTTACACGAAGCACGATGGGCAATGGGTCCGTGAAACGAAGTCGCTGCCCTGGCGCGGCATGTCGGCCGGTGGTGGCTACAGCACAGTGGCCGATATGGTGAAATTCGCCGAGGCACTGCAAGGCGGGAAGCTGGTTTCACCTGCATTGCTGCAGCAGGCCACCACGGCGCAGAACCACAAGGGCTGGTATGGCTTTGGTTTCGTGGTTCAGGGCGAGGGCAGGGAGCATCAGTACGGCCACGAAGGCGGTGCGCCCGGATCGAACAGTGCCATCGTGGTGCTGCCGGCGCAGGGCTACGTGATCGTTGGCCTGGCCAATGTCGATCCGGATGCGATCGGCAATGTGGTCAACTACATCGCGCGAAGGTTGCCACTGTGAACGCGGCAGGTGCCGTTCATTCCGGTACCCGCACCATCTTCGTCATCAAGTGTTCCACCACACCCGCCGGGTCCGCAGTGCGGCCGACATGCGTGCTCGACATCTGTACAACCGAGCTGCGCTTGGCGGTGAGGAAATGAAAGCGGGCGCGCGCGGGCAGCTTTGCGATGGGTCCGGCGCTGGCGTCGCCACGGCAGATGGCCACGATTGCATCCAGCCATGGCTGCAGCGCGTCCTGGTTCAGCGCCGGTGCGAAGGCACGCAGGCGCTCAGGATCGATTTCGATGGCCGCCTCCAGATGGCGCGCGCCAGGGCAGGAGACGATCACCCCGACGTTGATGAATTCCTCGCGTTCCACCCGCGGCACGACGCGGATGACCGCATAGTCATACGTGTGCAGCGTGGGCACGGATGGCCTCCTGCACGAACACTGCACGCACTTTCAGGCGGTGCTTGAGATAGTCGATATAGCCCTGGCGATAGGCCTGTGGGCTGTCGAACGCCGGTTCGTCCACCAGCCAGCTGTCCGGCACCAGGCCAACGATGCGCTCGATTTCGGCATCGGTCAGGCACGCAGCCAGTTCTGCGTCCACCTCGGCAATGCGGCTGGCGAACGACAGCAGCACGTGGTCGCGGATCAGCACGAACGGCTTCTCGCAGGCATCGCCGGCGCTGGCCCAGTCGTGGTGGAAGTACATGGCCGCACCGTGGTCGATCAGGTACAGCTTGCGATGCCATACCATCAGGTTGGGGTTGCGGGTGGTGCGATCGACGTTGCTGGTGAATGCATCGAACCAGACGATGCGCGAGGCCAGCTCGGCATCCACAGGCATCGCGGCCGGGTCGTAATTGATTGCACCGGGCAGATAGTCCAGGCCCAGGTTCAGGCCCTCGCTGGCGCGGATCAGCTCCTGGATTTCCGGGTCGGGCTCGGTGCGGGCGAACTCGCGGTCCAGCTCGACGAACAGGATTTCCGGAATCGGCAGGCCCAGCGTGCGTGCCATCTCGCCGGCGATCAGCTCGGCGATCAACGCCTTCGGGCCTTGGCCGGCTCCACGGAATTTCAGCACGGCCATGCCGTCGTCGTCGGTCTCGACCACGGCGGGCAGGGAGCCGCCTTCCCGTAACGGGGTGATGTAGCGGAGGGCATGTACGGTGCGCATGGACGCATTCTAGCGTCCTGCCAGGGCAGGCGTGCCGCAGCAGAGCGGGGCGCCAGCTTAATGAACGGGTACCGCGCGAACCGCTTGTTGCAGGTCGCCTGCAATCTTCACTTGTTCCTTCCGCGTGGAGTGGCAGCATTCGTTCCAACGGAGCAACGCACCCGCGTGTGACCTTCAACAGGAGGCGCTCATGCCACTACAGTGCAGCTGTCACGCTTCACCGTGTATGCAACGCAACGCGTGGTGTTGATCTTGACCTGACACGGTCCCGCCATCGGCGCAGATGGCCATCCGCCGCAGTTCCAGCCAAGTTCCAGACACCTTTCACCCATCGCACCCCCGCGTTGCCCGGTCGGGCCTGCGATCCAGCTACTTGCGCCCCGAGAGAGATTCCTGCGTTGCCGTCGACGCTGGCAGCGTGGGACCGCCGAACCCACGCTATCCCCACAGGCTTTGGAGGTGCACCGATGAACGACGAATTCAATGCCATGCTGCCCCCACTGGACGATGCCAAGGCCGAGGAAATGATCGGCAAGGTCGTGCTGGTGGGTGTCACCCGCTATGGTGGCGACGGCCAAGTGCAGGGTCTGGAGCAGTACGCGGGCACCGTGCTGCGCATCAGCGCCGACGAAGGCGTGGTGCTGGCCGACGAAGACGATGGTCATGAGCGCTACCTGCCGCCCATGCTCGACCAGTACCAGCGGGCCGAGCCAGGCGAATACCGCATGCGGAACAGTGGCATGATCGTGGTCGACCCCGATTACCTGACCGCCTGGGACCTGCACGCCCAGCAGTGACGACAGACCACGCCTGGCAGATGCCGGTCCATCGCCGGCCTCTCCGGGCGTGTCCCACTTTGCCCCATCCGGCCTCTAGCCCTTCCGGCCCATTCATCCCATCCCCTGCGGTGCTAGATTCGGGTCCATGCCCGATTCCGGGTACCCATTCACACCCAGGGGATAAGGATGCTGATCCGTCGAACCTCTCTGGCGGCGGCTGTTGCCGTTGCCACCGTCGGCCTGTTGGCCGCTGGCCCGGCCTTGGCCGACTACGCCAAGCCGCCGGAACACCTGCTCAAGGTGCTGAAGGCACCGCCACCGCCGGCGCCGAACGTGGCCCCGGGCGGCCAGCGCCTGCTGCTGACCACCGCGCAGACCTACCCCTCGATCAGCCGCGTGGCCCAGCCCTACCTGAAGCTGGCCGGCGTGCGGCTGGAGCCGAAGAACCGCAGCCGCCATGACACCCCGGGTGGCTACGGCATTCCGGCCTGCGTGGCCGACTTCACCCTGGTCGACATCGGCAGTGGCAAGGAGACCAAGGTCAACCTGCCGCAGGGCTGTGCCACCGGCGCGCTGTGGTCGGCCGATGGCAGCCATTTCGCCTTCCAGAATGCGGTCGATACCAGCGTGCAGCTGTGGGTGGGCGATGCGGCCACCGGGCAGGTGAAGCAGGTGCCGAACGTGCAGCTGAACCCGATCTTCGGCTACACCGTGCAGTGGCTGGGCGGCAGCCAGAACCTGCTGGTGAAACTGGTACCGGCCAACCAGGGCCCGGCACCTTCCAACGGCGGCGTACCGACCGGCCCGGATGCACAGGAGTCGCTGGGCAGCAGTGGCGAGAGCAGCACCTATGAGGCCCGCGACACGCTGACCAGCGTGCACGACGAAAAGCTGTTCGCTTACTACGGTGCCTCGCAGTTGGCCGTGGTAGATACCGCCGCAGGCAGCGTGCGCCCGGTCGGGCAGCCGGCACTGTTCAACGAAGTCAGCGCCGCGCCCGATGGCGTGCACGTGCTGACTGAATCGATCAAGGCACCGTATTCGCACGCGGTGACCTACCAGCGTTTCGCCAACGACGTGGCCGTGCTGGATATCAGCAGTGGCCGCAGCACGCCGATCGCCAGCCTCCCGCTGGCCGACCGCGTGCCGGTGCACGGCGTGCCGGAAGGCCCGCGCGGTTTCGACTGGCGCGCCACCGATCCGGCTACCCTGGTCTACGCCGAAGCGCTGGACAAGGGCGACTGGAAGGTCAACGTGCCGCATCGCGATCGCGTGCTGATGCTGAAGGCGCCGTTCAACGGCAAGCCGACCGAAATCACCCGCACCGCGCAGCGCTTCGAAGGCTTCGCGTGGACCGCCGATCCGGCCGTGGCCTTCCAGTACGAGAACGACGAGAATCGTCACTGGATGCAGACCCGCATCGTGGATGTGGACCAGCCGAAGAAGGAAGGCCGCCTGCTGTGGGACATGTCCAGCGATGAGCTGTACGGCAACCCTGGCAATCTGGTCTTCACCCGCCTGCCGAATGGCGCGCAGGTGGTGCGCCGTGAGGGCAACCATGTGTTCCTCAGCGGCCGCGGTGCCTCGCCGCAGGGCGACCGTCCGTTCCTCGACCGCCTGGACCTGGCCACGTTGAAGAGCGAGCGCCTGTTCCGCAGCAGTGCAGACGCCTACGAACAGTTCCTCGGTTTCAGCAACACGCCGGGCCGCTACCTGACCTGGCATCAGTCGGTGATCGATCCGCCGAATGCCTTCGTCCGCCAGCAGGGTGAGGCGGTGGCTGATGCGAAGGCCGGCGAGGCGCAGTTCGCGTCCACCGCGACCGCACTGACCAAGCTGGTCGACCCGACACCGGAAGTGCGCCAGATCAAGAAGCAGCTGGTGACCTACAAGCGCGCCGACGGCGTGGACCTGTCGTTCACCCTGTACACGCCGCCGGGCTACAAGGAAGGCCAGCGCGTGCCGGCGATCCTGTACGCCTATCCGGCCGACTTCGCCAACGCCGCGCAGGCGGGGCAGGTGTCCGGTTCGCAGCAGACCTTCACCCGCCTGCAGCCGTACCGCCTGATGCTGCTGGCCGGCTACGCGATCATCGACAACGCCTCGTTCCCGATCGTGGGCGATCCGAAGAACGCCTACGACACCTACCTGGAGCAGCTGGAAGCCGACGCCAAGGCGGCGGTGGACAAGGCCGTGGACATGGGCGTGGTTGACCGCAACCGCATCGGCGTGACCGGCCACAGCCACGGCGGCCTGATGACCGCCAACCTGATCGCGCACACCAAGCTGTTCAAGGCCGGTGTGGCGACCAGCGGTTCGTACAACAAGACCTTTACCCCGTTCGGCTTCCAGAACGAGCGTCGCTCGGTGTGGCAGGCGCAGGACGTGTACCTGAAGGCCTCGCCGTTCTTCTATGCCGACAAGATCAAGCTGCCGCTGCTGCTGGTCCACGGCGAGGACGACGCCAACCCGGGCACCGAGCCGTTCCAGTCGCGCAAGCTGTACCAGGCGATCCGCGGCAACGGCGGCACCACCCGGCTGGTGATGCTGCCGAACGAGCCCCACTGGTACACCGCGCTGGAATCGAACGAACAGTTGGTGGCGGAAATGCTGAACTGGTTCGATACCTACGTGAAGAACGCCAAGTGAAGGAACAGGAAGGCCGCCTCAGAGCGGCCTTCCTGCATTCTGTAGAGCCGAGCCCATGCTCGGCTGCCGCTCGTCGGAACCCCAGAGGCAAGGCAGCTCCATGAAGACTTGGTTGTTGGGACTGACAGCGGTGTGCGCATCGTCTGCGGCGATGGCGGCACAGCCACAGATGAGCGTCGATGTGAGATACGACTGGTACGGCTGGGGCTCGGTATCAGAGCACTGGGTGATCCGGCGCGATGCCTATGGCCTGACCACCCGCGTGCAGGTGGTGGAGACGCCCGACGGCAAGGCGCGATTGCCGGAGCTGCTGCCGTTTGGCGCCATGGCGGCGCTCGACACCGCGCTGCAGACCGCCCCGCTGACCAGGGCGGCCGCGGTGCAGCGGATCGCTTCGCGGCTGGATCGCGCCGAAATACTGTCCCTGGACCCGGGGCTGCACAGCTTGGACACGGATGCCTGTTCGTTCGCACAGCAGCGCGCGTGGGCGCGCAAGGCGCTGTCCGGACGGAGCCTGCAGTCGCGTGTCGACCGGCATTTCTCCGGGCTCTGGACCGATGATGTGCCGATGATGACGGTTGTCGTGAGCCGGCCGGGGCGTCCGGATGTGGTGCTGGTGTCGACCTCACAGAAGGTAATGATGCTGCCCTGGAAACGCCTGCCCTCGGTGGTCTTCGAGCAGCAGGACCTGGACAACGCGCAGGAGCAGTGGCACCCGGAACTGAGCGAAGCGGTGATTGCCCTGCTGCCGGAAGGGGAAGACTCACGCAGGCGTTTCCAGACTCGCTGGTTGCATGACCGGCTGCGCAGGGATCTCGCGATGGAGTCGCTGGACTGTGGCGCCAGGGGCAGGGATTCCGCCATGTGATCAATCGCACATGCCCTGCAATCAACTGTGGAGACTCGGTAACGACGTGTTACCGGCACATTCGCACGCCACGCAAATGATCTAGGCTGAACCTGATAGCTCGTTTCAGGTCACTGCGATGAAAGCCATTCTCCTTGCTGCAACGTTGTCGTTGGCCCTGGTTTCAACCGCCCATGCCCAGTCGTTTCCTGCTGAGCTGACGCAATTGGGCATCATCGCCGGCATGCCCTATGCCAAGGCCAAGCGCCTGCTGGATGCGGCAGGCTGGCAGGCGAGTCCGGCACAGGGCGCCCCCGAGTCACTTGAGGGCTTTCCCGAAGTCGGATGCCAGAAGGGCGGAAAGCAGTGCGCGACAACCTTCGAGAAGGGCGGGCAGCAGATCGCGGTGCAGCTGGGCACTACCTTGGCAGGGCAGCCGTTCGTGCAGGGCGCTGATTGAGCGTCTGCCACTCTCACGCCAGCGGTAGGCGATCCTGCGCGCGTGACAGCCGGTCATGCAGGTCACGCACATGCTCGGCCTTGGCATGCACCCGGGTGGTATCACCGAAGCTGCGCAGGTAGGCGCAGGCGGCGAAGCCGGCACTCTTCTTTTCGTAATCGGCAATCCAGGCCAACCGGTCCGGGTTGTTGGCCTGTTCGGCTGACCACGCAGCCACCGGTGGCCTGATGCGATAACGCAGACCGACGCGCCACGGCTTCGGTGTCAGTCGCGCACGGAAGCAATGCTGCAGCCGGCACATGCGCGCGTACAGGGTGTCGGTGCCCAGTGCCTTGAAGAATGACTGGAGCTGCTCGTCCTCGGGTGAGAACGTGGCATGCATCGCCAGCACGCGCAGCCCCGCCGGGGTGCGGTAGACGCGCAGATGCCAATCGGGATGCTGCTCGCTGAAGGCGTCCACGCGCTTCAGCGCAAGCCCTTCAGCACCGCCGGCAGCGGCCAGGCGCTGCTTCCGCCGCATCAGCAGTGCCGCGTTGACCAGCAGCACTGCCGCCACACCCAGTACCAGGCCCATCAGCCAATGCCAGAGCACGGTGCCGATGACGGCGCCGGCAAGCAGCACGACCGCCGCGACGATGGCCGGTATCACACATCCAGCCGGTGGCTGCGCATGGTCGATGTCGGCGAACAGCACGTCGGGGCTGTTGAGGCACAGCGCGCCATAGCTGTTGCGGGTGATGATGACATCGCCATCGCGCTGCACGATCTGCTCGCGGATCGGCACGCCATCCACACCGTAGTTGCTGCGCACTTCGCGACGCGGCAGCACCTGCCCGGCGATGATGGCGTTGAGGGCTTCATGGGCACGTGCGTCGGCGTGGGCCTGGGCGTGGGCAGGCCCCTCGTCGGACCAGCCGAAGCGGCGCACGACCATCGGCCGGCCACGGAAACGGGCCTGCAGGCGGGCTTCGGCCCAGTACGCGGGAACGATCATCATCGTGCGGTGCTCCATCATCCATGGCAGGTGCCTGAGTGAGTCTGGCACAGCCCCGAAAGGCCTGCATGTGCCCGCTGCGGTGGCCGGGGCGGAGTGGTAGATTGCGCGCTTCGCATGCACTCCACCAAGGACGGAGCGATGTCCAGTTTCCTGCGTTGCCTGCTTGCCCTGGCCTGTGCCGGGGCGGTCGGCGTGGCGTCGGCGGGAACCCCGCCGGGGCCGCAGATCCTCACCACCGATGCCAGCCGCTTCTACGCGCTCTACGACAGCACCGGCGGCAAGCCCAGCATCGCCCAGCTGGCCGGTTACCTGGCCGAAGGCAGTCCGGGCCTGGGTGAACTGGCGAAGGCGCGCCGGGTCACGCCCGAGCGTATGGCCGAGGCCATTGCCAGCCAGCCCGGGGTGTATGCGCAGGGACGCGGTTGCCTTGCAGAGCTGCCGGCGGTGAAGCAGCGCCTGGTGCAGGTGTTCGGCAACCTGCAGGCGATCTATCCGCAGGCCGCGTTTCCGCCGGTGACCATCGCGGTCGGCCGCGGCCGACCGGTCGGGTTGACCTCCAAGAGCGGGGTGATCATCGGCCTGGAAGCGCTGTGCGCAGCCGATTTCATGAATCCCAATGTGCAGGACCGCTTCGTGCACGTGATCGCGCACGAGTACGTGCACATCCAGCAGACCGGCCTGACCGACGTCGAGCCGGGCGACCCGCATGCGACGGTGCTGCGTGTTTCACTGGGCGAAGGCATCGCCGAGTTCATCGGCGAGCTGATTTCCGGCAATGTCGGCAACGGTCGCCACGCGGCCTGGACCCGTGGCCGGGAAGTACATATCGAAAGCGCCTTCGCACTGGATGTGGACAGCACCGATCTGTCGCCGTGGCTGTACAACTACAAGCCCGGTTCGCAGGAACCCTATGATCTGGGCTACTGGGTGGGCTATCGCATCGCCAAGGCCTATTACCTGCAGGCCGAGGACAAGCGTGACGCGGTGCGTGCGCTGATCCAGCAGGACAACCCGAAGGCGATCCTGGCCGCCAGTGGCTGGACGCCAGGCATGTGGATGCCGGCCAAGGTGACCGGCGTGGCGGCGCGGTCGGCGGCACGCTGAGCGCGGGGCCGCGCGCTAGACTGGCGTAGACATTCAACGGAGAGACCCCATGCGTTCCTTGTCCGCTGGCCTGGCCGCGGTTGCCCTCGGTAGCGCGATGAGCGCCCATGGGATGGCGGCCGACGTGCCCGCCATCAACCCGTTGTTGGTGGAACCTGTCGAGCGACTGCGCCCGGACGAGGTGCGCTTCATGCAGCAGCGCCTGGCCGATTGGCCGGAACTGCAGCGTTACCGCGATGCCAACGCGCGATTGCCTGCCGCCGTACCGGGGCAACCACGCGTGGTGCTCTTCGGTGACTCGATCACCGAAGGCTGGGGCAGGGAGGGCAGCGCGACGTTCTTTCCCGGCAAGGGTTGGCTCAATCGCGGGATCAGCGGCCAGACCACGGCGCAGATGCTGGTGCGTTTCCCGCAGGACGTGCTGGCACTCAAGCCGCGGGTGGTGGTGATCCTGGCTGGCACCAACGACATCGCCGGCAACACCGGCCCGTCCACGCAGGCGATGATCGAAGACAACCTGCACGCGATGGTGGACCTGGCTCGTGCACATGGCATTGCCGTGGTGCTGGCATCGGTGCTGCCGGTCAGCGATTACCCGTGGTTGCCGGGCACGGCACCTGCGCCCAAGGTGCGCGCATTGAACGCGGCATTGAAGCGCTATGCCGATGCGAAGCAGCTGGTCTATCTGGACTACTACACGCCGATGGCCAATGCCGCCGGAGGGCTGGATCCGCAGCTGGCCGACGACGGCGTGCATCCCACCGCGAAGGGCTATGCGGTGATGGCGCCGTTGGCCGAGGCGGCGGTCAAGCGCGCAATGGCGCTGGAGTAGGCACAACCCGCACTGCACAGGATCCAGCCCGCCAAGGTACAGTGGCGCCGAAGCTGGCCACGCCGCGTGGCCGCCAGGGACGATGGGGTGGGTGATGCGGAAGGGAATCCAGGGATGGCTTTGCCGCAGTGGCGCAACGATGGCCTTGCTGCTGGCCGCCGTGCCGGCGTCCAGTGCAGACACGGCGGTGCCTTCGCCGCTGACGCGTGAACCGGTGGGCGGCGTTTCGTTGGCCGAATGGACCGCCCGCTGGTGGCGCTGGGCCGACGCCCAGGGCGGCGCGCCCTATCTCGACCCGGATGGCCGTGTGTGTGATCTGGGCCAGGAAGGCCCGGTCTGGAACCTGGCCGGCACCAATGGCCGTTTCCGGCCACATCGCGAATGCGTGGTGCCGGCTGGCAAGTACCTGTTGCTGCCGATCATCAACATGGCGCACTACCAGATGGATGAGGCTGTGTCCTGCAAGGAGCTCCAGGCGGGGGCGGCGGTCAACAACGATTACCTGATCAGCGCGGTGGTGCTGCTGGACGGCCAGCCACTGGGCGACATGCGCAGGCATCGGGTCCGCAGCGAAGGCTGCTTCCGCATGGATGCCGACGACGAACACTCTCGGCTGGCCGCCGCCGACGGCTACTGGGTAATGCTCAAGCCGTTGCCGCCGGGCCGGCATACCCTGAGCGTGGGTGCCAACTACGGCGTGCCGGATGGCGGCGCATACAGCCGCATGCGGCAGTCCTTCGAGTACGTGCTGCACGTGGGAGGGCGCACCCAGGTCGTGTCGCGCGAACCGCACGCGGTGCCGGTGGCGGCCCCCTGAAGCTCAGGCGTCGTCCTGCTTCAACGCCGCATCGGCGGCCAGCAACGCTTCGGCGGCCGCACTGAGCGGCGGCGACGGCGGGGCGACCACGCCGATCGCTTCCATCATCTTCGGCATGCCCAGGAACTGGCGCGCACGCCGGTCGTAGATGCCGGTGACCAGCAGCGCGCGCGTGGCGATCTTCTGCTCGGCGCCGATCAGCACGCGCTGCTCCATGATGCCGCGCGAGCCGACCCAGCCCACCAGGCGCGTTTCCAGGGTGAAGCGCTGGAACGGCTTCAGCTCGCGGCGGAACTGGATGGTGCCGGCGCCGACGATCGGTGCCCACTTCTCGCGCAGCGCAACCCGGCCCAGGCCCATGCGCAGGATCAGGTCCAGCCGGCCCAGGTCGAAGATGTTCCAGTAGCGACCGTTGGTCATGTGCAGGTTGCTGTCCAGGTCGTTGGGCAGCACCCGGAACTGCAGCCGCGAGACCCCGAACGGCGCCTCCAGCTTCGGCCGGAACAGGCTGCACAGCAGCAGGTGGAGCAGGCGGAACCAGAGATTCATGGTTATGACGACTGTTATAGAATCGCCGGTAAGCTAATCTATGACGACTGTCCTGGCAAGGAGCCTGCCGTGAGCCCGCGCCCCTCTGATGCGCCACAACGCGTGATTGATGCTGCGGCACAGATGCTGGCGCGCGTGGGTCTCAATGCCACCAGCATCCGTGAGGTGACCAAGCTGGCCGAGGCGCCGCTGGGCTCCACCTATCACCACTTTCCCGGCGGCAAGCAGGAGTTGCTGGCGCGCGCCACCCACATGGCTGGCGACAAGGTAGAAACGCTGCTGGTGGAGCTGCTGAAGGGTGGGGCGGTGCAGGGCCTGCAGCAGTTCCTGGCGATGTGGCGTGAGCGCTTGCTGCGTTCCGGGTTCCGCGCGGGCTGTCCGGTGCTGGCCGCGGCAGTGGAAGAGCCGGTGGAGGCCGTGCCCAGCCAGGCACGTGTTGCCGCTGCCGAAGTGTTCGCGCGCTGGCAGGGGCATCTCGCCGGAGCCTTCATTGCCGAAGGCCACGAACCTGCGGCGGCGGATGGACTGGCCAGCCTGGTGATTGCCAGCGTGGAAGGCGCAGTGGCGATGTGCCGCGCACTGCAGGACATCGCCCCGTTCGACCAGGTGGCAGCGCAGTTGCTGAAGGAGGCCGCGCGTCCTTGATCCGGCTATCCGCGTGCGGAAGACGCGCAGCAGGTCATCGGAAGATCATCAGATAGCCCCAGCCGAGCACGATGGGCAGGAAGGCGGCGATGGCCGACGCGCCCAACCATCGCAGGTAGCTGCGGGAGGCGGGGGATCCCTGCCGCTTGAGGGCCCAGGCATGCGTCGGGAGCACCAGCAACGCCTGCACCGCAAAGGTGGCCACGGCGGCAAGCCATGCCACCAGGACGCCGAGGCAGCCATCGCTGATGCAGCGGCTACCAAACCACGAACCCCAACCGGCGAGGCCAATCATTGGAACGAACATCACGAGGGCGGTGGAGCGGGTGAGCTGGGAGACGTGCATGCCGTAGAGCATACTTTTTCGTAGCGGAAAGTCATGATCCAGCCGCCGGCGCGCGGGTACAAGGCCGGCGCCAGTGCGGCCTGTGGGTGATGGACCCACGGCCCCATCGCGCTGGAATCCGTCCACCACCGCCTACGCGTGCCCGGCAAGGATGTCCGCATGCAGCATCAGGTTCCCGAAGTCCCTGGCCGCGCTGCCTCCGGCCCCCGGCGGCGGAATGAAGCGCTCACGCCATTTTTCACGCAGTCCACTGAAATTGCCCGTAAACCACGGCAGCGAAGTCGTGCGTGCGCGCCAGCACCTGCAGCAGCGGGGTTGGCCACGCCTGCAGATGGCCCTGATCGTCGCCCTGACCGGTGCGGCCGGATTCCTTGCCTCGTACCTGCTGCGCCTGGCCGGCATCGACGCGATGTTGCTTCGCTACCCGATGGCCGTGTTGCTGGCCTATGGCGTGTTCCTGCTGCTGGTGTGGATCTGGATCCGCTGGCGCTGGGCAACGTACTGGAGGGACTGTCGCCGGATGTGGGCGGTGGCAGCCCATCGCCTCGCATGCAGGGCATGCAGGAACAGGGATGGTGGCGGGTATGCGTGTCGCATACGATCTGGCCGCTGCTCGGCCTGCTGCTGTTTTTCGCCGTACTGGGCTGGCTCGCGCAGGAATGCGTGCCGGGTGCGAGCCATCTGCTGCAGGTCATCCAGGGGGGGGAGTGCGGTTGGCTCCTTCATGTCGCCTGGACCCGCCCCGTTTTCAGCTGCACTGAACAGTAGGCTATGATCGCGGTCGGCCGGGATTCGTGTCCCGGCGGTGTCACCTATCGGGAGCTTGTCGTACTGCATCTGAAACAGGGGCGCTGGATGGCCGGACGCCCACTGGGACACACAACCACTGACGAGGAAGAGCGCATGGATGTCGCTGCACGCAGGAACAGGACGTTGTTTCGTTGGATCATGGTGACGCTGCTGGCGGCGTTGTTGCCGTTTGCAGCACTGGCGCAGCCCGCAGCCGGGCAGGCCGATGGCGCCGAAGCCGCCACCGCCGCGGAAGAGGCGCAGTGCCGCGCCTGTACCTATGAGCGCATTGGAACCAAGGTCGATATCGGCCTGGTGGCACTGGTGTCGCTGCTGGTGGTGGGCCTGCTGACCGCGGCGTCGCGGGAATGGGGCACTACCTCGCAGCGCTGGACCTGCCGCACGCTGGCCCTGCTGCTGGTGGGTGTCGGTCTGGCGTTGCTGTGGTGGGCTGGCAGCGTCGTCTACCTGGGCTACAACCCGTGGCAGGAAATGGCCGCCCCCGCCGATGGCTCGCTCACCTCGACACTGCTCAGTACCTCGCCGAAGTGGTTGGCGGCACTGGTGCTGATCGGCTTGGCGCCTTCCATCTGGAAGCGCAGCGAGCGCCTGCCGGCCTGGCGTATCGGCTGACACTGGAACGGCGGCGCCGGATCACACCCGGCGCCGCCTGCGGTCATCAGTCAAACCGCAAACGCACACCAGCGTAGATGCCACGGCCTTCGCCCGGCGTCGAGCGGGCAATATCCCTGCCTACGTCGTCGTAGCCCGGCGTGACCGTGGCGGTGTAGTGGCGGTTGCCGAGGTTGCGCATCTCCGCCCAGGCCTGCCAGCGGCCACCGGGTGCGTCGTAGCCGATGCGGCTGCCGAAGATCACGTGGCTGTCGGCCCAGTAGCTGTTGGCGTAGTCGACGGCGATGCGCGAGGCGTATTCGGTATTGAGCGCGGCGTACAGGCCGGATGCGTGATCGAAGCGCAGCTCGGCCTGGTAGGCGTGGCGCGGCAGGCCGGGCAGGCGGTTGCTGCCGAAACGCGCGTCGTGGCGGTAGCGGAAATCGCTGAAGGTATAGGCCTGGCGAAGCGACAGCCGGCCCGGTGCAGCCCGCCACAGCGTGCTGTCCAATCCGGCCTCGATGCCGCGGTGAACGGTGGGGCTGGCGTTGTTCTCGGCGATGAACAGGTTCGGCACCGGTTGCAGTTCAACGCTCAGCAGTTCGTGGTTCACGTGCGCGTAGTAGCCGGTCAGTTCCCAGCGGCCCAGCGCCGCGTCACCGCGCGCGCCCAGTTCCAGCGTGGTGGCGGTCTGGTTCTGCATCGGCACCGGCGCGCGCTGGCGGCCGGTAGACGGGCCATTGCCTGGCCCGAAGTACTGGTTCGAGCCCCAGATCATCGACCACGGGTGCGGCGCCTCCACCGAGCGGCTGAGGTTGCCGAACCACTGGGTCCGGGCGCTGTGCTGCCAGGTGAAGCCCAGTCGCGGCGCATGGTCCCAGTCGTGGTCGCGCAGGCGGCCACCGCTGCTCGGCCAGGTCACCTGCACATCGCGACGGGTGTTGATCAGTGCCAGCCCGGTCTGCATGCGCAGGCGGTCATTGAAGGTGAGGGTGTTGCCGACGTGCAGCGTGCTGTCGGTGCCGTGGTGCCGGAAGTCACGCGTGCGCGTGCCGGCGGCATAGCCGGTGCTGGCAAAGCGCAGCGACTCGCGCACATCGGCGTCCAGATCGTGGGTGACGCGCAGGCCGACCGTGGTTTCGCTGTCCAGGCCGAACAGCCGGTGGCGGCGGCGGTAGTCCAGCGTGGCGTTGAGGTTGGCGTAGTCCAGCTGCTGCCGGTACAGGCTCTCGTTC
Source organism: Stenotrophomonas sp. YJH_SMC_65 (assembly GCF_059369475.1). Taxonomy (NCBI): domain Bacteria; kingdom Pseudomonadati; phylum Pseudomonadota; class Gammaproteobacteria; order Lysobacterales; family Lysobacteraceae; genus Stenotrophomonas; species Stenotrophomonas sp. YJH_SMC_65. Next base: position 593,974 of record NZ_JCAFSR010000001.1, read on the forward strand.
AAGTCCATCGGGTACTTGTGATAGACCAGCCCGGCCTGCAACGAGGAGTCTTCATCGATCTGCAGCGTGGTGACGTTGCCCACCCAGGTGCTGCCCGGCTGCGGGCGACGCGCATCGATGGCCAGGTTGGCCGCATTCGCGGCACGCGGATCGTTACGGATCTGATCGCGGGTCAGGCGACCGGGCGTTTCATGATTGGTTTCGCGGTAGCGCACGAAGAAACGCGTCTGCAGGTCGGGCGTGATCTGCCAGCCGATGTTGGCCATCGCGCCCTTGCCGTCGCCGCGCGCATGACGCTGGTAACCGTCGAATTCGGTATCGGTGTAGGCCAGGAAGTAGTCGACATCACCACTGACGCCGCCCCAGCTGATGCCGCGCTTCTGGTAGCCACGGCTGCCGGCTTCGTAGTGCAGCTGCACGCCCGCCGAATCACGACCGCTGCGGCTGACGTAGTCGATGGCACCGCCCAGCGCCAACGCACCGCGCTCGAAGCCGTTGGCGCCCCGCAGGACTTCCACGCGCGACAGCCACAGCGGTTCCAGCAGCTCGTAGGGCGTGCCGCCCGGGCCGGTCAGTGGCAGGCCGTCGATCGACACCGCAATGCCCGAGGCGTGCGCGCCCGGGCCCCGGTTGATGCCCGAGCCACGGATCGAGATCTTGGTGCCCTCATTACCCGGCGACTGCGCGCTGATACCCGGCTGGTAGGCCAACACATCGGCGCTGGTGGATAGTCGGCTGTCGGCCTTGGCCACGTCGATGACGTTGCTGGCGCCGGGGATGCGCTTCAGGGCCTCGCGCGCCTGCGCGCTGGCATCGGCGGCAGCGGTGACCTGCACGGCATCGAGGGTGGTGGCCTGCGGGGCGGCGGCGGCGGTGGAAGCCAGGGCGAGGGAAACAGCCAGGAACAGCAGCGACGGGTGAGGGCGGTACGACGGAAGCGACATGCGGGAATGCTGTAAACCACGAAAGTGGCGCGCAAGTTAACAGGTCGACAGCGCCGCGTCACCCGCCGGCGGCGTATGGCCGCCCGCCGTGTTCCTGTAGAGCCGAGCCCACGCTCGGCTAATCGCGCGCAGCGCGGGTTGTTTGCCATCGCAACGAAGAGCAGCCGAGCATGGGCTCGGCGCTACAGCAGGGTTTATGGCGAGGGTTTCGCCAGCTTCTTGGCCTTCGCGTACAGCCGATCAGCCGCTTCCCTATCGCCCAATGCCGCATGGCACTCGGCCAGGCTGTCCCACGCGTTGGCCGAATCCGGATACAGCTCGGCGTTGAGCGCGAACACTTTCAGCGCCTTGCTGGCACCAAGACTCTCGCGGATGGCATAGCCATCACCGTTGATCGCACGCTCCAGTTCGCCGGTGGGAACGCCATTGCTGTCGCGCAGCCAGCTACGCATCTGCGGTTTCGCATCGGTGCTGTCATCCAGCGCATAGCCGATCAGCCGCTCGGACAACACCGCATGCGGAAACTCCCCGGGCGCAACCACCGCCATCGTGCTCTCCACCAGCGTGCTGGACCAGACATTGCGGGCGCTGCCATTGGTCAGGTACACGAACACCCAGTAGCCGCTGGCCAGCGTGCCCTTGTAGGCCAATCGCGCACGTACACGGGTGCCACCATCGTGGCCGACCTGGGTGTAGCCGTCGCTGCGGGTGGTGTCCCAGCCGGTGGAGAAGAAGTTGCTGCCGCCACCGCTCAGCTTCTGCGGCTGCCAGAGTTTTTCCAGGGTCGCCGTGCGCACCAGCTTGCCGGTCGCCAGCGCCTGCAGGAAACGGTTCATGTCGCCCACGGTGGTCTGCAGGTCGGCATGCCCCCAGCCGTAGTTGGGCCAGGGATCTTCATTGGCCGGTTGCAACGCGCCATCCTTGCCGATGTACGGCACCGCCGCGCGCTCGACCGGCACGTTGGCGATGCCCCATGACGTGCTGGTCATCTTCAATGGCTGCAGGATGCGTTCGCGCGCGATGGCCGGGTAGGGCGTGCGGTAGTGTGCTTCCAGCAGCGCTGTCAGTACCAGGTAGTTGGCCTGGGTGTACTGCATGCGGCTGCCGGTGGCGAACTGCATCGGTGCCGCACCGGCCACCTTCAGTGCCGCGCCAAGGTCAGGCGCTACACCGGGGTAGCCCTTGCTCACCCAGCGGTTATCCACCCGGTCGTAGTACTCGCCGATGCCGGAGCTGTGGTTGAGGAAATCGCGCACACGGATCGCCCGCCATGCTGCGGGCAAGTCCGGCACATAGCGGCTGGCCGGTGCATCCAGATCCACCTTGCCGTGATCGACCAGCTGCATCACCAGCGTGCTGGTCAGCAGCTTGGCCATCGACTGCGCGGCGAAGATGGAATCGACGGTGGCGGGCGCATGGGTGGCGGGATCACGTTCACCGCTGGCGCCCTGGTACAGCACCTGGCCGTTGTGTGCGACCAGTACCGCTTGGCCGGCGATGCCGTAGCGGTCGCGGTTGGCCTGCAGCTGGGCGTCGAGCTGAGTGGAGAGGTCAGGGGTGAGGCCACGCGCCGAAGCGATCGGAACGACGAAGAGGGCGCAGAGCAATGCAGCAACAAAGGTGCGGTACATCGCGGCGATCCATCAGCGGTGATGGCGCATGTTGGTCAGCGGCGGGCACTGGGTCAAGCGGGGCGAGCACCTATGTGAATGCGTGAGTTCCCAATGACCTGTCGTAAACAGCTCTTTGCGACTGATGAGGCATCAGATGTAAGAGCGCCTCAGCCCACACCGACGTAATAGCCTTAAGTGGATTTAGACGGCTCCACCCATGCGGCGAACTTTCAGGCTCTGGCTTGAGCATCGATTCGATCGACGCCCGGCGGCATTTCACTCCAGTATCAGAGTTGTCCTGGTGCGCGCGTACAATCGAATGCCACTCCATTGATGGACAGGTGCAAGCAGTGCCAACTGCCACCAACGACGCTTTGATCAAGAGCCAACTTCTGGACGAGCTGTTGCGGGCTTCGCAAATGCTCACTTCAGAAGAGGTTGCGGTATTTGACCGCACGGTTCAGGCGCTATCAGGTCTGAAGTTTTCCGGTCGGGAGCTAGGAGTTCTCTTCTCGATGTTCGCCGATGACACTCCGCATCATGACGTCATGTGGGGCCTTCTTCATCTTGTCGAGGCAAGTGACGGCGACAGCATGGTTTCCGCGCTTGTCCAATCAGCTCCGTACATGCTTCGCGTGGCACCAGAATGGTTGGAGACTTTCATCTGCAGATTGCTTAACAGTGATCTACACAGAAATATGTTGATTGCTTACTTGAAGAGCATGGCCTCGACGAAGGGTGCAGCAGAAGTCGTCTCCTTGATCGAAGCGCTCAAGGCTGATACGTCGGACTGTATTCGAGCAAAGGCATCGGTGGTCGCTTCGGCACTGATGTAGCGGAGTGAGCGCCGACCAAGGTCGGCATCTACCAGAGCGTCCCCGCACCAGGGGGGGGGCGGGCGGCGGCCGGCGGCACGGGCAATGCTTGGGCGGTGCCGGCCAGCGGCCGGCACTACCCAGACCTCGATCAGCCGAGAATGCCCGGCAGATCCAGTCCCTTTTCCCTCGCGCAGTCGATCGCGATGCCATACCCCGCATCGGCATGGCGCATCACGCCAGTGGCCGGGTCGTTCCACAGCACGCGGCCAATCCGCTTCGCCGCCGCTTCGGTGCCATCACAGACAATCACCATGCCGGCGTGCTGCGAGAAGCCCATGCCCACGCCGCCACCGTGGTGCAGCGACACCCACGTCGCGCCGCTGGCGGTGTTGAGCAGGGCGTTCAGCAGCGGCCAGTCGGACACCGCATCGGAGCCGTCGGCCATCGCTTCGGTTTCGCGGTTCGGCGAGGCGACGCTGCCACTGTCCAGATGGTCGCGACCGATCACCACCGGCGCCTTCAGTTCGCCGTTGGCGACCATCTCGTTGAACGCCAGGCCGAGTCGATCGCGATCACCCAGGCCGACCCAGCAGATGCGCGCCGGGAGGCCCTGGAACTTGATCTTCTCGGCGGCCATGTCCAGCCAGCGGTGCAGGTGCGGGTTGTCCGGAATCAGTTCCTTCACCTTGGCATCGGTCTTGGCGATGTCTTCCGGGTCGCCACTCAGTGCCGCCCAACGGAACGGGCCGATGCCACGGCAGAACAGCGGGCGGATGTAGGCCGGCACGAACCCCGGGAAATCGAAGGCATTGGACACACCTTCTTCCAGCGCCATCTGCCGCAGGTTGTTGCCGTAGTCCACGGTGGGCACGCCCAGCGCGTGGAAGCCGAGCATGGCGCGGATGTGGTTGGCCATCGATGCACGCGCAGCCTTCTCCACTTCCTTGGGGGCGGAAGCGCGCTTCTCATCCCACTGTTCGACCGTCCAGCCCTGCGGCAGGTAGCCGTTCACCGGGTCGTGCGCGGAGGTCTGGTCGGTCAGCAGGTCCGGCTTCACGCCGCGCTTGAGCAGTTCGGCCAGCACATCGGCAACGTTGCCGAGCAGGCCCACCGACTTCGGCGTGCCGGCCTTGCACGACTCGTCGATCAGGCGCAGCGCTTCGTCCAGGTTGTCGGTCCAGGTATCCAGGTAGCCGGTGCGCAGGCGCATGTCGATGCTGCTCTTGCGGCACTCGACGGCCAGGCAGGAGGCGCCGGCCATCACGGCAGCCAGCGGCTGTGCACCACCCATGCCGCCGAGGCCACCGGTGAACAGCCACTTCCCGGTCAGGTCGCCGCCGAAATGCTGGCGCCCCATTTCCACGAAGGTCTCGTAGGTGCCCTGCACGATGCCCTGCGCACCGATGTAGATCCAGCTGCCGGCGGTCATCTGGCCGTACATGGCCAGGCCCTTCTTATCCAGCTCGTTGAAGTGGTCCCAGTTGGCCCAGCGCGGCACCAGGTTGGAATTGGCGATCAGCACGCGCGGCGCGTCGGCGTGGGTGCGGAACACGCCTACCGGCTTGCCCGACTGCACCAGCAGGGTCTGGTCGTCGTCCAGGCGCTTGAGCGTCTCGACGATGGCATCGAAGCTTTCCCAGTCGCGCGCGGCGCGGCCGATGCCGCCGTACACCACCAGTTCCTGCGGGCGCTCGGCCACGTCCGGGTGCAGGTTGTTCATCAGCATGCGCAGCGGTGCTTCGGTCAGCCAGCTCTTGGCATTGAGCGTGGTGCCGGTCGGCGCGGCGACGGTGCGGGATGGGTCGTTGCGGGTCATGCGGCGCTCCGGTTCGTAGCGAATTCAAGGCAGGCGTTGAGCACCTGCGCCAGGGTGTGGCGCAGTGGTGCGGCGAGGTCGGGGTCGAGCGGGGTGGGCCAGCTGTGTTCGTCCACCTGGTCCGGCAGGGGCTCGTGCATGTAGCCGCGGCAGGCAAGTTCCATCTGCAGGCTATGCACGCCGCCCGGGATGTTGCTGTAGTGGCGGGTGATCCAGCCGCCCTTGAAGCGGCCGTTGCGCACCTGGCTCATGCCACTGAGCGCCAGCAGGTTCTCCACCACATCGCTCAAGGCGTTGTCGCAGGAGGTGTCCGGTGCACCGGAGGGGCCGGCGGTACCCAGGTTGAACTGCGGCAGCTCGCCTTCGAACAGGTGCGGGATGTGTGAGCGGATCGAGTGCGCGTCGTACACCACCACGGTAGCGTGGCGTGCGCGCAGGCGCGTGATCTGCGCCGCCAGCGCATCGTGGTAAGGCAGGAAATACGTGTCGCGGCGACGGGCGATTTCCGCTTCGTCCGGTTCGCGCCCGGCGTGGTACAGCGGCTGGTTGTCGAAGGTGGTCAGCGGGCACAGGCCGGTGGTGTTCTGGCCCGGGTACAGCGACACGCCGCTGGGATCGCGGTTGAGGTCGATCACCGAACGCGAGATCGCCGAGCGCACCGTGGTCGCGCCCATGCCACGCACGAAGTCGTACAGTTCGTGTACCCACCAGTCTGTGTCGCGGCGGGCCAGCCACGGTGAGTGGTAGTCGCCGATCAGGTCGTGCGGCAGCTCGCTGCCGGTATGCGGAAAGCTGACGATGAGGGGGGCGTCGCCTTCGTGCACCGTCAGCCATTCGGGATGGGTATTCATGCCTGCGGTTCCACGGTTGGCAGCAGGTCGGTCAGGCCCTGCGCCAGCGCGCCACTGCGCACCAGATTCGTGGCGGTCACCATGTCCGGATGGAAGTAGCGGTCTTCTTCCAGCGTCGGCACCTGCGCACGCAGGGTGGCGCGCACGGTTTCCAGCGCGGCGCTGGAGCGCAGCGGGGCGTGGAAGTCGCAACCCTGCGCAGCGGCCAGCAGCTCGATGCCGATCACGTTGGCGGCGTTCTCGGCCATCTGCATCAGCCGGCGTGCGCCATGCGCGGCCATCGACACATGGTCTTCCTGGTTGGCCGAGGTCGGGATCGAGTCAACGCTGGCCGGGTAGGCGCGCTGCTTGTTTTCCGAGACCAGTGCAGCAGCAGTCACCTGCGGAATCATGAAACCGGAATTCAAACCGGGACGCGGGGTCAGGAAGGCGGGCAGGCCGGACAGCGCCGGATCGACCAGCATCGCCAGGCGGCGCTCGCTGATCGAACCGATCTCGCACACCGCCATCGCCAGCATGTCGGCGGCAAAGGCCACCGGCTCTGCGTGGAAGTTGCCACCGGACAGCGCTTCGCCGGTATCGGTGAACACCAGCGGATTGTCGGACACGCCGTTGGCTTCGATTTCCAGCGTGGTCGCGGCCTGGCGCAGGATGTCCAGCGCCGCGCCCATCACCTGCGGCTGGCAGCGCAGGCAGTAGGGGTCCTGCACGCGCACGTCGTTGTCACGGTGTGATTCGCGGATGTCCGAGCCCTGCATCAGCGTGCGCAGGGTGGCGGCGGTGGCGATCTGCCCGCGCTGGCCGCGGATCGCGTGGATGCGGGGGTCGAAGGGCGTGTCCGAACCCTTGGCCGCTTCCACCGACAGCGCGCCGGTGACCAGTGCGGCCTGGAACACGGTCTCGATCTCGAACAGGCCGGCCAACGCATAGGCGGTGGAGAACTGGGTGCCGTTGAGCAGCGCCAGGCCTTCCTTCGCGCCCAGTTCGATCGGCTGCAGGCCGGCACGTGCCAGTGCGTCGGCTGCCGGTAGACGCTCGTCACCGATGAAGGCTTCGCCTACGCCCAGCATCACGCTGGCCAGGTGCGAGAGCGGCGCCAGGTCACCCGAGGCACCCACCGAGCCCTGCGCGGGCACCACCGGCAGCACGCCCTTGACCAGCATCGCTTCCAGCAGCAGCAGGGTTTCCTCGCGAATGCCCGAAGCACCCTGCGCCAGGCTGACCAGCTTCAGCGCCATCATCAGGCGCACCACGCTGGCCGGCACCGGCTCGCCCACGCCGGCGGCATGCGAGAGCACGATGTTCCGCTGCAGGGTGGCCAGGTCTTCGCGCTCGATGCGCACGCTGGCCAGCTTGCCGAAGCCGGTGTTGATGCCATACACCGGCGCGCCCTTGGCGACGATGGCGGCCACCGCCGCCGCACTGGCGCGCACCACCGGCAGCGCGGCCGGGTCCAGTGCGAGCGGCGCACCGCGATAGACCTGCCGCCACTGGGCGAGAGTGACATGGCCGGGGCGAAGAACCAGGGTGTTGCTCATGTGTTGCTCCAGGAGGCAGGCAGGTCGGGCTGTCCGCGCACCACGCGCGCGTGCAGCGGGTTGAATCCAATGCGATAGACCAGGTCGGCGGGGGCATCGATGTCCCAGATCGCCAGGTCGCAGTCCATGCCCACCGCCAGGCGGCCGATGCGCTCGCCATGGCCCAGTGCGCGCGCCGCTTCACGGGTGAAGCCGGCGATGCACTCGTCCACGGTCAGGCGGAACAGGGTGGCGCCCATGTTCATCGCCAGCAGCGGGCTGGTCAGCGGCGAAGTGCCCGGGTTGCTGTCGGTGGCCAGCGCCAGCGGTACGCCGGCCGCACGCAGCGCGGCGATCGGCGGCAGGGTGGTATCGCGGGTGAAATAGAAGGCGCCGGGCAGCAGCACGGCGACGGTACCGGCAGCGGCCATCGCGGCGATGCCGGCGTCGTCCAGATGTTCGATATGGTCGGCCGACAGTGCCCCGAAGCGGGCCGCCAGTTCGGCGCCATGCTGGTTGCTCAGCTGCTCGGCGTGGATCTTCACCGACAGCCCGTTGGCGCGCGCCGCCTCAAAGACCTGGCGCGCCTGCGCCGGCGAGAAGGCGATGTTCTCGCAGAACACATCCACCGCTTCGGCCAGGCCTTCGGCGGCGATGGCCGGAATCATCACCTCGCACACTTCGTCGGTGTACTCCTGTGCTTCGCGGCCTGGCGGAACCGCGTGCGCGCCGAGGAAGGTGGTCACCACGTTGACCCGGCATTCCTCGCCCAGCGCACGCGCCACCTGCAGCTGCTTGCGCTCGTCGGGCAGGGTCAGGCCGTAGCCGGACTTGATCTCGAGGGTGGTCACGCCCTCGGCGCGCATCGCCAGCAGGCGTGGCCGGCTTTCGCGGGCCAGCTGTTCCGGCGTGGCGGCACGGGTGGCGCGCACGGTGGAAACGATGCCGCCGCCGGCACGGGCGATCTCGGCATAGCTGACGCCCTGCAGGCGCTGCTCGAACTCGTTGGCGCGGTTGCCGGCGTAGACCAGGTGGGTATGGCAGTCGATCAGGCCGGGCGAAATCCAACGGCCTTCGCCGTCGATGCGGGTGGTCGGCTGCAGGTGGGCATCGCTGCCGGCCGCGCCGACATGGACGATGCGGCCGTCGGCGCAGGCCAGGACGCCATCGCGGATGACACCCAGCCCTTCGCCATCAAGGGTGATCAGGTGGACGTTGGACCAGAGGGTATCGACGTGCATGGCATCCACAACGCGGCTGTGCTTATATGTCTATACAATATAGGCGTCCATTTCGGGTTGTCCAGCCATGTCCGATTCGCGTTCCCCGCACAGTTTCCATGCCGCCCACGCCCTGCTGGCCGAGGGTTGGGTCCGCGATGTCCGCCTGCAGGTGCAGGACGGTCGCATCGCGGCCATCAGCACGGGGCAGGGCGCGCAGGCGGGCGACACCCGGGTCGGCATCCTGGTGCCGGGCCTGCCCAACCTGCACAGCCATGCCTTCCAGCGCGGCATGGCCGGGCTGACCGAGATCGGCGGCGGCGACGGTGACAGCTTCTGGAGCTGGCGCGAGCTGATGTACCGTTTCCTGGCCCACCTGCGCCCAGACGCGGTGCAGGCCATTGCCGCCCAGGCCTATATGGAAATGCTGGAAAGTGGCTTCACCCGCGTCGGCGAGTTCCATTACCTGCACCACGATGCCGACGGCCGGCCGTATACCAACCGCGCCGAGATGAGTGCGCGGATCGCCGCCGCCGCCGACCAGACCGGCATTGGCTTGACCCTGCTGCCGGTGTTCTATGCACATGCCGATTTCGGCGGGGCGGCGCCGAATCCAGCGCAGCGGCGCCTGATCCACGACGTGGACGGCTTCGCGCAGCTGCTGGAGGCCGCCAAGCCGGCCTTGGCCGCGCTGCCCGACGCGGTGCTCGGCATCGCACCGCACAGCCTGCGTGCGGTCACCGGCGAGGAACTGAGTGCGTTGCTGCCGCTGACCGACGGCCCGGTGCACATCCACATCGCCGAGCAGGTGCGCGAAGTGGAGGCCTGCCTGGCCTGGAGCGGCCAGCGCCCGGTGCAGTGGCTGTACAACCATGCGCCGGTGGATGCGCGCTGGTGCCTGGTGCATGCCACCCACATCACCGATGACGAGCGCGCGGCCATTGTGGCCAGCCAAGCCGTGGCCGGCCTGTGCCCGATCACCGAGGCCAACCTGGGCGACGGCCTGTTCCCGATGCAGGCGTTCGCGCGCGAGGGCGGGCGCTTCGGCGTCGGTTCCGATTCCAATGTGCTGATCGACGCGGCCGAAGAACTGCGCCTGCTCGAATACGGCCAGCGTCTGACCCTGCGCGGTCGCAACGTACTGGCCCCGGATGCCACCCGCAGCACCGGCCGCTTCCTGTTCGAAGGCGCACTGCACGGTGGCGCACAGGCGCTGGGCGTGGCCGCCGGCCTGCAGGTCGGCGCCAGTGCCGACCTGGTTGAACTGGACGCCGCACACCCGGCGCTGCAGGCGCGACAGGATGACGCATGGCTTGACAGCTGGGTGTTCGCCGCACGTAATGGCGCGCTGCGATCGGTCTGGCGCCATGGCCGCCAGTGCGTGGCCGAGGGCCGCCACCTGCAGCGCGAGGCGATCACCAGCGCCTTCGCTGCCGCCCTGCGCGGCGTGCTGGGCTGATCGCCTCCCGCCACCGAGACCCCATTACGTGAAGGCCAGCAAGTCCGCCACGCTCAACCAGCGTATCCGCAGCGATCTGGAAAGCCGCATCCTCAGTGGAGAGTGGGCGCCGGGCTTCCGGATTCCGTACGAGCACGAGTTGATGGAGCAGTACGGATGCTCGCGGATGACGGTGAACAAGGTGCTGACCGCACTGGCCGAGAGCGGCATGATCGAGCGCCGCCGTCGCGCGGGTTCGTTCGTGGCGCGGCAGCCACCGCACCTGGAGCAGGTGGCGCTGGAGATTCCCGATATCGCGATGGAAGTCGGCTCGCGGGGACATCAGTACGCCTATCGACTGCTGCAGCGCGACCTGCGCCTGGCCGATGCCGGCAATGCCGGCGAAGTCGAGCTGGCCGGCAGCGAAATGCTGCTGGCGATGCGCTGCCTGCACCTGGCCGATGGCCGCCCGCTGGCACTGGAGCACCGCCTGATCAGCCCGGTGGGCGTGCCCGAGGTGTTGGAGGTCGACTTCAGCACCACCGCCCCGGGCAGCTGGCTGCTGCAGAACGTGTCCTGGACCCGTGCCCAGCATCGCATCAGTGCCTGGGGCGCGGATACTGCCACCGCCAGGCTGCTGGATGTGAAGCCCGGTACCGCCTGCCTGGTGATCGAACGCCTGACCTGGCGTGGCGAACAGCCGATCACCCGCGTTCGCCAGGTGTTCCTGGGGGATGCCTGGGACCTGGTGGCGCGCTTCGCGCCGGGCGCGCGATAGGGATTCCATCCACGCATGGCGTGGATCTACTCTGCCGAAACGACTGTCGCCTTGAACTCTGTCGGGGCGTGTGTACGATGTGTATCGTCCCTGCATGAAGAGCAGGGACCTCATCCGGAAACTGGAAGCGGCAGGTTGGATCTGTCGTCGGATCCGCGGATCCCATCATGTATTCGTGCACTCGCAGCACCCTCACATCATCACCGTTCCTCACCCAAGGAAGGATCTGGGGAAAGGGCTGGTGCAGGCGTTGCGGAAGCTCGCAGGACTGACGTAGGAGGGCCCATGCGATATCCAGTCTTGATCGAGGCGGGCGATGAGCGCACCGCGTGGGGTGTGGTCGTTCCAGATCTGCCGGGGTGCTTCTCAGCGGCCGACACGCTTGATGATGCGCTCACTGCGGCGGAAGAGGCGGCGCTCGCCTGGATTGATGTGGCCCTGGATGAGGGGCGCTCGATTCCGACACCTTCAGCGCCGCAGAAGATCGCCGCCGAGGCATCCAAGGACATCTGTTGGATTCTTGCGTACATCTGCGTTGATCCGGCTCTGCTGGACGACACCATCGAGCGGGTCAATATCAGCCTGCCACGCCGGATCCTGGCGAGGCTGGATGCGCAGGCCAGAGCGGCGGGTGAATCGCGCTCCAGTTACATCGCCCATCTCGCGGCATTGGGCTGAGCAGGCGCCATGTGGAGCCGAGCCCATGCTCGGCTGCTGTTCGCGCGTGGCTCAACTCTGCAAAGGCATCCACGCGTGGCGTGGATCTACCAAGGGGTCGCGCATCGGGATTCAGTAGATCCACGCCATGCGCGGATGCTGCGCCATCAATACGTAGCGCACTGCCGCCAGCGTACGGGCTCATCCACGCCGGGGCGGGCGTTGAGCTGGATGCGCACGTTGCGCAGCGCGGGGTAGTGCAGCACTTCCTCGCAGACCAGCGGCCACACCGCGTCCAGTTCGCCGGTGCGGTTGATCGCCAGTGTCTGCCGGGTCAGCCAGACACCGCTGGCGATGCCGGGCTTGCCGGCCAGGGCGCGGGCCAGATCGGCCTGGAAGCGCTCCAGCGTGGCGGCATCGGGGTCGGGATTGCTGCGCGCGTCGGTCGCGGGGGCGACGGCAGGCGTGGGAGCGGGGGCGACCGCAGGGACTGCTTCGATCGGGGCGGGTGCGGCTGAAGGCGCGGCCGAAGGCGTTGCCACCACCGGCGCCGCAGCGACCGGAGTGGCCTCTTCCACATGCAGGCCCTGCAGACCCAAGCCGACAAGCAGCCCCAGCGTGGCCGCACCCAGTGCGGCAATGGCAATGCGGCGCAGCGCTTCGTGCCGGGCGCTGGCGCGCACGCGCGCTTCGATATCGGCAGGGAGGTAGGGCTGCAGCAACGGCCACAGGCGCGGCCCGTCCAGCACTTCAACCGCCTGCTTCTCGGCGGCGCCACGGCCGTCGCGCTCGATACGGCCTTCGGTCAGCAGTACGCCACCCTTGGCGCCGGCCAGGCGCGCGGCCGCACCCAGTTCGTTCACTGCGGCGGTGCCGATGCGGTAGGCCAGGCCGTGCTTGCACGACACCAGCCATTGATTGGGGCCATCGCTGAGCAGGAAGTCGCTGCTCGGCTCGCGGGCATCTTCGGCCGGATCGATCAGCTCACGCAGGCCGCGCTGTTCGCGCAGCATGCGCTTGACCAGAACCGAGAATTCGCGCCAGTGCATGCCTCCCAGAGCCTGCAGGCCGAGTTGCATCTCCTTCTGCCGCCGCTTGATCCACCACAGATAGACAACGGCCAGGGAACAGGTAAGCAGGGCCGACAGCAGGGCCAGGATCCAAGGGAGCATGCAGGAGTAGGGCGGAAGGGGCGAAAGCGGAGAGCGACAGTGTAAAGGTCGCGGTGCCCGGCTGGGTCAGGATGTTCCTGACAGGAAGCGTGATGGAGCGCGCAGAACGGTATACGACGGACACGAAAAACCCGCCAATCCTGAAGCCGTGAGGGGAGGGAACAAACGGCAGCCGAAGCGATTGGCGGGTTGCTCGCGATTGTCAATCAAAATTTATTGCATTGCAACAATTGCGCTCAGGGAATGCTGTCCGGCGATTGATGGCTGCCCGGTGCGGGGGCATCTGCACCCGAAGCCGCCCGGTTTTCCAGCCTGGCCAGGCGCGCGTGCAGGGCATCGATGCGGGCTTCCAGCGCGGTCACCTCGTCGGACGTGGGCACATGCAGCCGCTTGAGCACGCCCTGCACCTGGTCATCGAAGGCCTTCTCGACCTTGTTCCAGGTGCCCGAGGCCTTCTCGCGGGCTTCATCCAGGGACGATTCGACGTTGTCACGCCAGCCCGGGCCCTGTTCGCCGCTGCGTTCACGGCGGCGGGCTTCCCAGGCTTCGCCTTCCTTCACCAGGCCGTCGAAGAAGCGGCTGCCCTCGGCCTGCGCGCGCCCCAGCGCACCCAGCCCGGCCAGCCAGACCTGTTGCGCCGAATCGCTGAGCTTGCGCGAGAAGCGCTCGGCCTGGTCACCGAAAGAGGCGTCGTCGTTGCGGCGGTCGTCGTTCTCGTAGTGGTTCATCGCACTTCCCGTGGGAGTTGGGCCTGCCCCGAGAGTAGCGCGCGGTGGCGTTGCACGGCCGTGATGGCCGCCGCCAGGATTCAGCCCAGCTTTTCCTTCAGCACGCGCTGGATCTCGCCTTCGACCATGCCCTTCATCGCCGACAGCAGGAAACCGAGCTTGGCGGTCACGCGCACGGCGCCCGGCTGCAGTTCGATCGCACCGTCCACACCGCTGCCGGAGAAGTTCAGGACGTCGGCGGTCCAGGACGACTTCAGGCCGAAGCGCTCGGACAGCTTGGCAGCGACCTGTTCGATCGCGGCGCGCGCCTGTGCGTCGGGCAGGGCGTGGGCGTGGCGGACATCGATGGTGGACATGCAGGCTCCTGGCGCAGGGCGGGGATGATCAAAGAGGGCGAGCATTGTGCGCATCAAGGGCCGCCGCGCCAAGCACTCATCGTGGGTTCTTCTTCGTTGGCGACCAACCTGCTAGGCTGCGCCGCGTGCAGAACCTGCTAGTTCACTTCAGTCAGCAACAACAGCCCGACCAGCCCCTGCGGCCCGGGGTGCAGCGCATCGTGCGCCAGGCCAACGGCAGCGTGCGGCTCGGTGATGCCGGCCACGGCGCCCTGCTGCTGGCCCAGTTCTGCATGGACGATCGCGGCCTCTGGCTGCAGGTCGGCAATGGCATCCGCGGCATCCACGTCAATGGTCGACCGGTGCGCCGGATGGCCCTGCTGCGCGCGGGCGATGCGGTATACGTGGATGGCGTGGAGATGGTGCTGCAGGGCGAAGTCGAGAGCCTGCTGCAGGCGCCTGCGCCGAAGAGCGAGGATGGCAGCGACGAGCAGCAACGACTGCTGCGCGGTGTCGGTGGCCTGCACCATGGCCGCAGTTTCACCCTGTCGCAGGCCCGCCTGATCGGCCGCGGCAACGAGGCCGACATCGCCATCGATGACCCGGCCTTCGCCGAACAGCATGCCCGCGTGGAAGTGCACGGCGAGCGCGTGCTGCTGCGCGACCTGGGCAGCGCCGACGGTACCCGGGTCAACGGCGTGGCCGTGCGCCACTGCTGGCTGCAGGCCGGCGACCAGGTCGTGTTCGATGGCCAGCACCGGTTCGTGCTGGAAGTGCCGCACGATCCGCGCCGGCGGCCGCTGCCCGCCGAGGACGACGCCAGCCACGAGGCCGAGCAGGCGCCGGTGCTGCCGGCCGCGCCGCGCAGGGTCCGGCGCTGGCCGTGGCTGCTGGTGAGTGCGCTGCTGCTGGCCGCACTGCTCAGCCTGCTGCTCTGGTTCGGCGCGCGCTGATCTGAATCCGCTGGGTCCGCGCCCTGGTGGGTGCCGACCTTGATCGGCACGCTCCGTCGGCGGGCTTGACGCCTGGCAGCACACGGCTTTGGTAGGTGCCGACCTTGGTCGGCACGCTTGTTCGGCGGGCATGACGCCTGACGGCGTACGCCGACCAAGGTCGGCGACTACCGGGGCTTTGCTGCTGATCTGAATCCGCTGGGTCCGCGCGCTGGTGGGTGCCGACCTTGATCGGCACGCTCCGTCGGCGGGCTTGACGCCTGGCAGCACACGGCTTTGGTAGGTGCCGACCTTGGTCGGCACGCTTTTTCGGCGGGCATGACGCCTGACGGCGTACGCCGACCAAGGTCGGCGACTACCGGCGGCACGCCTGCGGCGAATGGATTCCAATGAAACCAAATTTCCCTTGCCGCACTAGGCCGCAAGGCTGGTGCACTGCGGCATACTAGGGGTCTTGCCCCACAGGTGTGACATGACGCGCGCGTTCAACTTCAGTGCCGGCCCTGCGACCTTGCCGGAATCGGTCCTGCGCCAGGCGCAGGCGGAAATGCTGGACTGGCACGGTAGTGGTGCCTCGATCGTGGAAATGAGCCATCGCGGCGCGGAATTCATGTCCGTGGCCGCCGAGGCCGAGGCCGACCTGCGCCGCCTGCTCGATATCCCCGACGACTACGCGGTGCTGTTCCTGTCCGGTGGCGCCACCACCCAGCAGGCGCTGATCCCGCTCAACTTCGCCAGCCCCGGCCAGCGCGCCGACTACGTGGTCAGTGGCCATTGGGGAAAGACTGCGGTCAAGCAGGCCGGCGTCTACGTCGACGTCAACATTGCCGCCAGCAGCGAGCCCGACGGCTATCGCACGCTGCCGCCCCGCGCCGACTGGCAGCTCTCGCCCGACGCCGCCTATGTGCACATCACCGCCAACGAGACGATCCACGGCGTCGAGTTCCGTGATGTGCCGGATACCGGCGATGTGCCGCTGGTGGCGGACTTCAGCTCATCCATCGCCAGCGAGCCGCTGGATGTACGCCGCTACGGTGTGATCTATGCCGGCGCGCAGAAGAACCTGGGCCCGGTCGGCATCGCAGTGATGATCGTCCGCCGCGACCTGCTCGAGCGTACTGGCCAGCCGCGTGCGGACATCTTCGATTACCGCTCGCATGTCGCCCGCGATTCGATGCTCAACACCCCGCCGACCTGGAACTGGTATCTGGCCGGCCTGGTGTTCAAGTGGATGCTGGCCGAAGGCGGCGTGGCCGAATTCGCCAGGCGCAATGCCGCCAAGGCGGCACTGGTGTACGGCGCCATCGATGGCTCCGGCGGCTTCTACCGCAACGAGGTCGCGCATGCGGCACGCTCGCGGATGAACATCCCGTTCTTCCTGCCCGATGCCGGGCTTGATGCCCGCTTCGTCGCCGAAGCCAAGGCTGCCGGCCTGCTGGCGCTGAAGGGACACAAGGTGGTCGGGGGCATCCGTGCCTCGCTGTACAACGCCATGCCGCTGGCCGGGGCCGAGGCGCTGGTCGCCTTCATGGCCGATTTCCAGCAGCGTCACGGCTGAGCAATGAACGGCGCGCACCGTCGGGTGCGGGTCCCGCAACAAGGAATTCCGATGGCAAGCAGCAAATCCAGCAAGAAGGCGCCGAAGAAGGCCGAACCGGCCAAGGACAGCGCGCCCAGCAAGGCGAAGGGCAAGGCCAAGGCCGCCTCGAACCCGGCACCCACCCTGGCACCGCTGGCGCTGGCCGATGTGCGCTCGAAGATCGACCAGATCGACCGTGACATCCAGAGCCTGATCGCCGAGCGCGCGCGCTTCGCCCACCAGGTCGGCAAGGCCAAGGGCAAGCTGGCCGCCGCTGTCGACTACTACCGCCCCGAGCGCGAAGCGCAGGTGCTGCGCATGGTGGTGGACCGCAATGAAGGCCCGCTCAGCGACGAGCTGCTGGTGCATGTCTATCGCGAGATCATGTCGGCCTGCCTGGCCCAGCAGGAGCCGCTGAAGATCGGCTACCTCGGCCCGGAAGGCACCTTCAGCCAGCAGGCCGTGCTCAAGCACTTCGGCCGCTCCGCGCTGGGCCTGCCGATGGCCAGCATCGAGGAAGTGTTCCAGGAAGTGGAAGCGGGCAACGCCGATTTCGGCGTGGTGCCGGTGGAGAATTCGGGACAGGGCACCATCCAGATCACCCTGGACATGTTCCTGACCTCCAACCTGAAGATCTGTGGCGAAGTGGAACTGCGCGTGCAGCAGTACCTGATGTCGCGCAGCGGCCGCATCGAGGACATCGAGCGCATCTACGCACACCCGCAGTCGTTCATGCAGACCTCGGCGTGGCTGCGCGCCAACCTGCCGAAGGCCGAGAAGATTCCGGTGTCGAGCAATGCCGAGGGTGCGCGTCGCGCGCGCAACGCCGACGACGCAGCGGCCATCGGCGGCGAGAGTGCCGGCCACGTGTACGGCCTGAAGAAGGTGGTCACCAAGCCGATCCAGAATGATGCCGACAACACCACCCGCTTCCTGGTGGTGGGCCGCAACATCTTCCCGACCTCCGGCCACGACCGCACCTCGGTGCTGGTGTTCATCCATGACAAGCCCGGTGCGCTGTTCGATGTGCTCAGCCCGTTCGCCCGCCACGGCATCAGCATGAACCGCATCGAGTCGCGGCCGTCGCACCACGGCAAGTGGGAATACGGCTTCTTCATTGACCTGGCCGGCCACATCGACGACGCGCCGATGCAGGCGGCGCTGGCCGAACTGGAAGCGCACTCGGCGCAGATCAAGGTGCTGGGCTCCTACCCGGTGGCCGTGCCCTGAGTGCTGCTGTGGCGGCCCTGGCCGCCGCTCCCTGATGCATCGCCGGCGCTGCCGGCGTTTACGGAACGATCGAACGATGAGCAACGCGCAACACTGGATCGCCCGCAAGGGCCAGCCGCTGCAGGGCAGCCTGACCATTCCCGGCGACAAGTCGGTCTCGCACCGCTCGGTGATGTTCGCCGCGCTGGCCGATGGTACTTCGCATATCGAAGGCTTCCTGGAAGGCGAGGACACCCGCGCCACCGCGCGCATCTTCAGCCAGCTGGGTGTGCGCATCGAAACCCCCAGCCCGTCGCAGCGCATCGTGCACGGCGTCGGTATCGACGGCCTGAAAGCGCCGGAGGCACCGCTGGACTGCGGCAATGCCGGCACCGGCATGCGCCTGCTGGCCGGCCTGCTGGCGGGCCAGGCGTTCGACTGCACGCTGATCGGCGATGAGTCGCTGTCCGGCCGCCCGATGCGCCGTGTCACCGGCCCGCTGTCGCAGATGGGCGCAAGGATCGATACCCAGGACGACGGCACGCCGCCGCTGCACGTGCATGGCGGCCAGACGCTGCATGGCATCGACTTCGCCTCGCCGGTGGCCAGCGCACAGATCAAGTCGGCCGTGCTGCTGGCCGGCCTGTACGCGCAGGGCGAAACCCGCGTGGTGGAACCCCACCCGACCCGCGACTACACCGAACGCATGCTGTCCGCGTTCGGCGTGGACATCGAATTCTCGCCGGGCAAGGCGCGCCTGCGGGGCGGCCAGCGCCTGCGCGCCACGGACATCGTGGTGCCGGCCGATTTTTCCTCGGCGGCGTTCTACCTGGTCGCCGCCAGCATCATTCCCGGCTCCGAGCTGCGCCTGAAGCAGGTCGGCCTGAACCCGCGTCGCACCGGCCTGCTGCACGCGCTGCGCCTGATGGGGGCGGATATCACCGAAGAGAATCCGGCCGAGCAGGGCGGTGAGCCGGTGGCCGATCTGGTGGTGCGCTACGCTCCGCTGAAGGGCGCGCGTATTCCCGAAGCACTGGTGCCGGACATGATCGACGAGTTCCCGGCGCTGTTCGTGGCCGCCGCCGCCGCCGAAGGCCAGACCGTGGTGAGCGGTGCTGCCGAACTGCGGGTGAAGGAATCCGATCGTCTTGCGGCGATGGCCACTGGCCTGCGCGCGCTGGGCATGCAGGTGGACGAGACCGAGGATGGCGCCACCCTGCACGGCGGGGCTCGGCTGGGGAGTGGCACCATCGAAAGCCACGGCGACCATCGCATCGCCATGGCATTCGCCATTGCCGGCCAGATCAGCGACGGCGAAGTGCGCATCAACGACATCGCCAACGTCGCCACGTCCTTCCCGGACTTCGATGGCCTGGCGCGCAGCGCCGGCTTCAACCTGGCCTGATCGGCGGATCGCGTTTTCCGGTAGGTGCCAACCTTGGTTGGCACGCTCACATCACCCGGTAGGTGCCAACCTTGGTTGGCACGCTCACATCGCCCGGTAGGTGCCAACCTTGGTTGGCACGCCTCTCCCGATAAAAGGACGGAGGCCGAAGCCTCCGTCTAAACATCACGAACCCCTCGTCCGCGATCAACGCTGTTCGGTACGGAAATCCACCGGGACCCGCACCACACTGGCCACTGCACGGCCTTCATGCATCGCCGGCTGGAACTTCCAGTTCTGCACGGCGCTCAGCACCGCGCGATCCAGGTCACGGCTGCGTTCGCCGCTGCGCGAAACAATCGCGGCATTGGTCACCTGGCCGCGGCTATCGACATTCAGGCTGGCGATCACGCTGCCCTGTACGCCATTACGCAGCGCGGCGGCGGGGTAGGTCGGCTTGATGTTGCCTGCCAGCGGGCGCGCCTCGCGATTGCGTACCGCAGGGGCGGCTTTGCGCTGGTTGCCGACCGGTGCGGCCTGGCGGGCCGCCGGCTCCTGCGCGTCGGCCACCGGCGCCTGCTCGGGGGCGGGCAGCATGCGCTCGCCGACCGGTGCCGGCGCCACGTCTTCCTGATTCGAGTGACGCAGCCAGAGCAGCGCGGCGGCAAACATCGCCACGATCAGCGCGATCCACATCCAGGGCGACGTGGGCTTGTGCTGTTCGCTGGCGTCTTGCTGCAGCTGCGGCGAATGAAGGTCTTCGTGGGTGGTGGCGGTCATCGCAAACTCCTTCCGTCAATGGACGACGGGGAGAGTGTTGCGCGGGCCAGTGGCTGGAAGTGTCAGCGTTGCGTCAACGTCACCGGCAGGGTTCAGGTTGCCTGCCGGGAAACGTTCAGTTACTGGGTCTTGAAGTCGAACGGCACTTCAATGCTGCCCGGTACGGCCTGGCCGTTGCTCTGCGCCGGGGTGAAACGCCAGCGGCGCACGGCGTCGGTGGCGGCACGGTCGAGCTCGCGTGAGCCGCTGCGCTGGATGACCGTGGCATTGTTCGGGTAGCCGGTGGCATCCACGTCCACGCGCACCACCACGCTGCCGGTCTCGCCCGCGCGCAGGGCCGCGGCCGGGTAGGCCGGCGGCGGCGACTGGCCGGCAATCGGCATCGGCTGGCTGTTGCCGGTGGCGGCTGGCGCAGGGGCCGGCGTGGCCGGGGCCGGTTCAGCGATGGGCGCCGGCGGCGGCGGGGCGGTTTCGACCAGCTTCGGGGCGTCGTCCTCTACCGGGGCCGGCTTGGCATCGGGCATGTCGCTGGAGCCTGCGGCGGCGGCCAGCGGTTCCGGCAGCGGTTCCACCTGCGCGGTCTCCTGCGGGGTCTGCGCGGCCGGATCGGCACGGAAGAACTCCTTGTCGCGGCCGGTCAACCAGACCAGCACGAACAACAGCACGCCCACGCCGAAAGCGATGCCGGCGATCTTCAGGGCGTTGCGCGGGATATGCACAGTGAACGACTTGGCGGACGACGAGCGGGGTGCAGACATGGACCGGACCAGTACGGAATAGCCCGATTCTGCCACGCCAGGAATGAACCGGGCGGCAGAAATCCGTATAACAAGCGATAATCCCATCCCTGATACCCACCACGACACCTGCCATGCTTGATCCAGCCCTGCTCCGCCACCAGCCCGCCGACCTCGCCGAACGCCTGCGCACCAGCCGCGGCTTCGAGCTCGACGTGTCTGCCCTGGAGTCCCTGGAGGCGGATCGCAAGCGCATCCAGGTGCGGACCCAGGAGCTGCAGAGCCTGCGCAACAGCCGTTCCAAGGCCATCGGCCAGGCCAAGGCCAAGGGCGAGGACGTCTCGGCCATCATGGCCGAGGTCGCTGCCTTCGCCGACGAGCTGAAGGCTTCGGAAGTGGCGCTGGACGAGCTGCGCGAGAAGATCGAAGCGATCTCGATGGGCATTCCGAACCTGCCGGCCGACGACGTGCCGGCCGGTGCCGACGAGAACGACAACGTCGAGCAGGCGCGCTGGGGTACCCCGCGCCAGTTCGATTTCAAGGTGCTCGACCACGTCGAACTGGGCGCCCGCAACGGCTGGCTGGACGGCGAGACCGCGGCCAAGCTGTCCGGCTCGCGCTTCACCGTGCTGCGTGGCCCGATCGCGCGCCTGCACCGCGCCCTGGCCCAGTTCATGGTCGACCTGCACACCGGCGAGCACGGCTACGAGGAGACCAACGTGCCGCTGCTGGTCAACGCCGACTCGCTGCGCGGCACCAGCCAGCTGCCGAAGTTCGAGGACGACCTGTTCAAGACCGCCGTGGGCGACTCCACGCGTTACCTGATCCCGACCTCGGAAGTGCCGCTGACCAACATCGTGCGCGATGAGATCGTCGACGCCGAGCGCCTGCCGCTGCGCATGACCGCCCACTCGATGTGCTTCCGTGCCGAGGCCGGCAGCGGTGGCCGCGACGTGCGCGGCATGATCCGCCAGCATCAGTTCGAGAAGGTCGAGCTGGTCTCGATCAGCCGCCCGGAAGACAGCGACGCCGAACACCAGCGCATGACCCGCTGCGCCGAAGTGGTGCTGGAAAAGCTGGGCCTGCCGTACCGCAAGGTGCTGCTGTGCACCGGCGACATGGGCTTCTCGGCGGTGAAGACCTACGACCTGGAAGTCTGGCTGCCGTCGCAGGAAACTTACCGCGAGATTTCCTCGTGCTCGAACTGTGGTGACTTCCAGGCCCGCCGCATGCAGGCGCGCTGGCGCAACCCGGCCACCGGCAAGCCGGAGCTGGCGCACACGCTGAACGGCTCGGGTGTGGCCGTTGGCCGCGCGATGATCGCGGTGATGGAGAACTACCAGAATGCCGACGGCAGCATCACCGTGCCGGAGGCCCTGCGCCCGTACATGGGTGGCCTGGAAACCATTGGCTGATAGCCGGCGCTTCGCGCCGCCGCCCGAGCATGGGCTCGGGCGCTACAGATCTGTGTAGAGCCGAGCCTATGCTCGGCTCTCCTTTATGGCCCGCAGCTTCTCGAACGGCACCCATCCCGGTTCGCCGTTCTCCGGCACGCACCATGCCCAGCCATTGAGCGTGCGCATCCCGCGCAGCGTCTGGCCGGGGTCCACATCCAGTTCGCGCGCGCAGTAATCCTGCGTGGCAAACGCGCCACCCTGCGCATCGCGGCCGATCACCGGCGCCGGCACGAATCCGGGCTGCTGCCCCTCGGCCTCGCAGAGGAACCAGTCGTCCCAGCCCTCCGGGCCTTCATAACGTTCGCCCACCACCAGCGCCTGGCCGCGGCGCAGGATGATCGGGTGCGGAAATTCGCTGCGGTGCGCAGCCGTCACGATGTAGTTCATGCCCCCAGCCTAGCGCGCCGCAAAAGAAAACGGCCCCGCACAGCGGGGCCGCCAGGGTGGGCCGGGAGGGGGAGGGGATCCCGGCCCGCGTTCAGCGCCCAGACGAGGAGAGAGGGGCGCCGAACGTTGGAACGCGTTACGCCGCGACGGCTTCGGCCGCTTCGTGCGACGGCAGCGCCGCCAGCGCACCGGCGATGGCGTCTTCACGGTGCTGCGGCGAGTAGGCGATGCCCTCGGCGCGCACGAACTCGACTTCGTTGATGCCCATGAAGGCGAACACCTGACGCAGGAACGGCTCCTGGAAGTCGGCCGGCGAGTCGGTATAGATGCCGCCACGGCTGCTGGCGATGATCACCCGCTTGCCACCGGCCAGGCCCACCGGGCCGTTCTCGGTGTACTTGAAGGTGCGGCCGGCCACGGCCACGCGGTCGATCCAGGCCTTCAACGTGGATGGGATGCTGAAGTTGTACATCGGCGCGCCGATCACCACGATGTCGGCCTCCAGGAACTGCTGCATCACCTGTTCAGCATCGGTCGCTTCAGCGGCGTCGGTCTTGGCCAGCGAGCTGCTGCGCAGGTGCGGTACCGGATTGGCGTCAAGATCGCGATAATCGACCTGCAGGCTGTCGATCTGGCTGGCGAGGCGGGCGACCACGGCGGCCGACAGCTGGCGCGAGACGGAGTTGTCGCCAAGCACGCTGGCGTCGAGATGCAGAAGCTTCATGGCAGTCACCTATGTTCTGGGAGGAAGGGGGCGGGGTGGCCCCGCCGACGGAGAGAACGATAGGTTGTTGCAAAGGCGGAATAAAGGTGATTGAATGCCACGTATTGTTCTAGATATGGAACTCGGGCATGCATGACCTGAATGACCTGTACTACTTCGCGATGGTGGTCGACCACGGCGGATTCGCCGCCGCCGAGCGCGCTTTGGGCATCCCCAAGTCGCGACTGAGCCGCCGCATCAGCCAGCTGGAAACCGACCTGGGCGTGCGCCTGCTGCAGCGCTCCACGCGCCGTTTCGCGGTCACCGATGTCGGCACCAGCGTGCACCGGCATGCGCAGACGATGCTGGCCGAGGCCCAGGCCGCCCGCGAAGTGGTGGACCGCCTCAGCGCCGAACCGCGCGGCGTGGTGCGCGCCAGCGTGCCGGTGTCACTGGCGCAGATGCAGCTGCCCAAGCTGCTGCCCAAGTTCCTTGAGCAGTATCCGAAGGTGCGGCTGCAGCTGAACATCAGCAACCGCCGCGTGGACATCATCAACGAAGGCTACGACGTGGCCCTGCGCGTGCGTTCGCGCCTGGACGACGACGGCAGCCTGGTGATGCGCAGCTTCGGCCAGGTGCAGGAACTGCTGGTGGCCAGCCCGAAGTACCTCGACCGCGCCGGCCGCCCCAAGGACCCGGAAGAGCTGACCCAGCACGTGACCCTCAGCATCAGCGAAGACGAAGCCCGCCAGCGCTGGGAACTGCATGGCCCGGAAGGCGAAGTGCGCCGGGTCGACCTGCAGCCGCGCGTGGCCGGCTTCGACTTCCCGCTGCTGCAGAGCATGGTGAAGGACGGTTTCGGCATCACCATGCTGCCGGAAACCGTGTGCGCCGACGCCGTGCGTAATGGCGAGCTGGAAGTGGTGCTGCCGGACTGGTCGCTGCCGCAGGGCGTGTGCCACGCCGTGTTCGCCTCGCGCCGCGGCCTGCTGCCGGCGGTGCGCGTGTTCATCGACTTCCTGGCCGAGCACCTGCCGCCGCAGCTGGAGGCCTCGCGCCTGGATTGCGGTGGCGCCTGTGAAAAGGCCAAGGAGCGGATCAAGGCCAGTGCACTGGGTGCGCTGGCGGTGGATGCGGGCTGAGAGCTGCTGCACCGCTTCCGTGAAGAAAAGCCCCGGCGACGTTCCGGGGCTTTTTACTTCAATGCGACGGTGTCATCCGCACGCCCAGTCGATCTTCATCTGCTGCAGATCCAACTGTGCGTTGCCGCCACCGAAATTGAAGCCGCCAAAACCCTCCTCGAATTCGAGGTAGTAGGGGCCGAACTCAGGGTAGCCCTGCTGGGGCTGCATTGTTCCGCCGAGGTGGGCAATGGAATCCCAGCGACTCAGGTTCAGTTCCTCACCGCGCTCGCTGAATGCTTCGATGTATCCACTGATGGCGCATTCGCTTTCCCACTCCCGCGGTGATCTCCCAACGTTGGGATCGTCAGCGCGGATGCCTGTGCTGATCGGCAATGCAACGGCCTCGCTGGAGGCGCCTCCGATTCCTGCGCCCGGGATGACGGCATTTCCGTTCCTGGTGTACAGCCATCGCTCGTAGAAATAGCTCGCGTAGTCCTGTCCGATCCAGCTCGGAGGGGCACCCAGCAGGGCTGAATTCAGCTTGGGCGGCAGGCTCAGCTCACCATCAAACTCCTGCTGTGTAAGCCAGATGGCGCAGAATTGCGTTCCAAGGATGTCTTCCATGCTGTGGCTGTGCGCATGCTTGGCCTGGCGATGCTGCCAGAAGGGAAGCAGGTCGCGGCCCTCTGGCGGGGTCATGGAAAGGGGAGAGGTGAAGTATTCCGCGATTTCCTCGACGGTGCAGAGCTCCTCCTGCTGGTCGTCGACGAACAGAGAGAGAGCAACCAGCTCATTTCCCTTGGTTCGGTACTCCGAGGGCAGGTGCAACGTAAAGGCGTGCCGCAGCGGGTGCCCGTTGCTGGAACTCAAAGGCCATTGTTCAGCGGTGATGCCTGGGGGAAGGCCCAGTGTCCAGCCTCCGGCCCATTCGCTGCCCCGGCCTGCTTTGGGGAGCACGCGCTGAGGGCCAAGCGCGATGTCAAAGGCCTTGGTCAACGTCGGATCGAATATGGGCGCTGCAGGTTCACAGTAGGTGGCATTCGGGTTCTCCAGGCGAATGCTCCTTACCGTGTTGTCCCGCGTGTTCACGTTCGCGGCCACCTGCAATCCGTCATCCGTGATGAAGCCGAAGGTCGCCCATCCCTCGCATGAGTCCTCTGGCTCTTCCGGCAGTACAGCGAGGCGAGGATTGTTGGCGAGAGCGTCGCCGATGGCCATGCCTGTACGCAGGCCCTCGACCAGCACCGTCTTGGGCATTGAACAGGCGAAAATGACGTATCCAATGGCTCGATCGCTATCCAGTCGAACGAAAACGTCCTTGCTCAGGCAAGTCAGATGACCTTGTTCATCCGGCTCCTTCCATCGGGTGCCCAGAAGTTGGGCCAGGGCGCTTGAAGGCATGCCCGGGCGTATGTTCAGGAGGCTGGAGTTGTCCATGGGGTGGGGACCAGAGGGAATTGGTCACTCTAGCCAGCCGGGGCGTGGGAAGGCTATCGGATTAGTTGCAGATGGGCGTGGCGTAGGGGTCTTGGGCAAATCGCCCGGCCGTGCGAGAATGCGTGCCCGGCCAGCAGGCTGTGCCGACACGGAGAGATGGCCGAGCGGTTTAAGGCACCGGTCTTGAAAACCGGCGAAGGGTCAAACCTTCCGTGGGTTCGAATCCCACTCTCTCCGCCAGTTGATTCAAAGAGCCCCTGGATTCAGGGGCTTTTTCGTCTCGTCAGTCCACGCCATCGATCTGCACGCGAGCCGGGGTAGCACGGCGGCCTTGCATGAGGAGCCCGACGCCGGCCACGAGGCAGGCCGCCAACGTTGCGATGGAGAACGGAAGCAGGAACTCGTCACGACCGGCCGCGGCGAAGCCCGCATGAATCATGGCGGTGCCGGCGCCAACTGTCCCGCACAGGCTGGCATACGCCCGCGCGGAGGGCTTGGCCAGCACAACCTGGCGATAGCCATGCAGCAGGGCGCCCACAGCGATCAGGTTGAAAGCCAGAAACCCCTGGACGCCGCCGGGAAGGCCGAACAGGGTCCACTCGTGCCAGAACGCTGCATCAATCTGGTGCAGGACCAACGCCAGCAGTGTTGCCAGATACCACCGTTCCATGGGGTCGTCCATTTGAATGTCGGCAAAGTCTAGCAGCCGGAGTGAGTGGTCGATCTCCGGCCTGGGCGAAGCTCACGGTGACGGTGAGGGCAGTGCGCACATCGCCAGGAAAGCGCAGAAAATGCGCTCACCCCCTACGCCCGCCCTTAGGCTTGTTGTGGCACAACGGGTAACTCGAGCACGACCGGAAAGCCCCATGTGGCCCATTCCGGTCCACGAATACGCCCACCTTGCACACCGGGCAGCGCTCATCGTGGATGGCCGCGCCTGAAATCGCGGTTACTTCCACTGCCCCGTCCTTCACCAGCTCATCCAGGAATGGCGAGTGCTTGCCCTGCAGGGTGAACATCGCGACCGACCGTCGCGCACGCGTCAGCGCGACATAGAACAGGCGCCGTTCTTCGCTCAGCGGATAGGTATCGCCGTCCGGCATTGCCAGCGAAAGCACCGGGTCATCCGCGCGCAGGCTCGGGAAGCTGCGGTTGATCATGCCCGGCAGGATCACGTAGTCCGCCTCGCGCCCCTTCGATCGATGTGCGGTAAGGAACTCGACGTCCATCGTGCTGCCGAAGGCCGTCTTCCAATCCGAAGGCATCGCACCGCGATCCGCGCGATACCGCCCCAGAACAAAGACCGTCACGCGCCCGGTGCGGCCCTGCGGCACTGCACCTGACAACAGTTGCTGGTGCAGCTTCGCAAGGAACTGGCGAACGCCATCCTGCACCTCCTCGCGCCGGTTCACCTGGAACGCCTGCAGCACCGGGCCCATTGTCGGCGCAGCAGAGCGAACGTTTTTGGCGATCTGCGCGGGGTTGCGGCTGATGAAGCGGCTGGACACATCACACAGTGCCTGTGGGCAGCGGAACGTCTGCTCCAGTTTCAGCACCTGGCCATGGCCCATCCATTCGCGGAATCCAGTCATCACCGCAACGTCGGCGCCAGCGAAGCGATTGATCGATTGCCAGTCATCGCCCACCGCAAACAGATGGCGGCCCGGTTGGCTGACCAGGGCACGGCAGAGGCGCGCGCGGGCGCGCGATGCGTCCTGGAATTCGTCGGCCATCACCAGTTCGTAGGGCGATTCATAGTGGCCCTGTTCCAGCAGCCCGGCCGCCATGTTGAGCATGTCTTCGAAGTCGATGCTGCGCTCGTCAGCCAGTGCGTTGTCCCAGGCCTGGAAAACCGGCCCGGCGATCTCCAGGAAGCGCCGGTAGCGTTCCTTGAACTGATCCTCGGGCATCTGCCGCAGGCGCGCCGCCATATCGTCCAGTGTCAGGCAGTTGCTCTTGGCATGGGCAATGAAGGTGCGCATCAGGCCAATCAGGTCTGCGTCCGGCATCGGCTTGGCGCCTTGATCAGGCAGCTCGCGGTCCGGGTTCGGGTCGAGCTCGACATCAGACGCGCCAAGCCGCTCGGCAAGATGCTGCAGGGCCTGTCCACTGCGCAGGCCAAACGACGTCGTCTCGACCAGAGCGGTGCCGCGCGCCACATGCTGCTGGCGCTTCCAGTGCATCCCTTCGCTGTAGTTGGCAAAGTGCTTCGGCGGCTGGCCATCGGCATCCAGCGCAAAGTGCTCGTGATACAGCTGGGCGTCCGGATAGTAGAAGTCCGGGCGATACTGGCGATGGGTGTCTGTCGCGGTATCGAATTCGTAGCGCCGCTCGTAGTCGTACGCCACGCCGTTGTAGAACAGCCAATCGGCGATGACGCACTCCTCCAGGCTCTTCACCCGCTCACCCTTCAGGGTGCGGATGTAGGGCGTGCCATCGCGGTCGTAACCATCGGCCATCATGTCGGCACCGAACGGCGGCAGGTCGCGCCCGAACACCAGGCGGAACATGTCCCACTGGGTGCGGAAATGGGTCGAGCGGTCCTTCAGGTCGTCCACCAGTTCGGCCAGCTTGTTGAAGCCCAGCGTGGCGTCGATCGCCCATTCCGGGATATCCGGCTTGCGCCCTGTGGCTTTGGCGATGATGGCCAGGCCCAGGGCGTGGAAAGTCCGGGCTTCCACCACGGTGTCGCCCCTGCCGAGCCGGTCGAAGCATCGCTGCGCGCGCTCCTCCAGCTCCTGGGCGGCGTCCTTGTTGAAGGCGAGCATCACGATCCGTTCGGGTTCGACAAAGCCGCGGTCGATGGCATAAGCGGCCTTGGCGACCATTGTGGCGGTTTTCCCAGAGCCGGCCGCGGCCACGACCTGTACCCGGTTGTCGAAGCAGATGACGGCGTGGGCTTGTTCCTCGGTCAGGGGCTTGCTCTCGACCCGGTCCAGGAAGTCCTTGGCCAGCACCCGCTCGCGCTCTGCCATGGTCGCGTTGGCCTCGGCCCAGACGGCGGGCCAATCCAGCTGCCAGTCGTGCAGGGCGTCCAGCGCCATGCGGTGGCCGGGCGCGTGCAGGTCGTCGTGCACCTCCTCGTCGAGGAACAGCTGCTCCAGCTCGGCGGGCGGCAGGGGCAGGGCGGGGCGGTCGGCCAGCAACGCCTGCTGCTGTTCGTGGGTGATCCAGCGGCGGCCGGTGGTGCCTCGGTCGGTAAGCGCGTCTGCTTCGGCCAGCCACGCCTGGATCTCCGCCAGAGCGCGCTCAAACAGTGCTTTGCGCCCACGCCTGGAGCGCGCGAAAAGCATATGCTGCACGGCAGCCGCAAGCCGGGAGCCCTGGCTGTTGGGCAGCCCATCCACGGACAGTGCTTCACCGTGCTCGGTCGTCAGTTCGACCCGGGACCAGAGCACGCCGCGAACGACCCGCACGCTGTGTTCGTTCGCCACCTGCTGGCGGTACTGCCTGCCGTCGATCAAAAGCGCGAGCTGTTCGCCATCCAGCTGCAACTGCCAGTCCGGCGAGCGGGTCACACGCTGGCCCCAGCCCGAGGGGCGCCATTCCATAGACATCCAGATACTGCCTTGCGTACGTCACCGGGCGTAAAGTGCCCTTGCCGCCCCATGATAAGGCGGCTTGGCATGGCGCGCTGGGATTCCGGTCACTCGCGCACGCGCGCCAGCGATGGCATTGCACCCTCGCCGGCGCGGCAGGCGTCAGGCGTTCACATCCACGACAATGCGGCCACGCACCTTGCCGGGGATGATCTGCTCATAGACATCCAGCACCTCGGCGAGGCCGATCTGCTGCACGGTGCTTTCCAGCTTCTGCGGGTCCAGGTCGGTCGCGAGCCGATCCCAGGCGCGCTGGCGAACCTCTTGTGGGGCATTCACCGAATCCACGCCCGCAAGGGTCACATTGCGCAGGATGAAGGGCAGCACCGAGCCGTGCAGTGCATCGCTCTGGGCCAGGCCACAGGCGGCCACGGCACCGCGGTACTTCGTTTCGGCGATGGCATTGACCAGCGTTGGGCCGCCGGCCACATCCACCACGCCGGCCCATCGCTCGGCACTCACCGGCCGCTCGCGCGGCTCCGAGAGCTGCGCACGATCGATGATCTCGGCCGCACCCAGGTTGTGCAGATACTCGGCGTGCTCCGGCCGCCCGGTGGCGGCCACCACGCGATAACCCAGCTTTGAAAGGATCGCCACCGCAATCGAGCCGACGCCGCCGTTGGCACCGGTAACCAGCACATCGCCCTGTGCAGGCGTCACCCCTGCATGCTCCAGGGCCAGCACGCACAGCATCGCGGTATAGCCAGCGGTGCCGATGGCCATGGCGTCGCGGGTGCTCAGGTTGCCGGGAATCCGGTTGAGCCATTCGCCGCGTACGCGGGCGCGCTGTGCCAGGCCGCCGTGGTGGCCCATGCTCAGGTCCCAGCCATTGAGCACGACGCGGTCGCCTGGCTTGAAGTCGGCCCTGCTGGATTCCAGCACCACGCCTGCCAGATCGATGCCGGGAATGAGCGGGAACGTCCGGATGACCGGACTCTTGCCGGTGAGGGCAAGCGCATCCTTGTAGTTGAGCGTGGAGTACTCGACCTGTACCAGGACGTCGCCGTCCACCAGGTCGGCTTCATTGAAATCGACCAGTTCCGTGGATACGCCGTCGTTCGTCTTGCGGGTCAGCAGTGCCTTGAAACTCATGGTTGGGGGCTCACGTTCAGTGGATGGCCCCATGCTAGGCTCGCACCGTTATCGCAACAAGAACGACGATTTTCCGTAGGTACTATGGTTTTCCGGAGTATGCATGCGTAGCAAACGGTGGGACGGCAAGAGCGGTTGCGCGGTGGAAGTCACGCTGTCGGTGATCGGCGGCGTGTGGAAGCCGATCATTTTGTTTCACCTGATGACCGGCAAGCGGCGTTTCATGGAATTGACGCGACGGGTGCCCAATGCCACCCAGTCCATGCTCACCAGCCAGCTGCGTGAACTGGAAGCCGATGGCGTGGTGATCCGCCACGTGTACCCCGAAGTGCCGCCGAAAGTGGAATACGAGCTGTCCGAGTTCGGGCGCACGCTGGTACCGGTGCTGCTGGCCATGCGCGAGTGGGGTGAAACCTATCGTGGCCATGGAAGCACGGAAGACGATTGCCAGCGTTGAAGACACTTTTGGTCCTGCGCGAGCGCATTCTGGATGCGCTCGCGCCTGGATGGGTCAGGCCGGCTGCGCTTTCCGGCCCTGCACCACCCGGGTGGCCAGCAGCGCCAGGGTGACCAGCCCGGAGGCGATGGCCAGCCACAACAACAGCAGGGAGTTGTCCGTTTCGCCAACGGCCATCGCCACGGACGGGTCTTTGGCGTTGTAGCGGATATCAATCTCTTCCGCCTCGTCGGTGGCACGTATCCGATTGCCAAGGTCGTTGGAGACCGCGATCTTCTCGACGCGTGATTGGCCGTCTTCGGTTTCGAACTCGACATTCAGGACGAAGTTGCTCTTTCTTCCCCTTTTCTCATCCCAATGCACTTCGGTGACGAGGCCCACCGCATCGCGCCCCTCGGCACCGTCAGTGAGGGCATGACGGTGATGGTCGTTGTAGGCGGCCACGGAAAGTGCGACCGCCACGCCAGCAGCAACAAGAATGTTGCGCCAGGAAGTGAATTCCATAATGAGCTCCTGATCCATTGAGGTCGGCGACTATAGTCTTCACCTCGCGGATCTCGTACGGAAATGGCCTGGCGCAGAAATTTCGTTGTGATCAGATCGCGCTCGAATGAGCCTGTGGGCTCCTCCATGCAAGCGTTCCCGGTGTGCATCCAGCGCGGAACGTCTGTGCTCGAGCTGAGGACGAAGGCCGTGCGTATTGCGACTTTCTGCGCGATCACCACAGCCGGTGTGTCGCGTTCGGCTCGATGTGATCGTTGGGCAGCACGCGCAGGCAGGCGCGATGTACCAACGAAGCACGTCAGTCGGTGGACGGTTCGTCATCCCCTGACGCAACCGGCGCATGAGCGCGTCAGCGCGGACTTTTCCTACTTTGCATCGGCGATGGAGTGCGCCCATCATCGCCGCGCCAAGGCACTCGCCCTGGCCGGGATTGGCGTCCCGAACTTACATGATGCGCGGCGTCACGGTTGCAGCCAGAGTTGCAACCGTGACAATGCATCGCCTGTCAGTTCATGGCGGACGGTGCGTGGGGATCTCTCGATCCGCCGGCTTCTTGCATCATGTATCCGGCACGCCAACCCGCACCGTCCGCCACCTTGCATCTGCAGGTGGCCACATCGCGAGGTTGCCGTCATGCCCGAACGTCTTCCCGACCATCCCCGCCTGCACGCGCTGCTGGGTGCCGCTGTACTTGATCTCCCCGCTGCCTTGGCCGAAACGCTGGAGGACGCGCTCCGCGAATCCGCCGAGTTCGTCACCCCATCGGCATTCTTTGCACACCTGAAAGGCCACGGCAGGAACCTGCGCGCCGATGGCGAGGCCTGGGTTGAAATGCACCTGAGCCCTGGCCGCGCCTTCGACATGGCCCTGGCGACCCGCAGCGTTTCGGGCATCACGGCGTTGACTGCGGTGCTGCACGCTGCGCATGTGGCGCGGGAGAGCGACGATCCCGCCTGCTGTCCCTCCGCCGCCGTGGTCGAAGGTCTGTTCAACGCCTGTCAGGCGTTGTCGCTGCAGGTGGAACGCTGCCTGGTGCCGTGAAGGGCTGCGACGCGGTTCCTGTTCCGTTGACGCCCGGTTCCCTATAGTGGCGCTGGAACTCTGCAATGGAATGCCCATGCACGTGATGTCCCCCGGCCGTTGCCTGACGCTTGCACTTGCCGTCGCGGTGAGTGCCAGCGCGTGTGCACGGCCGCCGTCCACCGAACACGAAAGGAATCCCGCCATGTCCGGCGCAACGCAGACCGGCCGCACGATCAACGGCCACACCTATACCGATGCGCCCGTGGACGTGAAGCTCGGGCCGAACACTTTCCGCATTCCGGCCAACTACCTGGACAGCCAGATCGCACCGTGGCCCGGCGAGGGCGTGACGCTGGTCATCGAGTGGCCGGACATGAAGCCGACGGCGCCGGGCGCCCGGGCCAATCCGCGTACGAATGATTTCCGGAAGGAAATTGCTGTGGCGATCGACTACATCGATCGTGCGCCAATCGAAACATCATTGGAGCGATTGTCCTCCAACCAGGCGTCCACCGAGGAAGGATCGGTGGAGCGAGGGGATCCTCGGGATCGACTCGATCTGCGTATTGCGCGGCCCGACGTCATGGGACTGACGCCTTACGCCATCGATGAAACGCGGATGGGGATTTTCTCGAAGGAATACGAGGCACGCTATGGAAAGCCGCCCACCCGTAATCCTGCCTATGAAGATGACTGGTACATCGCGCGCGCTCCCAACGGCAGCCTGACCACATTCATCAAATGCGAAAGCACGGCGTTTCGGGGGGATGGCGTTCGCCTGCAGGGCGATCAGGTCATCAGTGAGCAAGGGCAAGCCGCTGCGGGGTGCTTCCACTATTTCTCGGATGTGGAGAACAAGCTCTCCATCTCGCTGAACTACAAGCGGGCCTTCCTGGCGGACTGGAAGCGGATGGAAGATGCGGTGCGGGATCTTCTCGCGCGCTCCCGCGTCCGGCAGTGAGTGCATTCAGGAGCAGGCGATGGGCGGATTGACGCAAGAGAATCTTAGGATTCTGGCCAGCTATGCCAGGGCCGGAAACCGTGAGTTGTACTGGAACTATCTGTCGCAGCTGCCAGATGCGGATGGCTATGGCACGCTTGCGCTGGGTGTTGTTCGCAACGACAGCCTGCCAGGCCGCGTTGCAAACAGCTACGCACAGGATTACGCCCGAGATCAGGAAGGCAAGGGCTCCGGCTTTCCCGATGCGCAGCTGAGCGAGCGGCAATGGGAGATGTTTGGGCAGACGCTTCTGCGCCAGGACCTGGAGCGACGCCTGTTCTGGATGGAGCAGGGGCGTCCCGAATTTGCACTGAATCTTCCCGGCAAGGATGTAATGCTGGCACACGACCGGGCATTCGAACGGCATGAACTCGATCCCAACTGCTGGACGCCGCGCGTGTTGCTGCAGGCGGCTGAGCAGAAGAGCGGCCCCGAGAAGCTGGAACAGATCTGGACCAACATGCTCAACAATGACTACGCCGGAGGCCCGCGCGTAGGCAACACCAGCGTCGATGCCATCAGCCAGATGGGATGGACGAAGGGCGGGCAATACCTGACCCGGTTGAGCGTGCTGGAAGCCACCCAGGCACTGGAAGGGCGCTCGGCGGTCGATCCGAACGTCATCGGTGGCAACAGCTACTACGCGATGTACTTCGAAGCGGACAGGAAATGGGCCAGTGTCAGCGCGGGTGGTGGCCACATGTCGATGCGTGAGATCACCGATCCGGCTCGCATCGCCGAGCTCAACGACGCGCGCGAGGTTCGTCTGGAGCGCCAGGAAAAACGCACCCAGTTCCACCCGGACGACCCGTACCGGACCATCACCCGCAGCCCGCTGACCGCAGCCGTGGACGACGTGCCGGATTTCTCGCAGGCACCGACCCGCCTGGCCGACATTGGTCCGGGCCACCGCGACTACGCACTGATGCAACAGGTGCGCGAAGGCGTGGCCGCGATCGATGCCGGCGCCGGGCGTACCCACGACGAGAACAGTGAGCGCCTCGTAGCGAGCGTGATGGCATTGGCCCGTCGCAACCAGCTTGAACGGGCCGACCATGTGCTGCTGAGCGCGCAGACCGCCGAGCATCCGGCCGGCCGCAACGTGTTCGTGGTGCAGGGCGAGATGAGCGATCCCGCGCATCTGCGAGCGGTCATGCCTACGGACACGGCAGTGCAGACGCCGGTCGAACACTCGCTGCGGCAGATCGAGGCCGCCAGCCTGGAGCGACAGCAGGCGGCCATGCAGCGCCAGCAGGACAACGACGTCCACGCACGTGACAACCCTGCGATGCGGATGGGCTGAGGTTACGTAGCAGAGCCGAGCGGGCGCCCGGCTCTGCTGGAAGGCCTTCTCAGAAGCGGTAGGCCGCCTGCACATACACCCGCCGCGGCTCGCCCGGGAAATGCCCGTTGCGCTCGATGAAGCCGCTGGCCGCGTACACCTTGTCGAACAGGTTCTTGACGTTGGCCTGGAACTGCCACTGCTTCCACGTGGTCTTCCAGCTCATGTCGAATACCGTGTATGCCTTGACCGCCTGCCCATCCAGGCTGACACGCTCGCCCACATGGTCGGCGCCGAAGCCGATGGCCGAGTTGATCGACGGCAGGTCGTAGCGCGTCCACAGGCCGAGCTTGTTGCGTGGCGCATTGGCGAAGCGGTCGCCGGAGGCATTGGTGATGCCGTTCGGTCCGGCATCCTTCACCCGTGCGTCGTTGTAGGCGTAGGTCAGGTTCACCACCCAGCGCTCGGTCACGTCGGCCAGCAGGTCCAGTTCCATGCCCGTGCTGCGTACCAGGCCCAGTGCAGCGAGTTGGTTTACCCCGCCGATCACCTCGCCGGTGGCCTGCACGATGTTGCTGCGGTCGATGCGGTAGGCCGCCATGTTCAGGGTCACACGGTCGGCCAGCAGGGACTTCAGACCGACTTCCCATTGCCTGCTGCGCTCCGCGTCGAATGGTCCGCCGGCCGCCGGGTTCTGGTTGGTGGCACTCTGCGGCACGAAGCCGCTGGCGATGTTGGCATACAGGTTCACGCCGTCCCGGACGGTAAAGGTACTGCCCAGGCGCCAGCTGAGATCGTTGCCATCCACGCTGCCGCCACCCATGCGGTCCTGATCCTTGAAGCCATCCCAGCGCAGCCCCGCCAGCACATGCCAGCGCGTGCCCAGTGCCAGCTCATCCTGCAGGTAGCCGCCGTAGCGCTTGCTGCGGGTGGCGGTGCTGCGCCAGGGCAGAGCGGCCAGGTTGTAGTCATGCCAGGTGCTCGCGCCATAGACCGGGTTGAACAGGTCGATGCCGCGCACCGGGCCGGCGCCGCGTGCCAGGTCGGCGCTGTTGGCGGTCTGCGCGGTGAAGTCGGCGTCGAGCTGGTACACGTCGGCGCCGAACAGCACCTTGTGTTCGATACGGCCGGTGTTGATCCGCCAGACGGCATTGCCGCTGGCGGTGAAGGCAGTGTTGTCACGGATCTGGTTGCGCAGCTGGCGCGTCATCCACTCGGCCACGCCGTCGCGGTCACGATCAATCAGCCCCATCGGCTCGTGGTACATCTGGTGCTCGTTGTTGCTGAACCAGCGCGCAGCAAGGTCCACGTCCAGGTTGTCGCGCGGTGCGAAGCGATACTGCGCCAGTGCGACCTTGGCGCGCATGTCGAGGAAGTCACTGGCCTCGTTGTGGTTCCAGCGGCGGTCGGTCAGGAAGCTGCCGGCATCGTTCACCGGCACGCCGCGCAGGCGGTTGCCGCCCAGGTTCTGGGTGATGTCGGTGAACTGCAGCACCAGCTCGCCGGTCTGGCCGACATCGAAGGCCAGCGAGGCATCGCCGATCACGCTTTCGCTGTCGGCATTCCAGCGCACGCCCTGCTCGCTGTCGGCATACAGGCCGGCGCGATAGCGAATGCTGCCGCTGGCATTCAAGGGGCCGGTGCCTTCGATCGATCCGGCGCGGAAGTCCTTGTCGCCTGCCTGCAGCTCGATGCGGCGTTCGGCGCGCGCCTTGGGCTTGCGCGTTACATAGTTGATGACACCGCCCGCATCACCACCGCCGTACAGCGCACCGGCCGGACCTTTCAGTACTTCCACGCGTTCGATATTGAACAGTTGCGGCACCGAGAAGCCCGCATAGGGATCACCACGCAGGCCGTCGTAGAGAACGTTCTCCTGGCGGAACCCGCGCAGGGTGACGCCGGCATAGCTGAAGAAGCTGATGCCGCTGATGCTGCGGTACAGATCGGTGACCTGGCGCGCGGCCTGGTCGTCGATCAGCTCGCGCGGCACGACCTGGATCGACTGCGGCACCAGTTCCAACGGGGTATCGGTGCGGGTGCCGACGGCCGCATCGTTGGCGCGGTACAGGGTCTGCGCGCGGCCGCGGACTTCGACCTTGTCCAGGTCCTTCGGGGTGTCAGCGGAGGCCTCGGAGGCCAGTGCAGGCGTAGCCAGGGAAAGGGGCAGCGCCAGGCAGAGGGCGTGCTTGAGCGGGGTTGGAAGCGGCATGAGGGGGTCGGGACGGGCTGCAAATGAGAAAGATTAGCATTTGCAACGCTTCGTGACCTATCCCCCGAGTGCGCTATGGACGCAGGCCCGGGTCGGTATATGGGGTGCCGGCCAAGGCCACCAGCACGCCGGTGCCACCGCGCACGATCAGCTGCAGCATCGCTTGGCGCGGATCCTCGCCCCTCTGCTGGCTGGCCAGTCCACTCTCATAGGCGGCCACCATCGACGCCAGCAGCATGGCTGCGCCCAGGCGTGCCTCCGCGTCCTGCGCGGGCCGACCGGCCGCGTCGGCCATCAGCTGGGCCAGGTCGTCGGCCAGCTGTGCCTGCAGCCGTCGCGCGTGCGCCACCAGCACCGGACTGTCGGCCACGGTTGCCCAGAAGGCCGCTGCACCGGAGTTGATCCGTAACAGCGGATGGCCGCTGTCCAGCAGCTCCCGCACCAGCGATTGGAAGGCGGCCAGCGGGGCCATGCCACGGCGCGCCGCCATGCCTTCGCGAAGCAGGGTCCGGGCCTCCTCATCGCGGTCGAACACCAGGTCTTCCTTGCTGGCGAAATAATTGAAGACCGTCTTGCGCGAGACCCCCGCCGCATTGGCAATCTCGGACATGGACACGGCTTCGAAGCCGCGGCGGATGATCAGTTCGGTGGCGACGTCCGAAATGGTCTGTCGGGTTTCGGTCTTGCGCTGCTCGCGGCGGCCCCGGGGCGGGATCATGGGCGGTTCACTTGTGGAAACGTACACCGAGTGTAACATTGGCGTCGCCAGAGCGCCGGCCCGGCGCTCACAGGGAAATCCCATGTTGTACGACGTCGTCATCGCCGGGGCCGGCCCGGTCGGCCTGTTCCTGTCCTGCGAGCTGGCCCAGGCCGGCTGTTCGGTCCTGTTGCTGGAGCAGGCAGTGTCGCCCGAGACACCCTTGAAACGCCTGCCCTTTGGCTTGCGCGGCTTGAACGCGCCCACCCTGGAGGCCCTGGATCGACGTGGCCTGCTGGATGCGGTTGCCGCCAGTCAGGTGCTGAAGCCGGACAACGGCGCACCGCCGCCCGGCACCGCCCATTGGCTGGCGGAACCGCGGCCGCTGGGCGGCCACTTCGCCGGCATTCCTTTTGCGCTGTACAACGTGGACAGTGCGCGCTGGCGCCATCGCCTGCCGACGCCGGTGCCCACCCAGATGGCGGTCGAGCTGCAGTCGCTGGAGGCGGTGCTGGCCGAGCGTGCGGTGTCACTGGGTGTACAGATCGAGCGTGGCTGCACGGTGCAGGCGGTGTACGCACGCGAAGCACAGATGGCGGTCCAGACCGGTCGCGGGCTGATGCGGGGCCGCTGGCTGGTCGGTTGCGATGGCGCCCGCAGCACGGTACGCAAGCAGTCGGGGTTCGTGTTCGCAGGGACGGCGCCGGAGTTCACCGGGCACACGCTGCAGGTCGAACTGGCAGACCCGTCGGTGCTCGTCCCGGGGCGTCAGTTCACCGAACACGGCATGTGCAATTTCAATCCGCCGGGCATGCTGGCGCTGGCCGATTTCGACGGTGGCGCCGGCCATCGCACGCCGCTGGACCGGCACACCGCCCAGGCGCTGCTGCGGCGTGTGTCCGGGCGAGAGGCAACGATCACGGCGTTGCATCTGGCCACCACATGGACCGATGCCGCGCGCCAGGCCACGGCCTATCGCAGCGGCCGCGTGCTGTTGGCCGGTGATGCCGCGCACATGCATTCGCCGTTGGGCGGGCAGGGGCTGAACCTCGGCATCGGCGATGCGATGAACCTGGGGTGGAAGCTGGCCGCGGTGGTGCGAGGTGATGTGGCAGAGTCGCTGTTGGACAGCTATCAGGCTGAGCGCCATCCGATCGGCGCGCAGGTGCTCGACTGGTCACGTGCGCAGGTGGCGTTGATGCGGCCAGGCCCCGGGTCGCGCGCGCTGGCGGCGGTCATCGCCGACCTGGCCGCGACCCGCGACGGTGCCACCTATCTCGCCGAGCGGCTGTGGGGTGTAGCACCGCCACCGGTGCTCGACGGCAGCCATCCGCGGGTTGGCCGAAGCGCACCGGACGTCCAACTGGCTGATGACCGTCGGATGGGAGAGCTGCTGCGTGCAGGGCAGGGCGTGCTGCTGGGGCTCGATACCGGCGATTCGCTCGGTCCGATCATTGAGCGCTGGCAGCGGTCGGTCACCTGCGTGATGTCCACGGCGCGCGACACGCTGGGACTGGGCGCCGTGCTGGTCCGCCCCGACGGTATCGTCGCCTGGGCCTGCGATGCTGGCGGTGACACGTCGGGGCTGGAGCCTTCGCTGGAACGCTGGTTCGGTTCGCTGCGGTGACCGCCCGCTAGGGCGACGCCACCACGGCCTGCGCGCAGCGCCCGGCTTCGGTCATCACCGAGGCCAGCTGCTTCAATGAGTAAGGCTTGCGCAGCAGGGTGAAGCCATGGCCAGGGTCCCGGGCCAGCAGTTCGCTGTAGCCGCTGGTAAGGATCACTGGAAGCCCAGGCAGGCGGCTGCGGATGGTACGGGCCAGATCCAGGCCGTTCATGCCAGGCATCACTACGTCGCTGAACACTACATCGAAGCGGGAGGCATCCCGTTCGAGCTCCGCCAGGGCCTCGTCCGCATTGTGCGCAAGTACCACGTTGTAATCG
Source organism: Stenotrophomonas sp. YJH_SMC_65 (assembly GCF_059369475.1). Classification (NCBI taxonomy): domain Bacteria; kingdom Pseudomonadati; phylum Pseudomonadota; class Gammaproteobacteria; order Lysobacterales; family Lysobacteraceae; genus Stenotrophomonas; species Stenotrophomonas sp. YJH_SMC_65. The sequence continues at coordinate 633,421 of NZ_JCAFSR010000001.1, forward strand.
AGCTCGCGCAGGGCGCCGACGGCAAATTCGGCCACATCGACGTTGTCTTCCACAACCAGCACGCAGACACCGTGACCATGCTGCAGCCCCGGTAGCGTCGCCGGCCGTTCCGTCATTTCTCTCGCCTGCGCCAGCGGCAGGTACAGGGTGAAGCGGGTACCGGCGCCCGCCTGGCTCTGCACGTCCACCTCGCCTTCCGACTGCTTGACGAAGCCGAACACCTGGCTGAGGCCGAGGCCGGTTCCGGCGCCGACGCTCTTGGTGGTGAAGAAGGGCTCGAAGATGCGGTCGACGACGGCGGGGTCGATGCCTGCTCCGGTGTCGGTCACGCTGATCGCGGCGAAGTCGCCCTTCATCGGCGCGGCGAAGCGCACCGAAGGCACCGCGGTTACCTGCTCCACCTCGATGGTCACCCTGCCGTGTCCCTCGATCGCATCGCGCGCGTTGACCGCGATGTTGATCAATGCAGTGTCCAGCTGGGTCCGGTCCAGCAGCACCGGCAATGGCGTGCCGGGCAACGTCAACGACACCTGGATGCGTGCACCCAGTACCGTGGTGATGATGTCCGAAAGCGCGTGCACGCTCTCGCAGAGATCGAAGACCTCCGGCGACAGGCTCTGGCGACGCGAGAACGCAAGCAGTTGCGCGGTCAGCTTGGTTGCGCGGTCCGAGGCTGTGGCAATGGCCTGGATGTAGCGGCGCCGGGTGTCGTCTGACGGCCACGTGTGCAGGAGCATGTCCACCGAACCGGTGATGACCTGCAGCAGGTTGTTGAAGTCGTGGGCCACACCGCCGGTGAGCTGGCCGATCGCCTCCAGCTTCTGCGACTGGCGCAGCTGCTCGCGGGCGCGCACCAGTTCCAGATGGGCCTCCCGCGCCTGCTCGGTGATCGCCGCGACCTGGCGGCTGTGCAGGTCGCGCTCGATCACCCGTTCGGTCTGCTCGCTGACCACGCACAGGATACCGGCGACACTGCCGCAGCCGACGCGCAGCGGTGAATAGGAAAACGTCCAGAAAGTTTCGCGCAGCGTGCCGTCGCGATCCATCATCAATGGCATGTTCTTGAAGCTGCGGCTGGTGCCGGCAAAGGCGTCGTCGACGGCATGCACCACGTCCGGCCATACGTCCGCCCAGACATCCTCCAGACGGTTGCCCATCGCGCCGTGCAGCTTTTCCCCCAGCATCGGCAGATAGGCATCATTGAAGAAGAACGCCTTGTCTTCCTTGCCCCAGGCAAGCCACAGGGGTTCCGGCGAATCCAGGATCATCGCCAGCAAGGTGCGAAGTTCGGCAGGTGCGCTTGCGGCAGTGGCCGAGCGGGCCCAGTCACTGTCCTGCAGCAGTCGGTAGGCGAGCTGATCAGGTGCGGAGACTGGCAGGGGAAAAGGATGCATGGCCGCCATTGGCGCAGGGAGGTGGCGCAGCATAGCCGAGCGCATGTCATGACGCCCTGCACACCGTCGGCATGAAGGGCCTCGCCACTTCGCCGTTGACGTGGCAGGGATGCACCCTTTGTTCAGCAGGTTGCCGCTACCGCGGCGCAGCGCGAAGGGAGGCGAAGCTGGCCTGATCGGCGGGTCTAGCCCTTACGACCTGCCTGCGCGGTGAGCACATCCCGGCCAGCCTCGGTCAGATCGATATCCCCGTCTTCCGCCTGTACCGCCCATCCGGCGGTCACCGCCCACGTTGCGGCATCGCCGCGCACCGGCTCTGCAGCGGCGATTGCCTGGAGTATTTTCCGCTGTTCCGCAGTCATTTCCACGTGGCGGCCCTCAGATACCCAGCAACGACGCCGGTTGCCAGTCCGACAGGCGGGCGTGGCTGACCGGTTGATGGCAGCCGCACCCGTCACAACGGAACAACGCCCCGCCAGGAAGTTGCACCAGGTTGTCTTCGCTGGCAGAGCTGGTCGACGAGCAATGCCGGCAGGTGACCGTGAGCGCAGTGATGCGCTGCACGCTGCCTGATAGATCGAACACGGCCTCGAACGCGCGAATGACAGGGTGGGCAGTGTCCGGCATCTGAGTCTCGACAGGGTGGGGAGACCTCATCGTCGCGCGCCGGCTGTGATGGAGCAGTCAGCCGGATGCATGGGCGCGATCAAGACAGGCGCGGCAACCGGGCGCGCACCTTCGTCAGGGATTGTTCTTCTTTCCGCTCAGGTCCAGCGGCTTGTCACTGCCCTTGCGCTCGCTCGACCACACTTCCATGCCCTTGTTGCAGCGGCTCTCGCGGGCAGCGACCTCGGGCGGCAGGTCCTTCAGGTGCGGCGACTCCTGGCAGGCTTGATGCATGTTGCTGTCGTCATAGGTGGCGCAGGCGCTGAGCGATGCGAGGGCGATGGCAATGAGGGTCACGCGGAGCGGGGGCTGCAGGTTCACGGGGGGGCCTCGGGTGATGCCGGGATGGCCATGGAATTCAAATCCGTGACACCGGGCATGCACAATCGGACCAACCGCACTTGTTATTCTATAACAGATGCGCGATAGTCCGGCCCCTGCCGGCGTCAGGCGATGCAGATCACCAGTACCGTGCACAGCACCAGCATCAGCACGAACACGCGCCGGCTCAGTGCCAGGCAGGCCAGATAGGCTGCGAGCGCCCACGCTGCCAGCAGCGCGCAGGCCATCACCCATAGCCCGATACCCATCATCGAACCCGTCGCCAACGCAGACAGTGCGATGGCCTTGAACAGCGCCACGCCCAACACGCTGCCCAGCATGCCGGCCTGCAAGGCGATGGCATCATGGCGGGCAGGTGCGCGATGGGGGGGCATTGCGGGTCCGGTACGGGCCGAGAGCGCGGCGTCGGCTGCACTGTGCCCAAATGCACATCCACGAAATGTGTTCATCGCGCGCGAAGACCGCGATGAAGCCCGTTCAGTCGAACTCACCCTCGGCCGATTCCAGGCGCTGCCGGTACGCCGCGCGGCGCTGGTACAGGCGCTGGCACTCGGCCGACCTGTGGATGCGGCTGCCGGGTTCATTGGCCACCGAGTCGCACATCCGCGCGATGTGATTGTTCTCCGCCAGTTCGGTGACGAAGAACACGGCAGTGATGCCGGTGCCAAGCAGCACGACATACAGCAGACGGCTGAGCCAGCGTGACAATTTCCGCTCGAAGTGCTGCTGGATGGTCAGGTCGAAGCGGATGATGCTGAGCACGATCCAGACGATGGCGACCAGGAAGCAGAGCGTGGGCAGCAGGTCGCGCCAGATGCCTGCTTCGTAGACCGACTCGCTGTAATGGACCGCAGCTCCGGCACCTGCGATGGCAATGGCCAGCGCCCAGTTGCGGCCCAGTGAGAGCAGGTCATCGAGCAGCTTTTCGTGGTTCCTGGTTGGTCCTGCTGCCACGAGGGTTCCTTCTGCGTGTTGCGACCGGCAAACGGGCTGCCGCCGATCGTGCAGATGGTGAAGCATCGATTCGGTGATGAGAAGCCTGCCCGCTCAGTATCCTCCTGCGCGTGCACCGATCCAGCGCCGGTAGCGGCGGGTCCGGCACTTTGCGGCCGCCTGTGCCAGCAGCAGTGCCCAGACGGGCGAAACACCCGGCGCCGTGGGCCGGAGCCTGCTCAGCCGCGCCAACTGGTACTTCACTGCGGCCATGTGTGCGCTGGCGGCCAACGGTTTGTTGCGCCAGTCGATGGTGCGCAGTGTCGGCACCGGGTCGCGGCCCTGCTGCCAGCGGTGGGGCAGATCCGGCTCGATCGCCAGCGCGGTGGCGACGCCGACCATGGCCACACCGCTGTCAAGTACCTGATCGGCCACGGTGCGACGGCGGATGCCACCGGTGACCATCAGCGGCATGGTTGCCACCGTGGCGATCTCACGCGCGAACTCAAGGAAGTAGGCCTCGCGGGCCAGGCTGCGCTGGTCGCGCGCGGCATCGGTCATGGCCGGTGCTTCGTAGCTGCCACCGGACAGTTCGACCAGGTCCACGCCGAGCGGCGCCAGCATTTCCACCACTGCGCGCGCATCCTCGGGCGAGAAGCCACCGCGCTGGAAATCGGCGGAATTGAGCTTCACGGCCACCGCGAACGTGGGCGACACGGTGGCGCGCACCCCCTGCACGATCTCCAGCAGCGGGCGCGCACGGTTGTGCAGGCTGCCGCCCCAGCGGTCGTCGCGGCGATTGGACAGCGGCGACAGGAACTGGCTGAGCAGGTAACCGTGCGCGGCATGGATCTGCACGCCACTGAACCCGGCGCGCTCGGCCAGCTCGGCGCTGCGGATGAAGCGGGCGATCACCTCTTCGATGTCCGCCTCGGTCATCGCCCGCGGCGGTGCGAACTGCCTGGACAGCGCGCCCATCTCCAGGGCGACGGCTGACGGCGCGAGTGCCGGTTGGCCGAGTGCGGCCGGCATCTGCCGCCCGGGATGGTTGATCTGCATCCACATCTGCGCGCCCCGTGAGCGTGCCGTTTCGGCCCAGGCGATGAAGCGGTCAAGGTGGCGGTCGTCTTCCAGCACCACGCCGCCGGGGCCGGTCATGGCGCGGCCATCGACCATCACGTTGCCGGTGATGATCAGTCCTGCGCCGCCATCGGCCCAACGCTGGTAGAGCTGCAGCAGTGCAGCGGACGGCGCGTGGTCGGCGTCGGCCATGTTTTCCTCCATCGCGGCCTTGGCAATGCGGTTGCGGATGATGGCACCGGAGGGTAGTGCCAGGGGCGAGAACAGCGACATCGGACAGCTCCAGGACAGGGGAATGGCGCTACGCTAACCTTCAAGTTTTATTGAAGGTCAACAGGCTCCCATGGCGAGGATTCAGGCAGATGAAGATCGGTGAGCTGGCCCGCCTCACGGGCCTCGCGGCGTCGCGCATTCGCTTCTATGAAGACGCGGGGCTGCTGGTGGCGCAGCGCCAGGCCAATGGCTACCGCGACTATCCGGAACAGGCGGTGCTGTTGCTGGAGTTGATCACGGGCGCGCAGCGTGCAGGCTTCAGCCTGGAAGAGATCCGCGCCCTGCTGCCACCGGACACGGGCCAGTGGCAGCATGAGGCGTTGATCACGATGCTGCAGCAGAAGGTGGCTGACATCGAAGCGTTGCAGCTGCGGCTGGCAGAGAGCCGGGCGCATCTGCTGGCCCTGATCGAGGACATCCAGGCGCGGCCGGACGGCATCGACTGTGCAGCCAATTCGCGGCGGGTGCTGGACCGTGTGAAGCGCGGTGAGCTGGCGCGGCCGACCCTGGTGGCCGGCGATACAGCGTTGCTGCGACCAGATCGCCGTCGCCGCAGAGGCAGCAACTGACGATCCGGCGCAATGTTCAGTGGCTGCCGACGACGGCGGTGCTGCGCTTCTTGTCCAGCATCACCGCCACGCACCACAGCAGCAGGCCGCCGATCGCGGTAGCCGCGCCGACATAGCCGGTACTGGCCGGGCTGAAGCCGGCGCTGATTGCCATGCCGCCCAGCCACGGGCCGAGTGCGTTGGCAGTATTGAAAGCGGCGTGGTTGGAGGCCGCCGCCAGCGTCTGCGCCTCACCGGCCACGTCCATCAGGCGGGTCTGCAGCACCGCCGCCAGTGCGCCCATGGTGCCGACAGTGATGATCATCGGGCCGATGGTCCACACCGACTGTGCGGCCAGCGGATACAGCAGCAGCATCACGATCGACCACAGCAGCACCACGGCGGCGGCCTTGAAGTGGAACTTGTCCACCAGCCAGCCACCGGCGATGTTGCCGATGATCGCGCCGATGCCGAACACGCCCACCGCCAGCGGCATCCACGATTCGGCCACGCCGGTGACCTGCACCAGGGTCGGTGCCAGGTAGGTGAACACGCAGAACATGCCGGCGAAGCCGACCGCGCCGATCGCCAGCGCCAGCCACACCTGGGACGTGTTGAAGGCGCGCAGCTCGCGCATCGGCGAGGTACGTACTTCATCCGGGTCCGGCAGCAGGAAGCGCGCGATCATCGCCACGGTGGCGATGGCCAGCACGCTGACCAGGGCAAAGGCGGTGCGCCAGCTCAGCTGCTGACCCAGCCAGGTCGTCAGCGGGTTGCCGACCAGGATCGCGATCGACAGGCCCAGCAGCACGCGTGACATCGCCTGGCCGCGCTGGCCTGCGGGACTGATCGCCGCGGCCACCAGCATCGCCACGCCGAAGTAGGCGCCATGCGGCAGGCCGGCAACGAAGCGCGCCACCAGCATCGTGCCGTAGTTCGGTGCCAGCGCGCTGGCCAGGTTGCCGACCGCGTAGAAGCCCATCAGTGCCAGCAGCAGCTTGCGGCGCGGGAAGCTGGCGCCGACGAAGGCGAGGATCGGGGCGCCGACCACCACGCCGATGGCATAGGCGCTGATCAGATGCCCGACCTGGGTTTCGGAAATCGACAGGCCGCGGCTGATCTCCAGCATCAGGCCCATGCTGGCGAACTCGCTGGTGCCGATGGCGAAGCCACCCAGTGAAAGGGCGAGGATGATCAGGGTGCGCTGGCGGGGCGTCAGCCGCGCAGCCAGGGAAGAGTTGGGGCTCATGCGGGGGCGCGATGGGGGGGGCGGGAGCCGCCCATTGTACTGCTGCACTGCAGCAGGAGCAGCAGCACTCAGGGTAAATCAGCGTTTGATCGGTGACACGCCGGCCCGCCGCGCCTCGTCGCGTCCGGCTCAGATGCCCAGCGCCGCCCGGGCATGAGCGTACTTTCCGTGCAGGCGCGCGGCCGTCGCCGCATCGAGCATTGCCAGCCGCTGCGGATCGGCGTTGTCATCCAGATCGGCGCGCTTCACCTTCAGTGCCAGCGGGTGGGCGGCAATGCGCGCGTAGTAGCTGTCCGCGTCGGGTGCTGCATCGCGGTTGAGCAGTTGCACCGCCTCGCGCAGCGGTGCGGGAAATACCTCGATCCGCGCGGCAAACGCCGGGCAGTCCTCGGCCACGTCATGCAGCCAGGCCACCACTTCGGCGTCATCGTCGCCGCGCACCGCAGCCGCCACCCGCGCCACATGGCCGATGTAAGGCTGGCCGGCCTTGTCGATCTGCCCCGCGTGGGCCTCGGTGGCCAGCGTGCGGGCAAGTGCTACCCAGTCCATTGCGGTTTCCTTGGATATCCGCGCACAGTTTCGCGCAGAAGCCGCAGCGGTTGTGGATGCGCCCATGACGCTGCCACCGGCATGATGGCGGGGCAGGGGGCGCAGTGTTGCCCCGACAAGGAGGAGTGCGATGCAGGAATTCAGGCATGTGCTGGAAACCCGTGGCCGCTACCAGCTGGTAGCGGTGTCCCACGAGCCGGTGTACGCTCCCGGCGATGTGGTCGGCCATGCGGTCGTCGCCGACGATGGGGATCGTCTGACCGACCTGATATCACTGGCCGAAGCGCGCCAACGCTTGCTGCAACTGGTGCGTGAAGAGGGCGAGGAGCCCGGGCTGGAAAACGAGAACCACCTGCGGAAGAAGGCGTCGCGCTGGCGCCACCGCTAGGCCGTCGCGCCGCGTGCGCATCATGGAGGATTCGGGTGTTGCCCAGTAAGAAGTATCTGCTCATCGCCATCATCACGCTGGCGACCCTGTTGCTTGGTTTCGTGTTCTCCGGCTACTTGACCTTGCTGTTCCTGGGGCTGGACACCCAGCTGTTCACCTGGAACACCTACTACCAGTACGTCCACGCCATCGGCCAACCGCAGGTCGCGCCTTTCGTGGGCAAGATCAAATGGGCGGGCTACGTAGGCTTCGGCCTGCCCCTGCTGGTGCTGCTGGTGGCCGGCCTGGTGCTGCTGCTGAAGAAGGACAAGCGCTCGCTGCACGGCGACGCGCGCTTCGCCACCGGTGCCGACCTGGCCAAGCACGGCATGTTCAAGAAGACCGGCCAGAGCATCGTGGTCGGCAGCCATGGCGGCAAGCTGGTGCGCCTGGATGGCCAGCAGTTCGTGATCCTGGCCGCGCCCACCCGCTCGGGCAAGGGCGTGGGCGTGGTCATCCCGAACCTGCTGGAGTACGGCGAATCGCTGGTGGTGCTGGACATCAAGCAGGAGAACTTCGACCTGACCAGCGGCTGGCGCGCCAGCCAGGGCCAGGAGATCTACCTGTTCAACCCCTTCGCCGAGGACCGGCGCACGCACCGCTGGAACCCGCTCAGCTACGTCTCCGACGATCCGGCCTTCCGGGTGTCGGACCTGATGAGCATCGCCGCGATGCTGTACCCAGACGGGGCCGAGGACCAGAAGTTCTGGGTCAGCCAGGCACGCAACGCGTTCATGGCCTTTACCCTGTACCTGTTCGAGAACTGGGACGACGAGCGCAGCAGCGGTTTCCCGGGCGGCGCCGGCACGCCCACGCTCGGTGCGGTGTACCGTCTGTCCTCCGGCGACGGCACCGACCTGAAGAAGTACCTCAAGACCCTGTCGGAGCGACCGTTCCTCAGTGCCAATGCCCGTTCGGCGTTCGCCAACATGCTGTCGCAGGCCGATGAGACCTTCGCCTCGATCCTGGGCACCTTCAAGGAGCCGCTCAATCCCTGGATCAACCCGGTGCTGGACAAGGCCACCAGCAGCAACGACTTCCTGCTGACCGACGTCCGCAAGAAGAAGATGACCATCTACATCGGCATCCAGCCCAACAAGCTGGCCGAGAGCCGGCTGATCATCAACCTGTTCTTCAGCCAGCTGATCAACCTCAACACCAAGGAACTGCCCAAGTCCAACCCGGACCTGAAGTACCAGTGCCTGCTGCTGATGGACGAATTCACCTCGATCGGCAAAGTGGAGATCATCGCCTCGGCGGTCTCCTACATGGCCGGCTACAACATCCGCCTGCTGCCGATCATCCAGAGCATGTCCCAACTCGACGCCACCTACGGCCGGGAAGTCTCTCGCACGATCATCACCAACCACGCGCTGCAGATCCTGTACGCGCCGCGCGAACAGCAGGATGCCAACGACTATTCGGACATGCTGGGCTACACCACGGTGCGCAGGAAGAACGTCACCCATGCCCGCGAGAAGACCCACAACTTCACCGAGGAACGGCGCGCGCTGATGCTGCCGCAGGAGCTGAAGGCGATGGGGCCGGACATGGAGGTGTTCCTGTACGAGGGGATACCTCACCCGGTGAAGTGCGACAAGATCCGGTACTACAAGGATCGCTACTTCACCTCGAGGCTGCTGCCGAAGGTGGACGTTCCGATGCTGAACGTCTAATTCACGTCGCTGAATTTGTGATCACCATTCGTAGTTAAGAATGTGAATTCGTGATTTCGGTCAAGAATTTGGCATTTGTTCATGGATTTTCAGACTTGTCTGACATGGAATTGACGCGTGGTTGTGCGACCCTGTGCATGTCGTTCAGAAATGTGTGATGGATGGCAGATGTTGTAGAGCAGGGTGGCCAGGAGTTTGTGCCATGAAACAAGGATGGTTTCGACGTTGGTGAGGTATGCGGGTGTGTCGTCGGCAGTGTCTGGCGGCCCCGCGACTTGGTTGGCAGCCGTTGGCTGCAGGGGAGCCGGAGCAGGTGTGCTGCCAGTCAGTGCGTCGCTCCGATTCCGGCGTGCGCGACGCAGCGCCGGACGACCAGGGGGCCAATGCTCGGGACTGCTTTTTCGTACGTCAAAGTGAAGCCCGTATGAATCAGGCGTTTATCGCGAAAATGTCCATCGCCGCAGTGGCGGCGTTGATGGTGGCCGGTTGCGCCACCAAGTCCGCTCCCGATTTCGGAGGCCGCTGGAAGCCGGTCAACCGCTTTGCTGCGGCACCCACCGAGATCCCGCTGTACTCCAGCTACGTCTACCAGGCTTCGCCGATGGATGGCACGCTCAAAGCCATGCTCGAGCGCTGGGCCAAGGATTCCGGACGCACGCTGGATTACCGCCTGAGCTCGGACTTCACCCTGTACGGCGCGGTCTCCAGCATCGACACCACCAACGCTCAGCAGGCCGTGATCGATCTGACGGCGGCCTACGCAGCGCAGGGCATCTCCGTCTCCATCGTTGGCAACCAGATCGTTGTGCAGAGCGCTGGCTCGACGCCGACCGCGTCGGCACAGGGCGCTGATTCCAACAGCGGCACCTGAGTCCACCTCGAAATCATCGAACGTGCCGCTCCCCGCGCCTGTCGCAGGGGTGCCACGCCCATTGATGTTTCAGCAGTACGGAAGAATCCATGTTCCGCAAGAAGGATCCCGGCAATAGTCCCAAGGTCGAGCAGTCGGTCGCCAAGGCGGTCAGCTACGAGATCACCGTGGCCGACATGGCGCGCCGCAGCGAGCGGCGTGCGTGGTGGGTCGCCACAGGCTCGTTGCTGATGTCGCTCGCACTGGCGGGCGGCTACTACTACATGCTGCCGCTGAAGGAAAAGGTGCCGTTCCTGGTCATGGCCGATGCCTACACGGGTACGGCGACCGTCGCGCGGTTGAGTGGCACGTTCCAGGGCGAGACGATCACCACCAACGAAGCGATCAATCGCAGCAACGTCGCCCAGTACGTGCTCGCGCGCGAATCGTATGACTCGGCGGTGATGGGCCTGCGTGACTGGGAACTGGTGTTCGTGATGTCCACCGATCCGGTGGCGCAGTCCATGCGTGTCCGCTATGCCGGCAACAATCCGCAGAACCCGTTCGTGATGTACGGTCGCGAGCGCGCGATCCGGGTCAAGATCCTCAGCATCACGCCACTGGGGGCCGAGCCGAACGGCAGCTTCCGCGGCGCTTCGGTGCGCATCCAGCGCAGCCTGCTGGACAAGCGCACCGGCGTCTCTACCTACCTGGACAACCAGTTGGTGACGATGCGCTTCAGCTACAACCAGAACCTGGCGCTGTCCGAACAGGATCGCATCCTGAACCCACTGGCGTTCCAGGTCACCGAGTACCGCGTCGACAACGACTACTCGCGTGGCGTGCCGGTGCCGGATGACGGCGCCATGCAGGCGCAGGCGCAGCAGGCCGCACAGGCGGCGCAGCAGGCACAGGGTGTCTACGATCCCAACAATCCGGCCGCGGCCACCATGATCGATCCGGCCACCGGCCAGCCGGTCGCGGCTCCGGTCAACGGCCACGTGCCGGGCCAGGCAATGCCGGGCCAGCCGGTACAGGGTCAACCCATGCCGGGTCAGCCGGTGCAGGGGCAAGCAATGCCGGGGCAGGTCATGCCCGGACAGCCGGCCATGAGGCCGGCGCAGAACAATTCCACCGGAACTGCTGATGGAGCAAGCAACCGATGAGTAGTCGAAATATCAGGGGAAGCGCGCTGGCGCTGCTGTCGATGTTGTCGTTGCTGTTCTCAGCAGCGGCGATGGCGCAGGCGGTTGACCACTACGAGTACGAGAAGGACCGTATCTATCCGGTTCGCACCGGCCTGGGCCTGACCACCCAGATCGAGTTGAGCCCGAACGAGAAGATCCTCGACTACAGCACCGGCTTCAGCAGCGGCTGGGAACTGACCCGTCGCGAGAACGTGTTCTACCTCAAGCCGAAGAACGTCGACGTCGACACCAACATGATGGTGCGCACCGAGACCCATTCCTACATCTTCGAGCTGAAGGTGGTGGCCACCGACTGGCGCCAGCTGGAACAGGCCCGTCGTGCCGGTGTGCAGTACAAGATCGCCTTCGTCTATCCGAACGACACCGTGTTCGGCGTCGCCCAGGAAGCGGTCGAGGAAGAGGCCAAGCCGTTGTTGAGCTCGGAACTGGCCAAGGACCGGCAGTACAACTTCAACTACTCCTATTCGACCAGCAAGGCGAAGAAGATGGGGTGGCTGATCCCGGTCAACGCCTATGACGATGGCCGTTTCACCTACCTGAAACTGCCGAACTCGCCGGAATACAAGACCGGCATCTTCCCGGCCGTGTTTGGTCGTGAAACGGAATACGGTGAAGACTTTGTGGTCAACACCACGGTTGAAGGCAATACGCTGATCGTGCACGGGACGCACCCGTACCTGGTCATCCGCCACGGCGACTTCGTCGTCGGCCTGCGAAGGAACGTGAAGAAATGAGCCAGCAGAACACTCCCGGAAACGACCCGAACAACGGACGCGACGAGAGCCAGAGCCCGTACGGCGCACAGGGTGCCGCGGACGCGCCGTCGAATCCCTATTTCGGCACGGCCCAGGCCGAGCCGGCGCCGGATCTGGACGCGGCCGCGCCGCAGCTGCGCTCGGCCGAAGAGCAGCGGCTGAACCGCAAGGCGCTGCTGTTCCTCGGTGGCATCGTGCTGCTGTTGGTGGCCATGGGCTTCCTGCTGTTCCGCAAGGGCCAGGATGACAAGGACGCTGCACAGAAGGTGCCGGAAGTCGCGCGTGTGTCCACGCCGACTCTGCCGGACGCCGTGCAGACGAGTCCGGTGCCCTCCCAGGCCATGCAACCGGTTGATCCGATTCCGATGACGCCGCCGCTACCGCCGCCGCCGCTGGATTCCACCCCGCTGTTCGTTCCCCAGTCCGATTCGGCGCGCGAGATGGACCGTGGCCCGACTTTGCTGGACCGCCGCATCGGCTCCGGGAGCGGGGTGGGTGGTGGTGATGGACAGGATGGCAACGGGGGCAATGGCGGCCGCGGCATGGATGAGTACACCCGTGCCATGCTGGCCCAGCTGCCCAACAATCAGGCGGCGCCGGCAAAGGTTCGCCGCGGCCCGGACGTCGAGGATGTCTCCAGCGCCACCTACATCCAGAGCCCCGACGCGCTGCTGGTGCGTGGCACCTACCTGCGTTGCGTGTTGGAAACCCGAATCATCACCGATCTCGCCGGCTATACCTCGTGCCTGCTGACCGAGCCGGTGTACTCGATCAACGGTCGCAACCTGCTGCTGCCGAAGGGCTCCAAGATCTATGGCGCCTACGGCGGCGGTCCGATGGGCAAGCGCGTGGAAGTGATCTGGGATCGCATCACCACTCCGAATGGCATCGACGTTGCGATGTCCAGCCCGGGCGTGGATCAGCTGGGTGGCGCCGGTCATCCGGGCCAGTACAGCGCGCACTGGGGCAGCCGTATCGCCTCGGCGCTGATGATCAGCCTGATTTCCGATGCCTTCAAGTACGCAGCCGCCGAACACGGTCCGGAGACCACCACCATCGCCAATAACGGCATGACGGTGCAGTCGCCCTATGAGAGTGCTACCGCACGCACGATGGAGCGCCTGGCCAACGAGGCACTCAGCAGCAACCGTCGTCCGCCGACCGTCACCATCAACCAGGGCACGATCGTGAACGTCTACGTTGCCAAGGACGTCGACTTCACCAACGTGCTGCACCCCCGCCGGTAACCCAACGAACGATCATGGACGCTGAAGTGTCACCCCTGGCCCTCGTCTCCAGCGATTTCCTGCGCTATCAGTACGAAGTGCTGGGCATCGCCGAGTACATGACATCCCCGGAAGTGACGGAAATCTGCATCAACCGTCCCGGTGAGCTGTACCTGGAAACGCGGGCCGGGTGGCAGCGGGTGGACGTGCCGAGCCTGACCTTCGAGCGGGCCCGGCAGTTCTGCACGGCGGTGGTGAACGAGAGCAACACCGGCCAGCGCATCACCGATGCCGATCCGGTCGTGTCGCTCACGTTCCCCACCGGCCAGCGTGCGCAGTTCGTGATTCCGCCGGCATGTGATGCAGGGAAGGTGTCGATCACCATCCGTTTGCCGTCCAAGCACACCAAGTCGCTCAGCCAGTATCACGAAGATGGCTTCTTCAACCAGATCCTGGAGAGTGATGGCAGCATCAGCGAGCAGGATCGCGAGCTGCTGGAGCTGCGCCATTCGCGCGAGTACGCCGAGTTCTTCCGGCGTGCGGTGATGTACCGCAAGAACATCGTGGTATCCGGTGCGACCGGTAGCGGCAAGACCACCTTCATGAAGGCGCTGGTCAACCATATCCCGGACAGCGAGCGCCTGGTCACGATCGAGGACGCGCGCGAACTGTTCCTGACCCAGCCCAACGTCGTGCACCTGCTGTATTCCAAGGGTGGACAAAGCACCAGCAATGTCAGCGCCAAGAGCTGCATGGAAGCCTGCCTGCGCATGAAGCCCGAACGCATCATCCTGGCCGAGCTGCGCGGTGACGAGGCGTTCTACTTCATCCGCAACTGCGCGTCCGGTCATCCGGGTTCGATCACCAGCTGCCATGCGGGCAGCCCGGAGCAGACCTGGGACCAGTTGGCGCTGATGGTGAAGGCCTCGACCGAAGGTTCGGGCCTGGAATTCAACGTGATCAAGCGACTGTTGATGATGACCATCGACATCGTCGTGCATATCAAGGCGCATGCCGGCTCGCGCTACATCACCGGCATCGACTTCAATCCTGGGCGTGCCCAGGGGCAGGGGGGCTGAAGGATGCTGCCAGGACTGGAAATGATGGCGTGCCCGGAGATGGCCGTATCGATGGAGGTGATGCAGCACGTCATCAACGTCGAATCGTCGCGCAATCCCTACGCGATCGGCGTGGTTGGCGGTGCACTGGTGCGCCAGCCCAAGGCCTTGGATGAAGCACTGGCGACGGTGCGCATGCTGGAAGAGAAGGGCTACAACTTCTCGATCGGGCTGGCCCAGGTCAATCGCTACAACCTGGGCAAGTACGGCCTGGATTCCTACGAGAAGGCCTTCCAGCAGTGCCCGAACCTGCAGGCAGGTTCGCGCATCCTCGCCGAGTGCTACAAGCGCTCCGGTGGTGACTGGGGCAAGTCGTTCAGCTGCTACTACTCGGGCAATTTCGAGACCGGCTTCCGTCATGGCTACGTGCAGAAGATCTACGACTCGATCCGCCGCGGGCAGCAGGTCGCCAGTAATGGTGTCGCACCGATCGACGTGGTCAGTCGGGGGGAGCGCCGCGCGGTGAAGGTCGAGCATCACCCGCAGCTGGCTTCGCCGGCGCAGGCCCGCATCGTTGCGCAGTCCAATGGCCCGGTGTACGTGCCGTCGGAAGATCCCGCACGCGCCTATGTCGTGTACCCGTCCACCGGTGCGATGGCGCGGGGCAGCCTGCTGAATCTCGCCGACCAGGCGCTGTCCAAGGTGGTGCTGGGTTCAGTGGACAGGATGATGCAGCCTCAGGCGCAGCCCAGCCAAGGGCCCGCCTATCCCCAGCAACAGGCCGGTGGCATGCCGCAGCAGCTGCCTCAGCAGGGTGCTGCACAGGCGATGGCCATGCCGCAGCAGCTGCCAAGTGCTGCTGGCGCCGGCAATGAGGGGCCAGTGATGCTGCGGCCCTGGAGCGAGCGCAACCAGCCTGTCGCCGGTGGCGACAATTCATTCAACGCACCGGTGCAGGCTGCACCGGTGCAACAGATTCCCGCAGGGGATGCGGCCTTCGTGTTCTGACGAAGTCGTGGTGCGGCCAGTCCCCCGGCTGGCCGATTCAGTTGTGTTAGTCCATCAACAAGGAAATCAATCCATGAAGCGATCCAATCTCGACCTCGTCCAGGCCCAGCGCACGCTGAAGACCCTGCTGATGGCCACGATCTTCGTCGGCGCCATGTTCGCCCCGCAGGTCTTCGCCAACGGTGCCGTCGACTTCGGCGGCACCGACAAGAAGGTGTGCGGCTTCTTCAACAACATCAACGGCCTGCTGAACATCGCCTCGATCGCCGTGGTCACCATCGCGGTGATCTTCGCCGGTTATCAGATCGCCTTCGCGCACAAGCGCATCGCCGACGTTGCACCGATCCTGATCGGCGGCGTGCTGATCGGCGCTGCGGGCCAGATCGCGCGCATGCTGCTGGGTGACGGCAGCGACGGCAAGTGCGGTGGCGGCAGCAGCACCTACTACCTGATCAACAACGCAATCCAGTACTACAGTGCATAAGAACGTCGTGTTCCGCGGCTGCACGCGCCCAGCAATGTTCCTGGGCGTGCCCTACCTGCCATTTTTCATGGTGGCAGGTGGGTTGCTGCTGCTCAGCATGTACACGAACTTCTGGTTCCTGCTCACCATCCCGGTGGCGGTCTTCATCATGCGACAGATGGCCAAGCGTGACGAAATGATCTTCCGCCTGTTGGGCCTGCGCCTGATGTTCAAGCTGAAAGTCCGCAACGTGCAGGAACACGATGGCATGTGGGTGTTCAACCCCAACCATTACCGCGACAAGCCGGCCCGAATGGATTGAGGTCCGGATCCGGCCCGGCGGGCGCAAGCGCCCGTCGGGTCTGTTGAAACTTCTTGGCAGTACCTCTTTGGAAGCAGTCGTATGTTCAGCCCTGACACATCCATCAGTGAGTTCATCCCGTTGTCGTCGCACGTCGCCCCGAACGTGGTCAAGACCACGGGCGGCGACTACCTGCTGACCTGGCATCTGGAAGGGCTGCCGTTCGTGGGCCGTGAGGAATGGGAGCTTGAGCATCGCCATAACACGTTCAACCGCCTGCTGCAGACGCTGCGTGCACCCGACTTCGTGAACGTGGCGTTCTGGGTGCATGACATCCGTCGTCGCCGCACGCTGAAGGGCAAGAGCATCTACAAGCAGCGCTTCAACCAGGACGTGTCCGACCAGTACATGGGCATGCTGTCCTCGCAGCGCATCATGCAGAACGAGCTGTACCTGACCATGATCTATCGCCCCGTGGTGGCGGGTAAGCGCTTCGTCGAAAAGTCGGCGAACGTGGACAAGCTGCGCGCGGAGCAGGAGCAGGCAGTCGAAAAGCTGATGGAACTGGCCGGCAACGTCGAGGCCGTCATCCGAGACTATGCGCCGTATCGCCTGGGCATGTACGAGGCCAAGAACGGCGTGGTGTTCTCGGAAACGCTGGAGCTGTTCGGTT
The DNA here is from genome assembly GCF_059369475.1 of Stenotrophomonas sp. YJH_SMC_65. Taxonomy (NCBI): domain Bacteria; kingdom Pseudomonadati; phylum Pseudomonadota; class Gammaproteobacteria; order Lysobacterales; family Lysobacteraceae; genus Stenotrophomonas; species Stenotrophomonas sp. YJH_SMC_65. The sequence continues at coordinate 650,100 of NZ_JCAFSR010000001.1, forward strand.
ACCTGATCAATCGCATCGACGAACCGGTGCCGGTGCTGTCGGCGCCAATCAAGGATTACCTGCCGGTCAGCCGCCATATGTTCTCGGCCAAGACCGGTGACTTCGTCATCAATACCCCCAACGGTGCCAACCACTTCGGCGCCATCCTGAACATCAAGGAGTATGCCGAGGGCACTTACCCGGGCATTCTCAACGGCCTGAAGTACCTGGACTACGAGTACGTCATCACCCATTCGTTCAGCCCGATGGGGCGTCAGGACGCGCTCAAGGTGCTCGACCGCACCAAGGGCATGATGATCTCCTCCGGCGACAAGGCGGTCAGCCAGATCGTCGAGCTGGACCAGGCGATGGATCAGCTGTCGTCGGGCAATTTCGTGCTGGGCGAGTACCACTTCATCATGACGGTCTACGGCGACAGCCAGGCCAAACTGTCGCAGAACGTGGCCACGACGCGCGCCGAGCTGTCCAATGCGGGTTTCGTGTCGACCAAGGAAGACCTGGCGGTCACCTCGTCCTTCTATTCGCAGCTGCCGGCCAACTGGCGCTATCGCACCCGCCTGGCCAATGTCAGCTCGCTGAACTTCCTGGGCCTGTCGCCGCTGCACAACTTCGCGACCGGCAAGCAGCACAATAACCCGTGGGGCGACTGCGTCACCACGCTGCAGACCACCAACGGCCAGCCGTACTATTTCAATTTCCACGCGACCCATCCGTCGGAGAACTCGCTGGGCGAGAAGGCGATCGCCAACACCATGGTGATCGGCAAGTCCGGTACCGGTAAGACCGCGCTGATCAACTTCCTCCTCAGCCAGGTGCAGAAGTACGAGCCGTCGCCGACCATCTTCTTCTTCGACAAGGATCGTGGTGCGGAGATCTTCGTCCGTGCCTGCGGTGGCAACTATCTGGCCCTGGAGAACGGCGCGCCGACCGGCTTCAACCCGTTCCAGTGCGAGAACAATGAAGCCAACGTGCAGTTCCTGGCCGACCTGATCAAGGTGCTGGCCGGCAAGCGTGAGTACAGCGCCCGCGAGGAAGAGGACATCTACCGCGCAGTGGAAAGCATGCTCGATACGCCGATGCACCTGCGCAGCATGACCAACTTCCAGAAGAGCCTGCCCAACATGGGTGACGATGGCCTCTACGCGCGCATGCGCCGCTGGACCTCGGGCAATTCGCTGGGCTGGGTGTTCGACAATCCGGTCGACACCGTTGATCTGAGCAAGGCCAACATCATCGGCTTCGACTACACCGACATCATCGACAACCCCGAAGTGCGCGTGCCGGTCATCAATTACCTGCTGCACCGCCTGGAGTCGCTGATCGATGGTCGTCCGCTGATCTACGTGATGGACGAATTCTGGAAGATCCTGGATGGCGAAGGTGGCCTGAAGGAGTTCGCGAAGAACAAGCAGAAGACCATTCGTAAGCAGAATGGCCTGGGCATCTTCGCGACGCAGAGCCCGGAGGACGCGCTGAAGAGCGACATCTCGGCAGCGCTGATCGAGCAGACTGCCACGTTGATCCTGCTGCCGAACCCGAACGCCAGCAAGAGCGACTACATGGACGGCCTGAAGCTGACCGAGGCCGAGTTCAAGGTGGTCACTGCCCTGGACGAGCGCTCGCGCTGCTTCCTGGTCAAGCAGGGTCACGCGTCCAGTGTGTGCCAGCTCAACCTGCGCGGCATGGATGACATTCTGTCGGTGATCTCGGCGTCCACTGACAACATCGACATCATGCATCGGGTATTGCAGACAGCTGCGGTACGCGCACGGGTGACGGTGGATGAGCTGACGCCGGAACAGTGGCTTGAAGATTTCTACAAGAATCGAAAGGGCTCGGGCAAGGCGGCTGTCGCAGCGCGCGACACTGTTACCTGATCCGCGAGACGGCCTGCCCGAAGACTACGAGTTCCGATCAATGGAGACTGATATGAACAATACCAAGCAAGCTTCCTCGCCCCGCCGCCGCGCGCCCCATCTTGCAGCGATGACCGTGGCAGCCATGATGGCGCTCGGCACCGGCAATGTCAGCGCCTGGATTCCCGTGCAGGAGACCGGTACCAGCCTCATCCAGCACCTGCTCAATCAGATCAACACCTACAAGACCGAGGCGACCGTCTACGCGGCCAAAGCGCAGGACGCGGCCGAGTACGTCGAGCAGAACACCCGCTGGATCCGCACGCTGGAGCAGTATCGCCAGGCGCTGATCCAGGTGCAGGCGGCGGTGAACAGCTTCGGCATGCCCGACAGCGCGCCGCTGGTGCCGGTGGCACCGAACTATCTGGTTGCCGAAACCTGCGGCAAGGCGCTGGACTTCAGCCTGGAGTCCGCCTTCAAGGTGTTCGTGTTCAATCCGCAGGCGGATGTGAAGGAGCAGCAGATGCAGATCTGCGTCAACATCCGGATGATGCAGAACCGCAAGTACAACGACGCGATCGATTTCCTGACCCAGACCGTTCCGCGCATCAACAACTCCTTGACCCGCATCCTCAAGATCCGCCTGACCAACAACGATCAGGGCACCGTGCAGGGTGCCGACAGCGAATCGCTCCGCACCGCCAATGACATTGCCGCACTTGCCCAGAGCTGGGAAGCACGGATGAAATCCTATGATGCCTATATCGAGGTCATGGAGGCCAACCAGAAGGTGGTGGCGCAGGCCGCATTGAAGGGGGACCCGACCAAGCAGCTGATCAGCGACATGGTCAAGACCACCGCACTGAAGGCCGCGCTCAGCGTCAAGTGATTTCAGGCCGCTAATACGTAGACATGCGCTGCAAAGCAATGCGGCATTTCATGCAGTAACGGAATTACCAAGGGATTGTGGAAATGACGATCAGGTGGCTGGCCAACTTTGATTTCTCAGGCGGATTGCAGGATCTGCTGGGCTACGCTGTGCGTGTCCAGTCGATCGGCGATTTCGTCTTCTTCAAGCTGATCATGGATTACCTGCGCGACAGGATCAGTGACTACGGCATCGACCTGATGGGGCGCATGATGTCCTGGGTCGGTGGCATTGCCCTGGTGCTGATGACGCTGTGGGTACTGATCCAGGGCTTCCGGATCGTCACCGGCCGCAGCCGCGACTCCATGATGGTGCTGGTGACCAATATGGCGCGCGCGGCGTTGATTGTGAGCGTTGCCACCAGCATGGCGATGTTCGGCAGCAACCTGCAGAAATTCCTCAACGAGGACGTCAAAGGCCTGATCACCCACGTGGTG